>DASRGZ010000089.1:0-12037 GCA_035650735.1 Chthonomonadaceae bacterium
TTTCGAACGACAACCCGTACTCGGAGGCGCAGTTCCAAACGCTTCAGTACCGGCCGCAGTTTCCGGAGCAATTCGGCTGCAAGGAGGATGCCGAGGGCTTCTGCGGCGAGTTCTTCGACTGGTACAACACAGAGCATCGTCATAGCGGCATCGCCATGCTCACGCCGGAAACCGTTCACTACGGCAAGGCGCAGGAGGCGATCGCCCAGCGGCAGAGCGTGCTCGAAGCCGCTTACGCCCAAAACCCGCAACGCTTCGTGCGTCACGCGCCCAAGCACCAGCCACTTCCGGAGGCGGTGTGGATCAACCCGCCCGAAACCGGTCGGGCAGTGGCCGAACCAGGATCGGCTTTACTACAGTAAAATCTTACGCTCGGCTGTCTCAAACTATTGACACGTTCCGTTATCTACGCGACCTCCGTGACAGACGAAATCTTGGGGCAGGCTGGCGTGAGTTAGTTGATTGGTATCTAAACCAGGGTAGCGGAAAGCTCCATTATAAACTTAAAGCAGCCGTTCCATCATTTATTAAAGCAGTATCGGAACCCTGTATGTTTCAGAGCCAATGTCTACCACCTATTTCATATGTGGGGCATCAAAAGGCACGGATGATACATTTTGCCTTTTTGATGGAAAGTCAGACAGACACATTATCGGCTGTCAGTCTGCAAGATGATCGTGCTCTAATCGAATTGCCATTGCTGATATGTGACAATGGAAAGTTGAAGATTCCTAATGAGCAGCATCCCGGTTTTGACCGTGCATGTGTTGAAAGTCTTTCTTTTCTTCCAACTGACATACGTGACGCCATTCTTGCATTAAGCTAATCAACTAAGTTCATGGAAATAATAGCATGAGCAATAACTCTGCAATTGAGTGGACGGATGCAACGTGGAATCCTGTGACGGGCTGCACGCAGGTCGGGCCGGGATGCGACCACTGCTATGCTATGACCTTTGCGGAGCGGTTTCGCGGCGTGACGGGACATCCTTATGAACAAGGCTTTGACCTCAAGCTGTGGCCGGAACGGTTGGAGCTACCACTACAGTGGCGTAAACCCCGACGTATCTTTGTCAACTCTATGTCTGATCTATTCCATAAGGACATCCCTGACGACTATATCCGCCGCGTCTTTGATACGATGGTCAAGGCTGATTGGCACATCTACCAGGTACTCACCAAGCGCAGTTCTCGCCTTGCCGAACTTGGGCAAACGCTTCCCTGGCGACCGCACATCTGGGCGGGTGTTAGCATCGAATTAGATCAGATGGTTTCCCGTGCCGACCACCTCCGTAAAGTACCTGCCTACGTCCGATTCATTAGCGCCGAACCGCTTCTTGGGCCGCTGCCCCGTCTGAACCTTGAAGGTATTCATTGGCTCATCGCTGGCGGGGAGAGCGGGCCACACTACCGCCCGCCGGACCCCGACTGGATTCGCGACCTGCGCGACCGCTGCCAGGCTGTCGGTGTTGCCTTCTTCTTCAAGCAATGGGGCGGTCGAACTCCAAAGGCAGGCGGACGGCTCTTAGATGGACGTACCTGGGACGAGATGCCTATCACCGTAGAGAAGAGTAGCCCAACAATCCCGTTGCAAGAAGCTCTGTCCTTATTCTCATGAAGCGAGCGGCTGCGTCGTCACCAACTACTCTGATGTGGTATAATAATTCGAGCCTGTTAGAAGAGAACAACCACAGAGGGATCCGTCGCGGCGACCGGGCCGCGCTTTTTTCGCGTGTCGGCAGAGGATGCTCTGTTGATGGCTGAGGATGCCACTCGTAGAATTCAAGAGGAGTTGCGGCAGATCGCAGCCATCTTGGAAGAGGTCATCGGGCGGGAATCCAATTGGAATCGTGAACTCTATCTGATCCCTAACGCAGACTTTCTAGGCAAGAAGCCTTTCGACTGCCGCATTGAGTTGGATGATGCCCTTGTTAATCTAGATGTGCGTTGGCGTACCCTTATCCATGAGATACTGCACTCTTTCTCTGAGGGATATAACCTGCGAGACTATAACCAGTTTTATGGATGGGAAGAAGGCGTGGTCGAGAGGTTACAGCGCATAGTACGCCCTCAAATCCTCTTTCGGTTGGGTATAATAGTAGCAGAGGAAACGTTCGCGAGCGTTGAAGCCGGGCATCCCTTCAACCCCTATATCGAGGCTCTAGAGCGCATTCGGCAGGCGCTAAACGCAGAAGCAGAACAGGCATTCTATTTGCAACTCTTAAAGACCCCGATAAGAGAGCGACATTCGGCATTGCTGCAAATGGGTATCCGGATGGGTGGAGCAAGAGGCAAGCGCGTTTTAGCTGCTGTATCCGCCGCTCGAAGCGTATTGGAGAGAAGGGTACGATGAACTACTTGAATGATCCGGAAAGAGAGCGTATTCTTTCTCTGGCGCATCATGCGGAAACGCTAGCCGAAGTAGAGCAGGCGACCGTAGAACTGCACCGATGGGTGAGCCAACACCCGGAAGACCTCGGCATCCGGGATGCTTTTGAGCCGCTTTCGCACCGGAGGGACTTCCTGCAAGCGGAAGCGCGCCTATCGAAACAGCCCTATCAGACCGAGGATGCGAACACTTCTACCATCGCCCGGCAAGAAACGACGCCTCGTTCATAGGTGTTCCAGCGGCGAAAGCCGTTATCGGCTAAGCGGAAACAGAAGTAATCCTACTGCTAATGTCTCGACGCGGTCAGGGAAGCGGGCCGCGCCTTTTTCGTGTGTTTGAAGGAAAGCATGAGCCAGTATACTCAGGACAAAATTCGCAATATCGCCATTATCGCCCACGTTGACCACGGCAAGACCACGCTCGTGGACGGCCTGCTGCGGCAGGGCAATGTCTTCCGCGCCAACCAGGAGTTCGCCGAGCGCGTCATGGACAGCAACGCCCTGGAGCGCGAGCGCGGCATTACCATCGTTAGCAAGAACACCGCCGTCTCCTACAACGGCATCAAGATCAACATCGTGGACACGCCCGGCCATGCCGACTTCGGCGGGGAGGTCGAGCGCGTCATGGGCATGGTGGACGGCGTGCTGCTGTTGGTGGACGCGGTGGACGGCCCCATGCCGCAGACCCGCTTCGTCACCTCGAAAGCCCTGGCGATGGGCCATAAAGCCATCGTCGTGGTCAACAAGATCGATCGCGCCGACGCTCGCCCGCACTGGGCCGTAGACCAGACCTTCGACCTGTTCGTGGAGTTGGGCGCCAACGAGGAGCAGTTGGACTTTCCCATCGTCTACACCTGCGCGCGTCAGGGCACAGCCACGCTTGACCTCGACACGCCCGGAACCGACCTGCGCCCGCTCTTTGAGACCATCATCGGCCACCTGCCCGCGCCCAAAGGCGACCCGGACGCGCCCTTGCAGATGCTCGTCTCCAGCCTGGACTACGACGACTATCGCGGGCGTTTCGGAATCGGCAAGGTACACGCGGGCCGCGTCCATCCCGGCGAAAACGTCGCCATCATCGCCCGGGACGGCGATATCCGCCCCGGCAAGATCGTCGGAACCTTTGTCTTCGAGGGCTTAAAGAAGGTCGAGCAGGAGGAGGTTGCGGCGGGCGAGATCTGCCTGGTTACCGGCCTGGCCGACGTCGGCATCGGGGAGACGGTCGCCAGTCGCGACTACCCCCGCGCCGTCCCCACCGTCCGCGTGGATGAGCCGACGCTGCGGATGGCCTTCGGCGTCAACACCAGCCCGCTCTCCGGACGCGAGGGAATCTACAGCACCAGCCGCAAGCTGCGCGAGCGCCTATTCAAAGAGCTGGAAACCAACGTCAGCCTGCGCGTGGAGGAGACGGACAGCCCGGATACCTTCCTGGTCAGCGGGCGCGGCGAGCTGCACCTGGCGATTTTAATCGAGACGATGCGCCGCGAAGGGTACGAGCTTCAGGTGGCGCAGCCGGAGGTCATCTTCCGCGAGGATGAGGATGGCCGCCGTCTGGAACCCTGGGAGCAGGTTGAGATCGAGGTCGCAGAGCAGTATCAGGGCGTGGTCGTCGAGCAGATGGGCCAGCGGCGCGGGGAGATGCAGGACATGCGCCTCGCCAACGGCAGCGTCTTCTTCACCTACCTGATTCCGACGCGCGGCCTGCTCGGCTTCCGCAACGACTTCCTGACCGCTACGCGCGGCACCGGCGTCATGAACAGCCTGTTTGCAGGCTATAAGCCCTACGCCGGCGAGATCACCCGTACTCGCAACGGTTCGCTGCTCGCCTCGGAAAGCGGCCTCACCAATCCCTACGGCCTTGCCAACGCCGAGGAGCGCGGCGCGCTCTTTATCGGCCCCGGCGTCGAAGTCTACGAGGGCATGATCGTCGGCAAGCACATCCGCGACACCGATCTGGAGGTCAACGTCTGCAAGGCCAAGCACCTGACCAACATGCGCTCCTCCACCGGCGACATCGCCGTGCGTCTCACCCCGCCCATTGAAATGTCTCTGGATCGCGCCATCGAGTACATCGGATCGGACGAGTTGGTTGAAGTGACTCCGAAAAACATACGGATGCGCAAGAAGATCCTGGACGCCAACATGCGCAAGCGGGCCGAAAAGCGCACCGAACTCGCCCGCGCCTGAGCGGGCAGCAGGGAGTAGGCCACAGGCAATAGGATGAACAACGGGAGCAGGGCAAATTACCCTGCTCTCGCTCTTCTTTGGGAAGGAAAAGCCTATCTGGCACGGCTATAAGCATCTGGTTGTGCGTTGCGTACACGGCAAGCCTGCTTTGCGGAGGCGGCACGAAGCGCCGGGCCTCTTTCCTTTCTGCCCCTCCGCCTATCCTAGCGCGCGCGCAAAAGCAGCATGATAGCGCCGGCGATCAGGACCGCCACCAACAAGTAGCCTACATTGGCAATTTTAGATCTCCAGCCGCAATAGGGACATTGGGTCGAGTAGCGAGGGATCGTGTGCTGGCAGGCAGGACACTTCCGGGTACGGCGCTTCATGGCATGGCTCCTGTTCAGCCGCTCCTGTGGTTGCCGTGTACCCTGCGCCGGGTATCAGGCTCTCCCATTGTCCGGGTCTTCCCTGAAATTCTCCAGTGGTGCGAAAGAATTCGGGTAGCCCTGCCATCAAAAGTGATTGCCTCTCGAAGGCTCCATCATAAACCACAGTTTCGTCGGATGTTTTTGAATTCGCGCTGCCGGGAGAGCATTCCTCTTTTCCGGATTGCCGCCAACAACGCCGGGCCTCGTTCGCCCGGCAGGAACGCAGACTCAGAGTATGTCGGCCTGCCTATCGGGAACGCCATCACGCCACGCTTCCCAATCGCTATAGTTGCCGGGATAGTCCTGGATGCGGCCTCTGTCTACCACCAGCAGCCGCTCGGCAAGACGGTCGAGCAGGTAGCGGTCGTGCGAGATCACCAGGAGGGTGCCGGAATAGGCGGCGATGGCATCCTCCAGGCGCTCCCGCGTGTCAATGTCGAGATGGTTGGTCGGCTCATCCAGCACGAGCAGGTTTGCACCGGAGACGACCGCGCCGGCGACCGCCAGCCGCACCCGCTCCCCGGCGGAAAGGTCGCGCACGCGCTTGTACACCTCCGATTCCCGAAACAGGAAGCAGGCCAGGAGCGTGCGCGCCTCCGTATGGGTGAAGTTGCCCCCTGCCTCCAGGATCTCCAGGGCGGTCTTGTCCGGATCGAGATGCTCCTGCTCCTGCGTGAGAAATAACGGCTGCACGCCCGCTCCCGTGCGGACTTCCCCCGCGCTGGGCGGCTCCAGGCCCAGCAGCACACGCGCCAGCGTCGTCTTGCCCGCACCGTTGGGGCCGACGATGCCGATCCGCTCGCCGTAGGTGACGTAGGTATCCAGCCCCGCAAACAGCGTGCGCTCCCCGAAGGACTTGGCGACATCCCGCGCCTCAAAAACGATCTGGCCGCTGCGGCGCTCCACCAGGAACTTAGCCGAGAGATGGGCCATGTCGCGCAGTTTCTCTACCTCGCCCCGGCGTCCCGGCTTCTCCTCCATGCCGGGCGGGTTGACGATCTGCTCGATCTTGCGCTCGGCGGCGCGCGCCCGCTTGGCCATCTTCTCGGAGATGCGCCCCCGGAAGTCGCGTCCCCGCTTCGGGCCGCTCTGCGTGGCGGCAGCCCAGTTCAATTGCCGGTTGACAAACTCCCGCAGGGCGCGTATCTGCCGCTGCTGAAGAATGTAATCCTCCTGCTGCTGCTCCAACGCGCGCCGCTTGGCCTCCGCATAGGCGGTATAGTTGCCCGTGTACTCGATCAAGCGGCCCTCGTCGAGTTCGAGGATGCGCGTTACCGTCCGATCCAGGAACCGCCGGTCGTGCGAGACGACCAGGAACGCGCCCCGATAGGCGCGCAGATAGGTCTCCAGCCAATCCAGCATGGAAATATCCAGGTGATTCGTCGGCTCATCCAGCAGCAACAGATCATGCTCACCGACCAGCAACCGCGCCAGCATCAGGCGCGTCTTCTCGCCGCCGGAAAGCGTCCCGGCCCGCTGCGGCATCTGATTCTCGCGAAAGCCCAGCCCGAAGAGCGCCTTGCGCACCTGCCAGGCCGCCACGCCCGGAGGCAAGCCCTCCATTGCCGCCTCCATCACGGTCAAATCCGGCGCGAAGTCCGACAATTGCGGCAGGTAGCCGACCGACAGCCCGCGCCGCAGCCCGCCGACGCCGCCCCGATCCGCCGCCTCGGCCCCGGCCAGGATGCGCAGCAGCGTGCTTTTGCCGCAGCCGTTGCGCCCGGCCAGGCCCACACGCTCTCCGGTTCCAATCGAAAGCGAAACGCCGTCGAGCAGCGCCCGCGCCCCATAATATTTGCTGATATTGTGTGCATTAAACATAAAGTCGCCTCCCTCGTAGCGGGTGGTGATTAAGTCTTCACTTTGCGGGCGCGTAAGCCCAGAAAGAGCGGTATCTCCCGGTTGTCCAGGTTCTCGGCGCGCGCTTTGTCAGCCGGGATTTCGCGCAGGCGCTCCACCAGCAGGCCGCACTCCGCCAGGCTGTTGATGTAGGCTTGCAGCGGGCGGTGAAAGCTGCGCGTGGCCCCGTTTCCGCCCGGATAGGGCTGCATCGGCACGGAAAACGGGGTCAGATAGCTCTCGATGCGCCGGAACGCCCGCTTGCGCCGCTCGTCCCAGCCCCAACCGCTCTGCCAGGGCACGCGGAAACAGGGATGGGTCATCAGCAGGATCAGACGACCGCCGTGTCGGAGCGTCCAGGCGGCGGAAGTCAGCGCCGAAGCCAGCGGGTCCATGTCCTGCAAGCTCAGCAGAAAGACGGCGGCATCAAAGCGCTGATGTAACTCCGGCAGCTCTGCCAGCCGGTGCGCGTCGGCCAGAAGGAAGCGGCCCTGCTCGCCATGATGTTTGCGGGCGAACTCCAGCAATCGGCTGCTGGCGTCCAGGCCCGTATAGCGCGCCCGCGCCCGGACAATAAAGGGCGCCAGAACGCCCTGCCCCGCGCCGATGTCGAGAATATGCTCGCCGGGGCGCGGCTCCAGCAACTCCAGCACCGCCGGAATCGCCAGCCGGCGATGGTGGTCGCTGCCGCGTTTGCCCACCCAGCCGTTATACCAGTCTGCCACCGGGTCCCAACTGGTGCGCACTCTTAACGTTCCTGATAGCCTTTTCTGTGGGGTCATGCTTGGCCCTCTTATCTTGCATACGCGGCGTGCAGGCGCGCAAACCCGGAGCGGGCGTCTCTCCGGCGCGCTCGTGCCAACCAAAAACAAAACCGCCCTATGCGCCGGAAAAGCGCATAGGGCGGCAGAAAAAGCGGTGCGAAATCGTAGGCGGGGTTTCAATCCTCGCCCGGCCCGAAGACCGAGCGCTACATCCTGCGTCACAGAGGACGGCCCGACAACGAGACGCGAACGCAAGCCCCAATCCGAACTCCCGTGTTTCAATTCCACGCTGGTTCGATAAAAGGGCGGATGGGCGACCCCAGGCGTTCCGGCATCTACGTTAGCGAACGATCCTCATGCGCATCACAGGTTTTGCGGCTCCCTTTAAATAGAATGGTGATTTACGGGTGCATTATACCGTAGCGGGCGGCGCGTGTCAATAGCTTAATCGGCGTCGCACTCGCTCAAGATTTGCCGATAGGTATCGCGCGCGTGATCGTAGGCTTTGCGCGCGTCGTCCATCTCTTCCGGCTTGATGAACTTCTGTTTCTGCGACCAGCACTGATCCACGCCTTTGAGACACCATTCGGCGCTGCGGCGGCTGGCGCGAATGGGTTTGTCGCCGATAAGGACGAACACAGGATTGGTGTGCGAGGAGCCGAGGATGCGCAGCGCCACCCAACTGCTGCGCTTTATCGGCACGTCGAAGGCGATGTCCTGTATCTTGCCATCCGCGACGAGGTTCTTGTGGGCGACCGGGTAGCCGTTGACGACGACCTCTACCGGAACCTCACGCGTCTGACCGATGCGGGCGCGCTCCAGATGCCAGTACGGCCAGGCCCAGGGATTGTTCTTTTCTCTGGCGGCATCAACGGACGTATCCGGCTTCTCCGGAAGCAGCGCGGCGACTTTGGCGGTGAGGTGGACGGAGGCAGGCTGCGCCAGCCGCAGTTCGCTGCCCTTTTCGCCGACGCCCAGGCCGTTGACCGTGAACTCCATCAGATGGCTTCTGCCATCGCTGACGTAACAGCGCCCGTTGCGGATGCCCTCGCACCAGCTATCGAAGTCCAGCTTGCCGTCCAGCTTGACGTAGGAGCGTCCCATGCCGACGCGCTCGCCGGAGATGCAGGGGAAGTCGGTCTCGCCGCTGATGCGCGTCCGGTAGCCGCAGTTGAGGGTGTGGTACCACATGTTGAGCTCGTACAGGTACGGCGTATCTACCGTAGACATGAAATCTACGGCGGGGACGGGCTTGCCGTCCGGACCGGGGACCTGGTGGGTCACGTCCACGATGTACTCGTTCGCGCCGATGCCATTGTAGGGCGGGACGATGTAGTTGGGCAGGGGCGAATCGGGCGGGACTTCCAGCCCGAAGGCGGAATGGGCCGGGCCGCACACCGCGCCCTGCCGCTTGGCCCAGCGAAGGGTATTCAGGCAGAGGGTCGGCCAGTGCTTATCCGAGTCGCCGCCCGGATAGATCTCCTGCTTCAGGCGCAGCAGAACCAGGTGGCCGGACTGATGCGACCCGAAGCCCGATACCTCGATGTCGTAGCGGAGCAGGTAAGGGTACTGCGAGACTTTATCCACCTGGCCGGTGAAGAACTGCTTCTGGAAGTCGAAGCATGGCCCCCAGGTGAGGTTGCAGCCAACCTTCAGGTCTTCGCCCTGGCAGTGGCGGATCATGTCCAGTGGGTAGACGCCCTGCGTCGGGTTGGCATAGTGCGCGCAGCCCGCCGCGTGGATATGGTGATCGCCCGACCACCAGCCGAGTTTAGAGGGATCTACCCAGCGTTCCAGGTTAAACGTCAGGGTCTGCGGCTTGCCATTCAGCGCGACGGTCTGCGTTTTGACGAGATACTCCGGCCCGCGCGTGTACTCGACGGTGTACATGCCTCTGGGCAGCTTGAGCTTTTCACCGTCCGCGCGATAGACCTGGGGCTGAAAGGCGAAGTCGGGAGCGAGGCGCTTGGCCTGCGAAGGGTAAACTCGCCCCTGCCGGTCGCGGATAGTGAACATGGCGGTCGTCGGCTGGCCGTTCTCATCCCGCACGCGCAGCGTGACCTCGGAGGCGGGCAGGCAGCGGAACAGGATGTCGGCGGCGTTGCGGAAGCCGATGTCCTGCGTGCCCTGCCCGACGTTGAAGCCGATTTGGGCCTCGCGCCGGCCTGAGTCCCGGCTGTAGAGTTGGATAACCCGGTACTCCAATTCCAATCCGCTCAACGTTTTGGCAAGCGGCTGACCGTCAAACATCTGCATATCCAGCCAGCGGTTGCGCACTTCTGCCGGCGGCGAGCCATGCAGGGGCAGCGCGTTGGGGCTTACCGCGCGCAGTTCCGCCGTCACGCCCGCCGCGTTGTGGACTTTGACCAGGAACTGCCGCCAGCCCTGCTCGACGAGCTCCGGTCTGGCAGGCCCCTGCATGACCTTCACGCGCGATTCCGGATTGATGTCCACCATGAGCAGGCAATAGGGGTCCAGCGCCGCCTGGACAGCCTGGACGAGCCGCGCATCGTCGGTCTCGGCGACGGCACGCCTGAGCGCAGCCCTGGTCTTTTCCGGCAGCGGGCTTCCCAGGTAATCCAGCGCCTGGACCAGCCGGTTCACCTGCGCCGCCAGAGGCTGCGCGGCGACGCCCGTCACCGTCGGCAGCGGCGGCGCGGCAGCCTGCGCTTTCTGCACGGGCAGGGCAGGCGACATCACAGGAGCCATCAAAGCCGTGATAGAGAGCATGAGCACGGGCAGGAGCTTGCGTGGAATCATCTTGGATCCTCCTTCCGGTAACCTGAGCGCGGTTCTGCTGCGCGGGGGGCGCGCTCCATCATAGCGCAAAGGCGGGCGCAAGTCAACCGCAGGAGATAAAGACGGGTGCGTCGAAAAGGCGAGGGACAACGCAGCGCGGGTAGACACCCACAACCGTGTGGGGCCATCTTACAAGGCGTGCGCTCCATGAGAGACGCCAGCGCAGATGGGAGTGACTACCTTGCGCGCGGAGGCAATCGCTATGTCTACGCTGCCGGAGGGCACGGCTACCTTTCTGTTCACGGATATCGAGGGGTCCACCCGGCTCTGGGAACGCGCCCCGGAGGCGATGCGCGAGGCACTCGCCCGCCATGACGCTCTCCTCCGTGAGGCGGTAGAGGCGCATCGCGGCCATGTCTTCAAGACCATCGGCGACGCTTTCTGCGCCGTCTTTGCTGCGGCTCCGGATGCCCTCGTCGCCGCCCTGGCAGCGCAGCGCGAGCTGGCCGGGATGGTGGTTCGCGCGGCCTCCGAGGTTTCCGGCACGGCTGCGGAGGAGATGGGGCTGCGCGTGCGGATGGCCGTGCATGCCGGGACGGCGCAGGCGCGGGACGGCGACTACTTCGGCCCCACGCTCAACCGTATCGCCCGCCTGCTGGCGGTCGGCCATGGCGGCCAGGTGCTTCTCTCGCAGGCCGCCTGCGATCTGCTGGGTGACGCCCTGCCGTCACAGGCGGGCCTGCGCGATCTGGGTTCGCACCGCCTCAAGGATCTTCAGCAGCCCGAGCATATCTACCAGCTTCTGCACCCGGATCTGCCTGCCGATTTCCCGCCCCTGCGCTCTCTCTCCCCAGAGACGACCAACCTGCCGGTGCAACTCACCAGCTTCATCGGGCGGGAAAAGGAGATGGAAGAGATCAAGCGCCTGCTCTCCAGGACCCGCCTGCTGACCCTGACCGGCTCCGGCGGCTGCGGCAAAACGCGGCTGGCTGCGCAGGTGGGCGCGGATCTGCTGGCCGATTTTGCGGATGGGGTCTGGCTGGTAGAACTGGCCGCTATTGCTGACCCGGCGCTGGTGCCGCAAACGGTGGCCTCGACGCTAGGCATCCGGGAAGAGCCGGGACAGCGGTTACTGGAAACGCTCCAGCAGCATCTCAAGCCAAAGTCGCTGCTGCTTCTGCTGGATAACTGCGAGCACCTGTCTGCCGCCTGCGCACAGTTAGCGGAGACACTGCTGCAAGCCTGTCCGAACCTGCGCATCCTGGCCAGCAGCCGCGAGGCGCTGGGCATTGCGGGCGAGCTGGCCTATCGCGTGCCCTCTCTCTCGCTGCCGGAACTGCCGCGCCTGCCGTCTGCTGAGGCAGCGCTTGTGCCTGCCCTGGCGCGGTGCGAGGCGACGCGCCTCTTTGTCGAGCGGGCGGCCCTCAGCTACCCCGGATTTGCCCTCACCGAGCAGAACGCACCGGCGGTGGCGCAGGTTTGCGTTCGGCTGGACGGCATTCCGCTCGCCATTGAATTAGCGGCGGCGCGGATCAAGGTCTTATCGGCGGATCAGATCGCCGCGCGCCTGGACGACCGTTTCCGCCTGCTGACCGGGGGCAGCCGCACGGCCCTGCCCCGTCAGCAGACCTTGCGCGCCCTGATTGATTGGAGCTACGATCTGCTCTCGGAGGCGGAGCGCACGCTGTTGCGCCGCCTTTCGGTCTTCGTC
>DASRGZ010000090.1:0-14103 GCA_035650735.1 Chthonomonadaceae bacterium
AGGAGAAGTTCGGGCTGAATCTGGCGGAGGCGGGCCTGGGCGCGACCTTTTTTATCCAGGTGGCGAGCATGATCGGCGCGGGGCTGGGTGGGATCATCGCGGATCACTGGAGTCGATGGCGCGCGGAAGGGCGCATCCGGATGCAGGCGCTGGCGGTACTGCTGGGATCGCCCTTCGTCTTTCTCTGCGGCTACACGCTCAATCCCTGGATGCTGATCGCCGCCATGTCCCTGTACGGCCTCAGCAGAGGCATGTACGACTCCAATCTCACCGCTGCCTTTTACGACGTGATCGCGCCCGACCGCCGAAGCACCGCCACCGGCCTGATGAACCTGCTCGGCTGGGTGGGTGGGGGACTCGGCTCCCTCGCCATCGGGATCGCCGTAGACCACCACATCACCATGAGCGCGGCCATCTCCTCGACCGCCGTGGTCTACTTCACCGTTGCCTGCGTCCTCTACTACGCCTCGGTCTTCACCGCGCCCCACGACATCCGCAGGAGGCGGTGAAACTCTCACGGCGAAAGCGTAGGGTCCACTCCTCGCGGCGGAAGGTTGCCGCTTCCATGACGGCTGCTTCCGCCCGGTAACTCAGGACCAGCGCAGTACCTCTTTCCAATGCGCCGGAGTGGGCATCGGCCTGTACGCGATATTCAGATCAGGAGTTTCCAGCTTCACGCCGCCCCGGAAGTGGCTCTCCATGCCATAGGCGAGAATGCCGGTGGTCAGGTAAGTCCGCTCTCCCGGCGCCGTCGGCTTGCCCGTCAGGTACATCTCTTCCAGAGCGCGCACGGTCGCGGAGAAGTGTTTCAGGCGCGGCACGTCGTCAAGATGGTAGGAGGTGGCGACGATCTCCGGGCTACCCTGCACCCGATAGGCAAAGGCGAACTCCTGGCAGTAGCCGTTGGCCATCAGCACGGTCATGCGCTGCCCGTCCCGATATTCCATGTCGAAGGCATGAACATCGTTCGTATAGTCCTGCGGCTTTCCGCTCGGACTTTTGACGGCCCCCAACGCCGCCTCTGCTATGTCTTTCGGCCAGCGGCCCGCGCTGTGCGCCTCCCACACGGCCTGCCCGGAGAGAACCTGCACGCTCTTGACGCCGACCTCGCCGCCCGCGCGACACTCCACCACCCGCTGCCCCGTCTCCAGCGCATGAAACCCATAGGATTCCAGGGGGCCATAGCCTACCGCGATCAGGTGGTCCAGTTTCTTGCCGTGCGGCAGCGGGACAAGCGGCTCGTACTTGGCGTATGGCAGGCTGCTCCCCGCCATCCAGGGAATTTTCATCTCCTGAATGGTGCGCCACATATACTTGGCCCAGGTCCAGTTCCAGGACATATGCTTGTCGTTGAAGACCGGGACGACGCGCCCCGACTGCCGGAACACCCCCACAACCTGATCGAAGAGCTCGCGGCGCGGATACAACTGCTGCCCTTTTGCATTGAGGGGATAGGTTCCATGCTCCCCGACAACCACGACCCCGTCTACCGCCAGCGTATCGCCTCCCTGACAGAGGGCTGTAGCGACCGAAGGGTACATCGGCACATGATGCTTCTGGGCTGTGGCGACCCCGATGTCGTTCTTGGCGACCTCCATGAGGTGGATAGCAACGACATCACAGCGCGGCTCCTCGAAGTGGTCGTCGAACTGCTTCCCTTCTAAAAACTTGGTGCAGTAACAGAGGCCGTGACTGGTCGCGCCGTATTCCGTCAGGATAACCGCCAGCTTGGGGCGTCTGGTTGGGGAAGGCATCTGTCGGCCACTCCTTTCCGGGGCCATCAGCGCTATCGAAAGGCCCGCGCCTGCTTTCATAAAACTGCGCCTGGTTATGCTGGTCATAAAGGTTGGATTTTCCATGCTGTTTCGATCCCGAAGCTACGCAAGGGTTGGAGTACTGTAGTCTGTTTCATCCACTATCTATGAGAGCCGCTACAACCGCTCTGACTGCGACAAGAGCCTATCTATCTCGGCAAGATCCTCGCGGCTCAGCCGCCAATCGGCGGCGGCAACGTTGGCCTGCACCTGCTCGGGCTTAGTCGCTCCGGCGATTACGGAGGCCACCGTAGGTCGGGTCAGCAGCCATGAGAAGGCCAACTCGAGAATCGTATGCCGCCGCGCCTCCGCAAACTGGATGAGCGCTTCAACCCGATCCAGATTAGCCTCGGAGAGCCAGTCTGCAAAGCGCCCGTCACTCGTGAGACGGGTTCCTTCCGGAAGAGGCTGCCCTTTCCGATACTTGCCCGTCAGCAGACCATTGGCGAGCGGGAAGTAGGGCAGGAACGCTATACCTTGACGCTCACACTCGGCGAGGACTCCGTTCTCCGGCTCGCGATGCAGCAGACTATAGTGGTTCTGCACGCTGACAAATCGCGCACCGCCCTGCGCCGCTTTTTCTGCTTCACGCAGTTGCTCGACCGAGAAGTTCGAGCAGCCGATCTCGCGCACCTTACCGGCCTGAACGAGCTCATTGAGCGCGCCGAGCGTGTCTGCAATGGGCACTCCCGGGTCCGGCGTATGAAGCTGATAGAGGTCAATGCGGTCGGTTCCGAGACGGCGCAGACTATCCTCCGCCGCCTGGCGGATGTAGGCAGGGCTGGCTCCCTTGCGCGCCTCGTCAATCTTTGCGCCGAACTTGGTCGCAATTAACGCTTCGTCCCGGCGTGATCCGAGCGCGCGCCCAAGGAACTCCTCGCTCTTCGTCCCGCCATAGACGTCGGCGGTATCGAAAAAGTTGATGCCTGCATCGAGGGCGGCGTGAACGACCCTGGCGGTACCCGCTTCGTCAAGGCGTCCGCCGAAGTTATTGCAGCCCAGTCCGATCACGGATACTGTCAGTGAGCCTATCCGTCGTGTTTGCATTCGGTCCTCCCTCCGGTTGCTTTATCTGAGGCTCCTTCCGTTTTGGTTGCGGGCGAATAAATTCGCTGCAACAAGAACACAAAGTCGCCCTACGGCGACTGCCCTCACCCAACCCACTGCCAGGGTCGGGCCTGCAATGGACTGCAAGGGTCGGCAGGGTTACGGCCCCTGCCTCCGCCTTGCCACAGCCCTCCGCCTCGCGACCCCCGGCGCTGCGGGAGAGGGGAGAAGAGAGGCCGGGTCCCTCCCTTCCCTAAGAGGGAAGGGGGCCGGGGGGTTAGGTGCCCCGGTTGCTGCGGCTTTAGCCGCCCGAAAAGAAAACGCTCCCTTCCCTGCCTGATCTCCCGACTATCCCACCAGAAACAGCCACCACTCGGACGGGCGATGGAAATCCGCAACCGTATACGGTGAGGTGGAGGCAGCCACCGGCTGCGCGCCGTGCGTGGCATCGTAGCGGCAGAAGGAAAGCCGCCATACCGCGCCAGGCGATACCAGCAACGGCAGCTTCAGCAGCGCGCGCCAGAAGTTCTCTTGACGGTGAACCCACGTGTACGATACGAGGGCCTCCGGATCCTGAACGTAGTCAGCATGCCTCTGCTCGCCGGCACGTACCCGCCGAATCGCCGTTTCGTCGGGAAAGCGCAGATACAGCCGATAGTTCTCAGGCGTCACATGCACCTCGATATAGCCCGGCTCGCCCTGCGGCTGCGCAAAAACCTCGAAGACGTCGCCAAGCTCCCAGGTGGGCTGATTATGTGCGTCCGCAAGGTTAAATATGTCCTCATCTTCCATTTCCGCCAGCGCCCACAGCGCATTCTCGCATCGGCCCACTTTCACATGCCCTGGCTTCAGCCCCGCTTCCGGCGTTTGCCGCCAGCGCTGCTCAAATGCCAGCGCAGGAAGAGGCGCAAAGGCCGCTATTACAGAGGCTTCCTCGTCTGGGGCGAATGCAGGCAATCCGGATACAGGCAGCCGTTCACTCATAGTTTGTAACCTCGAAGATCTGCTTTCTTTCCAAAAACGGGATATGCCTCTTTTGTTCACCGGCGATATGGGGTTTCCTGCTGAAAAGATGCCGGGCACGGAAAGTACCCGTCTCCAGGGCCTGCGGCCAAGCGTCCTGGCGGACGCCCTGCCAAGCCAGGTGTTCCGTCCGAAGGACGGTTGGCGGCGTAACCGCCCTCTAGCCGGGTATTTTCAATGCCCGGCACGGATCGGAGGTTTTCAACCCCCGGCTCCAGGGCCTGCGGCCAAGCGTCTCAATGATCCTGAGCGGCGTGCCATCAGGAAGGAGATCGATCCTCCCGTACAAAACCACTATCCTCGTAAGGACAGACAACTGCAAGGGCACATCCGAGAGGCCAGGGGAGGGCTGCCATGCGGATCGCTGTTGGGGGAATCGGGCACGAAACCAATACCTTTTCTACGTTGACGACGGGGCTGGACGACTTCTCTGTTCGCCGAGGCGAGGAGTGCGTGGAAGGCGAGTTTTGGAACCGCTTTCGGGAGCAGGGCGTCGAGCTTGTCCCAACGCTGACGGCGGGGGCCGCCCCGCACGGCCTCGTGGAACGGGATGCCTATCGGCAACTCAAAACCGAACTGTTGGAGCGGTTGCAGAGCGCCCTGCCGGTGGATGGGATCTACTTGAACTTGCACGGGGCGATGGAAGTCCAGGAGATCGGTGATGGCGAAGGCGATCTGGTCACGGCTATCCGCGCGCTTGTCGGCCCGCAGGTTCCCATCGCCGCCAGCCTCGACCTGCACGGAAATATCTCACCGAAGTTAGTTCAGGCTGCCAATGTCCTGACCGCGCTGCGGACTGCGCCCCATCGGGACGGACAGGAGACGCGGGAGCGCGCCCTTTCGCACCTGCTCCGCTGTGTACGGGAAGGATTGCGCCCGGTGACGGCGATGGTGAAACTGCCGCTGCTCCTGCCGGGAGAGCATGCCGTGACCGAGGTAGAACCGGCGCGCTCGCTCTACCAGAGGTTGCCCGCAATCGAGAAGGAGACGGGTATTCTGGATGCCTCCCTGATGATCGGCTGCGCCTGGACGGACTCGCCGCATACCTCGGTTTCCGCGCTGGTGGTGGCGCAGAAGGAGGCAGCATTAGCCCAGGAGCAAGCCGGTCGTCTTGCCGAGGCGGTCTGGGAACGGCGCAACGAGTTCGGCCCGGACGTGGAGACGGCCTCTGTGGAGGAGGCGATCTCCCGCGCGCTGGCCGCTCCCGAAGCGCCCGTGTTTCTCTCCGACTCCGGCGATAACGTTACGGCGGGAGGGGCCGGGGATATTCCGCTCTTTGTCGAGCGGCTGCTGGCAGCAAGAGTACCGGACGCTGTGGTTGCCGGGCTGACGGATGCGGGGTCTGTCGCGCAATGCGCGCAGGCCGGGGTCGGCGCGGAGGTGACATTGAGCCTAGGCGGAAAACTGGATCAGAGGAACGCCCAACCGCTGGAAGTGCGAGGCCGCGTTGCGCATCTCGATCCCCAGGACGCGCCTACTCTGGCCGTAATGCAGGTGGAGGGCGTGACGGTCATCCTGACGACACAGCGCTGGGCCTTCGCCAACCTCTCCTCCTTCCAGCGCGCTCGCATCGATCCACTGAAGCATAAGATGGTGGTTGTCAAGCTGGGCTACCTGTTCCCAGAGTTGCGCGACAACGCTCCCCGCACGATTATGGCCCTCAGTCCTGGCTTCACGGACCTGCGCCTGGAGCGGCTGCCGTATCGGCGTCTTCGGCGTCCCCTCTATCCATTGGAACAGGACCCCCAATGGCAGGCGGCAAGCGGCTAAGGAGCGACAGGGCAGGGCCGCGATGCGGCTTGAGGGTGGGAACATCTACTCCGTTAAGTCCGCGCAATTTCAAACCAAGGAGGAGAGAGGGAATGAATACGAATCGTGCTGTCGTGGTGGATCCTACCGCTTCCGGGCGGCTGGTGATCTGTGAAGTGGAACCGCCTGCGCCCGGCCCCTCCGAGGCGGTCGTGCGCGTCACGGCCATCTCGCTCAACCGGGGCGAGGTCGGCTACTCCAGGCACGCCGAAGCGGGTTGGCGGCCGGGCTGGGACCTGGCGGGCGTGGTGGAGCAGGCCGCTGCCGATGGCTCCGGTCCGAAAGCGGGGGCGCGGGTCGTCGGGATACTGCGTGGGGGCGCGTGGGCGGAGTATGTCGCCGTACCCACCAACGCGCTCGCTGAATTGCCGGAGGCCGTGACGTTCGCACAGGCGGCGACGCTGCCTGTGGCCGGGCTGACGGCGCTTCACGCCTTGATGAAGGGTGGCCTGCTTTTGGAACGGCCCGTTCTGGTGACAGGCGCAACGGGGGGCGTCGGTGATTTCGCGTTGCAGTTGGGCCGTCTTTCGGGAGCGCGAGCCGTCGCCCATATCCGCCACGCCGAGCAGGAGGCTGAGGTGAAGGAGGCTGGAGCCGAGGCCTTGCCACTCTGTCAGCGCCATAATTCCCTCCTACGTGGCTGAGGTGAAGGAGGCTGGAGCCGAGGCCGTTGTCATCGGCGAAGAACTGCCCGCCGAGCAGCCGTTCGGCCCCTACCACCTGATCGTGGACTCGGTGGGTGGCAAGACGCTCAGTACCGCTCTGACTCAACTGACCGAGGGCGGCGTGTGTGTCTCATTAGGGGTTTCTGCCGGGGCAGAAGTGACCTTTAATGCCGCGCAGTTCTTCCTGACCGGCCGTGCGGTGCTGTATGGCTTTATTCTCTTCGCGGAACTAAGAACGGTCGAGCCTGCCTCTGTAGGATTAGCGCGATTGGCAAGCTTGATTGCGAGGGGCAAACTCAAGCCGCGCATCAGCGTGGAAGCGCCCTGGACAGAGGTGGCGGAGGTGGCGCAGCAACTGCTGGACAGGCGTTATCCCGGCAAAGCTGTGCTGCACATCGCGCACTGACCCACTCGCCGTGCTGTGCAGGTGAAGGGGATTGGCACGTTTCCAGTGCGCGCCTTTGCCATCGTCGAGCAGCAGGAGAGGAGTAAACTCAATGGCAGACAACCAAAAAACGCCGGACTGGAAGCAACACGGTGTCCGCATTGTCAAAGCCGGGCAACTGGATGCCAACACGCCGCAGACGCCCGGCATGACGCGGGCAGCCGCCATCAACCGTGCGCGGGCGGGAGCCGAGAAGCTCTGGGCAGGCACGGCGACCATTCACCCCAACGCGAAGACGGGCGCGCATCACCACGGCGAGCTAGAGAGCGTCATCTATGTGGTCAAGGGACGGGCACGGATGCGCTGGGGCGAGCATCTGGAGTTCGTCGCCGAGGCGGATCCGGGCGATTTTATTTTCGTGCCGCCCTTTGTGCCGCACCAGGAGATCAACGCCAGCACCGAAGAGGCGCTCGAATGCGTGGTGGTGCGCAGCGGACAAGAGCCTATCGTGGTGAATCTGGACATCGAAACCGTCGAGCCGCCCGAAGAGGTCAAGTGGGTGGATGACGTACATCCATCCTGAGATGGGAGAGAGGCCCCCTTTCCCAAGAACAGGGGAGAGGGGGAACCGAGAAGCCTTGTTCTCCCCTCATCCCCGGCCCTTCTCCCTGCCAGGGAGAAGGGGGAAGAGAAGCCGGGTCCCCCTTCCCTGTGAGCGGAGCGAACGTAGTAGGGAAGGGGGACGGGGGGTTAGGTCAAATACGAGGGAAAGGCCCTGTGAGGAGAGGGAGGGAAGAAACGCTCGTGTGGATGAAATATCTGGTGGCGGGAATGGGGGGATTTCTCGGCGCTAACGCTCGCTTTATCGTGGGCACGTGGATCGGGCAGAAATGGGGCACAGCGTTCCCTTATGGCACGCTGGTCATCAATGTGACCGGGTGCTTTATCCTGGGGCTGTTCGCCGCGCTGGCCGAGCGCTTCCCCCTGAGCGATACCTGGCGGCTGCTGATCGCCATCGGCTTTGTCGGGGCCTACACGACCTTTTCGACGTTTGAATACGAGACGCTGCAACTGGTGCGGCATGCCTCCCTCCGGTTTGCCGGCCTCAATATCCTGGGCAGTGTGCTTCTGGGCTATGCCGCCGCCTATGGTGGGATGGTGGCGGCGCGGCTGCTGACGCGGGCGCCTATCTGAGGGAGATCAGGCAATGAAAATCCAGGGCGCAGCCAAACAGGTCTGCATCTATATCGGCAGCTCGGATCAGTGGCACGGGCAGCCCCTCTACAACGCCATCGTCCAGCGGGCCCGGCAGGAGGGACTGGCCGGGGCGACGGTGACGCAGGGCATCGAGGGCTTTGGCGCCAACAGCCGCATCCATCGCGCCTCTCTGCTGGACCTCTCCACCGATCTGCCTATCCGAATCGAGATCGTGGATACGGCAGAACGGATCGAGCGCTTTCTGCCGCTGTTAGAGGAGATGGTCACCGAAGGGCTGGTTACCGTACAGGACTGCCTGGTGTTCAAGTACGTTCACGCGCCCCGGGAAACCTCCTGAAACGCTGTCAGGATTCGCTGGTATCGAGGTGGTGCTCCAGCAGGGCCAGCGCCGCCTCGGCCTGCACGCGCAAACTCTCCGCGTACTGCTCGCGCGCTTTGCCGGGCGGCAAGCCCTCATAGACCCTGGCCTGGATGGCATAGATGGTCTGCAAGGCAAGCGGAACCTCTTCCTGGCAGCAGCCGCAGTGGCAGGAGCAAGAGGGTTCCGGCTTGGCAGGAGGAGCCGGCTGCAGGGCCTGAGTCAGGGCCGTTAATTGCTGTTGGAGCTGTTCGATATCGGCTTTGGTGGCGGGCTGATGGCAGGTGTCTGGCTTGAGCGCTGTATGGTGGCCGTTGGAGAGGTCAATCAAGGACGCGGGCCCCTTATCCTGACCGAAGAAGTAAGCGATTTTACAGTGCAGTAACTCGCCGAGCTTGACCAGATCCAGAGCCCCAATTTCGCGCCTTCCTTCCTCAAAATGGGTATAGGCCATGCGGGTCAGACCCAGCCTGGCGGCGACTTCGTCGGGGCTATAGCCTTTGCCGATAGTGCTCAGATACTCGCGGCGGCGCTTAATGCGCGCGCCAATGTCTCGCATATCCATGGGGACCCTCCTTTGGGGCCGCCTACGGAGACAGTAACCGGAACGCGGCAGCCGCGCAGCGGGGCGCAGGGCGCGGTCTTACAGGTGTGCGCTTGGAGTATAGCGGTTCCTCTGAGCGCGGGATAGATGGGATATAGATAGTGACGTAACGGGCGGGGGATTTGGCAACCCGCATTTTTACCGTTTTTATTTGCCTATTTCGCGGAAAGCCCTGGCGGCTCCTGCACACAGGAAGAAGAACCTTTCTGGGCCGCAAGAAGAGAGGGCAGGAATCCTTTTGCTGGCGGGGAATAGGGAGGCAGAGCGGCAGGCATCTGGTGGCCTAGCCCATCGGACCTACCGTGTGGAGCGCATGCAGGACAGCGAGGTATCACCTTGCCAGGACAGGAAGTCAGGAGGGAGATCATGAACAAGCGTGAACGTATTCTGGCCGCGTGCCAGGCGCAGCCTGTGGACCGGGTGCCCTACAGCCTCTGGTATCACTTCGGGCTGGAACCGCCCGCCGGAGAGGAGATGGTGCGGGCTGAGCTGGATTTCTATCGGCGCTACGATCCCGACCTGTTTAAGATCATGCATGACATCCCCTACGAGATGCCACCCGATCTGCCCCGGGTGCAGTCCGCCGCGGATTGGAGGCGTCTGCCCGTTCTGGATGGGCAGAGCGGCAACTTCGGCCAACAACTGGCCGCCATCCGCCAGATCCGGGCGCAAATCGGCGATGACGTGCCGCTGGTAGATACCCTATTCGGCGTGTTCGCCACGGCGCAAAAGCTCTGCGGTGGCCGCACGCTGGAGTTTCTGCGCGCCGACCCGGAGGCGACTCACGCGGGGCTGGGCCAGATCACCGTCTCCCTCGCCAACTATGCCAGGGCTTTGATCGCCAATGGGGGCGATGGGATATATCTGGCTATCTCTGGAGCCGACGCGGATACGATGGAGGCGGGCGAGTACCAGAAGCATTTCCTGACCTACGATCAACACATATTGGATGCGGCCCGGAGCGGGGCGGTCAATGTGGTACATCATCACGGGCGGGGAATTTATGCCGATCTGATCCTGGGGTTGCGCGGCTTTCAGGTCTATAGCTGGAGCAACTGGCTGGAAGGCAACCCGGATATCGGGGCCGTGCGCGCGAAGACGGGGGTGTGCCTAATGACGGGCATTGACGAAACCACTTTCGGCCAGGTGTCGGCAGAAGAGATCGTGCGTCAGGGACGGGAGGCCATTGCCGCCGTGCAGGGGCGCGGGCTTATTCTGGCGCCGGGATGCGCCGTGCCCACTCCGCCCGCCTCCCCGGAAGCCAACCTCCAGGCCGTGCGCGCTGCCGTCGCCGGATAGGGTCCCGAAAGGATAGCAAGGGATGTTGTGGCGGCTTGTGCTGGCGATACTGCTCGTTTGCATTGGGGAGGGCAACGCAATGGGTGTAGACAACGCGGCGAGCGCCTGGCAGGATGCGATCCTGAGCGTACCCTACGACACGGCACCACGCCGGCCTTTGCTGGAACTCATCCGCCAGGACTATGAGCAGTTGGAGGGCAACCGCTCCATCCTCAAGACCCCCCTGGTCATCGGCAAGCGCCGCTTCCAGCACGGGATCGGAACCCATGCGGTCAGCCATCTCCGCATCCACTCGCCGGAGCCGATCCGGCAGTTTGCCGCCTGGGTGGGCGTGGATAACAACGCGCGGACGCAAGGGGCGCTAGGCTCGGTCGTCTTCGCGGTGGAAGCGGCGGGCCGCGCCATTTACCGCTCCGGCGTGCTTCGGGGCGGCCAGGAGGCCCAGCGCGTGGAGGTGGACGCCGGGAGCGTGATGACGCTGGATCTGCGCGTGGACGACGGCGGCGACGGACCCGCATGTGACCACGCCGATTGGGCAGAGGCCGCCATCACCACGCAGAGCGGCAAGGTCTACCGCCTGGAGGAGATGGAGATGGGCGCGCCGGGCCAGGGCGGGCGATATCCCTTCCACTTTCTCTATGCGGGCAGGCCGAGCGATGTCCTGCTCGACCACTGGCGCCAGGAGCGGCAGACCGCCCAATTAGACCCAGATCGCGCCCGAATTACGACGACCTGGACGGACCCCGCCACCGGATTGCGCGTTCGCTGGGAGGCGACTCGCTACGCCGATTTTCCCGCGCTGGAGTGGGTGCTCACCTTCGAGAACGCCGGTTCGGCGGATACGCCCCTCCTGGAAGAGGTCCAGTCGATGGACTTGACCTTTCACGCCACCGCCGCTGACGGCCCCTTCCTGCTGCACCGCTGCAACGGCGGCATTCCCGCCCCGGAGATGTATCGGCCCGAGATGCTGCCGGTGGACGAAAAGCACCCGCAGACGCTTTCGGCGGGGTCGGGCCGTTCCTCGACGCGAGACTTCCCGTTCTTTAAGATCGAGATGGGGCACGCCTGGGCCATCGTCGCCGTCGGCTGGTCGGGAAACTGGAAGGCCCAGCTGGAGTGCCCCGCGCCGAAGCGGCTGCGCGCTACCGCTGGGTTAGAACGGACGCGCTTCCGGCTGCATCCGGGAGAGCGAGTGCGTTCCGTGCGTATCCTCGTGTTGTATCATACAGGAGATACCCTCGAAAGTAACGCTCAGTTCCGCGAGCTTATCTACAAGCATTACGCGGCCAGGCGCGGCGGCAAAACCCCGGAACCCATCCTCTTCTGCAATACCTGCTTCACGCGCGGCGGCGGCTGGCTCAACGAGTGCAACGCCGCCAACCAGATCTCGCTCATTCGCGCCTATGCGCCGCTGGGATTGGAAGCCCTGATCACCGACGCGGGATGGTTTGAGGGCGGCTGGCCGGCGGGCGCAGGCAACTGGAACCCGCGCAAGGACGCCTATCCGCAGGGCATGGGGCCGGTGGCGGAGGCCGCGCGAGAGCACGGAATGGTCTACGGCCTCTGGTTTGAGCCGGAGCGTGTGGTGGCTGGGACGGAGTTGCAGAAGCGCCATCCCGAATGGCTCCTGCGCAGCCAGGAAGCCCCCCAGGAGACGTACCTGCTCAATTTCGGGCTGCCCGAGGTACAGGACTATTTCTTTCACATCGTCAAGGGCTTTATGGATCTGCCCGGCTTTCGGGTCTACCGGCAGGATTTCAACATGGACCCGCTGCCCTACTGGCGCTTTAACGACGCACCCGACCGCCAGGGCATTACCGAGATGAAGTATGTCGAGGGCCTGTACGCCTTCTGGGATCGCATCGCCGCAACGTGGCCCGACAGCCTGCGGGAGGAGTGCGCCAGTGGCGGCCACCGCATTGACCTGGAGACGGTCATGCGGATGCACCTCCACCAGAAGAGCGACTACTGGTTCGACGACGATGCCGATTTAGAGAGCCTGTGGGCGCTCAGCCAGTACCTGCCCAACAATGTCATCGTCGCCCATCTCAACCGGCTGGACGACTACTCGTTTCATGCGACGCTGGCCTCTTCGCTCTGCCTGGGCTGGATCGCCGATGCGCCCGATTTCGACCTCCAGCGCGGCCAGCAATTGGCGAGCCGGTATCGGGCGGTGCGGCGCCTGCTCACCGGCGCCTGGTATCCGCTGCTGCCCTATCCGCAGAGCCCGGCAGATTGGGCGGCCTCGCAGTATCACCGACCTGACTTGAACGAGGGAATGATCCTCCTCTTCCGCCGCGCCGAGAGCCCGTACCGTACCGTCGAGGTCTCGCTGCACGGCCTGGAGCCGGACGCGACCTATGAGCTAACCTACGACGGCGAGGGCGCCAAAACGCGGCGGAAGGGGGCGGAGTTGATGGATCGGTTCCCGCTGACTCTGCCGGAGAGGCGGCGCTCGGAACTCATCCTGTATCGCAAGGCATCCGATGGATAGCGGAACCCTGACCTTCCTCTTCACCGACATCGAGGGCAGCACCCGGCTCTGGGAGCAGCACCCCGAAGCCATGCGCTCGGCCCTGGCCCGCCATGACGTCCTGCTCCAGGAGGCCATTGAGCAGCATAGCGGCCATGTGTTCAAAACCATAGGGGATGCCTTCTGCGCCGCCTTCGACGCCGCGCCGTCGGCTCTGGCGGCGGCCCTCTCGGCCCAGCGCGCCCTGGCTTCCGAAGACTGGCAGGCGCCGATCCGCCTGCGGGTGCGGATGGCCCTGCATACCGGGGCTGCTGAGGCGCGGGGCGGCGACTATTTTGGCCCGCCGCTCAACCGCGTGGCCCGGATGCTAGCGGCAGGTCACGGCGGTCAAGTGCTTCTCTCGCAGGCCGCCTGCGATCTGCTGGGCGACGCCCTGCCGGAAGGGGTCAGCCTGCGCGACCTGGGACGGCACCGCCTGCGGGATCTCCAGCAGTCCGAACATCTTTATCAACTGCTGCACCCGAATCTGCCCGCCGATTTCCCGCCCCTGCGCTCGCTGGAAGCCTTCGCGCATAACCTGCCGGTGCAACTGACCAGCTTTATCGGCAGGGAAAAGGAGATGGAAGAGATCAAGCGCCTGCTCTCCACGGCCCACCTGCTGACTCTGACCGGCTCCGGCGGCTGCGGCAAGACCCGGCTTGCCTTACAGGTGGCCGCGGATCGGGTGGAGGAGTATGCCGACGGCGTGTGGCTGGTGGAACTGGCCGCGATTGCCGATCTGGGGCTGGTGCCGCAAACGGTGGCGGTGGCGCTGGGCGTGTCCGAGGAGCCGAACCGCCCGCTGGGGGAGACCCTGGCCAATTACCTACGCCCGAAATCGCTGTTGCTGGTGCTGGATAACTGCGAGCACCTGCTCACGGCGTGCGCGCAGCTGGCGGATACCCTGCTGCGCACCTGTCCCAAAGTGCGCATTCTGGCCAGCAGCCGCGAGGGCCTGGGGCTGCTGGGGGAGGCGCTCTATCATGTTCCCTCCCTGTCCTTGCCGGATGAGAAGCGGCTGCCTACCCTGGAGCAGTTAAGCCAGTATGAGGCCGTGCGCCTGTTTGTCGAGCGCGCGGTGCTGAGCCGGCCCGATTTTGCCGTCACCGCCCAGAACGCCGCCTCCGTGGTCCAGATCTGCTCCCGGCTCGACGGCATTCCGCTGGCCATCGAGCTAGCGGCGGCGCGCGCCCGGGCGCTGGCGGTGGAGCAGCTGGCCCAGCGGCTTGACGACCGTTTCCGCCTGCTGACCGGGGGCAGCCGCACGGCCCTGCCCCGTCAGCAGACCTTGCGCGCCCTGATTGATTGGAGCTACGATCTGCTCTCGGAGGCGGAGCGCACGCTGTTGCGCCGCCTTTCGGTCTTCGTC
>DASRGZ010000091.1:0-15082 GCA_035650735.1 Chthonomonadaceae bacterium
CCGCAGAGATCGGTGCGATTTGAGCCTCTTTCAGATCGGGCTGCTCTGGATTGAGCATTGCCTCAACGAAGGATTACCTATTCCAGTTCTGTTGAGCATACGGAGACTTTGCCCCGACAGAAAAAGTGTACGGTAGTGAAATCTAGGGCTGCCGATTTGCGTCGGAATTATTGACAGCGGGGCATGGCTATGGTATCTTAAATTGCAGTGCGAACCGGCGTGAGCTTGCCAGCGCCTTCGCACTCTGTTTTTTTTGACGCAGATCGGGCATAATTCGGATAGCAAGAGGGTAGACAACGGGCCATGCATCACGACGAACTGATTCTTACCGAAAGCAGCAAGAAGCGGCTGGAAGAGGAGCTTAACGAACTCCGCACGGTCAAGCGCGCGGAAATCACGGAAGCGATCCGCAGAGCCCGAGGTTATGGGGACCTCTCGGAGAATTTTGAATATCAATCGGCGCGGCAGGCCCAGGCTATTCTTAACGGCAGAATCGCGGAGTTGGAGGCGCTGCTGGAGAGGGCAAAGGTTGTCGAGGATGAGGTGATAGGTGGCGATCAGGTGGGGCTGGGCTCCATCGTGGCCGTCCGTGACCTGGAAACCGACGACGAGTTTGAATTCACCATCGTAGACGCCACCTCCGCCGATCCGCTCAACGATAAAATCTCCTATTCCTCCCCGGTCGGTCAGGCGTTGATGAAAAAGAAGGTCGGCGATGTGGTCAGCGTCCCCATTCCCGACGGCGTGGCCCATTACGAGATCATCGGGCTGCGCCACTAGCCGGCGGAGAAGCAACTCCCGACCAAAAGAAACCCCGGAAGTTCCCTAACCTGTAGAACTTAGAACCTATTCCCTGGCTGGCGGAGAGCGACTCCCAACCAATAGAAACAGGCCGGGTGTATCGTACACCTGGCCTGTGTTGTTATGTCAAGCGGCCAGACAGAACCCGCTCCGAAATCGGCGCTCAGACGCCAGCAAGCGTTTTGGCGGCAGCTGGCGCGGCGCGTCTCTGCAATCGTGCGGGTCTGGCTCTGCGCGCGCGCTCCTCTCTGTAAAGGGCGGCGGAGGGCTCGGAAGCGTCTTTAGAAAGCAGGTCACGCCGGACAGAGCGCGGTAACGGGATGGGCGGCTGTTGCTCTCGCGTCTGCTCAAGACGCTGCCCCACGCGCGCCACTTCCTCCAGAACGCGCCGAGTGCGCGCCCCACGGGGCAGTTCCGCCACCTGGGCTACCGTCCAGAAATGCGTTCCCACAGGGCAGGACTCCACGGCCCAGATGCGCCCCTCCACATCTTTCACGAGCGCAAACTTTAGCCCTGGCGGCACCTGCCAGGTGCGGATAACCTGAGCGATAATTGGTTTGGGCGCTATCTGCGACATCTGTTCTCCACTCACGAAAGAGATCGACAAGAGAAGATTCGGCAATGGTTGCCTAATATGACATCGGCATAAATATCCTCTTTCCTTAGGTTAAACGAACGGGCCGAGCTTCATGTTCCTATTTTTCACGCAAAACTGCGTAAACGTTGTTGCTTTAGTGTACAATAGCACCAACAACAGAAAGGAGGGTTATGTCCGTGTCTCAAATTCTCAGTCTGCGCCTACCCGATGAACTGGTAAACCGGCTTGACCGCTTTGCCCGAAGGCTAGGCAACGGCATGACCCGCACCCGCGCTGGCGTCCTATTGCTGGACGAGGCGTTGCGCGAGGAGGAATTCGCCGGGATCGAGTTCCGCAACACGTTCATAGGGCGGCAGCCCGTTGTGAAGCAGTCGGGCATGGCGGTATGGGAGTTCGTCATGGTAGCCAGAGGCTTCGATATGGACGCCGAGCGCACCGCCGCCTATTTGCAGTGCCCGGTCGAGAACGTGAAGGCTGCGCTGAACTACTACGAGGCTTTCCGCGAGGAGATAGACCAGGCGCTTGCCGATAACAACATGGGTGAGGAGCGGCTGAAACGGAGGTTTCCTAACCTCCGCGTGTTCACGTTCCCTAAGCAAGATGAGGAGCAGCCTTCCTGATGCTTGCTCTGCTGACGGACGCGCATATCTCCCCGGATGTGGCAGAGCAAGTGAAGGCCAAGCGAACGGAGAGCGTCATTCATAGCCTGCAAACGTGGTGCGGCGGCGCATTCCTACGAACAGAGGACGCTGTGATCCTAACGGCAGCATTGGAAGAAGGGCTTACCTTCGTGACCTACGACCAGCGCACCATAGCCCCTCTGATGATGCAATGGGCGACCGAAGGGCGCGACCACGCCGGGATCGTTTTTATTGATGAGAGAAGCATCGCGCAAGGAGATATAGGCGGCAAGGTACGCGCCCTCCTCAGCCTATGGGAGAAGGGGAACGCACTAGATTGGAAGAACACCTTCACCTACCTAAAACCCGAGCCGTAGGAAAATTCCCGGAAAAGCCGTATTTACACAACGCTATCTAACCGTGACGATTCACCCGAACGTTTTCTGCCTTCTTAACCGCCAGGGCAGGGCAACTTGACGGGCGGAGCGTGGCAGGTTATAATGCCACAGGTTGCAGCAAGCACTTATCCCGCAGAGGCAGGAGGCGGCAGAACGGCATGGCGGCGTTGACGCTGACGTTAGAGACTTATCGTGACAAGGTTTTCGGCGGCTGGCAGGGCAAGAGCGCGGGCGTGACGCTGGGCACGGGGCTGCGCGGCCAGTTGACGCCGGGCCGCAATAACTTCTATAGTCCCGTTCCCGGCCAACCGGCCGCCAGCGCCGCGCTGGATTTCCCGCTGGTGTGGCTGGAGGTGATGGAGCAGGCGGGGCCGGAGGTTGCACCGGAAGATCTGGCGGTGGCCTGGCTGGAGCATCTGGACTATCCGCAGGACGAGTTCGGCTATGCGGCGCTGAACCTGCGGCGCGGCCTGCCGCCTCCCGCCTCCGGAGCTTATAACAACTGGTTCCGGCACGCTACCGGCGGGGTGATGCGCGCCGACTTCTGGGCCCTGCTCGCGCCGGGCGCACCGCAGGTCGCCGCCGCCTACGCCTACCACGACGCCAAACTCGACCACTGCGAGGACGGCCTCTGGGCGGCGATGTTCCTGGCGGCGCTGGGAAGCGCGGCCTTCTTCCTCTCCGACCCACTGATCCTGACCACCATCGGCCTGGCGATGATTCCCCGCACCTGCCGTACCGCCCGCGCCATCAAGACCGCGCTGGCCGCCGCACAGCGGGCCGCGACCTGGCTGGAGGCGCGCGAGAGCGTGCAGCATGAGGTCGGCCATCCCAACTTCACGGACGTAGCGCAGAACATGGGGTTTTTCACCATCGGCCTGTTCTACGGCTCGGGAGATTTCGGCGGGTCGTTGTGCGCGGCGGTCAACTGCGGCTACGACTCAGAGATCGTTGGTGGGGCGCTGGGGGCGGTGCTGGGGATCCTGCGCGGGGGCAGCGGCCTGCCCGCCGAATGGACCCGGCCCATCGGCGACATCCTGATTCCGGGCCTGGGGATGCGCGACTTCGAGGCGCCCATGACCCTCACGGAAGCAGTCGAGCGCACGATGGCGGTCGGGCAGAAAGTCGTTGCGGCCCGCTGCCCGGACGTGCAGCTTGGGGAGCCACCCTCCGCTTCCTCCTTTCTCCCTCCGGACATTGCCGAACGGCCCCTTGCACCGGAGACACCCGAAACGGCGGCAGCGGCGCCTGCGGCCCCGGAGACGCCCTCCGCTGCGCCGGAGCAACACGAGGAACCGGCACCCTTCACGGAAGTCTCCGCGCCACCGCCGGGAGCCGAGAGCCTGGCAGGTGCGCCAGCCCCCGAACGCGACAAGCAGCAGGCCGAAGAGGCCAAAAAGGCCGAGAGCGCGGCAGGTGCCCCAGCCCCTCCCGCTGTGCCGACGGCATCGGAGGCGGCCTCAGCGGTGGAAGCCACCGCGCCGCAGATGCCCGCGCCGGAAGCCGTCCCTTCCCCCACGCCGGAGCCGCAATCGCCATCGGAGGCCGCTTCTCCAGCCCAGCCGGGCGTTCTCCGGCCCCAGCCGGTGGCCGAGGCCGCTCCGATCCCGCAGGCAGTCGCTCCGGCTCCCTCTGCCCCGGAAGCGGCCTCGGCTGCGCCTGCCGCGCCGGTAGCGCCCGATCTGGCCGGCGCCATTGCCTGGGCCGACAATACGCTGATCAAGCCTCTGCTGGTAACGCCGCCCAATGCGTTCTTCACGCAGGCCGGGGATTTTGAGGTCGTCATGGACGCGGGCGAGACGCCGACCATCGCCTTTAATCAACCCCGCACGCTCACCTTCTCGGTCGTCAATCGCGGCGCCAGCCCGTTCAGCGGGCGCGTCACGCTGCTGGCCCCGCCCGGCTGGCAGGTCACCACGCCGCCGACGCTGGGCCAGCGCCAGTATATCGCCGCCAGCACCGGCACGCTGCGCACCGACTTCACCCTGCATGTGAAGGAGGGACAGGGACGCATTGACATCGCCAACACGGTCATGCTGCGCTTCGCCCCGGAGGGCGGCGGCACGCCGGTCGAGGCGGAGTTTATGCTGATGGGCGCCTCCTGCTGGTGGGCGGTCGGCCCCTTCGCCAATTTCGATGGCGAGGGCTTTGACCGCTCCTATATGCCGGAGGATAGGCCGGGACTGGGCGAGAGCTATCTAAGCCGGAACCTTCAGCAGGTGCAGTGGCAGAAGCTCACCTTCCCAGAAAGCGTGCTTGACTTGGAGCCGCTGTTCCGGGGTTCCTCCGGCGTCTGCTACGGACAGACCATCCTCCGCAGCCCGACGACCCGCGAGGCGCGTCTGGTCGCCAATACCAATAGCGGCGTCAAGGTCTGGCTCAACGGCGCGCTGGTGCTGCGCCGCTTCAACCGCGAGGTCTTCCGTCCTCAGTTGGGCAGCGGTCCCTGGGCGGTGGATGTCACCCTGCGCGCGGGAGACAACCAGGTGCTGGTCAAATGGGTGCGCGGCAGCGAGCCGTTTGCGTTCAGCCTGACCGTCAGCGACCGCCAGGGACGCGGCCTGCCGGAAGTCGGCAACACCTCCTGGTAGATCCCGCTTTCGCGGCGCAGACCAAACTAAAGAACCCGGCAGAATGCACAAAGCACTCTGCCGGGTTTCGTTTTCAAACCTGACCCTCTGTTGAGAGGCCCTCACTCCTTTCCCTCTCTTACAATTCTTAGGAGAGGGAAAAAGAATGGGGGCAGCGGAAACGCGCGAGACAGCGCGCTCGATGGGCGCCAGAGATGGCGGCGCAATCGGCGTTCCGACTGTCGCCACCGTGTCGCAATGAATCTTACAAACTCTCTCGAAACGGCGCAGAATGCCCGTCACCGCTGCTAAAAGGGACCGAGAAGCGTTTCGGGATAGCTTGTGTTAGCCGCGAATGCCGTCACAAGGGGCCGACGGCTATCATGCCCCTTCTAGCCGGCAGGACGGCAGGGGAACTCATGGGCGAGAAACTACTTGTTCTCCGTACCTCCGGGAGCGGCGGGAAGGCCCGCGGGAGCCGGAAGGTCTTTCTGGGTGACCAGCGACAGGTCGTCCGCTTTCATCTTGTAGAGGGTATTCCCTCGGAGGACGTAGACAAAATCCCCGCTGGCGGCAAGCGTGGCGGGACCGCCGGGCATCATGCCGGGTGGCGGTGGTTGGCCGGGGGCCGCAGGCGGATTGGCATCGCCTTGTGCGGAGGCGGGGTTGGAATGAGTCCAGCCAGTGAAGGCCAGACCCAGCAGCGCGATTAGGGTCAGCCCATAGGGCAGCCCGCGTTGAGTTCGCATCGTTCTCTCTCCTTTGTTACGAATGGAGGCGCTGTCTCGTGTCGTTTCCTACGGGAGCAAACGTTGCCTCGAGCAGCAAGGTGCGATGGATACATCAGCGCTCTAGACACAGATAACGACGTAATGAACGGCCCTTCTGTGACGGAGATCCGCAAAAGCTTGTCAGGAAAAAGCTAGAAATTTTCTTCCCGGAATCAGGGAGCGCCAGGTGGAGGGGCGAACTATTGAGCGGCGATCCCGGCGGTGGGATGGGGATGGGAGGTTGGGGGAGAGGGAAGAGAACCTCACCCCTTCCCCTCTCCTTGAGAAGGAGAGGGGAGAGGAGAAGCCGGGTTTCCCCCTTCCCTGCTTCGCCGCTAACACGGCAGGGAAGGGGGACGGAGAGTTAGGTCACAGCCCGAACAGGCTGGTGGCGAGCTTAAAGATAATGGCTGAGCTCGTGACGGAGCGGAAGAAAGAATCGAAGCCATTCTGATTGCTCGATATCTTCTCGGCCAGCACACGGTTGGGCACCATAATCACGTCGCCAGGGCGCAGCTCGCGCACGCGGTTGGCCGGGATCAGGCCGCCGCCCGCATGAATGATGACGATCCGATCTTTGGCGGCATCCGGCGCAAAGCCGCCCGCCTGCTCCACATAGTACTCCAGGCGCGCGCCCGGCCTGAACAGCACGGCGCGTCCGTTGACGACCGCACCGACCACCTGCACCGTCGTCGGCTTTTCGGGCACGGTGATGGTATCGCCGTCCACGAGCAGGATGTCCTCACTGCCGCCCGGACGCCGCATCGCTTCCGGCAGATTGATGGCGATGTTGCCGTTAGGCTCCAGGTCCGTATTCTTCAGGGTACGCGGCTTGGAGACCAGATCATCGTTGGCGATCTTAGTGGCCAGCGCTACGGAAGCCGGATTAGGCACGCTGGGATTCGAGCCGCCCAGGCCCGGGAAGCTAGAGGAGTTCTGAGCGGCGCCGGACGCGCGCATCAACTCTATGGTAGATTTGGCGCGCTCCCGCTGGTACTTGCTATCGTTGAGCAGGTTATTCAGATCCGCAATGATAGTGGCCAAGCTACGCTGCCCGGTGGAGGCGAGCATCTGCGGTGTTCGGAAGAACTCCGCGCCCTCCGGGAAGGCTTCGGGACGCAGCCCGCCGGCTTTGGCGATCGCGTCGCTGAGGCGCATCTTCTTGCTGTCCAGGACAATCGGGCCGGGCTTATTGACCGCACCCTTGACCGTGATAATCTGGACGTGATCGAGGAAGCCGCCCGTGCCCTGGACGGTCACCACGTCACCGTCCTCCAACTGCAAATCCTCGTTGGGCGCGCAGCGTCCCTTCGAGTCAAAGGCGACGGAGACGGTCTTGAGGGTGGAGTTCTGCTCATCCACCGTTCGGCGCGCGTGGGCGACCACGACGGTCGAGCCGGCGCCGGGCTTGAAGCCGCCTGCCAGGCTCAGCAAGTCGCTGAGGCGCATCCCATCACCGCGCGGATAGGTGCCGGGCACGGTGACCTCGCCGCGTATGGAGACCACGCGCTCCGGCGTGAACTGCGCCTCGCCGACCTTATACACGGCCAGGTAATCGTTGTCCTGGATCAGCTTATCCTGGTCTTTCTCGCCTTTGAGAACGGAGGCGATATTGACAAAATCGTAGCTGAACGAGCCATCGCCATGCTGATGCAGCAGCACGGCCCGATCCAGGTAGGCATCCGGCAGGGGCGGGCCGGCTTTCATCAGCAGGTCGCTGATGTGCATATTCTCGCTGCGCAGATAGGTGCCGGGCTTCTGGACCGCGCCTTGTACCGTCACCTTGCGGTAGCCCGTCCAGGCTACTTCCTGGCGCGTGTAGACCTTCAGGCGATCCCAGCGCTTCAGGGCGATATTCGCGCCTGGGTCACCGGCCAGCGCCTTTTCCGCATCCAGCGGGATCAGCGTCGTGGTGTTGTCGGGATTCCAACGGTAGAGCTCGACGCGGTTGAGATAGGCTTCGCTCAGGGTGCCGTGCGCCTGCCGGAGCAGGTCGGCCACGCGCATTCCCTCGGCCAGCTCGTAATCGCCGGGCTGATCTACAGCGCCCTCCACCGTGACCTTGTTGGCCACCAGCGGGCGGACGGAGAAGACATTGACGATATCGCCATCGTAGAGCGGGAACGTCTTGACTTCAGGGACATTCTTGATGTCTACATTCCTCAGCACGCGATGGCTGCCGGGGTCCAGCGTGTTGATCTGGACGCTCTGGCTGCCGGAGGGCTTGACGCCGCCCGCAAAGTGGAGCGCGTCCTGAAGCGTCTCCCGGTCGTTAAGCTCATAGATGGCGGGCGTGCGCACCTCGCCCCGCACCGTCACGCGCGACTGGCTGGCAGGAATGTAGATGAGGTCGCCGCTTTGCAAGCGCATATCGGTCGGCTCGCCGGTAATGAAGAACTTATAGACATCCAGCGTACCGACCAGCTTCCCCTGCCGCCGCACTTCGATGCGCCGCAGAGAACCCTTTTCCGTGGGGCCGCCCGCCGCATTGAGCACGTTAAAGGCGCTGGCAACGGCGGGAACGGTGTAGCTGCCCGGAGCAAAGGCTTCTCCGCTGACAGTGACCGTGATGGTGCGCAGCTCTTTCAGGCTCAGCGTCACCTGCACGTTACGGTAGATGCGCCGGAGACGCTCCTGCACATCTGCCTGGGCATCCGCCAGCGTCTTGCCGCGCACGACGATGCGGCCCGCGCCTTCGACCAGGGAGAGATAGCCCTGCGGATCGACCGTGCGTGTGACTTCCTGCGGCTCCAGCGTGGGTGATGAGTAGCGAATGGTGAGCGTATCGCCGCCGGCAAGCTGATAGGTGGTCGGCACGGAGGCAAGCACATTGCGGGTCAACTGGGTGATCGGGTCGGCGACGTCATAGAAGGCGTTCGCAGGAGAGCGATCCTCATCCCGATCCTCACGCGAAGAGAAGAAATCCGAGTCGTCCTGACGCCCGCCGTAGCGGCTGCTCCTCCGACCTGACAGCGCGCCCAGGCCGTTATCGTCTGCGAACCCATCACCGGCCTCATCGGCCTGCAATTGGCTATCCGAAGCCCCGTCCTCCTCCGAGTTGCGGGGAACGCGACGCCGTCGGGCGCGCGCGGCCTCCTCTTGCGTCGTGGCCTGGTCCGTATCCATTTCCATCCCCACGCCGGTATCCGTATTTTTCTTTTTGCGCGAGCGCGCAGGCGCGGTTTCGTCCGTCTGATCGGCCTCTTCTGAGTCAGGAGGATTTTGCTCGTCTATGGAGCCGACCGCGTCGTTGCCCTCGGCATCATTGCCGCCGGCCCTGAGCCGCGCCGACGGCACGCCTTGAGGCGCGGCTCCCAGGCCATCATCCTCTTCCGCCGGGTTCTCGTTCCCAGAGCCTTGAATGCGTCTGGGCGCTTTGACCATGCGATCCTGCCCCGGCTGGGAACCGGAACGTTGGCCGCGGCGAGTCGTGCGCGCGCGGCCCCGGCGTCGTGAGCCGTACCGGGAATTCGTACTGCCCTCTTCATAGATCCGGCGCAGCGCGGCCCGTCGTGCCTGGATAAGCTGACGCGCGGGCTCAAAGTAGTTGTAGCCGAAGAGAGGCAAGGGCTTCTCTTTTTGGGCGGTAGCCCGCGGATCCAGAGAGCGATCCTTGTAGTCCCCGTAGTCCTTGCGCGCTGGATCTTCAGGCTGGCCCTTCTCCGCCTTGGCAGGCTTCTCTTCCGGTTTGGGAGGGCGGCCTTCCAGCACCAGCGGGTTTGCCGGGAGCTGCGGCTGTGCCTGCTGTGCTGCGCCGCGAACGGGCAGGCCGCAGACGGCATAGGTCAGCAGGAGCAACGGCAGGGGACGGAGCCATCTCCGTAAGGAGGGTGTGATCATTCCGGTCATACTTAGCGCGATCTCCTCATGTCCTTGATGTCAGGACGGATACAGCCGGGCGAATGTCGGCTGGAATCACCAAAAGCGGGGTGCAGAGGCGGGAAGCCACCGGCCCGCCCTTTCGGGCTGGGGCATCGGACATCGCTGGGATGCCTCAGAAGCGAGGCCGCAAGACAAATGCGGCCCGATGGGTAATGCCAGACGCCTGAGCCATGCCGGACCTCTTCCTTCCAGGGCGGGCAGCGCAGGGAGCGGGAGGACGGCGGCGGTACCGGGGACTTGCTCTGCGGGCGTGGGGTCGGCACTCATGCGGGGGAATACGACCCTCTGACATCACCGGCTGTTAATCGGATAGCCTAGTATACACCAACGGCAACGCTTTTTCCTCGTGAAATTGCCAGTCCAGCGCAAAAAAGTCGGCGGCGCTACGGGAACAGTGTCGGCGCAGCGCCCTCCAGCGCCTCCCGCACGAGCCAGACATAGGTGGCGGGCATCCAGGGACTGAGCGACATGCCGGCGCTTTGGCCCGTATCGCCGTCGAACCACTCCGGGAACTGGCCGGGCACGCCAACGCCAGCCGGCGCGTTCCAGGTCTCCGGGAAGAGAGTGCGGGCCAACGCCTCCGCCAGCTCCCAGGCGCGCTGTGGGCGATAGGGAGCCAGGGCCGCAGCGCCCCAGGCCGTGGCGTTGGGCCAACTGCCGCCCATCAGGCCCCAGCCGAAGCGCGGATGATAGGCAGGATCGTTCTTGCTCAGCGTACACAGGCCGTGCGGGTGGGCGAAATCTGGCTCTGTCAGCCGCAGCAGCGTGCGAATGCGCGCCTCTTCCGGCCCGGCGGCAAACAGCGCCGGCAGGGCCAGGTCCAGGGCGAGCATCAGGTTCGGGCCGCGCTCGTCGCGGTTGAGCAGGAACAGGCCGGTCTGCGGGTCTATCAGCTGGGCCATCGCCGCGTCCAGTTGGGACGCCCCTTGCGCAAACAGCGGCCGATGGGCCGCGTCGCCTGCGGCCTCCGCCAGCCGCGCCGCCGCGCGTAGCGCCGCCACGCACTCGGCGTTCAGTTCCGTCAGCGCGCCCGCCAGGCGATAGCCGGGGAGGATGTTGCGCCAGCCGCCGATGCCAAACACGTTGGTGCCGCGCCCGTCGCACCAGACCAGGCCGTCGTCGCGCCGCTGCGCCAGTATCCACTGCGCCGCCCCGCGCGCCGCCGGATAGAGCGCCTCCAGCGCCGCCCGGTCGCCGGTCTGCCGCCAATGGTGATCGATTGCCAGCACAAACAGGGGCGTCGCGTCGTTGATATTCAGGCGGTAGTCGTCGCGCTCGCCGCCCGTCGGGGCCAGGCGCACGTATTCGGCGATTTTGCCGCTTGGATAAACGGCATGACGCGCCAGCGTCTCCAGCAGGGCGCGCGACCATTGCGGCGCAAAGTGGTCGGCCCCGAACACGAACCAGGCGGCGTCGCGGGTGACAATGGTGTTGCCGGGCGGGTCGTTGGTGAAACCTGCCTCGGCGGCGGCGTAGCAGTGCCACACCCGTCGGCTGCAGACCTTGCCCCAGCCCACCGCGCGCTCCACCAGGCGCCTGTTCGCGGGCGGTTCGGGCTCCGGCCCGACGACCTCCGCCAGCGCGCGCTGCATCCCGGCAAACGCGGCGGCGGCTGGCGGCGGCGTATCCTCCGCCTCCTGCGCCGGATCGGCCCAGGCGGTCAGGCAGAGCCAGAAATCCAGGCGACCCTCCGCGTCAACCGGCACGGCAAACCGCAGCCGCACGAACGCCGGCTCTGCCAGCGCGCGCTGTTGCGGCGTCTGACTCGCCCAGAGCATCAGGCCATCGGCCCCGTCATCCCGGGGAAGGAAGCGCAGGCCATCGGCAAACTCTGTGTCCAGCTTCCACTGCCGCTCGCAGTCCTGCCAGGCAGGCTGTGCGCGGTGCATCTCGCTGCGCGCTGCGCCCACGCGCCATTCACAGGCGATCTCTACCGTGCCGCTATTCTCCAGGCCCCGCCCGCGTATCCACAGGTAGGCGCGCGGGCCGGTCGCAGCGACAAAGAGGCGCTTCTCCCAGGATGCCCCCGCCGTGTGGCCGTAGATCGCCGCCTGATAGGCCGGCGCGTAGACGACGCGCCGCAGGGCAAGCCCGTTCGGCGCGATCACCCGCAGGGACAACTGGCCGGTATACCAGCGATTGTTGGCCGCAAGCCAGAAGCCATCCAGATTGGCCTCCGCGTCGGCGCGCAGAAAGCAGTCGGCATTGCCCAGGCTGCTTCCGCGCTGCGCCCGCTCCGGCGCTCCCTCCCAGGCCAACCAGTCCTCTTCCTCCGTTGCCATGGTCTTCCTCTTTCTTTGCGGGCGGCTAAAGCCGCAGCAACAAGGGCACTAAGTTGGCCTTCGCCGACTCTTTTCTCCCCTCTTCCGCAGCGCCGGGAGAGGGATTGGGGGTGAGGGCCCTATGGGGAGAACTGAATGACCCTGCGCTTCAACAAGGGGAAGGGCAGAATCACGCAGGAAATCGCGCGCCCGCGGCGAATTCTCCTAGTGCAGACCGGTATCCTTCCTGGTTATCGGTAGAGAGAACCGGCTCTCTGCAGATGTCTACGGGGAGTTGTGCCGTGCCGCGGACGCATTCGGTGACGATCAAACTGACTTCCGATGAATACGAATGGCTGCGCCGCAAGGCCCATTGGGAAGGAAAACCCATGGCTGGCTTGCTGCGCGAGTATATCCACTCTCTGATCGCGGAGGAAGGATATTTGCGCCCGCCCGACGACGAGCCGCAGGACTTTGGCTATGAAAAAGAGATGATGCAGTTCGTCCTCAGCGTTCAGAGCCAGAGGGAATAATCATCCTGCCTGTAGAGTCTACCCGCGCCCAGAAGAATCGTCACGAACGAGGCGAAAAATACATCGGAGGGAGCGATCTTTCTGCCTGCAGGGCCAATCTGCAAAGGGCGCTGCCCGGAAGCGATAGGCCCGGCAGTGGACAGAAAAAGGCACAGGGGCCGGGCGTATCGCCCGGCCCCTAAGTCAATGGGATCTGATGGCTCAGTGTTTCCCATTCTCGCCGATAAAACGGTATTCAGTTTTTCGCTCTATGTAGTTGTCGTTATTCAGTTGTCAGCGCTATTCAATTTTCGCTATTTAATTGTGACGGCTTATCTTCGGTCAGGTAACGGCGCTTCCTTAGGAGGAAAATGGCCGTAACCTTACTGGATTCTCCTGGCTAGATGGACAGGGCCGGGTGCGATGTGCCCCGCACACCTAGACTACTGTGCGCCGTGTGGTGAAGGCGCGTATAATGAACAGCAGTATCACCGCACCGACGAAGGCGACCAGGATGCTCCAGAGCCAGCCACCGCCCGTGGCAACGCCGAAGGCGTTGAAGATAAAGCCGCCGATCAGCGCGCCGATAATCCCGATGATCAGATCACCGAGGATGCCTCCAGGGCCTTCGCCGGGAACCACCCACTTGGCAAGCGCGCCGGCAATAATGCCGACGATGATCCAGAATAGTATATACATTTTCCTTCCTCCTCTCGCGTACCATCCACACCATCGTGCAATAGGACAACCAAGAGACAGGCAGGGTTCCCAAACTTTTGATGGAGAAGAGCATCCGAATTCTGGGCAAGGTGCGGGCTTTTTGCCTGCGGCGTGTCGGTCAGGGGATTTGGGGACAAAGCGCTGCCGCCGGTTTCGGGTACAATACTGGCCAAGGCCATTCGCCGGCCGCGGCGGTCCCGGGCCCCGGCGTCGCGCGATTTCCAGGACGTCCCTCGGTGAAAGGAAGGATGTTTCGCTTTGTCCAGACCCCTCTTTTTTTATTCCGACGCTATGCTGGCCTACGACATGGGGCCACAGCACCCGATGAAACCCATTCGCCTGCGCCGCACCTACGAGCTGCTGGCAAGCTACGGCGCGTTTGAGCGCGGCCTGGAGCGGATGGAACCCACCCTCGCCGACGAGCAGGAGGTGCTAACCACGCACAGCCCCAACTACCTGGAGGCCCTGAAGCGCCTGAGCAGCGGCGACTACTTTCCGGCTGCCTACCGATACGGCTTCGGCTCTGGCGATAACCCGATTTTTCCGGAGATGTACGAGGCATCCTTGCGCTATACGGGCGCCTCGGTGGATGCGGCGCAGGCCATTCTGGACGGTGCCGGTGGGGGCCAGGTCGCCTTCAATATCTCGGGTGGGCTGCACCACGCCCATTACGACCGCGCGGCAGGCTTCTGTATCCTCAACGATTGCGCCGTCGCCATCCGCCGCCTGCGCCGGAAGTTTGATCGGGTCGCCTACGTGGACATGGACGTGCATCACGGGGACGGCGTGCAGGAATCCTTTTATGACGACCCGACCGTGCTGACCGTCTCGCTGCATGAAAGTGGGCGCACGCTGTTTCCGGGCACGGGCTTTACCGATGAGATCGGCGTGGGGCCGGGCGAGGGATACAGCCTCAATCTTCCGTTCGCGCCCTACACGACGGACGAAATCTGGCTGGAAGCCTGGCGCGAGGCGGCGCTGCCCATCCTGCGGGCCTTCGATCCAGGGGCGATTCTGCTCCAATTGGGAACCGACGCGCACTACCTGGACCCGCTGGCCCATTGCTGCCTGACGGCACAGGGCTGGCTGGAGGCAGTCAAGGACGTGCAGGCGCTGGGCAAGCCCATCGTGGCGGTGGGAGGCGGCGGCTACAACATGACGACCGTGCCGCGCATGTGGACGCTGGCCGTCTCGACGCTGGCGGGGCTGGACCTGCCGGATGAGGTTCCCGCTTCCTATCGGTACCGGGACGAAATTCCCGCCCTGACCGACCACGTTCTGCTCGACATTGAGCCGCGCGATCAGCAGCGCGCCCGCCACTTCGCCGCGCAGTCCGTGGCCGACATCAAACGCCTGCTGTTTTCCCAGTACGGCCTATCCTGAGGAAGAGGCCGGGAAAGTCCCGTAGGATTGCCTGTAAGTGGCCTGCACAGCTTCGCCGATAACCAGGGTGCGTGTCGGTACCTTTCGGCGGGAAAGGACCAACCACCATGACTACTCAAAACATCGACACGCAATCGCGCATCACGTACGCTCCTGTTGCTAATCGTGTGACGGGCCGCCCGGCAGCAAATCGTGTTCAGGCCAACCACGCGGTGAGCAATCGCGTTCAGCAGCAGGCCATCGCCAATCGCGTCGCAGTGAACGATCCGGTGCCAAACCGGATTGACTTTGCGGCGTAGTTTGGCCAACCCAACCGGCGACACGGCAGGAACAGCTAATGTCCCTGCCGTGTCGCTGTTTTTCCCCTACAAACTAATATCCAATCCGGTGAATTTCTTCCCATATGCGCTGCACCTTGAGGTAGCCATACGATAAGTAACCCAAGTTGCTACCTAGGAACACGTTTGAGAGAGAATCGCTCTGGAAACCGGCTTTTGCATCACCGTTTGCCTTCTCGAAGAGGCAAGGTAGCAACTTGAGTTAAGTATTCCATCGGACTTGATATAA
>DASRGZ010000092.1:0-18136 GCA_035650735.1 Chthonomonadaceae bacterium
GCTCTGTTTGGCTCTGTGCGGCGCAGAAAGTGCTACATAGAGCAGCGGGCTATCCTCTAAAGCAGGCTGAACCGACTTGTTGCTCGCCTTATGGGTAGCTGTTGTCGCTAGAGGCTGGTGAAAAGTGCATAACACGCTCTAGGCCGACAGGCGTATCACTTGCGACCGGGGCACCAGCAGCCCCTCATCGCTGACGTCAAAGCGACGGCGCACATAGGCTCGGCCTGCCAGCATCGCCCGCAGTCGGTTGAGGCCCAGATGTCGGCGTCGGCCCCGCAGCAGGTTGAGCAGCACCTGCCGAAAGAGCCGACCGTATAGCTGCTTCAGATAGGAGCGCGCGCCCGCTCCATAGGGAGCCAGCAGCAGCTTCTCATGGACGGCGCCCACCGCGAAGTTGCCCTGCTGTTGGAGCCGCTTGCCTGCCTCCCCGGGACGCACTCCATAGGTATGCACGACGGAGGCAATGGGCGCCGAGAGCAGGTACAGGCCGTGGGCTAATACCCGTAACTGGTAATCGGTTTCCTCACCACTGGGTATCAGGGGCGAGCCGGCGCCCAGCGTGGTATCAAACGGCCCCACGACCTCAAAGGCCCTTCGTCGCAGGCTCATGTTGGCTCCAATGCCCACCCCCTGGTCGGCGGCCAACGCCTGCCAGGTATACCGCTGCACACGCTCTACCGGATGGGTCGGGCAAAACCCCGTTCCCGGATCGTAACCGGCAGGAGCCACCACCGGGCCAAACACCATATCGGCTTCCCCGCCGGCAAACACCGCCTGGAGGTCGGCCAGCCAGTCAGGGGTCGGCTGACAGTCGTCGTCGGTAAAGGCGACAATCTCCGCCCGACTGGCCTCCAGACCGGCATTCCTGGCCTGGCTGAGCCCACGCGTGGAGAGGGGCAGGTGGCGCAGGCGGGGGTCGTGCAGGGAGGCTAGCAAGTCGGCGATGGCGTTGTCGTGGCTCTGATCCACCACGATCAGTTCCCAATCCTGATAAGTCTGCTCAAGCAGGCTCTGGAGGGTATCCGGTAGGGTCTGGGCACGGGTGGCCCCGATAACGACGGAAATCCCAGGCATGATCAACTCCTCTCCTTACTCCTGTGGAGCGCTGGCAGGCGCGGGCGGGCTGTCGGCGGGCGTGCTCTGGGGCATCCTGGCCTCACCCGATGAGAGCAGCGCCTGGGCAGTATGGGGCCAATAGATCTGGGCGTAGCGCTCCACCATGCGCCTGTCGCTAAACTCCTCATAAGCGCGGGCGCGGGCCGCTTCGCCCAGACGCCGGCGCAGGGCCGGATCGTCGCGCAAGCGCCGGATCGCTTCTGCCAGTGCATCCGGCGCACGCACGGGAACCAGCAGGCCGGTCTTGCCGTCGGCTACCGTGTCGGGAATGCCGCCGACTGCCGTGCCGATGCTGGGCACGCCATACAAAGCGGCTTCAATAAAGACCAGCCCGAAGCTCTCCATGTGGGAAGGCAGAGCAAACACGTCCGACGCTGCATAAATGACGCCGATATCCAGAACGCGGCCCAGGAAGCAGGCACGGTCCCCGAGCTGGCGGCGTGCCTGCGCTTCTAGATCGGCCTGCGCCGGTCCCTCTCCGGCGAGGACAAGGCGGATCTCGTGGCGCGGGTCGGGGATACGGGCTACGGCCTCGATCAGCTCGGCAAGGCCCTTTTCAGGGATGAGCCGCGCGACGGCGCTGAGGACAAACGCATCCGGCGGCAAGCCCAGGCGCGATCTCGCCTCGGCACGGGACGGAGGCGCCTGGGGAACCGGCACGCCGTTGGGTACAAGGTATACTTTGGAGGCGGGAACGCCGGCCTCCACTAAAACTTGACGGAGCGCGTCGCTGGGAACGGTCACGGCATGGCTGAGCCAGGCACTGAGGCGCATTGCCTGCCGCTGGCGCGCATCGGTGAGCGGACTGGCGTTGTGGAGGGTCAGGATACAGCGCTTGCGGCCCGCCGCGCGCACCGCCATCACGTCCTTAAAGGAAGCGTAGTTGCCGCCATAATGCAGGTGGACCACGCCGGCGCTGCTGGCACGAACCAACCGGCGCAGCGACGCCATGTCCTGCCGGGTGCGCGGCGCCTCCAGGGGCCGCATCGCCGCGCTGGCTTCAGCCTGGACGCCCTCCTGCCGGAACCACTCCAGGGTCTGCTCAACGCCGGGCACGGCGGCCAGAACGGTCTGAACGGCTATGCCCCGGCGGATCAGCCCCCGCGCCAGCGTCAGCAGGATTCGCTCCGAACCCCCGATGCCGTGCTGCGGGCTCAATAAGAGGACTTTGGGCTCCAGTCGTTGTGTGTTCACGGGCACTATTTCCGGTAAAGCCAGCCTCGCCGACGTTACAGCCGGTTGTTGCTATGGCATTGTTGCAGGAACGCAAGCAAATCTATTAAATATAGGCTAAAAAAGCCCTGCCTTTGGACTTCGATTCCCCAGGCATCTTCTCCTGCCCGTTGCCGCTAACAGCCAACGCAGGGGAAAGCGGCGACGGAATCGAAACAGCAGGGCGCTAAGCAGATTTTGGAAGGAAGAAGTAGCCATGAAACTGGTTCGTTTTGAGCATGAGCAGCGCATTGCGCTGGGCACGGTCGCAGACGAGGGCGCGGCGGTCGTGGATTTGCCGCGGGCGGCGGCGCTATCCGGTGGGGCGGAGGCAGTCATGCGCTTCCCGGCTTCCATGACGGCGTTTCTGGCGCGCGGCGCCGAGGGAATGGCCGACGCCGCGAAGATGCTGGCTCAGGCCCCGCAGGAAGCGCGGCTGCCGCTATCGGCGGTACGCCTGCTCGCTCCGGTGGGCGATCCGCCCAAGATCATTTGCATCGGCCAGAACTATCGCGATCACTGTGAAGAGCAGAATCAGCCCATCCCGGAGCGCGCCATTCTCTTTTCAAAGTACGCGACCGCTCTGAACAACCCCGGCGGCGCCATCGTTCTGCCCCGCCTCTCCACGCAGGTAGACTACGAGGCGGAGCTTGCGTTTGCCATCGGCGGGCCGGGCGGCGGCGGGCGCGACATCCCGCAAGCCGAGGCGATGCGGCACGTGGCCGGCTATATGTGCGCCAACGATGTTTCCGCCCGCGATATTCAGTATGGCGACAAGCAGTGGGTACGCGGCAAGACCTTCGATACCTTCTTTCCTACCGGGCCCTACCTGGTCACTGCCGACGAAATCCCCGACCCGCACGCCCTGGACATCTCCCTGACCCTCAACGGCCAGACCATGCAGCGCTCCAACACCTCCAACCTGATCTTCAATGTCCCGTTCCTGGTTTCCTACCTGTCCCAGGTAATGACTCTCCAGCCCGGCGACATTGTTTCGACGGGGACGCCGGGGGGCGTGGGTGTCTTCCGCAAGCCGCCCGTGTTCCTCAAGCCGGGCGACCTCGTTTCCGTGACGATCTCCGGGCTCGGCACGCTGACCAATCCGGTTATCGCGTCCTAGCCGCCTGCGCGGTAATTGTATGGTCTGCCGGCGCTCCCAGACTTTAGGGGCGAACAGCCCTGCCGGGGATCTGCTTGCCGATTTGCGGTACCGTATGGTTTATCAGCGTATCCAAACTTTGGGAGGCAAGTTTGCAGGGCAATGCGTCTTTTAGGTAAATCTCGGAGCAAGGGAGTCTGCGGATTCCTGGCTTTGATAATGCTTATCATTGGAGGTATTGCCATGCGTTTCCTGCCTCCCGGAACGAAAGAACGCCTGGATGCTATCGGCCCGACCGCCGGGCTGCCGGAGCCGGTGCGGCGTGCGCTGGAGCCACGCGAGGCGTTTGCGCCCCTGCCGCCGCCCGGCCCGCACGACTGGCTGGCCAACCACCCGGAGCCAGGCCAGTCCTTTGAGGATTTCCTGCGCTCCCGACCGAACCGGCCAGACGCCCGCCGGCACAAGCTCTATCTGCAGCCGCTCGGCCAGTTCGCGCCCGGAGATAGCCCGCCTCTGGAGAAGCTGCGGCAGTTTGCCGCCGCCTTCTTTAGGATGGAGGTCGAGGTCTTGCCGCCGCTGGATCTGGCCTCCAGCCACATCACCACGCGGCGCAATTCCGCCACCGGCAAAACCCAGCTTTTGACTGGCGACATCCTGGCGCTGCTACAGCGGCGGCTGCCCGACGATGCCTTCGCTCTGCTGGGCATCACGATGGAAGACCTCTACCCGGACCCGGCGTGGAACTTTGTGTTCGGGCAGGCGTCGCTGCGCTACCGCGTCGGGGTCTACAGCTTTGCCCGCTACGATCCGCGCTTCTTTAACGAGAAGCCCCCCGCCAATTGGCGGCAGATCCTGCTGCGGCGCAGTTGCAAGGTGCTGGCCCATGAGACCGGGCATATGTTCGGCATCGCCCACTGCGTCTACTTCCACTGCCTGATGAACGGGTCCAACCACCTGGCCGAGAGCGACGCCCGTCCGATGCATCTGTGTCCGGTGGACCTGCACAAGCTCTACTACAGCGTGGGCTTTGATGTGGTGGAGCGATACCGCCGCCTGCGCGATTTCTGCCAGAATGCTGGCTTTGAGGAGGAGGCGCGCTGGCTGAATGGACAACTCCATTATATCGCCGCAGGCCCTCCGGTAACTCATACCCCGGTACGATAAAGCTGCTTGCACAGGAGAGGCTATGGCCCACATTGATGTCAGAAGGAAACCACGATATGCTACAATGACACGCCATGCAGGAGCTTCCTCGTCCAAAATGGAATGAGAACAGAGCTGCGCAGATATATCTTCGGAAGGGACAAGAGGCAATGACGCAAGAGGCGGTTGCGCCGGAATATGAGTTGGGACAGGTGGCGATTTTGCTGCGCGAGGGCGATGATGTGGCCGTCGCCAAGCAGAAGCTCAAAGGCGGGACGATTATTCTAAATGACGGCAGAGCCGTGCGCCTGCGGGCGGACGTGCCTCCCGGCCATAAGTTCGCGCTGCGCGAGGTGGCGGAGGGCGAGCCGGTGCGCAAGTTCGGGCAGATTATCGGCTACGCGACGGCGGGCATCCGTCCTGGCGACTGGGTGCACACGCGCAACCTGGGCTTCGGCAAGGGTGAGGGAGAGGGCGAAGGCGCGCTGCACCTGGAGTATGAATACAGCACCGACGTTCCCACGGTGGACTACTACGGCCCCGAACAGCAGCGCACCTTCCCCGGCTACGCTCGTCCCGATGGGCGCGTCGGCACGCGCAATTACGTCGCCCTTATCTCTACGGTCAACTGCTCCGCCTCCACCGTCCAGGCCATCGCCGACAGGTTCCGCAGCCCGGAGGCCCTGCGCGACTTTCCCGGCGTGGACGGCGTCATGGCCGTGACGCACAAGAGCGGCTGCGGGCAGCATCTCGGCGGGCCGGACTACGTTCAGCTTCAGCGCACGCTGGCGGGCATGGCCGACCATCCCAACGTCGCTGGCTATCTGCTGGCGGGCCTGGGCTGCGAGGTCAATCAATCGCTGGCGCTGGCGCAGAACCAGGGGCTAATCAAAGCCGAGCAGATACGCGCTGGACGCCCGCAACTGCCGCCGGTCGTCGTCATTCAGGAGGCAGGCGGCATCCGCAAGGCCATCAATCGTGGCGTCGAGGAGACGCTGAAGCTGCTCAAAAAGGCCAGCGAGGCCAGGCGGACGCCGCAGCCGCTCTCCGGCCTGATTGTCGGCACCAACTGCGGCGGCAGCGACGGCAACTCCGGCATCACTGCTAACCCGGCGCTTGGCATGGCGGGCGACGAGTTCGTGCGGCACGGCGCGGGTTGGGTGCTGGCCGAAACCACCGAGACCTACGGCGCAGAACACCTCCTCACGCGCCGCGCCGTCTCCCGCGCGGTCGGCGAGAAGCTGGTGGCGCTGATGCGCTGGTGGGAGTGGTACACCGGCATCTTCGGGGCGACCATTGACGCCAACCCGGCTCCCGGCAACAAAGAGGGCGGCCTGACGACCATCTATGAGAAGTCGCTAGGCGCGGTCGCCAAAGGCGGCACGATGCCGCTGGTGGAGGTCTACAAATACGCCGAGCGTATTGATAAGAAGGGCTTCACCTTCATGGATACGCCGGGCCACGATCCGGTTTCGGTGACGGGCCTGGTGGCGGGCGGCTGCAACCTCGTCGCCTTCACGACCGGGCGCGGCTCCTGCCTGGGCTTTAAGCCCGCGCCCGTCCTCAAGATCGCCACCAACTCCGCGCTCTATGCCCGCATGGAGGACGACATGGACATAGACGCGGGCGTTATCTTGAGCGGCGTGCCGATTGCCGACGTGGGCCGCCAGATTTTCGAGGCGCTGGTAGCGGTCGCCGGAGGGCAAAAGACCAAAAGCGAGGCGCAGGGCCTGGGCGAGGCGGAGTTTGCGCCCTGGATGCTCGGCCCCGTGATGTGAAAACTTCAACAGGATTAACGGGATTTCTCAGGATTTACAGGATTACGGACACAGACAAGAGACAGGAGTCTTCTAGTCAAAAGTTAAAAGAAGCTCGGAAGGTCCTCTTTATGGGCGGCGGCTTTGATGGCGGGTACGGAAGCCTTGACTAGGCAGGGGAGCAGCGCGAACGTCTGTATCCTGGGGGCAGGAAGCTGGGGGACGGCGCTGGCCACGCTGCTGGCCGATAATGGGCACGCCGTGCGGCTGTGGGCGCGGGATGCGGCGCTGGCGGAGGCGCTTTCGGCGGCACGGGAGAACCGGCGCTACCTGCCCGGCATTCCGCTGCCAGAGGCCGTCGCGCCAACCGCCGATATAGAGACGGCGCTGGCGGGCGCGGAGGTCGTCGTCTTTGCCGTGCCGAGCGGGGCCGTGCGGCAGGTAGCGCGGGAAGCGGCCCGCCACATCGCCTCCGAAGCGCTGCTTATCTCCGCCGCCAAAGGGCTGGAGGAAGGCACCGGGGCACGGATGAGCCAGGTGCTCGCGGCGGAACTGCCGGGGTCGGAAGGGCGCACCATCGCGCTTTCCGGGCCGAACCTGGCCCTGGAGGTGGCGCGCGGCGTCCCGACGGCCAGCGTGGCAGCCTCGACCAACCCGGAGGCGGCGCGTGCGGCACAGCGTCTCTTTATCGGGCAGCCGACGCCTACCTTCCGGGTCTATAGCGGGCGCGACGTGATCGGCGTGGAGTTTGGAGGAGCGATCAAGAACGTCATCGCCATCGGCGCCGGCATCTGCGACGGCCTGGGCTACGGCGATAACTCCAAAGCGGCCCTGATGACGCGTGGGCTGACGGAGGCGATCCGGCTGGGCGTGGCGCAGGGTGCGGAGGCGGCGACGTTCCTGGGGCTGTCCGGCGTTGGCGACCTGATCGCGACCGGGGCCAGCCGCCTCTCGCGCAACTACCGCGTCGGCTTCGCGCTGGGACAGGGCCGCGCGCTACCCGACATCCTTGCTGAGTTGGGCCAGGTAGCCGAGGGCGTGCCGACTACGCGCGTCCTCTGCGATCTGGCCGCGCGCTCCGGCGTGGAGATGCCTCTCTGCGCCGCCCTGCACGCCGTACTCTTTGCCCGTCGCGCTCCCCTCGCCGTGATCCGCGAACTTATGCTCCGCCCGCCCAAAGCCGAGCATCCTGACGTGTGAAAGGCGACTAAAGACCTCACCCCCCGGCCCCTCTCCTTCTCAAGGAGAGGGGAGGGGAGCAGCCCTCACCCCCTATCCCCCTCTCCCACGCTGCGGGAGAGGGGAGACCTGACTTCTCCTCTCCCTTCTCCCTAGCAGGGAGAAGGGCCGGGGAGGAGGGGAGAACAAGGCTTCTGGGTTCCCCCTCTCCTAGAATTGGGACAGGGGTGAGGGCCACATGGAAAAACGGAACGGCCCTGGCTACTTCTTGCCGTTGCCGCGTTTGGGCCGGGCGTAGAGGCTATCTCCGTTGCCGGCCTTTGTGGCCGCCTTGCCCTCCTTGCCGGGGGCGGCGCTGGCCGGGGCCAGTTTGCGCAACTCATTAATTTCATCACGCAGCTCGGCAGCGTACTCGAAGTTGAGGGCGCGGGCCGCCTCCTTCATCTCCTTCTCTAACTCCTTGATGACCTCCTCGATCTGCGAGAGCGACATCGTGGCCGGGTCGGCTTTGAGACGGGAGACCGCGTTCTGGGCGCTATAAGCCGCCTTTTCCTCGGCGACGTGCTCGGCCTGGAGAAGCTCGCGAATCGCCTTCCTGACCGTCTGCGGCGTGATGCCATGCTCCTGGTTAAAGGCGACCTGCTTCTCGCGGCGGCGATTGGTTTCAGCAATGGCCCGCTCCATGCTGCCGGTGATGTTGTCGGCATACATGATGACCTGGCCCTCCACGTTGCGGGCCGCGCGTCCGATGGTCTGAATCAGGGAGGTTTCTGAGCGCAGGAAGCCCTCTTTGTCGGCGTCGAGGATGGCGACCAGCGATACCTCCGGCAGGTCCAGACCTTCGCGCAGCAGGTTGATGCCCACGATCACATCATGGACGCCCAGGCGCAGGTTGCGCAGGATCTCGGTGCGCTCCAGGGTCTTGATGTCCGAGTGCAGGTAGTTAACCTTGATGTGCAGGTCTTCCAGGTACTCGGTCAAGTCCTCGGCCATCTTCTTGGTCAGCGTCGTCACCAGCACGCGCTCGCCCTTCTCCACACGCTGACGTATCTCGCCGATGAGGTCGTCAATCTGGCCTCTGGTCGGCTTGACGACAACCTCCGGGTCTACCAGGCCGGTGGGCCGGATGATCTGCTCGACGATCTGCTGGCTGTGCTCGCGCTCGTAGGGGCCGGGCGTGGCCGAGATAAAGAGGGTCTGGCCGATGCGCTCCTCGAACTCGTGCCACTTGAGCGGGCGGTTGTCAGCGGCAGAGGGCAGGCGAAAGCCGTACTGGATGAGCGTGTCCTTGCGGGACTTGTCGCCGTTGTACATGCCGCGCAATTGCGGGATCGTCTGGTGGCTCTCGTCAATGACGACCAGGAAGTCCTTCGGGAAGTAATCGAGCAGTGTGTTAGGCGGCGTGCCCGGCGCGCGCCCATCCAGGAAGCGCGAGTAGTTCTCGATGCCGGAGCAGTAGCCCAGCTCCTTCATCATCTCAAGGTCGAAATTAGTGCGCTGCTCAATACGCTGCGCCTCCAACAGCTCGCCCCGGCTCTTGAAGTAGGCGATGCGCTCTGCCAGCTCCTCCTCGATCTCGACGATGGCACGCTTCAAGCGCTCCTCGGAGGTGACGAAGTGGCTGGCCGGGAAGACAGTGATGGTGTCACGCGCGCCCAGGACCTCGCCGGTGAGCGGGTCAGCCAGGGTGATCTTCTCGACCTCATCGCCGAAGAACTCGACGCGGATGATGATCTCCTCATCGGCGGGCTGTATCTCCAGGACGTCGCCGCGCACGCGGAACGTGCCCCGCGTCAGTTCCAGGTTGTTGCGCGTAAACTGCATCTCGATCAGGCGGCGCAAGGTCTCCTCGCGGTCGTACTGTCCGCCGCGCTGGAAGGAGAGGATGATATTGCGGTACTCCTCCGGCGAGCCCAGGCCGTAGATGCAGGAGACGGAGGCGACAATGATCACGTCCCGACGCTCCAGCACGGACTGCGTGGCCGAGTGGCGCAGGCGGTTGATCTCGTCATTGATGCTGCTGTCCTTCTCAATATAGGTATCGGTCTGCGGGATGTAGGCTTCGGGCTGGTAGTAGTCGTAGTAGGAGACGAAGAACTCGACGGCGTTCTCCGGGAAGAACTCGCGGAACTCGGAGCAGAGCTGGGCGGCCAGCGTCTTGTTGTGGGCGATGACCAGCGTGGGCCGCTGTACCTTCTCGATGACCTGGGCAACGGTATAGGTGTTATGCACAAAGACGCCGCCGCGCCCCGTCAGGAAGGTCTCGTACTCCTCTACGCTAAAGTCGTAGACGTATTCGCCGGGAGCGGGAACTGCCTCGATGGTTTCCAGAGGCGACCAGTGGACGCGGGCCAGGCCGACGAAGGCGGCATCCTCAATGGCAAGCGCCTGGCACAGCCGCGCAAAGAGCGCCCGCGAGGGATGTCGTCTCCCTTTCTCAATCGCCGACATCATGCTCCGGGAGCAGCCCGCCCGCGCTGCGACCTCGCGCTGAGGCAGGCCCGCTCGCAGGCGCTCTGCAAGCAGGCGCGGGCCGACGCCATAGACAAGGTCCACGTTCGTGTTGGCGTGATGCAGGCTGCCTGCCAGGGCTTCGGATTTGCGGCGGCTCAGAAAGCCTATCTCAGCGGCGAATCGCTCCAGGTTCTCCGCGCCGGAGATGGTAAGTTTATAGTAGTGCCCGTATTCACCGTTAGGTTTTCGTTTGCGCACTTGCCGCAGGCGCGCCCAGATACCGAAACGCAGCAGCGCCTCGGCCAGGTCGGCAGCCAATTCCCGGCTGAGCGTTACGGCGGTGACAGCTCCTCGATCCATTCCGCCGTCGCCTTCGAAATAGCCGCGCAGTATAGAAGCCAGTATCCCATTGGAGAGTGCCGGCCAGCAGGCAGGCAGCCGCTTGGCCTGAGCATGACCGCCCATCCACGTCTGGAAGAGGTCGCGCCAGGCACGCACGGCGACCACAAAATCGCCGTCTGCGCGACGATAGAAGGCTATGTTGCAGGCTCTCAGGCAGCGCTCCAGTTCAGCCTGAACTTCGCTTTCGCGCACCGAGAACAGGAAATACCGGGCGGAGGCGTGGCCCTCCGCAAGATATTGGCCCCAAAGGAAGCCTAGTTCTGTCGTTATCTCCAGTTGCGCCGGGACGGAATAGCGTTTGCCACACAGACGTGTTCGCTGGAGCGTCGTGGTGCCGCGTTCCAGGAGGGCGGCGGCAGAGGCCAGGCTCACGCTTTCGCCATAGCGCTGCATACGCCGGACCTTCTCTTGCACGTGGGGATAGAATGGAGAGAGCGCTGCTTTTACTTCGTCGGCAGGGAACACGATGCCGATATGCACCGCAACGGAAGAGCCGGTAGATTTCAGCAGTTCAAGCAGGTTCAGATGCGACTGTGGGGCGGTTGGTTCCGGGATATGCAGGGGAACGGGAAGCGCATCTCCTGGCTGAAGCGCGTCGCCGGGCAGGAGGCAAAGGTGGCTGCCGCGCAGTACCCACACGCTATGATCCCCGGTAACGGTGACTTCACGCCCGCAGGTCGTTTGCAGGCGATAGAGGCGTTCAGGGCTGCGATGGCGGCTCAGACCGGTGATGCGCTGCCAGGCGGTCTGGCCGGTAGAGGCATCCCAGGCCAGAATCCGCCACTCGTCTGGCGGGGGGGCCTCTAGCGAGTCGGTAGACTGTGAGGAACCGAACGCCTGATCGAGCAGTTTCCCAATAGGGCCGCGATAGTAGTGTCCCGTGCCCAGTTGCACGGTGACCGGTTCATCCCAGGCGACGCTCTTGCCCGTGCCTGTGGCCCCTAGCAGCGTCTGATAGCGATGGCCCTTGTTCAGGCCCTCCACCAACTGCGCAATCGCCTGCGGCTGGTCGCCGCCAGGCTGGTACTCCGAAACCAGCTTAAACCTCGACACGTTGCGCCTCCTCACCCCTGCAATAACTAGAAAGCGAACCCGCCCGCGAGTCCGCTTTCTAGTTATAATCACTACACTATAGTATACCACATTGACGTCTCATCTGCGGTTTTTGACGGGCAGGAATTCCTCACTTTCAGGCAGAAGCAGTCTCCAATATGGACGGGATGTCTTCGATACCGAGTTGGGCTATGAGCAGGCTCCTTCTGTTCTTGGTTGCGGGCGAATGAATTCGCTGCAACTAAGGCACCAAGTCCGCCTTTACAGACTCTTGCGGTTTGTGGTATATCGTTACCTCTGAGCAAATCTGATGCTGCAACTAAGGCACCAAGTCCGCCTTTGCAGACTCCTCTCTCCCCTCTCCCGCAGCGTGAGGGTCGCTAGGCGGAGGCGCGAACCGTTGAGCGCCGACCCTAGCAGTGGGCCGGGGGGGAGGGCAGTCGCCTGCGGGGGCCGGACGGAACTCCGGAGTGGGACGACCCTGCTGCAAGGCCAGCATGATCTCCCGCAGGCGTTCCGCGCCCAGTTTGTGGGCTTCGCCGCCCTTAGCGCCCTCCGTCAGCTCCGCGACGGTCACCGGCCGTCCGAAGCGCACGATAATGCGTCGGTGCGCGTGGCCTGGGATGAGCTTGCCATAGGGCAGCAGGCTGTCCGTGCCCTCGATGATGGTGGGAATGATGGGCACGCCGGCACGCTGCGCTACCAGCAGCACACCCGGCAGCAGCGGCTGCAACTGGCCGTTCTGGCTCAGCTTGCCTTCCGGGAAGATGACGACCGCCTCGCCCTGCTTTAACAGCTCCTCGGTATAGCGCAGTGCGGCGCGGTCGGCGGAATAGCGTTTGATCGGAAATCCGTGCATCACGCGCATAATCAGGCCGAGGATGGGAATCCGGAACAACTCCTCTTTGGCCATAAAGTAGCAGGGACGCGGTAAGGCCACGCCCACCGCCGGGGGATCTGCATCGCTGATGTGGTTGGGGGCGATGAGCACCCCGCCCTGTTTGGGTACGTTCGTCCGGCCTTCATACCGGATGCCGCCCAGCAGGGCAAAAAGCACGCGAAAGGTTATCCAGAAAATAGGCCGTATCAGTCTATAGAGCACCGGTTCCACTCCTCTCCTGCGCGTCTGGCGGCTCTGCCCGTCCTCGGCGCTTGTTGCAGGATTATAGCATATATGCGGGCGGGCTGGCATGAGCCGAAAGACCCGATTTCTGCTCGGCGCGCATGGGCCGAAAGGTTCAAATTTCTGTCCTACGCGCTTAGCCGCCGATTCTCAGAAAAAAACCTATCGCATCAAGATACGCAGAGCAGCCGATTTGGTGCCTTCGTGGACTGGCAGAAAGAGCGCTTTCCCTGCTCGGTTGGGAATCAAGCACCCTCCGCTAAGGTTCCGCTTTGCCGGGTCATTCATGGCCCGGTTGCCCCCGTTTTGACAGGGAAAGCCGGAGGTGCTATAATGTGCTTTCCAGGAGGTAAGGCTTTGAAAAGGATAGACACCCCCCCTTATGATTGCAGTCAGAGGCCCGCATCCCTATCGTCGCCGGCTCCGCGGAGGCAGCATCTAGCCTATGCGGGCGGCCTGATAGTGGCAGGCGGCCTGCTCGCCCTGGGCGGAGCCGCTCTGCGCGCCGATACGCCCCGCCCTGCAAAGACAGGCCAAACTGCGGCGACCTCGGCAGCTTCTCGCCCCGCCCAACTGGCCTACGATTTCAAGCCGGGAGCGACGTACCACTATAAAGTCACCGGCTTTTTTACCGGTCATTTTCCGCCTTTTTCTCAACCGGGCAGCCCGCCCATCAACCTGAAAGCGCAACTGGAGTACAGCGCCACCGTCAAGAAGCGCGACGACAAGGGCGCCGAGGTAGACTTTGTCGTGGATGCCGCCGATGTCAGCCTGCTGGAAAAGGAGCCGGGGCCGGATGGCAAAATTGATCCCAACTCCGAGATTCCGTTCCCGCTGCCGCTGGCGCAGGTGCAGCAGACCCTCAACGTCACGGCGGTACTGCGCCCGGACGGCTCCGTTGCCAGCGTTCAGGGCGGCAACGCGCCCCCCGTTCGGATTGACCTGGGCCTGGACCTGCGCAAGCTCTTCCTGCTGATCATGCCCGTCACCTTCCCGGACAGGCCCCTCCACGTCAATGATAGCTGGAATTTCCAGGATGGAGTGCTCGGCAACAAACCCGGCAAAGTGAGCTACACTGCGCACCTGCTCGATGTCCGCCCGACAGCCAGGAACCTGGCCTTCCGCATCGGCCAGAACGCCGAGGCCGCCATTGACGATAAACGCAACAAGGAGGGCAAATCCACCGACAATCCCTCCGAGGCCGTGGAGGCGCTCAACGGCAAAGTTACCGTCAGCGGCGACCTGCTCTTTGTCACGCCAGCGGTACGCACAGGCAACCAGGGAGACAAGGGCGCCGCCGCCAACCCCGATCTGCGCCTGGGACGGGTGGAGAAAGGGCAGCTTGTCATGAGCGCACTGCTGACCCGCAAGCGCGCCGCCGCCGACCCGGAGCATCCCGAGGAGCCGCTGGAAAGCAAGATAGATGTCAGGGCGCGCCTGTTTGTGCAGGTGGAAGCCGGCCCCGGCAAACCTGCCGGGGCCATCTCGCAAACTCCCTCCGCTCCCGTCGTTGCCGACAAGAGAAAGGATAAGAAGAATCCATGAAAGTCCTGAACCAATCGAGCCTGCTGCGCCTCTGCCTGGCGGGGGCGCTCGTCGCCGCGCTGCCTCTCGCCGTTCCCCAGTTCGTCCGCGCCCAGGATGCGCAGGACACCACGCCCTACACCTGGCAGTTCAACTATAAGAAGGGCGATGTCTCCCGATACCGGGTGACGGGCAGCCTATCCGGACAACTGCCCAACGACTCCGGCGACCTGAGTATCGTCCTCAAGAGCGTGATGAAGGAGGAAGTCAAGAACACTACCGATGTCGGAGAGGCAGACCTGGGCAACACCATGGAATCCATGGAAATAAGCGTCAACGGCCAGCCTTTCCCGAGTAATTCCGATAACCAGCCTACGGTCACGATGACGGTGAACCGCAATGGCCTGGTGCTCAAGCGCAGCGCGGAGAACAACCAGCCCGGCCTGGAGCAAATCATCGCGCTGGGTACGCTGCTGTCGAACATGCCAGTTCCGCCGATGCCGGTCAAGATCGGCGATACCTGGAAGACGGAATTGGATAATCCCCTCGTCGAGGGCAAGAAAGTCACGCTGACCTCGAAACTGGTCGGCAAGGAGAAGGTCGCCGGAATAGACACCCTCAAGGTGCGCGTGGAGACCTCCGTTCCCACTAAGGACGGGGCGGAGGCGAAAGATACCATCAAGGCGGAGGGCGTCTATAACGTCGACCCGCAGGCGGGCCGCCTGGTGCGCTCCTCCTACGACGTTACGAACCTGGATATGCAGGCTCCGTTCGGCACCCTCAAAAATATGAGCCAGAAGCTCACCCTGATCGTTCCCGGAGTCAACGACAAGGAAGAGACGGCCAAGCCGTAGCCGATGGAGGACACCCGCTCTCCGGACGGGTGACAGATGGAAAGAAACAAAGAAATCCCGATGAAGTTCATGTCTCGTTTCTGCTCTCCGGGCGCGCGGGGCCGACAAGCGCGCCGCAGCGTATGGATTGGGACCGGGATGCTGGCGCTGGCGTGCGCAGCGGCTCTTCCCGCCGCGCGTGCCCAGCAGACGGCGCCGTCGCCGCAATCCCCTGCCGCCGATAATCGCACCTTTACGCTGGCCTCCCACTTTGAGAAAGGGCAGATCAGCCGCTACCAGACCCAGGGCGCAATGACGCTCTCGTTCAACCAGAACCCGGAGGGCGGCGGCCTCAACTCCGGCCTGACCACAGGGTTTGATATTACCTTTCGGTATAAGGTGCTGGAGACGCAGCCCAATGGCTCTACGCTGCTCTCCATCATCTCCGAGGGCGGCAAGCAGATGAACCCGCCCGACCCGCCAATATCGCTTCCCAAAGAGCCGGACAACTATCCCCGCACCGCTACGCTGGATAGGCAGGACAAGGTTCTGGAGCTCAAAGATCCGCCCCGCGCCGCTGCGGGCGGAGCCCTGGAGGGATTGTTCGGCCAGCAATCTAACATCTTGATACAACTGCACTTTCTGCCGCTGCCGGAGAAGCCGATTAAGGTCGGCGATACCTGGTCGGTGCGCTATTCACGGGCCGGCGCTCGCCAGGAACAGGCCCACAATGCCAGCACCTCGGAAAACGCCGACGCCCCGGGCACGGTTCAGGAGCGCCTGACGCTGCTGGGCACGGAAAAAGTGGGCGATCAGGAGACGCTTAAGATCAAGCAGGAGATCACCCTTCCCTTTGAAGGGCTCATGGATGCAGAAGGCAAGCCTACCACCGATGCAAAGAAAGCTGCCGGGCATGTCACGGCTCATATTGAGTTCACCCAGATGGTCAATGCCCTGCCGACCGATGGGCAAGTGCTGCGCAGCCAGGGCGATATCGGGGGGTGGGTTAAGTTCGAGGGAGAGGTGGCCAAGCAGCTCCCCAACGACACCGTGCATCTTGGCGGCAAGCTCTCCGCCGTTCGCCTCCCGGATAAGGGGCCAGTAGCAGCGCCGCCGGGCAAATAAGACCTACCCCCCTGGCTCTAGTGGCCCTCACCCCCAACCCCTCTCCCGGCGCTGCGGGAGAGGGGAGAGGCCCCACCCCCAACCCCTCCCCCAAGAACAGGGGAGGGGAGAGTCAGCGTTGGCTTCTGCTCCCCCTTCTCCCTTGTAGGGAGAAGGGCCGGGGAGGAGGGGAGATAAAAGGGAACGGAAGAACCTAAGAGTGAAGCCCTCTCCCCTCTCCTTGCGAAGGAGAGGGGCCGGGGGTGAGGTCTTTCCCCTCTCCCGCAGCGTCGGGGGTCGCAAGGTGTCGCTAGGCGGAGGGCTGTCGCGAGGCGGAGGCAAGGGCCGTAACCCTGCCGACCCTGGCAGTGGCCCGAACCGTTGTAGCGCCGACCCTAGCAGTGGGGGACGGGGGGTTAGGTCCAGAAGGGCCGGCAGTGAGGCTTGCCAGGGGCGCAAAGTCCAACCCAAAACGTGGAGAATGAAGTATGCGGCTATCCAATATGGAGGTTTCGAGAACAACCCGTTCCGCGGGCCGGCGCAATGTAGTCCGCTGGGGCCTGTGCGCGCTGCTGTTGCTGCCTCTAATGGCCTATGCCGGGCAGGGAGCGAACGGGCCGTTCCTGCTGCGCATGCGGTTCAAACAGGGCGAGATCAATAAGTACCGAACGATGGTGCAGGCCACGATGACAATGACTCAGCCCAACCAGCCCCAGCCGATGACTATCCCCATCACCATGAATATGGTGCAGGAGCAGAAGGTGCTCAGGGCCGATCCCAACGGCGGCGGGGAGGTCATAGTGACGCTGATGGACCAGCATAACACGCTAGGCACGCAGCCTATGGTCGGGCAGAACATTCCGCCCCTCACGCTGCGCTTTGATCCCCTGGGTCGGGCGACCTCAATCAAGGGCATACCCGCCAATAATCCGGCATCGAATATGCTCAATGGGCCCATGAATGTGAGCGGGCTAATCGGCGTGGGTGTATCCCTGCCCGCCAGAGCCGTCAAACCGGGCGATAAGTGGACGCAGCCGATCAGCCTGCCGGGCATCACCGGCGTCGGGAAGGCCACGTCCACCTTCTTGCGGGTCGAAAACGTCGGCCACTTTCGCACCGCCCGTATCCGCACGCGCGTCTCGATCCCGATGAACATGCTGATGGATGCCAGGGGCCAGCCGACGCGCTCGGCCAGCCAGGCGATCCTGACCATGGCCGGCTCGACTGCGATGACGGTGGACAATAACCTGGCCATTGCCGAGGGCAAGCTGATCAAAGCGGGTGGGAACGGCGTGATCACGCTGGCGATGAAGCCTAACCGGCCTGCCCGCAGCGGCCCGCGCCCGGGTGTGCCCAACAACATGAAGATGCGGATTTCGATGAACGTGGCAACGGAGCTGGTGCAGTAGTCTCTGTGCTGTCAGAAGAGGAGGAAGAAGGACCATGTCTGTCGCAGTAGAGCTAGAGCGGCGGTTAAGCGCGGCGACCGCAGACTTCCTGGACTACCTGGAGAACTGGATGGAGAGCCTGGCCCCGATGACGCTGGAGAGCCTGCTGGCCGAGGCGGGCGGGCCGCAGCATGTCGGCCTCTTCAGCGTGGACGTCATCAACGGCTTCTGCCATGAGGGGCCGCTCTACAGCCCGCGCGTCCAGCGTATCGTCCGGCCCATCGTGCAGCTGTTCACCGCTGCGCACGCTGCCGGCGTCGAGCACTTTGTGCTGACCCAGGACACGCACGACCCCAATGCTGCCGAGTTCGCCTCCTACCCGCCCCACTGCATTCGCGACACCAGCGAGTCGCAGACCGTGCCGGAACTGGCCGTGCTGCCCTTCGCCGCGCAGTTTACGGTGCTGCCCAAAAACTCTATCCACTCCGCCATCGGCACGGGGCTGGATGCCTGGTTGGCGGCCCATCCACAGGTCACGCACCGCATCGTCGTCGGCGATTGCACCGACCTATGCACCTACCACCTGGCCCTGCATCTTCAGTTTAGCGCTAATGCCGCCAACAAGATTGCCCCGGTCTATGTCCCAGCCGATTGCGTGGATACCTACGATGTGCCGGTGGAGACTGCCAGGGAACTCGGCATTCCCCCGCATCCGGCGGACCTCTTCCATCCGTTGTTCCTCTACAGCA
>DASRGZ010000093.1:0-34522 GCA_035650735.1 Chthonomonadaceae bacterium
CTTATCGACGATCTGGCCGGGCAAAAACCGGCTGTCTCCAGGATGGCGGACCTTGCGCTTTCGTAGCATCTGACGGACGATGACCTCGACATGCTTGTCGTTGATGTCGACGCCCTGGCTCTTGTAGACGCTCTGGATCTCTTTGACCAGGTAGTCCTGGACCCCTCGGATGCCCTGCAACTCCAGCACCTTCATCGGGTCCAAGGGGCCCTCGGTGAGCCGGTCGCCGGGATTGTGTCATCGCCGGTGGTATAATGCTCACTCGCGCCGCCTGAAAAGTGCTCGGTTGTAGTCCTTTGTAGAACAACCTGGTCATTACTCTTTCGCCGGGAGGATATGACCACTTTGCTACGAGGAGACAACGTGAGCGACATTCAAGCCTTACGACACAAAGGACTGTCCATCAGCCAGATCAGCCAACTTACCGGCTTCAACCGCCGAACCGTTCGCAAGTATCTGGCCCAACCGGGCATTCCTGAGTATGGGCCGCGTCCCGCCGCGCCCAGCAAACTCGACCCGTTCAAAGACTACATCCACGAGCGGTTGCAAGCCGGTGTCTGGAATATGGTCGTGCTCCTGCGCGAGTTACAAGAGCGCGGGTGCACGGGCGGCTACACCATTCTCAAAGAGTATGTCCATCCGCTGCGCCAGGAGGCCCAAAGCCAGGCGGTACGCCGCTTTGAAACCCCGCCCGGTTTTCAGGCGCAGATAGACTGGGGCGACCGAGGCACCGTCGAAGTAGACGGCCAGAAGCAACCCCTCTCCGGTTTCGTGCTGACCCTGGGTCACAGTCGCGCCCTGTTCTGTGACCTGGCTACCGACCAGACGTTAGTGACCTTCCTGCGAATGCATGAGGAAGCGTTCCGGCACTTAGGCGGGGTGCCGCAAGAAATTCTCTACGACCGCCTCAAGACGGTCGTGCTGGGAATAGATGCGCGCGCCGAGATCATCTGGCATCCTATCTTCCGGGACTTCGCCCGGTATTGGGGCTTTCGGCCTCGGCTGTGCCATGCTTACCGTCCCCAGACTAAAGGCAAGGTCGAGAGCGGCATCCGCTACTTACGCTCCAGTTTTCTCTGTGGGCGGCAGGCCAAAAGTGTAGACGACCTGCGCGCCCAATTACGCGCTTGGATCGCCCAGATCGCCAACCGGCGGGTGCATGGTACAACCCACCAGGTCGTCTACGAGGCCTGGCAGCAAGAGAAACTGCATCTGCAACCGCTGGCCGGGCGTGCGCCCTATCCCTATGTGCCCGAACAGCAGCGACGGGTCACCCGCGATGCCTTCGTCTCTTACCAGACCAACCGCTACAGTGTGCCCTGGCAGGCTGCCGGACAGGAAGTGGCGGTGCGCGAGATAGACGGGCAGGTACAAATCTGGCGCGGTGGAGAGCAGATTGCCGTGCATACGCTGTGCCCAGGGCGCTACCAGACGATTAGCCTCGCCGGTCACCATGCCGACATTCCTTTGGGTAGCAGCGGCAGACCCCAGGGCAAAGCCCGCGTCACCATCCGTGCGGATGAACCCCAAGTGCAGGTACGCTCGCTCTCGGTCTACGAGGAGGTCTGTCTTCCCCAGGCAGAAGGGAGGAGTGCCGCATGAGCCAGACCCCTTCTACTTTAGAGCGATTGCACCACGCTCTGACCAGTCTGGGACTGGCCGAGGCGGACGCGGTGGTGGAAACGCCTCTGGAACGCGCCGCTCGCGAAGAGTGCGCCTACGCCGATTTTCTATGCGACCTGCTCTCCTGTGAGGTGACGGCCCGCCACGACCGGCATATTCGTAACCGTTTGCGCCAGGCGCGACTGCCTTTCCAGAAGACGCTGGAACAGTTTGATTTCGCCTTTCAGCCCAGCATTGAGGAGCGCCAGATCCGCGAACTCAGAACCTTGCGTTTTGTTCATGACGCCAGTAATGTCGTTTTCCTGGGGCCACCGGGTGTGGGCAAAACGCATCTGGCGGTCGGCTTAGCCGTCGAAGTCATCCGCGCCGGGTTCACCGCCGCCTTTATGACGGCTCATGACCTGGTCAGCGACTTGGGCAAAGCCGCACGGGAGGGCAAGTTGAACCAGCGTCTACGGGCGTATGTAAACCCTAAAGTGCTCGTCATTGACGAGATGGGCTACCTGCCTCTGGATGAGGTAGGAGCCACCCTGTTCTTCCAATTGGTCTCAGCCCGCTATGAGCGGGGCAGCATTCTCTTGACCAGCAACAAGAGTTACAGCGATTGGGGAGCCGTCTTTGGCGATCCCGTGATTGCTACGGCGGTGTTAGACCGACTGCTGCACCACTCGGCCACCGTCAACATTCGCGGGGAGAGTTACCGCTTGAAAGAACGCCGTAAAGCCGGATTGCTCTCCCCTTTGGAGAAGCGGGATCCAGTGACCGCCTGAGCGGCGATTGGGTCGGCGATGTATCCGGCGAAAAGGACGGCGAACTGAGCACGTTTCAACCGGCGAAATGGGCATAGATTCGAGCGGCGTTGACAGATCTGCTCTATGGTTTCAATTCCACGCTGGTTCGATTAAAGGTAGAGATCATCGCCAAAGCCAACCTGGCCATCTATTTGTTTCAATTCCACGCTGGTTCGATTAAAGGCGCATACAATGTAGGGACGATCCTGATCGTCGTGATGTTTCAATTCCACGCTGGTTCGATTAAAGTTGTGCTCATCGTCGCGTTTCTGCTCTTGAGTCGCGGTTTCAATTCCACGCTGGTTCGATTAAAGCGCTTCCCCCGAGGCCGATCTGTGTTCCAAGTGGTTTCAATTCCACGCTGGTTCGATTAAAGCTTCCCCCCAGATGCTGACGCCAAATGTCAGTATGAATAGGGTTTCAATTCCACGCTGGTTCGATTAAAGGAGCTGGGCGGCGAGATTATCGAAGGCGACGACAAGGGTTTCAATTCCACGCTGGTTCGATTAAAGCCTGGCCCTATCCAGCCCGGAGAGCCGCCCATGACAACGTTTCAATTCCACGCTGGTTCGATTAAAGCAGCGCCAGAGGCGCCGCCTCCGCAAGCGGGGCCATGTTTCAATTCCACGCTGGTTCGATTAAAGTGAACTGGAACGCGCGCATGGTCTGCCAGCTCACCTGTTTCAATTCCACGCTGGTTCGATTAAAGCCCCAGCTAAAAAAAGGAGAGGAGGAACGAAAAATGTGTTTCAATTCCACGCTGGTTCGATTAAAGTGTTGCCGCTCTGCCAGGGCGGATCGCACCAAGCTGGTTTCAATTCCACGCTGGTTCGATTAAAGCTTGACCGCGCCAGCGAGTGCGACGCACTCGACCCTGTTTCAATTCCACGCTGGTTCGATTAAAGGCTGGGCCGCGATCGACGCCAAGCGGCGCTGGCTGCGGTTTCAATTCCACGCTGGTTCGATTAAAGGCCTCGCAGTCGCCCAACTACGCCAACCTGATCAACTGTTTCAATTCCACGCTGGTTCGATTAAAGTCGAGCTCGGCGGCGAGATTATCGAAGCGCAAGACAGTTTCAATTCCACGCTGGTTCGATTAAAGACGCGCGCGGGCGCGCGTGGAGGAAGGGGATTATAGGTTTCAATTCCACGCTGGTTCGATTAAAGCAATTGCGCTGCTTCCACAGGGAACGCAGAAACTCGGTTTCAATTCCACGCTGGTTCGATTAAAGGCCGCCCGGTCGCGGTCGGGCAAAAGCTCGTTCAGGGTTTCAATTCCACGCTGGTTCGATTAAAGCTTGACCGCGCCAGCGAGTGCGACGCACTCGACCCTGTTTCAATTCCACGCTGGTTCGATTAAAGCGAAACCGAGCCAGCCCCTGGATCGACCCGCTGCCAATGTTTCAATTCCACGCTGGTTCGATTAAAGAAGCGTCTGCCCGACCGCGACCGGGCGGCGTAGGCGGGTTTCAATTCCACGCTGGTTCGATTAAAGTCAAACTGCTCCACGATGCTTGACCAGGCATTTTCGGTTTCAATTCCACGCTGGTTCGATTAAAGGCCTTTACGATTGCGCAGCGAGGTCTGGATAGCACGAGTTTCAATTCCACGCTGGTTCGATTAAAGTCGTGCAAAACGCCTGTCGCGTCAGCCATCGCGAGCAGTTTCAATTCCACGCTGGTTCGATTAAAGCTTGAAGGCGACGACAAGGCCGTCGCGAGCGAAAGGAGTTTCAATTCCACGCTGGTTCGATTAAAGGTCGGCCTCCAGGGCGCGCAGGCCGCTGAAAGGTATCTGTTTCAATTCCACGCTGGTTCGATTAAAGGTGCCGCCGCGCACGATGACCGTGCGGGCATAGGTGTTTCAATTCCACGCTGGTTCGATTAAAGCTGCTCTGCGCACCAGCAGGCGAACTCATGCAAAATGGGTTTCAATTCCACGCTGGTTCGATTAAAGTGTCGTCGCCTTCAAGAAGATCGCCGCCCAGCTCGACGGTTTCAATTCCACGCTGGTTCGATTAAAGGAGGTTTTTCCGCCGATGATATGCACGCCGTTCATGCGTTTCAATTCCACGCTGGTTCGATTAAAGCCGCCTACGCCGCCTACGCCTACGCCCGCGACGCCGAGTTTCAATTCCACGCTGGTTCGATTAAAGGCCGCCCGCGCGGGCGCCTTCGGCGGGCGAACCTTGGTTTCAATTCCACGCTGGTTCGATTAAAGTGTGGACGCGGAGCTTATCAAGTGGACGTATACCGAGTTTCAATTCCACGCTGGTTCGATTAAAGAGCGCCTGCCGCCGCATGGCCTCCATGGGATGACCGGTTTCAATTCCACGCTGGTTCGATTAAAGGTCGTCGCCTTCAAGAAGATCGCCCCCCAACTCGACCGTTTCAATTCCACGCTGGTTCGATTAAAGACCGACAGGCACGTGGCAAGGACGGCGACGATTGCAGGTTTCAATTCCACGCTGGTTCGATTAAAGCAGCCAACCCTGGGCGGCCTGGGCGGCGTTGTTGGTGGCGGGTTTCAATTCCACGCTGGTTCGATTAAAGCGTGACGCGCAAAGCGCTGCTCAAGCGCGCCATTAGGTTTCAATTCCACGCTGGTTCGATTAAAGGAGGCGGAGCTGGAACCGTCTTCCCTCTCTTCGCCTTGTTTCAATTCCACGCTGGTTCGATTAAAGCTTCTCCGGCTCGCCGTTGAAGCCAGGCAGCATCCCTTGTTTCAATTCCACGCTGGTTCGATTAAAGCTTGATGCTGTCCCAGGTCGGCCTGGGCCTGCTCCAGTGTTTCAATTCCACGCTGGTTCGATTAAAGCAGGTCTGGGATGCGTTGGGGTGGGCGGATGCGCGGGTTTCAATTCCACGCTGGTTCGATTAAAGTAGGCGATGCCCGATGCCTTGAGGTGGCAGGAAGGAGTTTCAATTCCACGCTGGTTCGATTAAAGTTGTGCGAGTGGGAGCGCGAGGCGCTTCCCTGCCAAGTTTCAATTCCACGCTGGTTCGATTAAAGCCGCTCAGGTTCACGCCGATACCCCGCACAACCGAGAGTTTCAATTCCACGCTGGTTCGATTAAAGGAGTCGGCGGCGGTGAGAGCTAAAGCGTTGTTCACGAGTTTCAATTCCACGCTGGTTCGATTAAAGCCTCGACTGACCGCATGAGCAACCTGAGTGGCAACGGTTTCAATTCCACGCTGGTTCGATTAAAGCCGGCGTGCTCGATATGGATGCCGCGCCGGTTGGCGGTTTCAATTCCACGCTGGTTCGATTAAAGGGCGCGTGCCGCAACTGACCGGCCAGAGAGAGCACGGTTTCAATTCCACGCTGGTTCGATTAAAGCGTCCCCGTGCCCGTCTCCACTGCTCGGTTTGCTTCGTTTCAATTCCACGCTGGTTCGATTAAAGGGTCAATCCTTGCCTTTCGCGTAAGGCGGCCAGCCACGTTTCAATTCCACGCTGGTTCGATTAAAGCAAATTGAGGCTCAACTGGCCTCCGCAATCGTGATCAGTTTCAATTCCACGCTGGTTCGATTAAAGTCGCGCCACTGGCACTGGAGAGGGTATCAATGGTTTCAATTCCACGCTGGTTCGATTAAAGCTGCTCAATCGCCCGCTCTACATGAGCGAGTACGCGCGTTTCAATTCCACGCTGGTTCGATTAAAGCCTTTTTCCTGGCCATCCCTCTGTTGATCTTTATCGGTTTCAATTCCACGCTGGTTCGATTAAAGCATGTGCCACTGCCCGCCGGCGGTCAGGTACTCATCCGGTTTCAATTCCACGCTGGTTCGATTAAAGTGGAATTGCCAGCACGCGCCGGGTCTGCTATACTGTGTTTCAATTCCACGCTGGTTCGATTAAAGTCACAGCTTCAGTTACCCTTACCCTCGCTCGTTCCAGGTTTCAATTCCACGCTGGTTCGATTAAAGGATCAATCCAACCGAGAACTATGGCGACAGCCTGCTCAGTTTCAATTCCACGCTGGTTCGATTAAAGTGGTCAGCACGCTGCTAAAGCTCGCTCCCTCGTCCTGTTTCAATTCCACGCTGGTTCGATTAAAGGTCTGGCTCTCCCCTGCCGATCTCAAAGCCGGTAAGCGGTTTCAATTCCACGCTGGTTCGATTAAAGGGCTACCACGTCCCCGCGCCAGACCGGCGTACCATGTTTCAATTCCACGCTGGTTCGATTAAAGACGACTTCTACAAGGGCCAGTGGATCGCGTTTCGCAGGTTTCAATTCCACGCTGGTTCGATTAAAGAACGCCAAACGACAGAGGAGGCGGCGCCTTCATCGGGTTTCAATTCCACGCTGGTTCGATTAAAGGACCAGGTGGGCAGCTTCACCGCCGTCTCCTCCTCAAGTTTCAATTCCACGCTGGTTCGATTAAAGGATGCTCAGGCCAGCGGGTACGGCGCAAAGAGTTATGTTTCAATTCCACGCTGGTTCGATTAAAGTCTGTTCGCGCTCGCGGGCTTCGATAAGGTCAAATTGTTTCAATTCCACGCTGGTTCGATTAAAGCAGACCACGTACATCTATTTGTTCGAGTCTTCCCTAGTTTCAATTCCACGCTGGTTCGATTAAAGGAGGAAAAGGAGGCGAACACTCATGCCGCCTCATAGTCGTTTCAATTCCACGCTGGTTCGATTAAAGGGTCTCCATCTGCCCCGCGATCACCGCCCGGATCGCCTGTTTCAATTCCACGCTGGTTCGATTAAAGCCTGGCGCGCAAGGAGCGCATCCTCCGCCTTCTTTAGTTTCAATTCCACGCTGGTTCGATTAAAGGTTGCCCGCTGTGCCAAAGCCCGCCAGGTTTGCCAGGTTTCAATTCCACGCTGGTTCGATTAAAGCAGGTCATCGCGCCAGTTGTTGGAGTCCAGCAGTTCCGTTTCAATTCCACGCTGGTTCGATTAAAGTCTTTCGCATATTTCGCTTATTTCGCATGGTCTTAAGTTTCAATTCCACGCTGGTTCGATTAAAGTTTTCAAGACAACCGCGAGCTTCGCTTTGTCGCTGGCAAGTTTCAATTCCACGCTGGTTCGATTAAAGCTGCTGTGGTTTTGCTTCCAAATAAGCCAAATAACATTGTTTCAATTCCACGCTGGTTCGATTAAAGCCATAGAGACGCTGAAGGGGTTGAAGCCTACACTGGGTTTCAATTCCACGCTGGTTCGATTAAAGTATCTCCTCCTCTTAGAGTATTTCCTGCATCTTCTTTGTTTCAATTCCACGCTGGTTCGATTAAAGTCTGTTCGCGCTCGCGGGCTTCGATAAGGTCAAATTGTTTCAATTCCACGCTGGTTCGATTAAAGGACAGTACTAGGTCAGCTCCCGCTCTTTGGCTCTACTGCTAGAGAGAATTCGATGGGGATAGCTGTCTTTTCCTCCTGCCCCCCCACTTTTGGAGACAAAAGAGTCGTCGGCCTCTACCTCGACGCCACACTACCGTAGGCCGACGACACACCAGGGGCGGCTTTGCAGGGGAAGAGAAGATCAGAAGAACTGGCTTACTGGCAACTTTTCCTTGCCAATTACCTGCCTGCCGGCCCAGCGCACCTCCCGCAGCACCCAGATGAGCACCGAGTCTACCTCCAGGTCCATCCGCTTGGCTAACCCTGCCTTCATACTCTCCAATTTCGACTCCGGCAGGTCGCCTTCGAAGACTGAGTTCTGCACCCGGGGCAGGTAGCGCTTGAGGAACTGACAGATACGGCTGACCCGCTCCTCGGCAATATCGTAGACCACAATCACATACATAGCTTCCTCTTTCTATCGCTACTACGCGCTAAACGGAAGGCCGTGCCCCAGGCCCAGCAGGGGCAGAAGCCAGCTTTCTCTCGTTACCACCAGGCCCGAAACGCCCGGTAGGTCTCTAGGCCCGTCAGATGCCGGATCAGCTTGTAGCACTCCAGCCGGATCAGGTGACGATACGAGACATGCCGCCCCAACCTGCGATGTTTGATGGTCGTCCCTAGCCGCTCTTCTAGCGCCGCCAAAAACAGCTTCTTGCCCACATCCGTCAGATAGCAGCCGTTCAGGGAGGTGTCGAAGTGCTCCGGCTTGAGCTGGCCCGTGTTGACCAGACGGAAGATAGCCCGGTCCACCAAGAGCGGCTTGAAGATCTCCGACAGGTCCAGGGCCAGCGAGAACCGTCGTGCTCCCGGTTCATGCAGATAGGAGATGGTAGGCGTCAACTGCGTGCGGTAGATCTCGCTCAGGCAGACGGTATAGAGCAGGGAGTTGCCGAAAGAGATCAGCGCATTAATCTCGTTGTCCGGGGGACGACGCACCCGTTGCGTGAACTCCCAGTCTGCCGAGAGGATATGCCGCCACGCCTGGTAGTAGCGCTCCCGCATCTTGCCTTCCAGGCCCCGCAGGACATTAACCTCCGTCTGGTCTGCAATCAGGGCGGCCAGCCCCGTGATGACAGCGTGCAGGTGCTCCAGCGAGGAGGGAGCGGCCTCGAACGCCACCGTTGAGGTCAGCGGGTCCGGCTCCTGGGCGGACGGTTCGGATAAGGGCAAGTCCATCCCGGCATCTACGGCGGCCTCCTTGTCGGCATCGATGGGCACGCCCGTGCTGGCGCTCTCTGCACCGACTTCGCCCAAAGGCTCGGCCTCCGCCTCGGCGCTCTGGCCCCGACGGCGGCTGTAGTAGCCGACGTTACGCAGCATCGAGTGGGCCGAAGCCTGCACCAGTTCCCGCACAAGCGCCAGGCGCTGGGGCGCTTGGGAATAGTGCTCGACCTGCCGGACCAGCAGGTAGCCGGAGTGGAGGTACTCGCGCGGATAGTAGCTGCCGGCATAGAAGCCGTAGTAGTTGAAGACATGCAGGACGACCTTCTTCTGGGACAGGAAGTTGAGAAGCTTGGTATTGATGTCTACCTCGCCGTAGAGATAGAGGCTCTCCACGTCCTCGATGGGCACAGGCTTCTTTTCTCCGTTGGCGTTCTCGATGGTAAGGGTGTTGGCCTCGCGCTTGACCCGGCCATTGGACAGGACATAGTAGTTTTTTGACATAGGACATTACCCCTGACCATAGCGCCGATTTAAATACTCAATCACGGCCAGCTTCTGTGCTTTTGTCTTTGCTAGAGTCGCTATGGCGAACCGCGCGCCAAACCCACTTCGATCTCGATATTCACCGACTACCTCATCATCATTAGGCCGCAAGTAAAACACCCGGTCCCTTATTCCACGCTGCTTATCATAAGGTAAAGAACGACAAGAGACAATCCAGGCTGTCTCGCGCCAGACCTTTTCCACATAATCATGAAATCCATTGGGATAATGGTCATCGGGAAAGGTCGGTTTGCGTCTCTCTTTTTCTAAGGGTATTGCTGGCAGCGTCTTTTCCAAAGGATAGCGCAAGCGAAAACCTTCCAGATACAATTGTCCCATAGCAGACAGGCCGATATAACGTTGTTTGTCTACCTCAACTTCCTCTACCAGAGGTAAAAGTGCCTCAGGAACTTCGTCCATGAACGGAATTGCATCCTCCGTCTCCAGCGCCAAGAGTGTTCCGGCCTCACGCCCCAACAGTTCGTAATCGAATGCAACCGGCATGGGTGGTAGGGCAATCACGCCAGGAAAATCTTCGTGCTTATAGTAAACGGGAATACCTATCGCCTGCCCGATGATTGCCGACAGGGCGATCTGCGCTTTATAGCCGCCAGTCGCGTTGAAAGCGACCCACTCCGAACCACCTGCATTGCGCGTGATTTCGGCCACTTTTTGCACCAGGCGGCGCAGACCCGTTCGGCGAAACCGCTCCTCATTCTCCGCCTGTAAACCTTCGATAGTGTGACAAAGAACGCGATGTCCTTGTGCTTCATAGTAGTTGTGCATCAAGGCCTGCATTTGCGAACCTTCCTTAGTGTCGGACAGGCAAAAATGCAGTGAGGCCGATTCCATGACCAGATGCCGACGATGTATCAACTCGTAGATTGTATTAATCTCTGCTCCACATATCCGCTCGGTCGGCGTTATGTCCTGCAACAGGCGCGCCGTCCGATGCCAATCCTCCGCTAAGAACGCTGCCGCCAAAGGCGTATCACCTGCCGCGTCGCTCGACGCCAATCTTGTTAAGTTTGCTAGCAGGCTTGCGCCTACTGTCGTAATCAACGTAGACTTCATCCTTTTCATTCCCTTCTTACAGACGCATCGGTACCGCTAATCCAAACATCGTGTGGATAGTAGTAATGCCGCGTTGGCGAAGTGCCTGGCACTCTGCTGCGGGCAGAAACGCCTCCATCGGCAGGGCGCGCCCGACAAAGAGGCGTTCCGGCGAACTGTAAAAGCAGGCTCCCGGTCGCAGCAATACCAGAGGCCGCTTGAAGACGTTCGCCAGCCCAAACTCCGGCCCGACCTTGCCATATTTGATGAAGACCTCCCAGAACCCCTCCGTCGGATCCCCCGGCGCAGGCTGATAGGAAGATAGAACCAAGACCCCATTGGCGCCCGCGAAGGCGTCCTCCAGCCATGCCATCGGTTCCAGGGCGGTAGGCGGGGCAAAAGCGCCTTTTCCCGTTGTCGTATCCGCCCCAAAACCGCGATAGGAGAGATACCTGAAAAGCTCCAGGAGAGAGGCGCGGTAGGTATCCGCCACACGCACATAGACCGAAAGATAAGGCGTCTGTGCGAGGCCCGCGAACCCGGTATTGAGAAAAGTTTCCGCACAAGCGAAAAGGCCGCCTTCCCCGGTGGTATCCGTCACGCGACTCAACTGGTTGTGCAGGCGATCCACCGTTTGAAACGCCTTATCTGGCAACAATTCGCCGGCGGCAATCTGCCTGCCTTCCTGGACAGCCCGAAACGCCTCCGAACGCAGCCAGCGCGCGCGCTTGATGGCCTTCCGCTCTGCCTCCCCCCAATCCTGCGTACGCAGGGCCAGCGGAACCGGCAGCAGGTCGCCGGGAAAAGCATCCGATAGCACGAAAGGAGGCCGGCCTTGCAAGGCCGGCTCCAAAATCTCCTTGTGCAGTCTTTCGGCTCCCCAATAGCAGGCCGCCATCCCACAGAGCATCCCAAACAGCGTATCCGCCTGCCAGGGCGTCATCCAGGCCGAGAGCGGACGCAGTTTAAGCCGATAGAGTCGCATTCGCCTCGCTCCATTCGTCCGGAAACTTATCCAGAGAGATACGAGCCACCTTGACGTTCCGGAAGGCCACGCGACCATATCCCTTACTCACGCCTGCGCCGAGTCCCGTCTTCTCTACTAGATACATGCCATATCGCACAACCTTGAAGAGCGCATGCCCCCCTGTTTGCTCCTGGTAGGTAAAGTTCTGATCCAGGTCCCATACTTGAACGCCGATATTGAGATTAAAGGTCGAGCCACTAACAACACGTTCTACTTTGCGCGGATGCAGCGCCGTACCAACCCTGCGATCAATGATATTCTCTGTCTTGGTTTCAATCTGCCCGCCACTTACCAACGTTGCGTCGCGTACGATGATGCGGCTTGGCCCGAGATCGTGTTGCGCCTTTTTATGCGGCCCGAAAATGCGGCAGATGGGGCATTTTTCGCCACCGCAGTCGCACGGCTCGTTTCCATCCTGGCCACTGAATTTCCCTTCCGCCTTCTCCAGTTCCGAACGCATCTTCCCTTTGAGCGAGGAGCCGGGAATATAGGGCTGGAGCGTTACCGGATGCTTGATGCAGGTCAGGTCGGTTCCGCCAATCTGCAGGAGATTATCGCTGCCGCCTATCCGCAGCCCGCTCAGGCACTCAATCGTCGCCTGAATAGTAAAATGCTCTACCTTCTTCATCCCTATTTCCTTTCGTTGTCCAGGTATGCCGCGCCGAATCCAACCAACGCCTCGAAATGCCGCAGAAAGCCCTCGAGGAAATCCTTTTGGTTCCTGACGGCTGCGACATTTTGGCGGATAAAATCGTGGAAAAGCTTGGGTATCTTCTTTTGCTCTTTGCCAAAGGCGTCTGCTGCCGCGACATCCAGCATAGCGAAGTCCGCCCGTTTGGTTTCCCATGAGGCCGTTTTAGCGCGGAGTTCGGCCTCGATTGCGCGGCAGTGACTAAAGAAACGCCTTAACTGATTGGATGTCAGCTTGGGTCTGGCACGTTGTGCCATTTCCCGGATAAGCGGCTCGACCTTCTCGCGGCGAACATAGTCCAGCCGCAGGCAGCCTTCGGCATCGAAATAGCCGTCGCGAAGATAGCCAGGCCATAGTTGATCCAGCGTCCGTTCGGGGGTTCTGTCCTGGTAGCTTCCTCCGCTTCCGATCGGTCGGCTCATGGTTGCTCTCCTGTGGATGTGCGTGTAGCCATCAGTGCGTAGCGCAGAATGGCAGGCAGGTAGCGCGTCTCCGTGCGCTGCTGGGCGTCAAAGTCGCGCGTGATCTGGTCTATCCACTTTCGCAGCGCCCGTCGGTTAGGATCGCGATCCTCGCTGCGGGGATAGTTGCGTTCAACATGGGAGACCAGGCGGGCCGTTGTCAGCGGTTCCTTTTCGCGCGCCTCGGTCATCTGTAGCAGCGTCTGCAACCAACCACGTTCCGCTGCGTTGCCGGAAACCCATCGCGCCAGGCACTTGGCCCAGTGGGTAATGCGCTCATGCTGCTCCCACTTCCAGACCTGTCCGAGGGTGGCGAACTGATTGCGCCCCTGCTCTGGCGGCTCGGTTTTGGCCTTGTCAAGCAGGCGATCCGCCTGTTCTACGGCGCGACGAATGGGCGTTTTGCGGGGAACGATCGCCATTCCCGCGCTGATGGTCAACTCAAGATCAGCGAATGCCTGCCGGAACAGTTGATGGACATGGAAGGCATAATCGAAAAGAACATTCCAGGGGCCGACCAGCAACAGATCGTCTCCGCCGGAGAAGATGGTATAGATACTCGCCCATTCCGGTTTGGCCAGTTCGCTATCCAGGCGCCAGGCGAAAAAGTCGTCAAGCCGGGCGCTGAGGACGGCAAGGGGTTGGAGGTCTTCGGCTTTTTGAAGCTGTTGCTGGATGGTTTTGCCGAGCGAGTCGGCGTCCATTTTGAGAATGCCCAGGTAGGGGGCGCCGAGGGAGGCGGCGGCGAGAGCATCGAAATCGAACGGGCTGCCGTCTTGTTCGCGCGGAATGTATCGGCTCAGCGGCCGTAGCAGAACGGACGTAGAGCCTCTGTACCGGGCCGATCCTCCGGAAAGGCTGAAAAGGCAGAGGTCTTCTGGAAGGGGAGCCGGTTCCGAAGATTCGAGTTTCACTCCAAGGCCAAGGATGTCGAACGGTGTATTTGCAGAAGGGGAACGCACGACCATCCAGTTCGCACGAGGCAGTTCAGCGCCTATTTTCAGGTCGAGGGCGCAGGATACGCACAGGGAGAGCGGTTGGTTGTCGGCGTCGGCTTCTCTCTGTGTTGCCCTGCGGCGCTGGCAGATAGCACAGGGGGGCGTGATGGGATCGAGAATGAGAAAAGACGGATCCCAGATGCCGTTGGCGGTAAACAGAGCGGAGAGCGGTCGGCATTTCGCCTGCTGGAGAGCTTGCATCGCGCGATGATATTGTTCCTGCGGAGTACCCTCTTCTTCCTCAAGAAGGAGCGACAGCCGCACTCTGGCGCCAGAATGCTCCAGGAGCCAGCGGGCTATCTCCTGCCCTTCGGCCTCCACGTTTTGCCGGGCAGCTAGGCTCAAAGACGGGCCTTGCAGGATGAATTTCCCGGCGGCGCGTAACAGTATCCTATCGAGCGGCCACCCGGCTGCGCGCAGGAGACGCAGGGCGGCGATCTCGGCCACGATTTGCAGGAAAAAAGAGCGGGCGCGGAGGCGTCGTGACTGTCCGCCGGCCTGGTCAGCAATATCGAGCAGATAGTCCTGGATGCCGGATAGGTCGCCAACAAGGAGCATAGCGCTTTCCTCCCTCTCTTGAGGTTATCCCCAACATAACTCTTGATAGGCGCACTTCTTACAGAGGGGCATGGGCTCGGGCACGCGGGGTGGGATGGGCTGCTCGCGCGTCTGCTGTACTCCGGTGAGGATGTGCTCGATCTCGGCCTCGTACTCCGGGGTCAGCGCCACCTCCTGCCGACGCCGCTGCTTGGGATAGTCAATCAGGCCAGTGGTCTCGACGCCTTTCTCATGCTTGAGGTAGTAGAGGTAGTAGAGCAACTGGTAGAGGGTGGCTTTCTGGCCGCCTTTGCTCTTCTTGATCTCATGGACGGCTCCGTCCTCGGTGAAGTCCAGGCGCAGGAGGTCGTCCAGGAGGAGGTCCTTGCGCCGCTGTTGGGGATAGCTTTCCTGGTGGAGCAGCTGGCCCAGGGCCACGTTCTCCTGCCCGACGTTGCCCTGGACGTGTTCCTGCTCCATCCCATGAGCAAACCACCAGAGCTTGCGGGGGCAGAGCACATAGTAATGTACTTCCGTTCCCCCAATGCGCAGATCAGCCAAAGATGCGTTCATACGCGGCCTCCCGTTCAAATGAGCGCTCCGTCTCAGGCTCGTTGAGCAGACCTAGTTCCGCATCATAGCGGCGATCTACATAATAGACGTGGTTGGTCTCGTCGTAATCCACCGGCTCACGCATTATGCTAAACGTGGCCGAAGACAGACCTGCGATAAACCCGGCAGCATCGAAGTATCGCTTCTCCTGGATCGCCTTTTGATACAAATGCTTGAAACGGATAGGAACGACATTATAGTTGTCGAAAAGGTCATAGAAATCGGCATCGCTGCCGCTATAGCCTGGACGCAAGTTCTGTAGCGTGCTTTCAAAGGAACTCCGTGCCGTATCGTACTTTTGCTGCTCCTCCACAGTATAGCCGCCCTCATAGGCGCGCTCCACCCATTCCCTTTCTACCGAGGCGAAGAGTTCACAGCCGTCTGGCACATTTCTGCATGTTGCCTCAATGCGCTCCAGACTGTAAACGTGCTTGACCGCCTTTTCCTCAAACTGGGTAGCGACATGGACAGGCACAGGACAGCCGTGCTGGTTTAGGCGGTTAACGCGCCCGAATCGTTGAAGCAAAGCATCCACCGGCGCAATCTCCGTGTAAACAACATCAAAGGAGACATTGAGCGACACTTCCACAACCTGGGTCGAAACAAGGATATCCGCGGCCGGAACTTGTTGCTGGACGATGTCTAGCGAATCGGGAAAGGCGGAAAGGCGCTTCTCCTTTTCCATGCGGTCCTTGCTGATAAAGCGGCTGTGCAGCAAGTCCACTCGCTTTCCGTGCAACGCTTCGCATGCCAATAAGCTGCGGTAAATCTCCTGCGCCTGGGCAACGCGATTACAGACTACCAGCACCTTCCGTCCTGCCAGCGCATCGGCAACGATTTGCGTCATCATATCTTCCAGGCGGCAGGCGTGCAGATGCAATCGATGGCGCGCCGTCCGAAGCAGTCGGGCGGCACGGGGATCACTCCCCTCTACAGTTACAATGTGGCTAGTACCCAGCGCATTTTGCAGCCGCTTTTGGAGGAAGTCGGGGAATGTCGCCGACATGAACAAGAAGCGAACGCTCATGCGTCGCAGCCTGTGAACGCTGATTTCAATAAGAGCGGCGACGTGGGCATCATAGGCATGTACCTCATCAAAAATTACCAGGCCTCCCAATAACTCCGCTAGGCCGATCTCGAAGAAGCGGCATCCGAACATGAGCTTGAGCAACTGGTAAGGAGTCAGCACCTTGATGGGGCGGTAAAACTGCTCTGTCTGATCCATGCGCTTTCGCGCTGTCCGACTGGCTGCCTCGTAATTACTTCCATCGAAGTGACGGGCAAACTCCTGGAGCGCTGCCCGATGATGCAGGATACCGATGTTCTCCTCACCGAAGAGCGCTTGCAGACGCTCTGCCATTTTGTTGATGCTGGCCTGATAGGGAAGCACATAAAAGATACGCTCGCCGCCACGCCGGTTTGCCAACGCCCAATGTAGGGCCGCTTCCGTCTTGCCCGCCCCGGTTGGCGCTTCTAGCAGGGCGCAGCCTTCAACAGCCTGTATCCTCTTCTGAAATCCTTCTGCCGCACGCACCTTGCCGCCATCCAGCGCTGTGAGGGGGCCGATCAGTCCCGCGCTGGCAAGGTGGTCACCGGCCATGAGGAGGCCGCGCGCCAGGATCCAGGGTAAACTATCCAGGGTTATGTCGCTGATATGGGTTAGTATTTCATCAAGCGCATTGCCGGCCTCATGCAAATCCGGCAACTCCTGCGGCGATCCGGGAAGGGAAGCGGGCAGGGGCGGCAGACGACCTTCGTCTTGGGCGGTCTTAAGGAAATCGACCAGCCATGTCCAATGTAGGGCCAGCTCTGCAACCTTTCGCCGCCACTTCACCCCCTCTCCCATGTCGAAGTACTCCCTATCCAATCCCTTCCCGAAAATAGGAGCCAGTTTCCGGTCGTCCAGCGTGCGGTGGTGCGTAAGAACGGAGAACAACAAACGGGAATCGCATCGGTCGTGCAGGCCGGTCGCCAGCAAGAGGACCGCAGAAAGCGCTTCATGGCGATACTCCCAGGAAGGCGCTTTTTTGTCTTTCGGTGCCGTTACCATATCTTGAAATCCGCTTGCCGCCTTTCCCAGATCATGGAAAAGGGCAGCGTAACGCAGCATCTCGGTGAACCCCTCTGGCACAACCTCGGAAAGAGAAAGGGATAGCGCTGCCGTAAGTTGTTCTACAGCGGCATAAACTTCAAGGGTATGTTCATGCAATGTCTGCGGCGGATTTGATTTGGCGAACGGCTCTGCGCTCATGGGCGTCTCAGTATCCTTTCATCGAACAGTGGGACAGCAAGCGATTCCTCTGCTTCGCGATAAAGCAGATCGGGAACGGAGACTGGCTGTGTTCCTTGCAAGCTGTCGAGGACGTGGAAGGGTTTTACGGCCAGGGGCGTTCGTTCTGGAGCCACTCCGTAGAAGGTCGGAAAGCTCATCACCCGCGACCGCAAGCGCCTGTCCTGTACTGGAAACGGCAACAGGATACCGGAGACATCCGCCTCCTGCATAAGCTCCAGCGTAGCGCGGCGATGTGCCGTGACAGTCGCAACATCCTGCGAGCGCCCTAAAAGCAGCGGAAAACGTGGTCGCAGAAACGCATCTGCTACTGCTCCCGGCGCAAGATACAGCGCCAGCCTTGCGCCAAAGAGAAACTGCCGGTTGACGACGTTGGTCTTAGGAGCGTACTGGCTCTTCACCCATACCGGCCCTCCCTGCTCATAGATGATGATCGTTTCCAGATCTTCCGCCTGGGCATCATAGGCAAATCGGTACGCGACCCATGTCTCTCCGGGAGGTATCTCGCGCCCTGCGGCGGCAGCAAGCAGGCCGTATATGGTTGCCGGGGGAGGCACCGGCGCGGTGACCTGATATCCCATCATTCCGGGAACACGGAAGGAGGCAGTATAGGCCTGAATGTCAATGCGAACCGCCTCCATAGCTTTACCCCAGTCTTTCCGGTACGACGCCGCTCTCGCGGGCCATGCGCGCAATTTCCCGTATGGCCTGCCCAGGCGTGCCGACCATGAACGAAACCCCCGCTACGCCAGATCGCAATCTTTCCAGCACCTCGGCCTCGTTTCCCAGAATGCCGGGACGATAGCCGAAGAAGAGCCTTCCGCCTGCAAGGAGCCGATCACGGTAATCGGTGAGAACAGACTCAAGGCGTGTAAGGTTTAGAACGACGGTTCCATTCTCACCCGGAGCAAACAGGTTCTGGAAGGGCGCATTGCCGCCATCCAGGAAGCCAAGCAAGATAACCGCCGGAACGACATCCGAAAGGTTGCGCGTCAGGTTGGCTCCGTATCGCAGATGGGCCAGAGCCTCTACTGCTTGCGCGACTCGTTCCCTGCGGGTTTCGAACGGAAGCGCCAGTACCTTCGGCCTGGAAGCGCCGTCCATCTCCCGAACCACAGTGACGCCCTCCGTCGGAGTACCGGTCGGCAGATCGCGCATCGGGCCGCACTCAAACCGTCCCACATCCGTTAGCGAAAGAGTGAAGACCCCCTGCATGAGCGCAGTATAATGCTCATGTTCAAACGGCACCATATTCGGGTTTTCCACCGGCAGGTCGCGTGAGAAATGCCCAAAATCCGAAGTAATGACGTTAGGCAGCACGGAAACCAACAAGCTGTTCTTCAACGGGCTGACGCGCCGTTGGGTTCCGCCTGCCTCCGCGCTTTCTTCGACTTGCGCTGTTCCCCCTTCCGCTAGCGATGATTCGGAAGCTTCCTCCTCCGCCCTTCTGCCTCTCCTTCTAGGAGCTTTCTTGGCAGCCATATAGCCGAACACATCATCATCCGCATAGCGGATGGGATCGCCCTGCGTGTAGGCAGACTTGGCCTCGCGGGTGACCGGGCTGGGTTCCCACCCGAAGTCGGCATAAAGCACCTCACGCCACCAACGGCGAATGGCCTGACCGGAGATATAGGGATAGGAATTTCTTCCTACCTGGATCTGCTTGACAACTACCGCGTTATCGAGGCGTTGACCGGCAGCATTTCCGGCATTGTTCAAAGCCGCGCCGTTGGCCTCAACTAACATCGCGGCAGTCAGAACAGGGTAAATCATGCTTCTTCTCCTTCTGATTCGAGTTCCTGCACAGCCTCCATGTCTTGGAGGTCGCGAAGATGAGAATAGAGATAGGCGAGCAGATAGTCTCTCGCGCTATAAGCTGGAAGATAACTGCCTGGCTCCGGCGGAAAGAGGTAAACAAACTCAGGCCAGGTAACAAGACCGCGCCGGACAAAGTTTAGGAATACTCCGCGCAATTCCGTTGGCCGCTGGACTCTTGCCAAGTCGTTTGCGGCACGCTTCCCCCGGTCGGCACTTAAAATCTTCTCCCCGGCACGCTCCACTATCTCCAGCAGGGGATGTTTTTCGCCCTGCCGCGGCTGTAGGACTCCGGGCCATCGAAGAAACGGACGCTGAAGGGCTTCTGCGTGCGTCCGCTCGTAGATGCATGCTAGAAGATAGTCGCGCGCGGCAAAGGGCGCTGAGCGGTCTGTAGGTGGAACTAGCAATTGGTACTCCTCATCGGTCATCATGCCCCGCCGAACAAGGCTAAGCAGAATCTGGACCGGTGGCTCATCTCCTCTCAACGCTAAAACCGCTTTCTTCATATCCTCATGCTCAAATATCCGCTCGGATACTTGCTCTATGGCACGGACGAAATCTCCGCTCATCCCCAGAACCTCCGTTGCGTAGAGACTATGCGCCTCCCAACCTCCGCGCAGGCGAGGCGGCTGATCCTTACTGGCACGAATGCAGCAGATACGTACAATCGGCTCCCGTGCCAGCATCTTGGTGGCTACTCGCCAACAGGTCTGCTCGTTTTCCAACACCTCCCGCTGAAAGCGATCTACTCCACGATCGCTGCTGTGTAGTGCATTGAAATAACGAAATAGTTCGTGCGGCAAGTCCTGCCCAGAGATGCTGGCACTACGGTTATCATTGGAGAAAACATAAGCTGTAATGGGAAGGGGACTTGATGAAATCCTGGTTTGCGCAAGCAGATTGCCGCTGGTCATAATGTCGCGTATGAGGGCAACGAAAGCTGCCGCTGGCGTCCTTGCCGCCACGCGCCAATCGCCAAAGAAGCCTAGGCCGGCGTTCTGGGCTATCAAGGACTCTATGCGCCGAATGGTTCGTTGGGCGCAAGCGATGGCGATCTCCTCGTCTGCCGTGTGAATGAACCAGAAGAGTCCCTCGTCCGTGCCCGTTCTGAGCACCGAGAGCGGAAAGAACTCCAACGCTAGGGCGGTAGCAGCGCTAACACAATGACCTTCTTGATGGCCTGGGTGAAAATTCCGTTTTCCCTTGCTATCCACTAAGGGAAACTCGTCATTCCCGACTCGGAACTGTCCGACGCCTCCATCTACAAAGCAGGCCTCCAGGTCGGAGGCGCTTTCGCCGAGGACTGCCTCCCACTTTGTTCTTACCTTCCGGGCGTACCGGTCTGCCTTTTCGGAAGGCTTACCGGATGGATTGGCATGGGGGCCATTTGGAAAGATGACGGACATCTCGCTAGTGGCAAATACCGATTTTTTCTTTCCTTGCAGCCTCTCTTTGAATGCAGAAGGACTGGTCATGATACGCAACAGTCTTTGGACTGCCCGGCCTACCGCTTCTGTATCCAGCTCCGATAAGCTAGCAACGTCGGCAGCCGCGCACATCCCTGCAATCCCAGCATCTACAAACGGCTGGCCCGTAAAACGGAAATTCATTTAGCTACCTCCACCATGCCGAACCCCCCCGAATTCTTCTCTCCTAAGCCGCAGTTCCAGGCGGTCTGCATCAGTTCCGGTGAGCCGGTGAGGATGAAGGGGACATAGGCCGCCACGATGTCAATGTCCTTGAAGGTCATCTTCTTAGTCCCCCCGTGTGGGTCCCGCGCCAGGTAGGCCCGGTCGAAGGTCAGGGTCAGGCGGTCGTCTTTCGGCGGGCGTCCATAGAGTAGTTCGTATTTGCGCACCAGATTGCGACGCACCGCCTCAGAAAATTCTTCTGTCTCCGCAGGGCGCAGGTAGCGCGTGCCCCCCTCCGGACCGGGAACCGACGCCACTATCGGCGATAAGCAGGTAAACCGGACCACACCCCCTGAGAAGTCCGGGGCCGGCAGCGCCTCCACCTGTGCAATCGCCAGCGAGGCCGCGCCGAGTTGCAGCCTTCCACTCGCCAACAGCCCCGTCGCGCTGTGCGTTAGGAAGGCTTCCACGGGCGAGGACAGATACCAGGCCACCGGCCCGGGAGCCAGCCAGAGCCGCCCCCCTTCTACCCGCAGTCCCTTCCGACTGGCAGGCCGCAGCCAGGAGAAGACGAAGAGCTTAAAGCGCTTGGGGCCGCCATCGAGGGCGTAGCCCTGCTCATGCAGAAAGCGCGAATAGTCGGCATCCGAGGCTTCCAGCAGATGATAGACCGCTCCGGTCAGCAGATGCTGGTAGTTAACCGGCAGGCATGCCTCTTGGGGATTAGCAAAAGTGATCTTGAGTCTCATGGGCGTAGAATAGCAAACAGACCATTACAGGATCATTACCTGCCAAAAGACCGTTCTCAAGCGCATGATCGTAGGATAACATAGTCGGATGGACACCTGCCTGTCCATCCCCTGAGAAGGGACAGGAATTTTCAGGGATTTTCGGGCTCGGCATAGAGAGCGGCCAGAGCCTGGACTTCCTGAGCCATGCGCGCCCGCAGTTCTGGTCCGCCCAATACCTGCGCGTGCGAGCGCCACGAGAGCAGCTCCCGCACGATCCCGTCCAGCCCTCGCACCTGGCCCCGCAGCAGGATGGCTCCCGGCACGGCAGGGTCCTCGGTGATCCGGGCCGCAAACGGCCAGCGACGCGCGCGGGCAAAGGGGGCCACCTCCGCATCAAAGCGCACCACAACCGCCACCGGCGTCCCGCCCCGCAGACCGCCCACCACCCCCTGGCTGGTCAGCTTCCAGGGCCGTTTGATAAAGGTCTGTCCGGTGGGAACGGCCTCATAGATACGGTCGAGGGCGAAGACGAGCACCTGTTGCCGGCGATGGCACCAGGCGTGCAGCTCCAGATACCGCCCCTCCCGCCGATCTAAGGCATAAGGGTCAACACAACGGCGCTGGCAGGTCTGGCTGCGGTAGCTCTCGTAGAGGATCTCCAGCGTCTGCCGTTGCTGGATAGCCTGGAGCAACACGCCCATCGGAGCGTGGGAGTAGTCGCGGGCCAGGCCCTGGGTCTCGGCGATGCCGCCGGCCAGCGCCTCCATCTGCGCGCGCAGCCCCGGCGTCAGCCCGGCACTCACCTTCTCCAGGGCCGCCCGGATCTCTTCGGCAAAGGGCAGCGGCGCGGAGGTATTGCTCAGCAGGCCGCGCACCAGCGAGAGCGCCAGGACATCGGTGGCCGACAGGGAGGCGACGGGCAGCTTCCAGCCCTTCTCCGGCAGGACATAGGCACGGAGGGCCTGGTCGTAGCGAAGAGGCACCTGGGCTTGCTGGAGGCAGTCGAGGTCGCGCTGGATGGTCTTTTTGGAGCAGTCGCAGGCAGCTGCCAGTTCCGAAAGGCCCAGGGGTTCAAAGGGAGCGCGGGAGGCGAGCAGGGTGAGGATACGGAAGAGCCGCACGGCCCGCGGATAGGTGTCGGAGTTGAAGTAAACGGCCATAGGAACCGACCTGCAAAAGGAAAGTGAGGAAGCTCTTCAGCCTCTGCTACAGGGTTAAGCAGCAGAGCAGACATATCCTCCTCCATTTTGACGTTTTTTTTCGGCAGGTCGCAGTTAGAGAGAGTTAGCCCGCAAAGAAGTAGCAGAGGAGAGGGGATGCCGCACCACACAACGCTTGTCGGAGGGAGAAGAGGATGCGGTAGGAGATCGACATTGCGTCTGGGATCACCAGGCTTTTTCTACTTTTCACTATCTCCCTTTCGCGGCTACCCGCTAATTTCTAACTACACCAACCGCTTTCGCTTCTGCGTTCGTTTGCTGCTCAAAATCCCTCGGACGATGCCGACTTCCTCATGCTTTTGCCGCAGGAAATTGCTGTTGATCTCTTTGTAGATGAAGGTGGTCTTGGGGTCTTTGTGTCCAGCCATGCGCTGCGCGAACATCAGTCCGCCCTGTTCGGCCATGCCGTTGATGCTGAAGCGGCGCTGGGAGTGATTGTTGATGCCCTCCGGGAGCTTGGCGAACTCACGGACTTTTGTGAGGCTGCGCAGGTAATTGCGTTTATCCACCCTCGTCCCAGTCTCGGAAATGAAGAGCCAGCCCTCGTCTTCTTCCGGTGGCACGTTACTCATCACCCGCTTCCTAATTCTAAGCCACTGGTCAATCGCGGTCTCGCACTCTGGGGATACCGGCAGGATACGCGGCTCCCTTCCTTTGGACTCCCGCACGACCAGTTGACGCCCTCTCACGCTCATCTGATAGTCTTCCAGCTTGAAGGCGAAAATCTCCCCGATCCGGCAGGCGCTATCCAGTTTGACCAGCTCGATGGCGTAGTTGCGGTCGCGGTGAAAGCTGCGCTTCGCGGCGGACGTATACTTCACCGCCGCAGAGTTCTTCTGGAGGTCGTAGAAATCCAGGATGCCTTGCAGGAGCGCCTGGACGTTTTCCGGGGTGGGCATGTACTTGTAGGTTTTGGGGGCGCTCCTCACTTTGTACTCCGCCAAGGGGTCCCGGTCCAGGAGGTCGTTGCGTTTGCACCACTCGGTGAAGACGGTGGCGACTAAAGCGTCATGGTGGAGGGTGGTGGGGGCTTTGCCCGCTTGGGCGCGGGAGACGAGGTATTCGTCGAGGTGGCGCTTGGTGAAGCGGTCGGGGGGGGGATGCCTTGCTCATTGGCCCAAAGGGGGAGGGCTTTGGCGTAGGTTTCGTACCAGAGAGCGGTTGGGAGGGAGCGGGTGGCCCGTTTATGGAGGACAAACCCGCGCATGGCTTCTTCCCAGGTAACGACAGAGTAAGCAGTGACCATTGGAGTTCTCTTAACTTTCTAGTTACCGCCAGATTAGCCGTAACGCGCAAGGACTGTCAAGAGAACACAATGATTCAGAGTATGCCGAGGGTCAGAGTTGAACTGACGACCCACGGATTTTCAGTCCGTTGCTCTACCAACTGAGCTACCTCGGCAAACGTTGGAACGGGCGTATTGTACCCGAAGTGCGCCAGTTTGTCAAGAAGCTGCCAGGGCGGGAGTGTCGAATCCGTTGCAGGCAAGTTCTTGCCTTGACTGCACAGAACCGCACTCACCTGCAAGAGGTTAGCCACTCCCGGCCAGGGTGTTTGGCTGTCATTCTCCCCATTGCCCGGCCACGGCGGATTCCCGGCGAGGATGAGGAGACCTCTCCGTCCCTATAGGGCGCATCCTGCCCTTCCGGCATCAGGATAAGCGTACTGGGCAGGGACAGAAGAGGAGTCCAGGCGGTTCTTAAAAAGACAGGCCGGTTTTAGCGTTGCGGCGCGGAGACGTTAGGGGCTGGAGGCCGCTTCCACGTCGAAGACCAGGCCGACGCATTGCCGCCAGGCATCCAGCACGGCCATATTGCCCAGGCTGTCTTCCCAGGTCATGCAGGGTGGAGGCGCCTGCCGCGCATCCAGATAGCGGGCGACCGTGTCCGCCTCGATAGAGTAGAGGCCCGCGCCGCCCTCCACCATGATCTCGGTTGGGGCCGCTTCTCCGGCCTTCTGGAGGAGGATTTTATTGTCGCTCTCGCCAGGGAACCAGGGATTGGGAACGCGGATATGGCCCGCAGAGCCCCAGATGCGTAGCTCGCTATCCACGGAGACCTGCGTGCCGCAGGCGAGGTTGGCGACGATGCCGCCGGGGAACTTCAGGCTGGCGGTCGCCTGCTCGTCTACCCGGCTGATCGGGCCGATATGCGCGACACCCACCACCACTTCCGGCTCGCTTCCGGCGATCAGCCGCGCCATAGAGGTCGTGTAGCAGCCTACGTCCATGATGCCGCCGCCTGCCGCCGGGTTGGAAAGCCGGATGTTGTCGTACTGCGGCCCCATATTATAACTGAAGTTGGACTGGATCAGCCGCACGTCGCCAATCGCCTTCTCGTCAATAAGCTGCTTCAGCCGCGCCGTCTGTGGATGGCAGCGGTACATGAACGCTTCCATCATAAAGACATCGTGCTTCCTGACGGCCTCGATCACCTGGACGGCCTCGGCGTGGTTGACGGTGAGCGGCTTTTCGCAGAGGATATGCTTCCCCGCTTCGGCGCATCGGATCGTCCATTCGGCGTGCAGGTGGTTGGGCAGCGAGATATAGATAGCCTCAACTTCGGGATCGGCGACAAGGGCCGCATAGGAGGCGTGGCGGCGCGGCACGTTGAACTCCGCGCCAAATCGGTCGGCGGTCTCCTGTGCGCGGCTGCCGACGGCGACAAGTTCGCCGGTCTGGGAGCCGGCGATCCCTTTGGCAAAGGTCTGCGCGATACGGCCTGTTCCCATAATGCCCCATTTGAGCTTGCTCATGAGCCTCTGTTCTCTCCTTCCTCATAGGGAGTGCCGAATCGGTTGCCGGCGTCTTTGCGCTCTCGCTGAATAGGGACGAACTTACCTGCAAGAGGTTCGCCACTCCCCTCTTATATTATAGAGTCACCCAGCGCCCGTTCTGGTGCGACTCGATAGCCGCTGCCATGACCTCCTGGACTTTGAGGCCGTCGGTGAAGTCCGGTGCGACGGGCTGGCCCTTCCGGATGGCCTCGATGAAGTAGCGATCTCCGACCGGCTGCGTGGTAAAGACGCTAAAGGGGTCGCTGCGGTCCGCGCCTTCCCAGAGACGATCCGGCACGGGAAGCGGTTGGAAAGCCACCTCGCCCTGCCGCACGCCACGAATCTCCATGCCCTTCAGAGCCGGGCCGGCTTCGAGCGTGCCGCCCTCGCCGTGCAGCTCGATCCGCTGCTGTATCTCGCGCTCACCGACGTGAGCGACGACGCTGACATGGATGATCCCCTGCGCGCCGTTGACGAACTCGAGGGCAAGCAGGACCGAGTCGCTGGCGGCGGCCTGCCCCGAACCATCTGGGCCGGGCCGCTCTACGTGCGTCGTGAGGTGTGCGCTCACGCGGGCGATGTCCCCGACGTACCAGCGCGCCAGGTCAATGGCATGGGAGCCGAGATCGCCCAGGACACCGTGCGCGCGGGCCGAATCGAACCGCCAGTTGTACTGCCCGGAGCGGCCATATCCCATAAAGTGCTGGATAGAGCAGTGGAAGCAGCGCCCAATAAAGCCTTCCGCAACCAGCTCCTTCAGATAGCGGTGGGTGGGCAGCCAGCGCGAGGTGAAGAAGACCATGTTCCGAACCCCCGACGCCTCTGCTTTCCGGGCCATCTCGCCTGCCTGCGCGACAGTGAGCGCCAGGGGCTTTTCGCACAGGACGTGCAGACCGGCCTCCAGCGCCTGCATGGTGATGGGGTAGTGCAGGTCGTCGGGTGCGGCGACCACCAGCGCGTCGAGATCCGCCTGCCCGATCATCTCCTGATAATTGCTAAATATGCGTGGGATGGAGTATTTGGCAGCCAGAGCCGCCGCGCGCTCCCGGTTGCGGCCACATAGCGCGGCGATTTCGGCCTCCGGACGGCTTTTCAGGCTGGGCAGGTGCATCCAGTCGGCGTACCAACTGGTGCCTACCACTCCAACACGCACCCTGGCGCTCATGGTCGTCTCCTTTGTACTACCCATCCGCCCTCCGCTCAGGAAGGAGGTTCTATCCGCCATACGTCTACGGACTGTAGGCGCGCGCTGCCGCCCCGCGCGAAGAGATCGAGGCCGAGGCTGTCGGCGCGGGAGGGATAGATGCGGGTGGTCAGGCAGGCCCGTCCGTTGGCGTAGACTTCGACGATGGAGCGGTCGAGGAACACATGCAGCCGCAGGTTCTCTCCTGCGGCCAGCGCAAACGCGCCGCCCTGCGGGTCGCGGTTGACCTCCGGCGCCAGGCTGGAGCGTTCCCGGTCTACGCTCAGACGCTGCGCGGCGCGGTCGTAGAGGATCACGGTTTCCTCGTTCCCATCGGGCGCACAGCGCACTTTCAGCCCGAACGCTTCGGCATCTCCCGGCGCGATCTCGGCCAGGATTTCCAGAGAGTCGCCCTGCGCGGCAGAGAGGTCGCTATAGTGCGCGCCACGCAGCGCCTGCAACTCCGGCGCAGGAGTAAAGCGTAGTGTCTTGTTCTCCGCCAGCGTCAACACGCGCGGCAGGGAAAGTACGCCCGCCCATCCGGCGGCGCGCTGCGCGGCCTCGCTGCGCCCCTCCCAACTCCAGCCCCACAACAGGCGGCGACCGCTGCCGTCGGCCATACTTTTAGCGGCGTAGAAGTGCTGACCGAGGTCGGCGCGGTCCTGTGTCTCCGGGATAAACTTGCGGTTGGCGTAGGTTCCGACGAAGGTGAAGACGGCGCTCGTGCCGATGGGCGACACCAGCAGGACGTACTTATCACCGAGCGGGAAGAAATCCGGGCACTCCCACATTGGCCCGGTCTGGTCTTTGTCGCCGATGCAGAGCGGATGCTGATACTCCCAATGGAGCAGATCGGGCGAGGTGTAGAGCAAGGCCGCGCCGCCGACGCCCTGGATGCCGGAGCCGATGAGCATGAGCCAGGCAGCGCCCTCTCGCCACACGCACGGGTCGCGGAAGCCCGTGACCGCCAATCCGGGCGGCGGTCCGGCAAGGACCGGGTTTCCGGCGTGCTTCTGCCAGGTCCGCATATCGTCCGCGCTGGTCGCCACGCACTGCACTTCCGGCTGCACGCCCGTATAAATCAGGGTCGGAACGCCGTCGTTGTCCACCGCGCACCCGCTGAAACAGCCGTCCTTATCCGGCCCGCCTGGCGTGGGCGCAAGCGCAATCGGCTGGTGCGTCCAGCGCAGCAGGTCCGCGCTGACGGCGTGGCCCCAGTGCATCGTGCCCCAGGATGCCGCGTGCGGGTTGTGCTGATAGAAGACGTGGTACTTCTCCTTCCAGTAGATCAGCCCGTTTGGGTCGTTCATCCAGTTGGCCGGCGGCAGGAAGTGGTACTGGGGCCGGTGCGGATCGTTAGCAAATGGTCCCTGGGATGTCTGCCCGGTGCCTATTGGGGTTTGCATAATCTTATTCCCTCTTGTAAATCTCTATCCGCTCATAGCCAGCCTACTCTCTCGCACTCCCTCGCCGTGCTTCAACATCCCGCAGCAACGCGATCACTGGCCCATAGTGAACGTGCCTTCCCAGTTCCGAGGCCGCATCCCGGATTGTAACCTGCAAGGCTGTCCTGCCGCGCCGGTTCGTCACCGATGGGTCTATCCCGTGTGCCAACAGCAATCGTGCCGCCTCTGTCCTGCCCATCTCGGCGGCGTAGAACAGGGCCGTACGTCTGTGGGCATCCCTAGCGCGGATGTCCGCTCCAGCCTCTAGCAGTAAGCGCAGCAACCCCGTCGCTTCCAGCGAGGCTGTCAGCATCAGCGGTGTAACCCCCTGCCGATTCTTAACGTTGACCTTCGCGCCGTGCCCAATCAGCAAAGCGGCAATATCGTAGCGCCCCTCACAGGCTGCTGTCAAGAGAGCCGTCGCGCCGTCGTCTGTTTTGGCGTTGACATCCGCGTCCGCTTCCAACAATTCCGCGACTTTGGCTGTGTTGCCATCCTCAATGGCTTTCTGCAACTCCCTATCCACGAATACGCCATCCTTTGGACACGCACGACGCCCCTAATGTGGCCCAGAGAAGAGTTATACGACCGAGGCAGCGACCAAGTCAGGCCGCGCGAGGGCTGGTGTAATCCTTGAGATATACGGCTGATTATAGAGGACGAGCAGGTTAATGTCAAGACGAACAGACGCGGCTTGACAGAGCCGGCTGTATTACTCGTCGAAGGAGAGGGAGGTCTGTGCGTTTCCGGCGCGTTCCTGGGCGGCGTGGTTGAGGAGCGCGGCGCGGAGGAGGGCCTGCGGAGAGGAGAAGGCGTAGTCGTTCAGGACGTCCAGGGATTCCCAGCGGACGGCGGCGCACTCGCGCGGCGTCGGGACGGCATCCGGGGCTTTCAGGCAGGCGGCAAAGCCATAGAGCGTGATGCGATGGTGAGTGACGCCATGCTTGACCTTGCCGATGCGCGCCCCGATCTCGACCTCCACGCCGGCCACCTTCCGCGCCGCCCGCGCTGCGCCCTCCTGCGGGCTCTCGCCGGAGGCGCAGACCACGCGCGGAAACTCCCACAGGCCGCCCCACAGCCCATGCAAGGGACGCTGTACGATGAGAACGCGGCCCGGCTCATCCCGGATCAGGGCAGCGCTATGCGTGACGGTGACGGTGGCACGGCCCGGCGGGAGCTCCGGCAGCGCGCTCGGATCGGGGCTGTTGCCGGCCACGCAATGCGGCAGCAAAGGGCAGCGCTCACACTTCGGGTCGGCGGGCTCGCAGATCAGCGCGCCCAGCTCCATCAACGCCTGATTGAAGTCGCCCGGCGCTTCCGATGGCACCAACTGCTCGGCCAGCGACCACAAGGCCGCCTGGTTCGCCGCCGATTTCGGGTCCCCGCGCAGCCCGAATACCCGGCTCAGCACACGAATGACGTTGGCATCCACCAGCGGACGGGGCAGGTTGTAGGCCATTGAGAGGATCGCGCCCGCTGTGTACCGACCGATGCCCGGCAGCGACTCGATCTCTTCCGGCGTATCCGGGACGCGCCCGCCGAACTTTTCCACCACCATCTGCGCGGCGCGGTGCAGGTTGCGGGCGCGGGCGTAGTAGCCCAGCCCGGCCCAGTACTTCAATACCTCCTCTATCGGCGCGGCGGCCAGTGCCTCCACCGTCGGAAACCGCTCCATAAAGCGCAGGAAGTAGGGAATGGCCGTCGCCACCTGGGTCTGCTGCAACATGATCTCGGAAACCCAGACGGCGTAGGGCGAGCCGCCTCGCCACGGCAGGTCGCGCTTGTGGGCGCGATACCAGGCCAGCAGGCGGGCAGCGATATCCTCCTTCGTATCAGCGGACAGGGCAACAGGCGCAGACGTTTGTGCATCCATCTCGCAAGCATTATAGCATACTTTCGCCGCGAGAAAATGCCCGTTCCGGCTTGCGCCAAAAGGCCGCGCGTGTTACAATGGGGCATCCTACTTGCCGGAAGGCATTGCAAATGCGTACCGAGATGGGTCCCTCCCTTCCCTTGTAGGGTCGCAAGGTGTCGCGAGGCGGAGGGCCAATTATTGCAGGCCCGACCCTGGCAGTGGCGCGAACCGTTGAGCGCCGACCCTAGCAGTGGGGGCCGGGGGGTTAGGTCAAAGGAGGCAGGAGAGAATGCGGGAGAGAAGCGAGAGCAAGGGAAGTGTTATCGGCGACATGACGCGCCGTGAGTTTTTGACGCGCACCGGAGCTGCCATCGCGGGCCTGGCCGTCGCGGGAATGGCCTCGGCGTCGGAGGAGAAGAAGGCCGCTCCCGTCCGCATCGGCAGCGGCTACTATACGTATGAACTCGTGGAGGGCTGGGGGCAGTTGCCGCCCGGAATGCACTATGGCTGGGGCTGCGGGGTCGTCGTGGACGCCAGAGACCGCGTTTACGTCCACACGCGCAGCCAGCAGGCGGTCGTCGTCTTCGACCGGCACGGCAAGATTCTGACCGATTGGGGCGCGGAGTTCGCCCAGAATGGCCACGGCCTCTACTGGTCGAAGGAAGGGCCGGACGAATTCCTCTACTTTACCACCAATGCCCCCGGCAACACGGTCGTCAAGACGGACCTGAGCGGCAGGAAGCTGCTGACCATCGGCAACGTACCCGAAGAGTCCTCGACCTCCATCAAGTTCCCCTTCGACAACCCGACCGACGTAGCTATCGCTCCCAACGGCGATATTTACGTCTGCGAGGGCTATGGCAGCCAGCTTATCCATCGCTTTACCGCCGACGGCAGCCACCGCCAGACTATCGGCGGGCCGGGCACCGCGCCCGATAAGTTCAACATCTGCCACGGCATCTGGGTGGATACGCGCAACAATGCGGAAGAGCCGGAAATCTACATCGCCGACCGCTCCAATGGACGCCTGCAAGTCTTCTCGTCGGACTTGAAGTTCAGGCGCTCGCTCAAGGGCGAGGTACGCAACCCCTGCTGCTTCTACACCCACAAGGGAAAGATGTATATCCCCGACCTCGACCACCGGGTCACCATCCTGGATCAGCACGATCAGGTGCTGGCGCAGTTGGGCGACGGGCGCGGCAAGGATAACGCGGACGATCCCGGCGTGTTCCGGGCGCCCCACGCCCTGACCGTCGACTCCCACGGCGATATGTACGTCGTCGAGTGGCTGGATTGGGCACGGCTACGCAAATTCAAGCACACGCCCCAGCCGTCCTGAACACCCGCGCAGAGTAATTTCGTAGGTTCCTGGTTTCGGAAACCTACGAAGTTACTGCGAGGATGGGCTTAGAGTCCGGCCTTTATTGGCCGGGCTGTACCCGTAATTTGCCGGTCATGGTCGGGTGCAGGGAGCAGAAGTACTCATACGTGCCCGGATGCTGAAATGTGTAGGTGAACTGCTGGTCGGTATCCAGCACCGGCGACGAGAAGCGTTTTTTCGTATCCACGACCGTATGCGGCACATCATCTTGATTGATCCAGGTGACGCGCACTCCGACCGGAACCGTTAGCGCCATCGGCGTAAAACGGAAGTTATCTATGCGGATCTGCGTGTTACCGGTAGAATGAGCGGAACTCGCCCCTAGCGCGGCTAACGAGGAATCGGTGACGGCCAGCGTATGCTGCCCTTCCCTATAGTTCACCTCGGTAATGCCCAACACGCTGCGCAAGCGGGCGGGTTCCACTTTCATTGGCCCCGGCGACGGCGCCGTGCCGGGCGCAGGCTGCGGGAAGGCCGTAGACATGGCCGTGTGGAAGGTGACGTTCCCCTCCACCTTCTGCATCACCTGGTGAATATGCCCGTTCAGCACCGTCACCGAGCCAAATCGCTTCAGAGAGGCTAACGCCCGCGCGCTGTCTTCTGTTCCCCATCCCCACTGCGGATACACCGTCCAGAGCGGAATGTGGGCAAAGACGACCACGGGCGTGCTGCTGGGCAGGTGCCGGACATCGTTTTCCAGCCAAGCCAACTGCTCCGACCCCAGAGCGCCCATGCCGCCCGCTTTGAGATTGAGCACATTGATAAGGCCGATGAAATGCGCGCCTTTGTGATCGAAACTGTACCAGCCGCTGCCTTTCGTGCCCCGTCCATATCGCTCTAGATACTGCTTGCCGTTGTCCGTCAGCACGTCATGTTCGCCCGGCACATAGAAGACCCGACCCCGGTGGTTCTGCCTCAGCATTTGATCCACCGTATCGAACTCTTCCGGCTTCGAGAGATGGCTGATGTCGCCAGTGTGAATGATAAATTCGGGGGACATCTCCAGCCCTTGAATCTTGTCCAGGGTCGCTTTGAACGTGCCAACCACATCGGGATTGGCTTCTTTCTGGAAACCGATATGGCTGTCGCTAATCTGAACAAAGTGGAGCTCGCTTTGCGCGATGCTGCTCGGACCATGGCGCATAAGGTCGCCGAGTCCGTAAGACTTCAAGACGCCGCCGGTCATAGTCCAGAGTACGCCGGTTCCGGCCCAGGCCATACATTTGAGAAATCCGCGCCGATCTATGCCATCGTCCTCCGGCTGGCACTGTGCAACTTCCTCGTAGCGTGTGTTGTCGGTCATGAGAGGGCTCCTTCTTTCTGCGTTTGAAAACGCTTTGCCCTCCTATACACCTCGTGTCTTTGCTTTTATGCAGCCATTGATTCAGGTGGCAGCCCTGTCACCCGGTGGGGTTCATGGTTGGCGATAGGCGTTCGAGAGGCAACTACGGGGAAGTGGGGTGCTTCCCTTCCGGTTGATTGAGCAGGAAAAGTCTCTGGCAAATGAGGGGCAAAATAAATTTTGGCGCGTCGGCTGTATATACAAGTACAGCTATCGCGAACGCTATGGACGCCGGGGAGAAGGGCATGAGGTCATACCTGCCGGATCAACTTCTGGCTCGCCGCGCAGCGGCAGGGCATCTGGAGGACTTTGAAGAACTACTGCGCCGTTACCGGGACCGCGTCTACCGCATCTGCTACCGCATGGCGGGCAATGCTGAGGACGCCCAGGACTGGACTCAGGAGTGCTTTGTGCGCGTCTACCGCCAGTTACATCACTACGACTCCGGCCTGCCGTTCGCGCCCTGGTTGCTGCGGGTGGCGTCCAATACCTGTGTCAATCTCGCCAAATCGCGCGCTCACCATCAGAGCAAGTTGGGAATGAGCTACGAGGAAGACCACGAGATGCCCAGCTCTATCGGCGATCCGCTGCGCTCAGCGCTTTCCGGCGAGGAGGCACGCCAGGTGCAAGCGGCCGTCGCGGCCCTGCCACCCATGCTCAAGCAGGCGGTGGTCCTGCGCGTGGTGGAAGGGCTTTCCTTCCGTGAGCTTGCGGAAACGCTTGGGATTCCGCTGCAAACGGCAGCCTCGCGAGTACGGCGCGCGTTACTTCAGGTTCGCGAGCAGTTGGAACAGGTGGAGAGTGAGGTCGAGCAATGAAGTGTGCCTGGGCACAGGAGCAACTGCTCCTTTATCTGGCCGGAGAACTGGAGCCGCAGATAACCACAAAACTGCTCCAGCATTTAGAGCAGTGTGGGCAGTGCGCGGCAATGGCGGAGCGCCTGGCGGAAATGCAGGCCAAAGTAGAGGCCAGCTTGCAGCCTTCCCTGCAAGCCTCAGCGTCCCTGGATGCGCGCATTATGGATGCCGTGCGCTCGCTTCCCGCGCGCAAACAGATCTGGCCGGAGCTTCCTGACCGAACCTGGTTCCGGCGTGTGTCCGTCGTGCTGACGGCCGCGTGCCTGCTGGCAATCGGCTTTTTCCTGGGCCGCGCGAGCACGCCGGGGAACTCCGGCAGGGAGGGCCTTCTGCCGCTCTACCTGACGACGTTGCGGACGGCGCACCAGCAGAGCGCTGCCTCCGAGTACGGCCCGGACGCTCTGGCGCAGAAACTAGCGCCGCAGGTGCAATTCGCCGTTCCGGTCGTGGATCTCCAGCCCGAAGGCGCGCAACTGGCAGGCGGCAGCAAGACCAGTCTCCAGGGCGTGCCGGTCGCGCATCTCTCCTACATTTACAAAGGAGAGGACGGTAAGACGGCTCTGGTGTCCCTGTTTCAGATGGATGGCCGCCGCGTTTTCCTGCCCGCCTTGCATCCTGCGGATGCCCGCTCGGAGCACTATGTCGTCGAGAAGAAAGACGGCGTGAATTACGTCGCCTGGTATTCCCAAAAGACACACACGAACAACATCATGATCGCGCAAGCGATGCCGATGCACGAGCTTTTTCACCTGGCATGTCACGCTTGCGAAAAACAGGACCGCCTCTAACACAGCCTTTCTGCTAGTGAAGACAGAGCCTGTCCGGGCGGCTTCCAGGCAGGCTCTTTTCCTCCTTTTCTCACTTATCCCTGTCCAAGCCGCGCCCGCTCCTCCTGGAGCAGACGCTCGTGCTCCCGTTCGTAGGCCGCCGTCACCCGCTCTCGCCCCCCCGTAATATGGTAGTCCAGCCGCTCCACGCCCAGCGCGCGCAGCACGGCCTGTTCCACCAGCGAGTAATCGCTTGGATCAGGCCGGTTGAAATGCATCGGCTCCTTGAGGGCGACGGGCGGATTGGTCAGGAAGCGGGGCTTGCCCGATAGGTTCTGAGAGGAGGCGTGCAGGATGTAGGGATGCAGCAGGACGATG
>DASRGZ010000094.1:0-58466 GCA_035650735.1 Chthonomonadaceae bacterium
GAGCCTGGAAGGGAAGGAACGGCGCTATCTGGCCGGCAATCTGAGTGGCAGTCCCAGCGACCCGAGCCGCTGTGTTGACTGCATTGCTCAGGTCATCCCAGAAGCTCTGCGGTCGGAACTGCGGCTGCGCCTGCATCGGCAGTTGCGGCTGGGCCTGGAAGGGGAGAAATGGCCCCAACTGGTTAGCGATCTGGCCGGCGGTCCCAGCGACCTGGGCTACCGTGTTGACCGCGCTGCTGAGGTCATCCCAGAAGCTTTGCGGTCGGAACTGTGGTTGGATCGGGATCTGCGGCACATACGTTGGTACTGCTGGCATGGTTCATCTCCTTTCGAGACTTTTGCACACGAGCGCATAGAAGCGCAAGGCAGAGGACGCATACCCATCTCAGGAACCCGTGGCCATCCACCATCGGATGGCCCTGTCGACGACCATATCTGGGAACCTAGCTATAGTACTTTCGTTTTACTCCTTTAGTTCCAATTGTAGGTGATGGTTTTTTTCAGAGTCAACAGGCGAATTTAGTCTGCGGAATCGGCCTATGAGGCCTGCTCATGAGCGGAGAGGGCTGTAGATCGTCATTCTTATATGCAGGCTCAGGCGGAGAGTTTCATAAAGATTCTTAAAAAAGATTCTTACAATTAAAGTAATATGAGGAGGTTTGCCTCAATGACTGCGCTAGCCTGACTGAGGCCCACCGCAGTAATGGGCACTTTCCAGAGGTGATAGACACGCAGAAGCGACCGCCGGGGAACACAGAGACTTCTATGTTCCCCGGCGGTCGTAGGAGAAGCCTTCCGGCTTAGAGTCTCTCCCGAGAGGCAGGCTTGCGAGAAGGCAACATGGCCCTGCCGGGAAAGGTTCTTAGACGTCGTAGTAGAGGGCGAACTCGTAGGGATGCGGGCGCAGCGCTACCTGCTTGTACTCCTGATCCGTCTTGTAGTCAATATAGGTCTGGATCAGGTCGGGCGAGAAGACTCCGCCCTTGAGCAGGAACTCGTTATCCTCTTCCAGCGCGCGCAGTGTCTCTTCCAGGCTGCCCGGCGTCTGCTGGATGCCCTTGCGCTCCTCCGGCTCCATCTCGTAGAGGTCCTTGTCAATTGGGGTGGGCGGCTGAATCTGGTTCTCAATACCATCCAGGCCGGCCATCAGCATGGCGGCAAAGGCCAGATACGGGTTGGCAGAGGGATCGGGCGCGCGGAACTCGATGCGCTTGGCCTTGGGCGACTTGCTGACCATTGGGATGCGGATGCAAGCAGAGCGGTTGCGCGCGGAGTAGATCAGATTGATGGGCGCCTCGTAGCCGGGCACCAGGCGGCGGTAGGAGTTGGTGGTCGGCGCGCAGAAGGCCAGCAGCGCGGGCGCATGCTTCAAGATGCCGCCGATGTAGTGGACCGCCATTTCGGAAAGACCGGCATAGCCCCTCTCATCGAAGAACAACGGCTGGCCGCCCTTCCATAGCGACTGGTGGCAGTGCATGCCGGAGCCGTTGTCCATGAACAGCGGCTTGGGCATGAAGGTGACGGTATAGCCGTTCTGGAAGGCCGTGTTCTTGATGATGTACTTATACTTCTGGAGCTTGTCGGCCATGCGCACCAGCGTATCGAAGCGCATATCAATTTCCGCCTGGCCCGCCGTGCCGACCTCATGGTGCTGCATCTCGACCTCGATTCCGGCCTCGATGAGGTTGAGCATCATCTCGGTGCGCAGGTCTTGCAGGCTATCAATCGGGGGGACGGGGAAGTAGCCGCGCTTGTGCGGGATCTTGTAGCCGAGGTTGGGCTTTTCGTCGCGGCCCGTGTTCCAGACGCCCTCGTCGCTGTCAATGAAGTAATAGCCCGAATGAGCGGTCTGATCGAAGCGAATGTCGTTGAAGATATAGAACTCTGCTTCGGGGCCGAAATAGGCGGTATCGGCGATGCCGGAGCCCCTCAGATACTGCTCGGCCTTCTTGGCGACCTGGCGCGGATCCCGGTTGTAGACTTCGCGGGTGATCGGATCTTCGACATCGCAGACGATGTTGAGCGTGGTCACGTCGGTGAACGGATCGATAAAGGCCGTGTCGGGATCGGGAATGAGGATCATGTCCGACTCATTGATGACCTTGAAGCCGCGAATGGAGGAGCCGTCGAAGGCCAGGCCCTCCGTAAACTTGTCCTCGTCGAGGGCAGAGGCCGGGATGGAGAAGTGCTGCTCCTGCCCGAGCAGGTCGGTGAAGCGCACGTCAACGACCTTGGCTTCCTTCTCACGGACGAGATCGATGACATCTTTGGGCGTCATATAGGTTCGTCTCCTTTGATGGAATGGATGGTGGAATGGTCAGCAATAAAAAAACGCTCTTGCCAGCAGGGCAGGCCAATCCTGCCCGGGCAAAGAACGTTCGTTGTTGACAGACGACTTCCTCGTGTCTGTTCGGGTTATAGGGGGGTTAGTTTGTTTCCATCCGCGCCCGGCCCGAAGGCCCGGCGCGATAGGGCGTCAAGGGCAACACTGCTCTTTACTACTTAAAGTATAGCAGGAGACGCTTGCACTTGTCAACGCCCTCTCCCGAAATTCCCAGCTCCATCGCTACAAGAACAAGATGCTTTTCACCCGCCCCGGAAAGTTGACCGCTGTGGTCCCTTAAGCCGGGCACTGAAAGTACCCGGCTCTAGGGCCTAACGGCCAAGCGTCCTGGCGGACGCACAGTAAAGCCAGGTTTTCCGTCCGAAGGACGGTTGGCGGCGCAGCCGCCCTCTAGACGGGTATTTTCCATGCCCGGCACGGATCAGAGGTTTTCAACCCCCGGCTCCAGGGCCTAACGGCCAAGCGACTGCAAGGGACGCCGCTCAACGGTTCGCGGCTCGGCCTTGCGACTAGCGGACGCCCCCGTTGCGGCAGGTTCTTCCCGCTCTACGAAGGCAGCCACCTGCCGATAGGCCCGTTTTCCCGTCCGAAGGACGGTTGGCGGCGCAGCCGCCCTCTAGACGGGTATTTTCCATGCCCGGCTGGGATGCCGATCAGACGGGTCATTCATGGCCCGGCACGCGAGGGCTTGGGCCTGCGGATGCCAACAACGCAAAAGCGCCGAGAACGGAAGGACCCTGCGTAGCGGGTGGTTTAAAAAAGGATTTTGCTTGCTGCGGCGCGTAACTTGATCGGATAACACGAGGAGAGGAGAGACAGCGATGGAACCGCAAAATGAGAACGAAGCCTACGAGATCTTGCTGTGCTGGCACCTGGAGGTCTTTACCCAGCGCCTGCGGGAGATACCGCCCGAGAAGTGGAACTGGCAGCCGGAACTCCCGGCGCCCTCGCCGCGAATCCTCGCCGAGCACGCCTGGCAGTGGCTCCGCTGCGACCGCCAGCATATCTTCGAGCCGGACGTCTCCAAGCACGACCGCATTCCCGACCCGCCTGCCGATCAGCAGGCCATGTGCGATGTGCTGGCCGAGGAGACGGAAACTTGGCGTCAACTCATTCGCGGCCTGACCCCGGAACCACTGCTGGAAACACGTAAGCAGTTCGGCGAGAATCCGATAAATGTGCGCGGCTTCGTCTGCCACATGATTCAGAACTGCATCTACAAGCACGGGCAGCTTTCCACTATCTACTTCGCCCTTGGGCTGGATGGGACCGGTCCCTACACGGCCCCCTTCCCCAATCGCATCTACGAGAATATGCAGAAGTTACAGGCTGCCAGGCAAGCGCAAGGGGGATAAGCGCCCGGCGATTTCCCTGGGGTTTACGCCCGTTTGAACAGCTTGTCCAGGTCCTTGAAGGCAATGGTGACGACAATGGGGCGACCGTGGGGGCAAAGATAGGGGTTTTCCGTCTCGGCCAACTGCTGTAAGAGGCTTTGCATCTCCTCGTGCGTCAGCGGGTCGCCGGCCTTGACCGCCATCTTGCAGGCGTTGGTGATGGTGACGTGATCCTGCTGCACCAGCAGGCGGCGAGAGATGGTCTGATTTACCAGCTCGTCTATCATATCCCGCAGCACCTGCTCATAAGGCTTGTTGGCCAGCACGGCAGGCACCGAGCGCACGACGAAACTCTCTCCGCCAAACGGCGCGATCTCCCAGCCGGCGGCGGCAAAGCTGTCGCAGTGTTCCGCCAGCAGCAGCGCCTCCCGGCGGCTCAGGTGCAGTGTCAACGGCACGGCCAGCCGCTGCACCGGAATGCCGTCCGAGAATCGCTTGACGGTCAGCCGCTCGTAGAGCACGCGCTCGTGGGCCACGTGCTGATCGATGACGGCCAGCCCCTCCGGCGTCAGCGCGATAATATAGGTGTTGCGCGCCTGTCCCAGCACCCGGAAATCGCGCAGCTGCTCGGCAAACGGGCGGGGCCGGGGCCGCTCTTCCAGCGGCTCGGCCGTCGGCAGCGGGCCGCCGTGGGGCGCGGGCGGACTATCGGCGGAGGGAAGCGCCGTCTCCTCCTCCGGCGGCGCGTTCATCGGTAGGGGAACGGCGAACGGCTCAAACGCGGCAGCCGCCTCCAGGCCGGCTTGTTGTGGGGCAAACGACGTTATCCCGGCGGCAGCCTCCTCGCTCCCGACTTCCAAGGGCCGGCTGCCCCTTGTCGGCATTTCCATTTGGGTTTGCAGTGGTGCGGCGGAGTCAGGGGCGATGGGAACGCCTGGCCGGGCCGTCGGCACGATGCCATAGGCCAGCAGCGCTCCCTTGATGGCCTGGCTGGCCGCGTGATGGACCTCCCCGTCCCGCGTGAACTTCACCTCCGTTTTGGTCGGATGGACGTTGACATCCACCAACTCGGGGCTTATTTCGACAAAGAGGGCGGCAATCGGATAACGGCTCTCGGGCGTCAGGGCGCGGAACGCCTCCTCCAGCGCGTGGCCCAGCAGCCGGCTCTTGATGGGACGGCGATTGACAAAGAAGAGCTCGTGGGAGCGCCCGGGCCGGGAGACGTCGGGCGTGGCGATGTAGCCGAAAACGCACAGCCCCGGCGACTCGTGGCGCACCGGAATGAGCTTGCGGGCGATGTCGCGGCCCCAGACCGCCGCCAGCGCCGCCAGCGGCTCGCCCGTCCCCGGCGTGGCAAAGACCTCCTGGCTGCCGTGCCGCAGCCGGAACGCGACGCCCGGATACGCCACCGCCAATTGCCCGACCACCTCCACCGCGCGGGCCAGCTCTGTGGGCGTGCTTTTGAGGAACTTCAGGCGGGCCGGCGTGTTGAAAAACAGGTCGGCGACCTCAATCGTCGTCCCGTCCCGCCCCGCCACCTCCTCCACCGCCGTGATGTCGCCTCCAAGCACGGAGAGCCGCGCGCCGCTCTCCTCATCGGCGGGCTTAGTCGTCAGGGTCATGCGGGACACGGAAGCGATGGAGGGCAGTGCCTCGCCGCGAAAGCCCAGCGTGCGGATGGCGAACAGATCGTCGGCAGAGCGGATCTTGCTGGTGGCGTGGCGCTGTAGGGCCAGAACGGCGTCGTTGCAGGTCATGCCGCAGCCGTTATCGGCCACGAGGATTCGCTGCTTGCCCCCCTCCTCCAGCCCGATGACGATGTGCGTGGCGCCCGCGTCTATCGCGTTTTCCACCAATTCCTTGACGGCGGAGGCGGGCCGTTCCACTACCTCGCCCGCCGCGATCCGGTTGGCCGTGTTCTCGTCCAGTAACACGATGCGATCCGCTGCCATGCCCTCACTCCAGTTGAAACGCCACCACGCCCGGCTCCTCGGCCAGCACGGCGTTCAAGCGATTGCGGTCGAAATTGCCGGGCAGCCGCACTTGCAGACGCATACGCCGCACCGACTCGGCCCCGCCCTCTCCAGCCTGACGCCGCGCCTCCACGCGATAGACCACCAGGCCCATCTCCGCCAGTTGCGCCAGCACGCGCGCCGGACCGTGCTCGGCCTCCTGCACGTCCACTTCCAGCAGGCGCATCGGCTGCTTGAGATGGAACAGATCCTCCAGGCGATTCAGGACGATCAGCGCCGCCAGCACAATGGCGGTGGCGATGACGGCCAGCCCGCCCAGGCGCGGGCTGGTCCCGATGGACAGGCCGATGGCCGCCGTCGTCCAGATGCTGGCCGCCGTCGTCAGTCCGCGTATGGTCATTCCTTCTCGGACAATCGCGCCGGCCCCCAGGAATCCGATGCCGACGACGATATTGGCCGCCACGCGCGAAGGGTCCGCCGGGCGCGGCATGCTTCCATTGCGCCCGAACTCCCAGGAGGCCAGCGCGATCAGCGTCGAGCCCACGCAGACCAGCACGTGCGTGCGCAGCCCCGCCGCCCGACCGCGCCACTCCCGGTTGAGCCCGATCAAGCCGCCCAGCACCACCGCCAGCAGCAGCGCCAGCGTCTGCCCCAAAAGCGACGCCGGATCAATCGGTATGCCGAAGAACCGCTCCATCGCCAGGCCCTCAGCCCGCCAGCTGCAGTCGCGCCTTCTCCTCGGCAACGAGGTTGGCGATGTACTGTGCTGCCTCCTGGACCGGCACCGTTTGCCTCCCCGTCTTCTCGCGCCGCAGGCCGACCTCCACCTTGCCTTCGGCCAGCCCTTTGCCTACGATCACCTGCACCGGCACGCCGATCAGGTCCATGTCCTTGAACTTGACGCCGATGCGCTCCTCGCGGTCGTCCAGCAGCGTCTCGACATGCCGCATCTGGAGCGCGCTATAGAGCTCGTGCGCGGCGCGGCTCTGCTGCGCATCGCCGGAATTGGCGATCAGAATGGCGACCTCAAACGGCGCGATGCTGATGGGCCAGAGGATGCCGTTCTCATCGTGGTGGACCTCGACGGCGGCGGCCATCGTGCGGCTGACGCCCAGCCCGTAGCAGCCCATGAGGATGGGCTTTTTCTCGCCGGTCTCGTTCTGGTAGAGCGCGCCCATATCCTTGCTGTACTTGGTGCCCAGCTGGAAGATGTGCCCGACCTCGATGCCGCGCGCCTCCCGCAGATGGCCGTTGCAGCGCGGGCACCGATCCCCGGCTATGGCCGTGCGGATGTCGCCCCACTGCGTCACCGCAAAATCGTGGCCGGGCGTGACGTTGATGCGATGCGCGTCGGCCTGGTTGGCCCCGACGACGTAGTTGGCGCCGTGCTTAAGCTCGTTGTCGGCATAGATGGGAACGTCCTTCGACAGCCCGACCGGTCCGGCAAAGCCCACGGGCGCGCCTGTCACGCGCTCCACCGTCGCCGCGTCCGCCAGATCGACGAAGGCTGCGCCCAGAAAGCGCGCGAACTTGGTCAGGTTCAACTCCCGGTCGCCGCGAACCAGCCCCGCCACCGGTCGGTCGTCAGCAACGCAGAGGATGGTCTTGATCAGCTGCTCCGGCCCGATGTTCAAGAACGCGCAGACCTGTTCGACCGTGCGCGCTCCCGGCGTCGGCACGACCTCCGACGGCCTGGACTCCGGCCTGCTCTCCGCCACCGGCTCCTCCGGCACTTCGGCGCGCTCGGCGTTGGCGGCGTAATCGCAGCTGTCGCAGCGCAGCACGGTATCCTCGCCGCTCTCGGCCAGCACCATGAATTCCAGGTTATCTGTGCCGCCGATGGCGCCGGGATCGGCCTCCACGGACAGGAACTCCAGCCCGCAGCGGGTAAAGATGTTGGCGTAGGCGCGATAGTTGGCGTCATAGATCGTATCTAACTGCTTTTCGCCGATGTCGAAGGAGTAGCCGTCGAACATCGTAAACTCACGCGCCCGAATCAGCCCACCGCGCGGGCGCGGCTCGTCCCGCTCCTTGGTCTGGATCTGGTAGAGGTAGAGCGGCATCTGCTTCCACGAGCTGATCGCGCCCCGAACGATATCGGTGACGACCTCCTCATGCGTGAAGCCCAGGAAGAACTCGCGCTCGTTCTTATCCTTTAAGGCAAACAGCACCGGCACCGCCGAGCGGCCCGTCTCATCCAGCAGTTCGCGGGGCACGAGCACCGGCATATGGATCTCCTGCCCGCCGATAGCGTTGATCTCCTCGCGCACGATCCGGGAGATCTTCTCATGGACGCGCCAGCCCAGCGGCAGGTACGAATAGACGCCCGACGCCAGGTTGCGAATGAACCCGCCGCGCAGCAATAGCTGGTGACTGGTCAGCTCCGCCTCTTTGGGCGCCTCCCGCAGCGTCGGAAAAAAGAGATGGGACGCTTTCATAATAGAGTAACTTTTCTCCTCACAGAAACTTCTACCGCTCTCCCCACGCAATCGGCATTCCGGGCCATGAATGACCCGTCTTATGGGCCTGCGGCCAAGCGACTGCAAGGGACGGCGCTGCCACTGCTAGGGTCGGAACTACGCACGCTCGACTGCCAGGGACGCCGCTCAACGGTTCGCGGCTCTGCCTGGCGATCTCCGCCTGGCGATACTCGCGCCTCTGCCTTGCGACTGGCGGACGGAACCTCTGGTTAGAGGCAGCGTCCGCCAGGACGCCTGGCGGCAAAGCCGCCCTACAGCCGGGTACTTTCAGTGCCCGGCTGCGTAACGGGAGGGCTACCGTATTTTACCACGCCCCGCAATGGGCCAGGTTGCCTCCACCTGCTCGCCGCGATAGGCCGTGATGGTGTCATGCATATTGACGCAGGTGCAGGCGTGGTTGGGAATGATCTGGACCTTGTCGCCCACCCGTAGGTTCGTCGGGCCGTTGGCTTGCAGGTGCCCGTGCTCTTCACTGGCGCCCACAAAGGTAAGCTCAGGATGCCCTACGATCTCGCCGTAGGTGCGGTCGGGAAACGGGCAATCGCTGGCCAGCGACTTGTTGCCCGCGTCCACGACGATCCGGCCGTCGGGGCGCACGCTGGTCACCGTCGCCAGCACCGTCAGCGCGCAGCGCTCCGCCGGGACGCCGAGCTTTATCTGCATACGGTCGTTGAAGACGTAGACGCCGGAACGGATCTCGGTGATGCCCTCCTCCTTTGCCATCATCGCTGCGCCCGGCGTCGAACCGACGCTGATCTCGGGCACGGGCGTTCCCTGCGCGGCCAGCGCCGCCGCCAGCTCGCGCAGCGTAGCCGCCGTCTGCGCGGCCGCTTTCCGCCGTCCGGCCTCGTCCTCGGCGCGGTAGATATGCCCCTCATAGGTAAACAGGCCAGCTAATTCCAGGCCCGGATGGTCGCTCACCCAGCGCGCCAGCAGCAGCAATTCCTCCGGGGAGCGCGCTCCGGCCCGTCCCAGGCCCGTATCCGCCTCGATGTAGACCGGCGCGCGCAAGCCCTGCGCCCGCGCCGCCTCGCCAATCGGCCCGGCAACCTCCACGCTGTCTACCCCGACGGTGATCCGCACGCGCCGCAGCAGGTCCATCAGGCGCGCCACCTTCTGCGGCCCCACGATCTGGTTGGCGAGCAGCAGGTTATCAAAGCCCGCGTCGGCCAGCACCTCGGCCTCGCCCAGCTTGGCGACCGTCAGCCCGCTCGCCCCCGCTTCCATCTGCATCCGCGCGATCTGAGGGGTCTTGTGGGTCTTGGTGTGGGGGCGCAGGCGCTTGCCTCCCGCCGCGACGATCTGAGCCATGGCGCTAATGTTGCGCTCCAGCGTATCCAGGTCCACCAACAGGGTGGGCGTGTCCAGGTCATAGACGGTCTGCATCGTGGGTTTCCCTCCGCAAAAGAGACAGCTTCGACTTGTGCAAGGAGGTTCGCGCCGCCGCCCTCCGATTCCTGCGCTCTATCAGATCGTTCCGCGCGCAGGAAAGTTGCGCCTTCCCGCCTGCGGCGAGGGCGATAACAACCTGTCCGTCTGCAACGTAGTAAAGAGTAGAAGAAAAATAGTGGAACTCTTGGGGTGCGAAACCGACGATTAGATAGAGACTTCACCCTTGATGGCCCCCACCCCTTTATCCCCTCCCCCAATTCTAGGGGAGGGGAGAGGAGAAGCCAGGGTTTGGTTCTGCCTGCGCAGGCAGAGAGTCTCGCCCACAAGGGTGTCGCCAGGTGTCGCCAGGCGGAGGGCTGTGGCAAGGCGGAGGCAGGGGCCGTAACCCTGCCGACCCTGGCAGTCCATTGTAGGGCCGACCCTAGCAGAGCCCCACAACGGCAGGGTTTAGCCTGCCGGGCCGGGGTGAAACGCTGTAGACGCGGAATCGCAAGAGCAGGAGGCACAGACGTGTTGACGCGAACGATGTTGCTGCAACTGGCCAATAGCAAGACGATGGAGTCGCTTGTCCGGGGCAACCGCTGGTCGGCGCAACTGGCACGCCGCTTCGTCGCGGGAGAGTCCTTAGAGGAAGTGACGGAGCCTGTGCGGCGCCTGAACGCGCAGGGCCTCGCCGTCTCCCTCGACTTTCTCGGCGAGAGCGTGACCAACGAGCAGGAGGTCGCCGTCGTCGTGGACACCTATCTGCGCCTGTTCCAGCATATTCGCACGCAGCACCTCAACGCCAACGTCTCCCTCAAGCTGACCTCGCTCGGCCTGGACATCGGCGACGACCTCTGCTACCGCAATATGCTGCGCCTGCTCAGCGCCGCCGAACCGGATCTGTTCGTGCGCATTGATATGGAAAGCTCGGCCTATACGCAGCGCACGCTGGATATGTTCTATCGCCTGTGGGAAGGGCCGGAGCCGCATAAAAACGTCGGCGTGGTCATCCAGTCCTACCTGTACCGCAGCGCCGACGATATCGAAAAGCTCATCGCGGCGGGCGCGCGCGTGCGGCTTTGCAAGGGCGCCTATAAAGAGCCGCCGAGCGTAGCCTACCCGAACAAGGCCGACGTGGACGCCAACTATCTGCGCCTGATGCAGCAGTTGCTCCTGCGCGGCAACTATCCCGGCATCGCCACGCACGACCCCAAAATCATCGCCGCCACCAAACAGTTCGCCCGCGAACACAACATCGCGCCCGACCGCTTCGAGTTCCAAATGCTCTACGGCATCCGCCGCGATCTGCAAATTCAACTGGTCAAAGAAGGCTACCGGATGCGCGTCTACACGCCCTTCGGCACCCACTGGTATCCCTACATGATGCGCCGCCTCGCCGAGCGCCCCGCCAACCTCTGGTTCGCCCTTAAAAACCTCTTCCGCGCTTAGAAAGGTGCAATCTCAGTACCAGCGAATGAGGGCCGCTCCTGCCGGGCCAAGCGCGATAGGGATTCGAGTCACGCCCTCCGCGTCCTTCTTTTCCGTCACGGGGCGCCACTCGTTCGTGGCGAGGTCGAGGATCTGGATGGGGTGCGCGCCCGCATAGGCCAGGAGGGTGGTGCTCACGCCCTGTTTGTAGTCGCGGTTGGTCACCATGACGAGAAAATAACCGCCGCTGTCGCGGAACGTCCCGACCGTCAGATTGCCCGGCGCTTCGATTTTGACGGGCACGTCGTCCGCGGGCGGAGCGCCGTCGGGCGGTATCTCGCCGGTCTGGAACGTCCGCAGCGCCGGCGCCCCATACAGCCACTTGCCCAGCGTCCTCACCTCCTGATTGACCCGCTTCACGGCCTCATAGAGTGGGCCGGGCGTGCCGTCGCGGTTCATGATGGCGCGGCTCCAGTGGAACGCCGCATCGTCGCGGGGCAGCCAGTAGGTGAAATAGAGCAGCCCCTGACCGCCATAGACGAGCGTCTGCATGGCCTCAAAGCGCAGCTCGTTCTCGCTCAGAGCGCGGTACGGCCCGTGCTGTACCGAGAGCACGATCTGCCAGAACGGCGTGATCGGGTTTGTCGCCCCGGCGGCGCGCTGTGCCGCCGCCAGGTTGCCGAAGAAGCCGGGCCGGTCGCCGCTGGTCAGGAAGTGATAGTGATCCCAGCTTAGCACGGCGGGCCGAACCGTCTGGAGGTACTTCTCCAGATACTGCTCGTACGTGTCGGTGTTGAGTTGGCTGGGTTGGGCGGTGAGGTTCGTGCTGGCATAGTTGGGGAAGAGATTGATGTAGGCCAGGTGGTCGGGGTCCAGTTTGCGCAGTTCGGCGACGACCTCCGCCAGGCCGGAAAACTGGTTTGCGCCTGGCTCGTCGGTAATAAAGTAGCCCAGCAGCGCCGGATGCTTCTTGTAGTCGGCGACGATAGCCTTCAGGCGCGGCAGCGCCGAAGGATCGCCGGTCACGGCAAGCGGCATGCGCGAGTCGCTGATAATCGCCTTCAGCCCGGCGGCGCGCGCCGTATCCAGAATTTTACGGTTGCGCTCGACGGTCGCCTCCCCCTCGCACGGCGGCAGCACGAACGTAAAACCCGCCTCCGCAATGCGCTTATACTGCTCCGCCGTGATATACGGTTCGGGAGGTCCGCACCAGAACCCGATGGGAAACGTCTTCGGCGGCCAGGCCGATTCCGAAGCCGTCAACTTCCGTCCTGCCGCCAGCAACACCAGCGCCGCCAGAACGAGCAGCGCCGTCTGTATCCACCCTAGAGAAAGCCTTCCGTTCCCCCAACGTCCTTGTCGCATCCTCACCTTCTCCTGCTCCGCCTCCATTCCCTCATTCAGCCTTCCCTGGTGCGCTCTCTGTACCGGTTTTGGCTTGATGGCGCGCGGTCGCCCTTGACTTCCCCGCCCTCTTAGCATATAATGGTTGTCGAACGCAGGCCAATACATAGCGGGGTGTGGCGCAGCTTGGTAGCGCGTCTCTTTTGGGAAGAGAAGGTCGCAGGTTCAAATCCTGTCACCCCGACGCTTGCTCCCCACGTTGCCTCGTCCGCTCCTCTCTCCGTTTCCATGCACAGGCTTGAACTTGTTCCGCTTGCGTGGAAAGCGCTGAAAGGTTCGCCAGGCCCGTGCCCGCCGAAGCCACCCACTCTGCTCGCGTGGGAAGGCGCTATTCGGCTGCTTCCTCAGTCAGTTCCGGCAAGCCGATAAAGCTACAATGGCGGCAGAGCACGTCCTCGGCAATGGGGCGATAGGCCAGCCCCTCACCGGTGGAGAAGGTCGGCAGGGAGGAGAGTTCCGCGCTGCCACAGCGGGGGCACCGGGCGTTGGGAGGAGGCGGCCTCCGCGGGCGCAGCGGCGGAGCTTCTTCGTCGGATCTCGACTTGACCACGTTGCGCGCACGCGCTACCGGGCCGGGCGGCTCGAAATGGCTCATCGTGAGGCTACCCTCTCTTCCCGTCCAGCTTCCTCAAGGGCTGCAGCGATAGGGCGCGTGCGGCAGGCTGAGACCGGGCTTCCAGCGGGATCAGGCCAGACTCGGCAGAGTCTTCGATGGACGCGCCGCCGATGCCGATCAGCACCGCGATCTCGCCGCAGTCGGGGAACTTAGGACAGTAGACGCACTCGGTCCAGACCTTGCGCGGCAGCAGCGCCTTATCCACCACCTGAAAGCCCATCTTGACGAACAGATCGGGCACGTAGGTCAGCGCGAACACGCGCGCCACGCCCAGTCCCTCCGCCTCCGCCAGACACGCCTGGATAAGCCTCCGCCCGTAGCCGCGTCCCTGCGCCTTTTCCGCCACCGCCAGCGACTTCAGCTCCGCCAGGTCTTTCCAGCTAACATGCAGCCCGGCGCACCCGACGATCTCGCCCGCCGCCTCTACCACGAAGAAGTCGCGAATGTTCTCGTAGAGTTCGCTCAGGCTGCGGTGGAGCATGGCGCCCTTGTCCGCAAAGCCGTTGATGAGCCGCTGCATCGCGGCTACGTCGCCGGTGCGGGCCTTGCGCAGCTGCACCTCTCCAGTTCGATCCATTTGGGGCTGTATCTCCGACATCCCACCACTCCCGATATCGCGCGCACCTGTTGCGCCTCTGAGCGCACGCCTCCCATTGTACGCCAAACGCGCGCCGTTTGCAACCCTCCGCGCCGCCCACAAGCTCTAAATCGGCGGCAGGCTTTCTTGTCGGCATGCTGGACACAGGCGGCCCTGCCAGTCAGACCGCAGCCGTCCGCGCCGCCCTGCGTTGCCAAAGCGGGAAGGAATGGTGTACAATGGAAGGGCGGCGAGGCGATCCGGCTCGCCGCCGACTTTCGATAAAAGGTGGTTGGTGCATCGTGTCTTTAGAGAAGGCCCGCGCCAGATTAGATGATATAGAGCGGCGCTATGACGCGCTGGAAGCCCAGATGAACGACCCCGAGGTCGCCAGCGACTACCAGCGCTATATGCAGCTCGCCAAAACCAAGAACGAAATAGAGCCGGTGGCGGTCGCGTACAAGCAGTACAAGCGCACGCTGGAGGATGTCGCCCTCGCCGGGGAGATGCTGGATGCCTCCGGCGCCGCGGAGCGCGATTTCTGGCAGGATGAGCTAGATGCGGCCAGAAGGCATCGCGACGAGTTGGAGGAGAAGCTGCGCCTGCTGCTGCTGCCCAAAGATCCCAACGACGAGAAGAACGTCATCATGGAGATACGGGCGGCGGCGGGCGGAGAAGAGGCCAAGCTCTTTGCCGCCGAGCTCTTCCGTATGTACAGCCGCTACGCCGAGCGGCGCGGCTGGAAGCTGAATGTGCTCAGCCTCCAGGAGACGGGGCTGGGAGGCGTGCAGGACGTCACCTTTGAGATCGAGGGCAAAGGCGCCTACAGCCAGCTCAAATACGAGGCGGGCGTCCATCGCGTACAGCGCGTGCCCGTCACCGAATCCAGCGGGCGCATTCAGACCTCCACCGTCACCGTCGCCGTGCTGCCGGAAGTGGATGAGGTCGAGGTGGACATCAACAAAAACGATGTCGAAGAGGATGTGTACCACTCTTCCAGCGCCGGCGGGCAGAACGTCCAGAAGGTCGCCACGGCCATTCGCCTGACCCACAAGCCAACCGGCCTGGTCGTCACCTGTCAGGACGAGCGCAGCCAGCTTCAGAACCGCATCAAAGCCTGGTCGGTGCTGCGCGCGCGCCTCTACGAGATGCAGCAGCAGCAGGCGATGGCCGCCCGTACCGGCGAGCGGCGCGCGCAGGTCGGCACCGGCGAGCGCTCCGAGAAAATACGCACCTACAACTTCCCGGATGGCCGCGTCACCGACCATCGGGTGAACCTGACCATTCACAACGTCCCGGCGGTGCTCGACGGCGACATTCAGCCCTTTATTGATGCGCTGGTTGCCAGTGACCAGGCGCGCAAGCTGGGCGAGAGTGAAGAGGAATAGACACCCGCTAAGTAAAGAATCACGACCAAAAGATTCACGTTAACAGGAGTTGCGATGACGGTCCCGCCTCTGTTTTTCATGCGTGCTCGGGAGGAAAATTCTCGACTGCGGCGCTGGCTGCTGGCCTGCCTGCTTACCGGCCTCACCATTCTGGGCGCCCGGCTCTCCGCGCCCGTGCCCGGCACGCCCATCCCGATAACCTTCCAGGTTTTCGGTGTGCTGCTCTCCGGCCTGCTGCTTGGCAGCCGGTGGGGTTCGGTCGCCATGGCGCAATATCTACTGCTCGGCTGGATGGGCCTGCCGGTGTTTGCCCTGGGCAAGAGCGGTTTTGCGCCCATGTTCGGCCTCACCGGCGGCTATCTATGGAGCTATCCGTTGGCCGCGTTCGTCGTCGGCTGGCTCGCCGAGCGCAGCGGACGCTCTCTGCGAGGGCAACTTCTGGCCTGCGCGGCGGGCCTGGCCGTCATCTACGGGCTGGGCTGCACCTGGTTCGCCCTAGTCTCCCATCAATCCTTCGTCACGGTGCTGCTGCAGGGAGCGCTGGTGTTCCTGGCCTGGGACGTGCTCAAGGCCCTTGCCGCCGTCGCCGCCACCCGCTGCCGTACGCGCCGGGGGTAGCTAAGGATGGGTGTCCCGCCGGCGGATAACGGGCGCGCTCCCCTCCAGACAGATCAGGCGCTGCTCTGGGCGGCCCGGCGGCTGGAGGCGGCAGGCGTGGAAAGCCCCCGCTTTGAGGCCCAACTGCTGTTGGCGATGGCGCTGGGCGTCACTCGCAGCGCCGTCCTTGCCGGCCTGCATCCCCGGCTGACGCCGCCGCAGGCGCAGGAGCTGGAACGACTGGTTCGGGAGCGGGAGCGGCGCGTGCCGCTGGCCTACCTGCGCGGAACGCAGGAGTTCTACGGCCTGACCTTCCTCGTCAGCCCGGCCGTGCTGATTCCGCGCCCGGAAACTGAGCTGCTGGTCGAGTTCGCCCTGGAAAAGCTGGCCTCCTGCTCAAGGAAAGTCGGGGCGTCCTCCCGTTCTGGCCCTCACCCCCTGCCCCCGTCTCCCACGCTGCGGGAGAGGGGAAACGGAGAAGCCGGGTCCCTCCCTTCCCTCGTAGGGTCGCAAGGCGGAGGGGCGAACCGTTGTAGCCCCGACCCTGGCAGTGGGGGACGGGGGTTAGGTCAAACACGAAGGAAGGAAGCCGGGGGGTTAGGTCCAACGTTGGCCGATGTCGGCACCGGGAGCGGGTGCATCGCCATTGCGACACTGGCCCATTGCCTCCCGGCCCGCGCCGTCGCCTTCGATATCTCGGCGGACGCGCTGGCCCTGGCCCGGCAAAATGCGGCGCTCCATAACGTGGCCGACCGGCTGCGGTTCGCGCGGGCCAACTTGCTGACGGGCGCAGCCTCGGAGCGTTTCGACTTCGTCGTCTCCAACCCGCCCTATATTCCGACCGCCGAAGTCGCCGCGCTGCAGCCGGAGGTGCGCGCGTATGAGCCGCATATCGCCCTGGACGGCGGCCCGGACGGCATGCAGTTTCAGCGAGGGCTGGCGCAGGGTGCTCTGCGCGCCCTGAAACCGGGCGGTTGGCTGGCCGTGGAGGTAGCGCTGGGACAGGCGGAAGCCGTCGCAAGCCTCCTCCGCAGCGCAGGGTTTTTAGAGGTTTCCGCCCGGCGCGACCTGGCGGGCATTGAGCGCCTCGTCTGCGGTCAGAAGCCGCCTAGCGGGGAGTAGGTACTGCCGTAGGGATAGGATCCTCTCCAGCGACCGCTGCCAGGAAGCGCAGCAAGTAGCAGAGTAGCCTTCCATGCGCGGGGCGCACCACCGAACATGAAAACACCTCTTCCCTCTCCTTCGCAAGGAGAGGGGACGGGGGTGAGGTCTATTTTCAAGTCAGGTATTGCCGTATGGATATGATCCTCTGTCAGAATTTAACCAAGCAGTTCGGCGCGCTCACGGCGGTGGATAACATGAACCTGCAGGTGCGCGAGGGCGAGCTTTTCGGCTTCCTCGGCCCCAACGGCGCCGGCAAGACCACCACCATCAAGATGCTCTGCGGTCTGCTCAACCCGACCTCCGGCACCGCCGCTATCGGCGGCTACGACATCCAGCGGCAGCCGCTCCAGGCGAAAAGCATCCTCGGCTACATCCCCGATAACCCCTTCCTTTACGAAAAGCTGACCGGGCGCGAATACCTCCAGTTCATGGCCGACCTCTACTCCGTCACCCACGCCAACCGCCGCCAGCGCATCGAAGACCTGCTGTGCCTGTTTGAGCTGCAGGAGAAGGGCAACGCGCTGCTTCAGGGCTACTCGCGGGGCATGCGTCAGAAGATCGCGCTGGCCGGCGCGCTCATCCACGCGCCCAGGGTGATCTTCCTGGACGAGCCGACCGTTGGCCTGGACCCCCGCAGCGCCCGCCTGATGAAAGACATCCTGCGCGAGCTGTGCCGGCGCGGCACCACCGTCTTTATTTCTACCCATATTCTTGAGATCGCCGAGCGTATGTGCGACCGCGCCGCCATCGTCAATAAGGGCCACCTGATCGCCGTCGGAACCATAGAGGAGCTGCGCGCCGCCGCCGCCGCGCGCCACGGCCTCGGCCTGGAGAGCCGCAACGGGGCCAACGGCTCCGATACGGACCAGGACGACAAAAAGAGCCTGGAAGACATCTTCCTGGAGCTGACCGGCGGCGCCGAGCAGACCGACCTGATTCAGTACCTGGGCTAATCCGCGCAAATGGCCATAATTGTCACTGAGCATAACGCCGGAGACCGACGAAACCTTCCCGAAGCTCCTGGCGTCCTGGTGTCGTAGCAGCGCGGCATGGCAGGTCTTTCTGAGCGCGCGGTTTCCTGCCGATTTGGCCGCAGCGCTCCCGGAGGCGAGAGTGTCCCAGCAGTTTGAAGAAATTTCGCGCGATCCCCAGATGCAGCAATGGGTAAACGCCCTCTCCTGGGTGCTGATGTCGGTTTTTATCGCGGTATTGGTGGCCGATTTTGTGCTGCTGATTCGGTGGCTCCTGGCCCGATACCGGGCGCAGCGTGCGGCGGAACTGGCCCCGGCCTCCCTGGCAGCCACCCCCGCAGAGCCGACCGAAGCTCCGCTCCGCGAGGGCGAAATCACCACCGAAGCAGAAGAAGCGCAGACAGCGCCCATTCCGGTGGAGGCGCCCGCCCCACCCCCACGGCTGCGCTGGAGCGTGGTGCATGTGTTCGTTGGCGGGCAGATCGTGATTGTCCTCCTCAGCCTGGTTCTTGCCGCCGCCGGGTTCCTTTTCTCCCTGCCTATCCTCTGGCGGCACACGGCCAATCCGCTGGCCATCCAGAGCGATCCCCAATTCAAGCGCCTCATGATGTATGTGACGGTGCTCGCGCTCTACCTGCAAAACATCCTGATGGTAGGCGTGGTAGCCTTCTTCCTGCGGCAATACGGCACGTCGCTGGCCCAGATCGGCCTGCGCCGGCCCACTCGCCGGCAGATCCTGCTTGGCCTGGGGCTGGGAGTGGCCGTCTTACTGGCGGCCAATGGCCTGGAGCAGGGATTGGGCCTGCTGCTGCAGCGCCTCCTCGGCCACGTCACCGCCGAGAAGCTGGAGAAATTCAGCAGCGCCCTTGACGCCGGCTCCATGTTCAAAGGCATTAGCTCTCCCCTCTGGAAAGCGATCTTTTTCGTGGCCGGCGCGATTGTCACGCCCATCGGCGAGGAGACCTTCTTCCGGGGCTTCCTCTATAATGCGCTCAAGTTCCGCTATGGCGTCGTCGTCGGCATCATCTTCAGCGGATTGATTTTCGCCCTGGCGCACGTCAGTCCGCTGGCCCTGCTGGTTATCTTTCCGATGGGGATGATCCTGGCCTACGTCTACGAGAAAACAGGCTCCCTCTGGACGACGATCATGATGCACATGGTCGTCAACGGCGTCGGGCTGGCCGCGCTGTGGATCAACGGCCCTCACCCGGGCCATTGAGCGGCGATAGCGTTCTTGTCCCTGGCCATCGGGCCGAAGGGGAGGAAACAGTCTCCGGGGGGAAACCGTAATGTTAAAGAGGGGCGCAGCGGCGACGCCGCTGCGCCCTATCCCACCCTTTGCGCTGCAACAGGAGACATGAACCATTATGGCGTTGCCACGCCCAAGCCCGCGCCACCCGTGGCGCGACGCTCTCATCACACTCTGCCTGCTCCTCTTGTTTAGCCTGCTGGGCTGGGCCACGCTGGCGCCTTTCCTCCAGAGTCAGACGCCCCCGAAGCTGCAAGCGGCGGAGCAGGCGCTGGATAAGAACAATGTGGCCCTGGCGCGCGCCCAGTTCGACGCCGCTCTAAAGGCCCATCCGGACAACCCCGACTTTTATCTGCGCATCGCCACCATCTGCAAACGCCACAAGCAGTTGGATCTGGGCATCGAGTATATCCGGCAGGGCCTTGATGCCTGCAAAGATCAATCTAAAGCGGACCGCGCCCAACTACATAGCACGCTCGCCATGCTGCTAGATGAAGCCCAGCCCGCGCAGCCCCAGGAGGCGATCCAGGAAGCGGACAAAGCCCTGGAGTTGGCGCCCGACGATCCCGCCATGCTCAACCTCGCCGGATATCTGAGGGCCGACCACGACCAGGAGCTAGATCGCGCTCAGGGATACCTGACGCGGGCGCTCCGCCTGGCCGCGCCGAAGGCGGATACCCCGTCTGGCGCTCTGCTGCTATCCATGATCGAAGACAGCTATGGCTGGGTGCTCTACAAGCAGAAGAACTATGGCCCGGCGGTGGATGCGCTACAGCAGGCTATCGAGGACCTCCCGGAGAATTCGCTGGAAGGCGACGACCTGAAGGTCTTCTACTATCACCTGGGAGCGGCCAGCCGGAAGGCGGGCCTGCTGGAGGAGGCACGCCGCGCGATCTCCATCGCGCTGAGCTATGATAGCAGCTACGCGCCGGCCAAGGCCGAGCAGGCCCAGCTTGCCGCCGCCTCCGCAGCCGTCCCCCCTGCCGTCGGAAGGAAACCGGCCACTTCCCCTGCCCCTGCCCCGAGCCTGACTCCGATCCCCGGTGCCTCCACAACGCGCACCGCCCCCCGCAGCGTCCGCTCGGAATAATACGCCGGCCTGCCTCTCCCGCGCCCATTTGCCCCCACGCGCGCTTCCGTTACGAAAACCTCAATCCACGCTGCCTTGCGTCCAGCGCGATCTTACCGCCAGCCCAAGCCTCCCACCGCTATTTTAGGAAAAAGTAATACACGTTTAAGAATTTCTTAAAGAATTGCCCAAATCGCTTGACAATTTCCAAATACGGACGTAAACTAGAGGAAACCGGAGGGAGAAGAGGATGGCGAAACTATTGACGCGCTGCCCGGTCTGCGAGAGCGCCCTGGGGATCTCCGAGCTGAAATGCACTCGCTGTCAGACACGCATTCAGGGCGCCTTCGATCCCTGCCGCTTCTGCCGCCTCGCGCCGGAGCATCTGGCGTTCGTGGAGACCTTCCTGCGCTGTGAGGGCAATCTGAGCCGTGTGGAGAAAGAGCTGGGCATCTCCTACCCGACCGTCCGCAACAAGCTGACGGCGGCATTGGCCGCGCTCGGCTTTACGACGTCGGGCGTCAACGGTGGGGTGGAAGCGCCGCCTGTCCCGCCTGTGCCCGGCAGAGAGCCTGGCTCCCCGGTCGCTCCCCAGGCCCCGCCCACGTTCCCTGTCGGCCCGGCAGCGCCCGTCCAACCCGCGCCCCCTGTTGCCGGCCCCGAAGCCGAGGCGCGCCGTCGCGAGGTGCTCGATGCCCTGGCGCGCGGCGACCTCAGCGCCGAGGAGGCCGCCAGCGCCCTGCGCGAGCTTACATAATTCGACCTAACCCCCCGGCCCCCTTCCCTAATTCGCCGCTAACGCGGCAGGGAAGGGGGGGACCCAGCTTCTGCTCTCCTCTCTCCTTAAGGAAGAGAGAGGTCGGCTTCTGCTCTCCCTTCTGCCTTGTAGGGAGAAGGGCCGGGGATGGGGGGAGATAAGGCAGAACGGAAGAGCCTGGGAGGAAGAGAGTCGCCCCTCTCCTTGCGAAGGAGAGGGGAAGGGGTGAGGTTAAGAAGGGCCTGCTCCCAAACAAAAAAAGCCGCCCCGTTCGCGGCGGGACGGCAATAGCAAGAGGGAGCGCCCTTCGCGATGTCGGCGCGAAGGGCGTTTGAACAGCGTGCGCGAAGCAAGCTTCGCGCTAGGGCTCGTGAACGCCTGTTCAAGCTATATTGTAGCGTACCGCTTCTGTTTTGTAAAGTATCTCGGGGAAAATTTACTTTAGGGGCCCCGATTCACGCAGGAAAAGGATATCCGGCCATGGATGAGAACGTGATGCGCGTCCTGCAGATGCTTCAGGACGGCAAAATTAGCGCCCAGGAAGCCGAAATGCTCATCGCCGCCCTGCGCGGCGAATCCGCCGCCTCCCGCAGCGCAGAGGAGAAGAAAGAGGACAGAGAGGAGAAGTCCTTCTCCTTCACGTTTGAAAAAATTAAGCCGCCCAAGCTGGACCTGGACGACCTCGGCGAGCGCATCTCCAAGGCCGTCGCCAAAGTCCAGCCGGAAAAGATCGTCAAGCGGGTGCAAGCGCAACTGCGCACCGCCACGCGCGCTGGCGCTCATTGGGGCGCATCCGTGAGCGCACGCGTGCGCACCTGGACCGAGGGCGAGGGCAAGCGCCCGGAAAACACGACCGGCCTGCCCGAACACACCGATACCCACGACCTAGAGTTCCACCTTGAAAACGGCGCGTCCGTCTTTGTGGAGAACCCGCTGGGCGACGTCAAAATCGCCGGCACATCGGAAGGGCCTGCGGTCGTCTCCGTGCGCAAGGTCGTCTGGGGCCCGCGCGAGGAAGAGCTGAAGTCCCTGGCCGAGAAGATGGCTGTTAATATTCACGGCACCGATACGCGCCTGGATGTTAAGGTGGAAGCCCCCGATTTCTTTGACAGCGGCACCGTGGACCTGGAGTTGCGCGTACCCCGCACCTGCAACGTGCGCGTCAGCACCGAGTTCGGCGCGGTGGACCTATCGCAGCTAGACGGGCGCGCGGAGGCGGCCACCGCCAGCGGCGACCTGCGCCTGCAGGACCTGGGCGGCGACGCGCGCGCAGAGACGGCGGCGGGCGACCTCTACCTGGAGCGCATCGGCGGCGCGGCCACCGTCGCCACCCAGAGCGGCGACATCAAGGCGACCGACATCCGGCGCGGCCTCTCCGCCAACGCCGCCAGCGGCGACGTACAGGCCAGCGACATCGAGGGCGGGCGCGTCGAATGCAAATCCGTCTCCGGCGATGTCAAGGTAGAGCGCGTCGGCAGGCTCGCCCCACTGGACATCACCGTCGAATCGGTCAGCGGCGACGCCCTGCTCGACGACGCCAGCGGCAACATCGCCATCAAAGCCGTCTCCGGCGACGCCCTTGCCAACAATCTCGCGGCCACGCGGCTCCAGGCGCAGACGGTCAGCGGCGACGTCCAGGCCAGCCTGCGCGAGCCTTTCTCCGGCACCATGCAGGTCAATACAGTCTCCGGTGATGTCTCCATCGCCCTGCCTGAAGGCAGCAACGTGCGCGTCTCCCTGAGTACGACCTCCGGCGACCTGCAATGCGAGCATAGCGCCCACGACGTCACCGCCACCGATACCCTCTGGACAGGCCAATTGGGAACCGGCGCGGGCACGCTCAACGTCCAGACCATCTCCGGCGACACCCATATTCGCCGCGCCTGACCCGAAGCCGGGTCAGGTCGCTTTTTCGACGAGGTAGCGTTAATGAACGAAACGGAGAAGGATCGCATCCTGCGCATGGTCTCGGAAGGCACGCTCAAGCCCTCCGAGGCCGCGCACCTGCTGGCGGCGCTGGCCGACGAATCCGCGCCAGCCGAGCCAAAACCGGGCGAGAACAATAAGGCCAAGCCGAAGGAGAAGAAGCAGCTTATCGAGGTGCAGATGCAGCGGCCCGACGGCTCCCACTACACCATCGAGGTGCCGCCCAACCTGGTTCCCATGTTCCTGAAGATGGCGGGCGTGGCGATTCGCGAGTCGGTGCGCTCGGCGGCGCAGGACGCCTGGGCCGGCTTCAAGGTCATGGTGCGCAATAAGACCGACGAGATCAAAACCAACGTCAAGACCCGGGTGTCCGGCGGTAGCAAAGAAGAGACGCCCGCTGTCTCCCCGGAGCAGGAGCAGCAGGCCGAGGCGCGGCGGCGCATCCTCCAGATGGTTCAGAACGGGCGCATCAACGCCGCCGATGCCAGCCGCCTTATCGAGCAATTGGACGCGCTCGCCGAGTACCAGAAAACCCATCCCACCCCGCAGACGCCTACTGCCAGCGCCAAATAGATTCGGCTCTCCTTGAAACCCCTCTTCCATGCTCTGGGAGAGGGGTTTTTATGTCGGTCAAGGCATTCATAAGAGGAGGCAAAGTCTCCGATAATCCCTCCCAACGGTGTTGACGTATCTCCTCAGCAGCAGGCTGCGTGAGATTGATCCACACGGCTGGGAGTGTCTACCAAGTCTCCTGCAACATAGGCTCAAATGGAGGCATGTGGGGATAGGAATTTGCCATCATGGGAAGGTACGATAGTATTATCCTATACAGCCTATGCGAAGAGGTGAGCGATGAAGTATATCCTGCTGGTTCCCGACGGCGCGGCGGACGAGCCACTGGCCGACCTCGACGGCAAGACGCCCCTGGAAGTCGCCCGCACGCCCTACCTGGACGACCTGGCGCGCAGCGGATTGGTCGGATCGGTGCAGGTGACGCCGCCGGAGATGTATCCGGGCAGCGACGCGGCCAACATGGCCCTGCTCGGCTACGACCCGACCCGCTACTATACCGGGCGCGGCCCCATCGAAGCCGCAGCCATCGGCGTGCCGATGGAGCCTAAAGACGTCGCGTTCCGCTGTTCGCTGGTCAGCACGGACGGCGAGAAGCTGATTGACTACAGCGCGGGCCATATCTCCACGGAGGAGGCGCGGCCCCTCATCGAGCTCGCTAACCAGAAGCTCGGCACGCGCGCTATCTCGCTCTTCCCCGGCGTCTCCTACCGGCATATTCTCCTCTGGCACGACGGCCCCACCGAGGTCAAGACCTATCCGCCGCACGAGAACATGGGCAAGCCGCTTGCGGAGATCTGGCCGCAGGGCGACGGCGACGCCAGGCTGCGCGCCTTCATCGAGGACTCGATCAACCTGCTTGACGACCTGCCTTTCAATAAGCAGCGCCGCGCCGAGGGCAAGCCGCCCGCCAACATGCTCTGGCCCTGGAGTCCGGGCCGTTCCCCGCAGCTTCCCAGCTTCTTCCAGAGGCGGGGCATGACGGGCGCGGTGATCTCGGCGGTGGATGTGGTGCGCGGGCTGGGCAAGCTGACCGGATTGGAGATCGTCAACGTGCCGGGCGCGACCGGCTATTTCGATACCAACTACGAGGGCAAGGGCAGGTACGCCGTCAACGCGCTCCAGCGCCACGACTTCGTCTGGGTACACGTCGAAGCGCCGGACGAGGCCGGGCACGCGGGCAGCATTGACGAGAAGATCAGGGCCATCGAGAACTTCGATAAGCTGGTCGTGGGCACCATCCTGGACGGCATGAAGAAGCGGGACGACTTCCGGCTGCTCTGCGTCCCTGACCACAAGACGCCCATTTCCACGCGCGGCCACGCCGTCGGGCCGGTGCCGTTCCTGCTCTTTGACTCGCGCAAGGGGCTGAGCGGCGGGCATTTGCCCTTTGACGAGCGCGCCGTGGAGGAAGCTAAAGTTCGAATTCCCGAAGGCTACCGCCTGATAGACGATCTCTTCGCCGGGTAGCGATAAGCCCTACAAACGTACAGAGTCCTCCCAAATTTTGTGCCGGGCCATGAATGACCCGTCTCTAGGACCTGCGGCCAACCGACTGCAAGGGACGGCGCTGCCACTGCTAGGGTCGGGACTGGGCACGCTCGACTGCCAGGGACGCCGCTCAACGGTTCGCGGCTCTGCCTGGCGATCTCCGCCTGGCGACACTCGCCCCTCTGCCTTGCGACTGGCGGACGGAACCTCTGGTTAGAGACAGCGTCCGCCAGGACGCCTGGCGGCGGAGCCGCCCTACAGACGGGTATTTTCAATGCCCGGTTAAACAAAATGCGGGAGGACTCGTGTGTTGCTGGCAGGGCATTCTCCTCTCGGCTTTTGCCGCGGAGGGGAAGCCCGACGTGCAATCTATTTCTTGCTGCCAGCCTTGTGAGCGCCCATCTTGCCGCCCTTCTTTGCGCCTTTGGTGGTCATCTTGCCGGCCTTGTGCATGGACTTGGCGTGCTTCTTGTCGGTTTTGGCCGCTACGGTCGTGGCCTTCTTGCCGTGATCGCCCTTGGCCAGGCTCGCTCCGGCGACGCCGAACAGCAGGGCCGCTACGGTGAGGGTGACAAACAGGTTTTTCATTGGGTGATTACCTCCATGAGTTTGGCAACATCGTCGCTAGCGGTGCGAGTGGGCCGTCTCGACGCCTTTCAAACGCGCCTTATCTGCCTTCCAGAGATTATACGCTGTTCGTTCGATTTCCTGCTTGCGCCCCGACTGCCGCCTAAATTTTTCGCCCGCTCGCCTCTTGCCGCCGAAGGGGTGGTTGCGATCTTGCAGGCAGGGCCGCTTGTGTCCTTCCAGGCAGCAAGAGAGCCTGCAACCGGGGCGATCCTCCCGCTGGCAGCGCCGCGTTGCCAACCGCACGGCGATGTGGTACACTTCTACTGCCTGCAAGGCAGCCAAGGAGGAAACATAGTGACACAGACGGCCTCATCTTCTGAACTCGCCTCTCCGCGCCCGCCCACGGTCGCCGAACATATTACCCGGCTCGTACCCTACCGGCCCGGCAAGCCCATTGAGGAGGTCGAGCGCGAATTAGGAATTACCAACATTGTCAAGCTGGCCAGCAACGAAAATTCGCTCGGCCCCTCCCCGCGTGCTATCCAGGCGATGCACGATTTCGCCGTCAAAATGCATCTCTACCCGGACGCCAGCAACTATAATCTCCGGCGTGCCGTGGCCGCCCATCTGAGCGTGCCCGAGGAGACGCTAGTCTTCGGCAACGGCTCTGATGACATCATCCATCTGCTGGGCGTAACGTTCCTGTCGCCGGGTGACGAGGTAATCCAGGCATGGCCCACGTTTGTGCGCTATGAGGCGGCGGCCATTCTCCATAACGCGCCGTGTCATCTGGTTCCCCTGACCGCCGATTGGGCGCACGACCTGGAGGCGATGGCGGCCAAGATCAACGCTAACACGCGCCTCATCTTTATCTGCAATCCCAACAATCCGACCGGCACCATCGTCACCCGCGAGGCGCTGGATCGCTTCCTCGCCCGCGTGCCGGAGCGCGTTCTCGTCGTCCTGGACGAAGCCTATTACGAATATGCCGCCGACGCCGCCGACTACCCGGACAGCCTGCGCTACGTGCATGAAGGTCGCAACGTCGTCGTGCTGCGCACCTTCTCCAAAGCCTACGGCCTGGCGGGACTGCGGATCGGCTACGGCGTGATGCGCCCGGAGATTGCCCACTGGCTTGACCGGACGCGCGAGCCATTCAACGTCAATTCTATGGCCCAAGCGGCGGCGCTGGCCGCCCTGGAAGATACGGAGCACGTTCGGCGCACGCTGGCGATGAACGCGGCGGGCAAGCGCGACTTCTACGCCGCCTTTGACGCGCTCAGCCTGCCCTACGCGCCAACCTACGCCAATTTCGTCTGGGTAGACGTACAGCAGGACAGCAAGGCCGTGTTCCAGGCCCTCCTGTGCAAGGGCGTCATCACGCGCACCGGGGACGTCTTTAACGCGCCCACGCATCTGCGCGTTACCATCGGCACGGAAGAAGAGAACGCCAAGTTCCTTACCGCCCTGCGCGAAGTTCTGACGGAAAGTTCGTAAATATAAACGAAATTTAATCTGACCTTCATATTCCTTTAAGATTTACCGATTATAATCATATCCACGAGCAATTCGATTAGGGTGACGCCCGCCACGGTGTTGGTGCGGCAGGATCCCAGCCGCCCCAGCGCTGACAACGCGGGGCGTTTTTTTTTGCCGTGCCTGCAACGGTGGCAGAGGCTCGCCTCCTCTCTTAAGTTAGATCCGCACAGCCCCAGGCTTCTTGCAGACAAAGTAAAAGCCTCCCATCACTTTCGGGAGGCCAGAGTTTCCTCTCCATCCAGCGGCCACAAGCGTTAAATTGGACTAGAGAGTGCTCAATCCCACTTGCCGGAGAGAATTTTCTGTGTCTCGTCGCGGTGGTTGTTCTCATCCTGGACGAAATTCTCCATCTGGATTCGAATGCCGACCTCTCCGGCTTCGTCGGCCAGCTTGATGAGGTTGGTATAGGCGGCAATCGCCTGGTTCTCCGCCGCCAGAACGTACTCCAGCAGTTGGCGCGCGTCGTCGGAGTGGGGTACCGGCTTGGCCGTCGTGGTCGGCTCCCCACCGAGCGCGGCGATCTTATCAGCCAGGTATTGGGCGTGCGTCTGCTCGTCGGGAATTTCGGCACGGAAAAAGGCGACCAGTTCCGGGCGGTGCGGTCCGGTGACGACGGCGGAATACTGGATGTACTGAATGATGGCCTGGTACTCGGCAGAGAGCTGCTCGTTCATCGCAGCAATCAGGGCCTGTTTGCTCATTTACAATTTCTCCTTCTACGTCGTGGTAATGGGCTTGGCGGCACGGGCTGCCCTGGATCTGGCGGCAATCCCCTGTGTCTAACGAGCGAGGAAGCCTCACGGTTCCTCTATTTCCCGGAAGCAGGAAATGAGTCTGCTGCCGTCGCAATTTCGTGCCGAAGAAGAGCTAGAACCAGGATGGCCTGCAACTTTGCGGCGGCGTCGGTGTCCAAAAAGCAGCAAGAGACGAAAGGGTTCATGCGGTAGATGCGGGTGTATTGGATAGGTTTGTGGATGCTGTTGTTCGGAAGCGCAGGGGCGGGGGCGCAGGCAGTGAGCGCGCCGCGCGCGCTGGAAGCGATTGCGGTTTCCCCCACCGCCATCCGCCTCTACTGGCTTCCCGCCGAGGACGCGACGGGATATCGGGTGGAGCGCGACGGCCAGGTTATCGCCAATCTCCCGGCGGACGCGCAGACCTATGATGATACCCAACTTGCGCCCGATTCGACGCACCGCTACAGTGTTCGGGCGGTTAATGCAGGCGGCGAGTCAGCGCCTCGCGTCTACGTCGAGCGCACCTTTGCCCCGTTCCCGACCGGCCTGCAGCCCGGCAAAATTCCGGTCGTCCACTATGATGTCGTGGTCGCGCAGGCGTCCTCCGGCGGCGTGGCGGCGGCCATCGAAGCGGCGCGGCGCGGCCTGGCCGTCGCCCTGATCGAGCCGACGACACGGCTGGGTGGTATGCCCGTCAACGGCCTGAGCGCCACCGACCTGCGCCGTCCTCAGCACGCCAGTGGCTTTTTTGTGCGCTTTGCCGACCGCGTCCGCGACCTCTACGCCGCCGAGGGCGTCAAAACCAACGGCCTGAGCTATGAGCCGCGTGTGGCGCACCAGGCCATGAAATCGCTCCTCTACGAGACGCCCAACCTGGCCATCTTCCGCCGCGCCCGGCCCATCCAGGTCATCGCGCATACCGTCGCCCCACGAACGCCCTTTAGTGCTGCCGAGCAGAGCCTACCGGGGTATGAGCCGGTCTCCCCAAACTTCGCCCTGCACAGCGGCCAACAGCAGCATCCGCACGCCCCGGAAGCGCCGCGCCGGCGCGTGGACGCCATTCTGGTCGAGGAATTGGACGCCGAGGGCCGGCCAACCGGACGACGGGCCGAGTTTCGCGCCGAGGTCTTCATAGACGCCACCGACTGCGGCGACATCGCGGCCTGGGCCGGCGCTCCCTACCGCGTCGGTCGCGAGCCGCGCACGGCGTCGGAGCCCCACGCCGGCGTCATTTACTACGACCGCGCCCACGACCGGCTGCTGCCCGGCAGCACCGGCGCTGGCGATACGCGCCTCCAGTCCTATGCCTACCTGCTGACGGTCAAGGACTACGGCCCCGGCGCCGACAAGACGATCCCGCCCCCGCCCGGCTACCGCAAAGAGAACTACATCCATACCCCCGCCTGGAAGGAATCCTGGGCCGTTACCTCCGGCAAGATGCCCAACGCCAAGTACGAGCTCAACCAGCACCCGCAGGGCAACGACCTCCAGGCCATCAACTACGGCTATCCGACCGGCGATTACCGGGAGCGGGCGCGCGTCGAGGCGCTGTATCGTAACCACGTTCTCGGATACCTCTACTATATCCAGACCCAGCAGGGCCAGAGGCAGATCGGCTTGCCCGACGACGAGTACCGCGACTCCGGCGGCTTTCCGCCCCTGCTCTACGTGCGCGAAGGGCGCCGCATTCTCGGCGAGCAGTTGCCGCTGGAGGCGGACATCACCCAAGCGCGCAGCCTGATCCGCCCGGAAAGCGCCGGCCTGGGCGATTACCCGATGGACTCGCACGCCGTCCGTCCCAAAACCGATTGGACGACGCCGGACATGGGCGAGGGGGAATGGTGGCTCTACCAATACACCCCCTGGCATCAGCTTCCGCTAGGTGTCATTGTCCCGCAGCGCCTCGATAACGTCTTCGTTACCACGGCGGTCTCCTCTACGCACGTCAGCTACGGCACCTACCGCCTGGAGCCGGTGCGGATGGCCTTCGGGCAGGCGGCGGGCATCGCCGCCAACCTCTGCATCCGCTACGGCCTGACGGCGCGTGAAGTCCCCGCCCGCGAGGTGCAGGACGACCTGCTGCCCCACCCCGCCAACCCCGTAGGCGACCCGAACGCGGTTCTCTACTACCTGACGGACGTCCGGCCCGGCCACCCGGACTATCGCGCCATTCAATACCTTGTTTCGCGCGGTCTCCAGCTTACCGCCGAGGAGCTCCAGCCGGACGCGCCGACGACGCGCGGCGAGCTGGCGCGCTGGCTGACGCGGCTGGCGGAGCGCGCCGCGCCCCCACCGGAGACGCTGGCCGTCCTGGGAACCGCGCCGGACGGCGGCACGGAAGTGCTGGAGCGGCAGGCGTACTATCCCTACATGGGCGCGCCCGCCGACCTTGCCGCCCTCAAGGCGCTGCAAGAACAGCCCGATCAGGCCGCCGTTGTCACGCGCGCCGAAATCGCCCGCTGGCTCGTGAGCCTGCTGCCGGCGGTTTTCCCGCCCGCAGGCGCCGCCTCCGGACGCTACGCCGATGTCTCCACGCATCCAGACCGGGAGGCTATCGAGGCGCTGGCCGCTGGCGGCATCGACTCCCGCCTCTGGGATGGCACGCAGGCGCTGTCCCCGGAAGATACGCTCTATTTCCGGCCCGACGCGCCTCTGAGTCATGCCGCGCTGTTCCAGACGCTCTACCTGGTGCAGCGCAATCTCGGTCCGCTCTTTTTCGACAATCCCGTAGATGGCCGCAACGGGCGGGCCGTGCCCTCGGTTCCCTATCAGGTGGTCCGTGTGCGTCGGTCCAGGGGACAGCCTTAATCCGTTTTCCCTATGCGGCCCCCACCCACCGCAGACCTCACCCCCAACCCCTCTCCCTCGCAAGGAGAGGGGAGAGGCCCCCACCCCCGGCCCACTGCCAGGGTCGGGCCTACAACGGACTGCAAGGGTCGCGCCTGCCATGGTTGGGATCTGACAGAGGCGCAACTGCTGGAGAGCTTGCCGCCTCAACGAACTGCTAGGGTCGGCCCTGCCATGGTTCGGGCCACTGCCAGGGTCGGCCCTACAATGGTTCGCGCCTCCGCCTAGCGACACCTTGCCACAGCCCTCCGCCTCGCGCCCCCCAACAACAGGGGAGGGGAGAGCAGAAGCCGGGTTCTCTCCTTCCCTACTGTCCCTCCTCAATTCTAGGGGAGGAGAGAACAGAAGCCGGGTCACCCCCTTCCCTCGTAGGGTCGCGAGGCGGAGGGGCGAACCAGTGTAGCGCCGACCCTTGCCGTGGGGGACGGGGGATTAGGTCAAGGAGAGAAAGAGGCGTTTGTCCTGTTTTCCAGTCCGGTTTGGAACGGAAGAGGACGATTTTCAGGTATACTATTGTGAGCCGCTGCGTCGGCTCTACGCTCTGATGGAAGGATTGGCTATGCTGCGCTATCTGAATATGTTCGTGCTTATCGGCATCGCGCTGATAGGCATCAGTATCGTGGGGTTCGCGACACACAATAACTTTCTCAAGGAGCCCGGCCAGGCTATCAATCCCTGGGCTTCCCTGATCTACCTCGGCGCCGGCATTCTGATGCTCATCAACGGCTATGTCTCTATTCGTATGGCCCCGCCCCACATGGCGACGCCGCCTAGATCCGTAGAGATCAACACCAAGCAGTCGGATAGCGCCGAGCCATCAGAGCGCGCCGAGTCTACGGCGCATCATTAATGACAACGCCCCGCCTCTCCCCAATAAATGAGAATAGAACTCCCCGGGAGGGGTGTCCCACTATAAGACGCCACAACATCTGCCTCCCGCGCTGCGGAAAGGCGGTTTGGAATAGGAGTGAGATGTAATGCGTAAGCCCGATGAGGAAGTCAAGGAAGTGATCTGCTCGGAGACGGGTAAGCCGATGCCCAAAATTCCGCTGTGGATGGCAGGCATGAAGGTCAAATTCGTCAGCGATGAGGCGCGGCAGAAGCATCCATCCGCCGTCGGCATCCCCGATGTGGAACCGATCCGCCGCAGCCTGGTTTCTGCCGATGACGTGGAAGAACTCAAGGACTTTGAGGTGGTTGGCAACGCCATTGACCCGGAGGGCGACTTTGATGATATTGACCTTGAGGGAGACGAAGTCCTGGAAGAGGAGTTCGAGGGCTAGGAGAATGTGCGGACCTCCGGCCTCGCCCGGCCCTTATGCTCTTCAATAATTCGGCAAAGTCAGACTTGTCCAAACAGAGAATCAAAGCTCATGAGGGCCAGACTAAGGGTGGCTGGCTGCAAGAGGCTCGAAAGGCAAAGGCCCGTGTCGTACTCAGTGCGACCGGGCCTTTAATACGCCTTCTGCTTCTGTACAGCCTATTGTGCGACAGAGAGGGAAGGCTGCGCGTCGGCGCTCTGGGTGCTCTCCGGGGAGCTCGGGGTAGGCTCTCCTTCTGTCCCCTGGCCGGGCAGCGGCAGGAAATGCAGATACGAGGCCATGCGCTCCACGGAGTCGGCGCTGGGATCGATCAGGTCCGCCGCGAGGCGATCTATCTCGGCAAAAAGCAGTGGGGACTCGCTGCCAGTCTCGCCGGAGGCATCCGGCTCGGCCTGGATGAGGACGCGAACGCGCGTCAGGCTGGTATCCTTGCTGAGCACGGAGCGGGCCGCGCGATAGGCATTGCGCAGCAGGGTGGGCTGCGCGACGTCGCGGGAGGGAGCGGTCACCTTGACACTGGCAACGCCGCTCGCGGCATCCTTCTGCGTGTCGGCTATGCGCATTCCCCCCTCCAGCAAGGCGCTCTCTGCCGCTGCGCCCGGCAGGCCCTCTCCCGGCTGCGCGCTCGGCTGCGAGCTCAAGGGCACAACGGCGTTCACCGGCGCCAACGGCAGGCGAGACTGCTCGTTCGGCTCCTGAGGTTGGGGCGGGTGGTGGGAGGAATCGGAGGAGGGAGCGCTCGTCCGGTCGGGCGGCAGGCCGGTGCCGCTGTTCTCTATCGGCGGCGTGCTTGGTGTCAGGCTGCCCTGCGTTCGCGCGGCACCCGGGTTGGGCGGCGGCAGCATGCTGCCGACGTTGCCAGCCGGGATGACGGCGGGCGGAGGAGCGGGCTGTGGTATCGGGGAGACGTGGCGTCGGCTGCTCTGCATCGCCAGGAGCGCCACGACCATCAGGATCAGAAAGACGACCGAGGTGAGGGTGATGCCGAGCAGCCATCGGCGCGGAGAGATGCCCAGCAGGGCCGCCGTTCCGGCAGGTACGGCGCCGTCGCCGTCCGGGCTGACCGGCGTCAGAGCAGCCGGACTGCCGGCAAGCCGCCGTCCGGGCGCGCTCAGCAGCCGGGCGCGAAGGCGCTCCTGATCCCGCAGCTTGGCTTCGTCGGCAGGGTTCGGGCGCAGTTCCAGCGCCATGCGGTACCACTGGATCGCATCGTCGGTCTTGCCCTGATCGCGGTAGATATCGCCCAATAGCGAGTGCGCCGCCGGATTGCCGGGCTGCGCGCGCAGCACCTCGATGCAGCGCTCCACGGCCTCCTCCCACTGGCCGCGCAGCCGGAACAGATTCGCCCGCGTCAGCGCCGTGCGCAGCGCCTCCTCTTTGAGCAGATCGGCGGCTCCAGCCATCCCTGCCGGCGCGAACGTTCCCTGCGTCTCCAGCGCATCGGCTCTGTTCCCGGTAGAGGCGACCACCCGCGTGCCGGTAACGGTATGGGTCGCCGCTTCCATCGGGAGGGACTTTGCCTCAGCCGCCAGCGCGGTAGGCTGCCCACATTGTGGGCAGTAGCGACAATCATCCGTCATATGAACAGCGCAGTGCGTGCATTGCATGCCGATGAGCCTCTCTTCGCTCTCTGTGACAAGTCCAAGCGCAAGGGCAATCCCTTTCCGTGCCGGCTTGCCCTCATCGCTCTCTGTTACGGCAGCTACAGCTCTCTTATATCAAGTCCGAGGGAATACTTATCGTATGGCTACCTCAAGGTGCAGCGCATATGGGAAGAAATTCACCGGATTGGATATTAGACCTCGCCGCCGGGTGGGGTAACGCCTGTGCTGCCGAAACCGCCCTCGCCACGCGCGGTGGCCTCTAGTTCGTCCGTCTCGACCAGTTGGGCGCGCGTCACGGGCGCGACGACTAGCTGGGCGATGCGGTCGCCCCGGCGAATGATGAACGGCGCCTCTCCCCAATTAATCAAAATTACCTGGACGATGCCTCGGTAGTCCGCATCAATGGTGCCCGGCGCGTTAACAATGCCGATCCCGTGCCGTGCGGCCAGTCCGCTGCGGGCGCGCACCTGCGCCTCATAGCCGGAGGGCAGGGCGATTCGCAGCCCGGTAGAGACAAGCGCCCGCTCGCCGGGCCGTAGGGTCAGCGGTCGGTCGGCGGGCAGGGCGGCATGGAGATCCATTCCCGCCGCCTCCGGCGTGGCGTAGGCAGGCAAAGGCAGATCCGCAGCCTCTGGCTCACGCCGAACGGCAAGGCGAATCGGTTCGCGCTGCGCTTGACTCATACGGCATTCGGCTCCTCGGCCTCCTGCGGCTGCTTAACCGGGATGCGGAACCAGAAGGTCGAGCCTTTGCCGACGGTGCTTTCCACCCACATCGTGCCGTGATGCCGCTGAATCAGATTTTTGACCAGGAACAGGCCGATGCCCGTGCCGCTGACCCTACTGCCCGTCGGGTGCCTGTGGTTGACGCGGAAGAACTTCTCGCCCAGCTTCTTGAGCGCCGCTTCGGGAATGCCCAGACCCTGATCTTTGACCCCCAGAACCACAGACCCCTGCGGGAACTCATCGTTGGCCGGCTCTAGTCTCCCGATAATCCGTACTTCGCCGCCGTCCGGAGAGTATTTGATGGCATTGGAGACGAAGTTCTGGAGGATGTTCTGGATCTTGTCCGGGTCGGTTTCGGCGTAGATATGCTCCGGCTCAAAATCGATGACCAGCGTGTGCTTGTCCGACCGCCCGCGCTGCGTGCTGACGACCTCCTCGGCGGCCTCACGCAGGTCTACGTTCTCTTCCCAGTTCATCTCGATGCCTGCCGCGCCCATGCGCTCAATGCGCGAGACGTTAAGCAGGTCGTTGATGAGCCGGCCCAGCCGGTCCACGTTCTCCTCGATGATCTGGTAGAACTCGCGGCGATCCTCACGGGTGTACCACTCTTCGTTCTCGTCATCGAGCAGGGTGCGCACGAACCCCTTCATCGGCGTTAACGGCGTGCGCAACTCATGGGAGACGATGGAGACGAACTCGGTCTTCATGCGCTCGACGTTGCGGATGTCGGTGATGTCGTTGAAGATGACGACGGTGCCGATGGGCTGTTCTTTATCGTCACGCACGACCGCAGCATGCACCTGATAGATATACTGCTCTTCATCTTGGTCGGTAATGGTGATCTCGTCGGGCTGACGGCGCCCGTTCTGCGAGTCGTCCTCCTCGCTGTTGACCAAGTCCGGGTTTTGAACCTCTTCAATTTTGCGGCGGATGACCTTCAGGCAGTTCTCATCTCGAACGATCTCGGCCAGCGGCCTGCCGGTGGGGTTTTCGCCCTGTTTCAAGCCAAACATGGCGCGGGCCTGGGCGTTCATCTGACCGATGCGCTCATGCTGATTGACCAGGATCAGCCCGGCGGTGAGGCTTTCGAGGGTATGGACGAGCTTCTGCTTCTCCTCGACGACCTCCTGGAACAACTGGGCATTGGCGATGACCGCCGCCGTGTTGCCGGAGAGCCGCACGAGCAGGCGCACGTCTTCTTCAATGAATTCGCCGCCATAGCGCTTATTGAAGCAATGGAGGACGCCGACCATGATGCGGTCTACCAGGCGGTTCTGTTCGTCGCGTTTCTCGATGAACAGGGGAACAGTGAGGCCGTTGTGGATACGCAGTTGCTGGAAGAGGGCCTTTTCGGTGCCCGTCACCTCCGCTACATCGTGAAAAATGAGGGGCTCCCCGGAACGGAAGACCTCGCCGGAGATGCTGGTATCCACGCCAACGCGGAACTGGGCGACCTCGTCCTCTTTGAGCCCAAAGGCGGGCGAGCGGGCTATCAGGTCGCCGGTTTCCCGGTCGCGGATCATAATGACGCACTTCTCGGCCTGCAAGATCATGGCGATGCGCTGCACCAGGCGCTTGAGCGTCTCCTCAAACTCGGTAATGGGCACCGGCGGCTCACCGACGACCTCAGCAGCACCCGACCTGGCGCGCTCTAGCTCGGCGATCCGCTGCTTGGCTGCCGCCAGTTCGTTTTCGAGTTGCTGTATACGTTCCCCGCTGTTCGCATCCGTTATCACTTGCCGTGTTCTCCTGAGCTATGCAAGCCAAAACGCACGTTGGGTCTGGCTTTCTGTTCCCTGCCTGACGGCGTTGCTCGCCTGTGATGGGTAGATCGAAAATATGCAGGCAGCCGTATGCCAGGGAACGTTCCATTATATCATACCGATTCGGCAAGCGTCAACCGAAGGAGGAGAAACGAAAGCAGAGAGGATTGGGAGACGGCAGATCGCGGCCCCGTCCTGGTGATTCAGGGACGGACAGATGGGTTTTCGGGCGGCTAAAGCCGCAGCAACAAAAGCACAAAGTCGCCCTACGGCGACTGCCCTCACCCCCTGCCCCCTCTCCCGGCGCTGCGGCAGAGGGGAACGGGGAAGCCGGGTCCCCCCCTTCCCTAGCGAGGGACGAGCGGGTAGGGAAGGGGGACGGGGGGGTTAGGTGGGAGCCCGCGTAGGCGGACTTTGTGCTCTTGTTGCCGCGAATTCATTCGCCCGCTTCCGGTGCGGTAGGAAGCGCGGCCAGTCAGCCCGTATTTCCGCGCCCGAAGAGACGGCGCCAGCCGGTGCGCGGACGTCCCTGCGGCGGCGAAACCGGAGGCACGGGCGCTCCGCCGACCGAGGCCGGCTGCACCAGCGACCCGGTTTCCGGCACGTTGGCAAGGGGGCTAAACGATGCGGGCTGCGTCGCCGCGTTGATGATGGCCTGCGCGCCGTTCTCAGCGGCAGCCAGATCGGCAGAATGGTAGGTGGGAACGGGCAGCAGGTCGCGTACCGAGATGACGATCACCGTGATATTATCGCGCCCGCCGTGCGCGTTGGCCAGTTCTACCAGTTGCCGGGCGGCCTCGGACGGCGCGTGGCTGCTGACGATGCGTGCCATCTCCTCGTCGTGGACATGGCCCGTCAGCCCGTCCGAACAGAGCACCCAAATATCGCCCACGCGGGTCTGCTCTTCGTAAAAATCGGGCTGGATGGTCGGGGCCGCGCCGATGGAGCGAGTGATGACGTTGCGAAACGGCGACATCTCCGCATCGTAGCGCGTGAGCACGCCCGCGCGCACCTGCTCTTCGACCCAGGAATGGTCGTGGGTGATCTGGCGCGGGGTTCTGTCTCGAATGAGATAGGCGCGGCTATCGCCCACCTGCGCGATGACGACCCGATCCTCGATGAAGACCGCCGCCGTTAGCGTGGTGCCCATCCCGGCGCGCTCCGGGATCATCTGGGCCAGGGTGTATATCTTCTCGTTGGTCTGCTCGATGGCCTCGCGCAGCGCCACCTTGAGGTCGGGGGAGGGATGGTCGTAGTAGAGGGCGATCAGATTCTTGAGCATCATTTCGCTGGCGATCTGGCCGGCCAGCGCTCCCCCGATGCCATCTCCCACCGCGAACAGGCTGCCGCGCGCCGCCAGGATCGCGGGCACTTCCGGCTCGTAGAAATCGAACTTGTCCTCGTTATTCTCGCGCACCTGCCCCATGTCGGTTTTGGCGGCGAATTTGAGCAGCGGGATGACGCGCGGCATTTTCGCCTCGTATTCGCGCCAGCCGCGCACCAGTTCCTCGCGCGCAAATTTGGCCGTCGTCTCCCGCTCGGATTCCTGCACGTCGCCCGAGTCGCCGAGTGAGCTGCTTGTGCCAGGGTTGGCGTTGAGTTCGCTCATGCAGTCGTCCCCTATCCTATGCCGCCAGCGGAACCAGGTCGCGGACCCAGATGACCATTGCCGTGATGTTATCGTGACCGCCGCGCTCCTTGGCCAGGTTGACCATTTCCCAGACTGCCTCGGAAGGGCAGGACTTGAGCGCGATCTGGCGTATCTCCTCGTCCTGGAGATAGGCGGTCAGGCCGTCGGTGCAGAGCACCCAGCGATCAGCTTTCTTGACCAACTCGATGTAGATATCCGGCTCGACGGTAGACTGCGTGCCTATCGAGCGGGTGATGACGTTTTTATAGGTGGCGCGCGCGGCCTCTTCTTCGGAGATACGGCCCATGCGCCGCCACTCCTCCACCAGGGAGTGGTCCAGAGTGACCTGGCGTATCTGCTCGTCCCGGATCAGGTAGGCACGGCTATCGCCGACCTGGGCGATATAGACCCGGTTGCGCACGAAGGCGGTAACCGTCAGCGTCGTTCCCATTCCGGAGAGCTCCTGGCGTTTGCTCGCGTAGTTGCGCACGACGCCATTGGCCACCAGGATCGCGTTTTTCAGGGCGGTCTCCACATCAATGGGCGTGCCGTCGAGGTTTAACTGATTATAATACTTATAGTAGGCTTCGATGAGCGTATTGAGCGCGTGCTCGCTGGCGATCTGGCCATAGGCCGCGCCGCCCATGCCATCGCAGACCGCGTACAGGCTTCCGCGCTGGGATAGAACCTTGGGATCGTCGGGTTCGTAGAAATCGAACTTGTCCTCATTGTTCTCGCGCTTCATACCCATATCGGTCTTGGCACCGAACTTGATTTCCGGACGGACGGGCGCCTCCTCCGGCTGTATCAAACCGGCTTTAATTAGCTCATTTGGGTCAAGTATATCCGTCAACTCAGAGCTCCGGTCCACCCCCACGCGTGTGGGGAATTAGGAAGCGCCCGTCTCGTTCCACGGAAAGGGGTCGCTCACAGTTCACCCCCGCGCGTGGGGAATAGCGTTCGTGGCGGCATGTCAGGCGCTGGCTTCGTCGCCGGCCTCACCCTCGTCAGGCAGTGGTTCTGCGCCATTTTGCAGCGCGGCTGCCTCCGCGCTGGCTGGCGGCGCGCCCTCCACCGGCGCCTGCTCGGAGAACACAAACCGGTAGCGGCTCTGGCCAAGCTGGACCTCATCGCCTTCGAGCAGCAGTTGGCGCTCTCCGGGCGCCAGTCTCTGCCCGTTGACCACCGTGCCGTTTGTGCTGCCCTCGTCGATCAGATAGGTGCCGGTGTTGTCCGTCACTATCGTGGCGTGACGGCCGGAAATATAGGGGTCTTTGGGCAGCGACACGGTGTTGCCAGCACGGCGACCAATCGTCATCGTGCCCGTATAGACGGGAATGTCGTCGGAGGGGCCCTCGATCTTCTGGAGCGTGGCCACCATCGGTCCGGTCGGCTGTTCCGGCGCGGGCTGCGCCTGGGACGCCTCGGCCATTTGCGTGCGCTCCGAGGCCGGGACGGCAACGGTCGGCTCCGCCGCGCCCGGAGTGGGCACCGGGCCGGCTCCTGCGATCTCCAGCGTCACCCGCCAGTTGCCGAACTTGAGCGGCATTCCGTGCACGGCGGGCGTCGGCTGGTTGGGCGGGATGCGGCGGTCGCCCACCTTGGTGCCGTTGCTGCTGCCCAGGTCTTCGACGGTCACCTGGCCGTTCTCGACAACGATCCGCGCATGATGGCGCGACACCGTTCCCTCGTTGACCAGCACATCCGTTCCCTGGCGTCCCAGCGTATTGATGCCCTCGCGCAGGCGATAGCGGCGTCCATCGGCCATATCCACCAGCTCGGCGGCGGGCGTCTCCTCTGCTGGCACCTCGATGGGCTCAGCGCCCGCCGAAGCGAGCAGGAATCCACAGTCGCCGCAATAGGTCTCGGACACCGGCGTAGTCGCCTTACAGACGGGGCAGGTGATGGTGGCGCCAAGCTGAGTGCGGTAGGCATCGCCGCCCAGGCCGGTGGCGGGCATCTGCTGGGTCACGCCGACGGCGCCTGCAATTGGGGCAACCGCCGCGCTCTCTGCTGCCGGGCTTCCCGTGGGCGGCATGGCGCGCGTGGGATCTAGATGACTCATTTGTGTTTTCCCTGATCGAGGTTATAGATGGTGCCGACGATGGTTTTCTCCACGTCGCCGCCGCTCTGGATGGTCTGCATCGCGGCCTCGACCTCCCGCGCCCTATCTGCCTGCCCGGCCTGGATCAGAACGGTGCGCGTCCGCTGCAACTCCTGAAGCGCGCCCATCGCCGTCATCTGCTGGGTCCGCATGCCCATCATGGTGCGCTGCAAGTTCTGCGACGCCTGGGCGATCTCCAGCTCGTTCCGAACGATCTGGTTGACGTTGGCGGCCAGCAGGCTGCGGTCGTTGGTAAACTCCAACACGCAATCAGCGCCGGCGCGCTCGGTGCGGTTATTCACCACGTCGTCGTACGTTACCTCCACCCGGGCGACGCGAAATGTGCCGGGCGGATGGCGATCCAGCTCGAATTCGGCCAGCACTGTTCGCACCGTGCCCCGCTCGATGTCCGGCACGGTGACTTCCACGGTGCGCGGCCCGAACGCGGGCTGCTGTCCGTAGACCTGGCGCACCTGCGCCCAGCGCGACAGCAGGAAGCGCACCCGCACGTTCTTGGCAACGATGGTCATCAGCGTCTCTAATTCCCGCCGGTACACCTCCGGCAGCAGGTCGGGCCGCTGGATGTAGTAGTAGTTGCCGCCGCTGCGCCGGGCGATGCCGGCCATCAACTCCTCGTTGTACTCGCTGCCAAACCCAAGCGCCGTGACGGAGATGCCCTTCGTCTTCTGCTCGGCCACCTGCTGAACGATGGAGTTGTAGTCCTTCAGGCCCGCCGTCGGCTCGCCATCGGTCAAGAGCAGCACGCGATGCACGTAGCCAGGCGTCTGCGGCATGACGGAGGCGATCTGCATGCAGGCGGCCATCAGTCCATCGTAGAGATTGGTGGTGTTGCCGACTTCCAGGCGGTGGATATGCTCTTTGACGAGGGCCTTGTTGACGATGCGCCGGGCGGGCATGAGGACATCCACCTGCTCCTCGAAGGTGACGATGGAGAGGATGTCGTTGGGTTCGAGCATGTCCACGACGTAATCGCAGGCGCGCTTGACGTATTCGAGCGGCTCGCCTTCCATGCTGCCGGAGCGGTCAATGCACAGGCAGATATTGATGGGCGCGCGCCGTCCTAGCTGCTGCCCGCTGGCCTTGAGCACGACCAGCGCATGCTCGCGGGAGACCTCGGGGGCCATCGCGTAGCGATTGCCGGGAATGCACTCCACTTCCAGCGTGGACATCGGGGGCTGCATCACCGTCTGCATGGGGTTTGCGCCCATCTGGGTCGGCATCACGCCCATCTGCGTGCGCGGCACCCCCAGAACGGTCGGCGGCACCGCGCCACCGTTCGGTCCGCCCATCTGCTGCGTGCGGTCTTCCATAATTTTGCCGATCTCCTCCGTTAAAACTCTCTATGATGCTATCCGGGTAGCACGACAGAGAACGGTAATTCTCTCAATCGCCCCAATTCAAGCTACGATTAGTGCGGCGTTTCCCTATCCAGCAGCCTCAGGCCGATTTTGTCAATTGGGAAGAATGTAGCCGTCTGACAAATTCCGCCATTGTTTCCTCTGCTTCTTCCATGCCACCAAACGTATAATGTTTCCAACACACGGCCTCGCCACTCTGAATATCGGCAATTTCCATATCGCATTCGCCGCTATCCCATAGGGTTATCCTGCCTACGTATTCGTCCGTGTCGAAATCTGCTCGGATGGAGTTTTTGTCCGTATTCTCCGTAGACGGCGACAAAACCGCGTTGATACCATGCCGCTTTAACGTCATTTGATTTGGATTGATCCACGATTGAAAATAAGCTAGCCAGTTCATTTTCCTGACTCTCTATCGCTATCACAACTCACGCTGCAAGGAAATTCACCGCCTCAAGGCGCGAGCCCTGGCGTGACCTAAACAAACTGAGTTGACGAGACTCAGGGTAACTTCGTTGCCACATGAACAATATTCTGGGCCGGTGGCATTTGTGGAATAGGCAAACCTTTCCGCGCCGCAAGGCGTCCTTCTAGCGAGTTTGGGCCGGGAATTTTGCCCCATCCACGTTGTGTAGGTACGACAGAAGAAGCGTTCATCAGGACTGCCATCCTTGTTGATGTACTTCCAGGTCGTACCGACAATCTTAGCATCTTGAGAAAGCTGTTCCTCTTCAATAAAGATGACGGTATCTAGATCAATATTCAGACAGCTATATTCGACGCTAATGTACCGCCCGAGTTGATGGAAGTAGAGGCAATCAGGAAAGAAATAGATCTGTTCCTTGCCAAAGTCTATGCAGTACGGTACAACATTAGACCTGACCGCTGGCGGTAAGAGGCTCAAAATCCGGGCTGGTCTGCGGCGAATAAGACTGGAAGCGCCTGCATGGCGCTTCCAATCATAATTAACCTCTTCGCGTTCCACCAGCCACAGGCGTTGTCTTCTACCAAGCTCGATCAGAGCCTGGTTCATCTCGTTCCACTGCCGGGTTGTAACCTCGTCCATCTCATAGAACAGCGCGGAGACCTTCATGCCGGTCTGATCCTGGGAAACAAAGTGTGGATGCGCCGGTTATTCAAATCGGAATACGCTGCTTCCAAACTTTACCACGTCACCAGGGACCAATACCTGCATACTGATGCGCATGCCGTTGACGTAGGTGCCGTTGGAGGAGCCGTTGTCATAGATCACCAGGTCGCCGCCCTCGTTGGTAATCCGGGCGTGGTTGCGGGAGACGGTCGTATCGGCGGAGAGGACGATGTCTCGCCCCGGCTCCCGTCCCACCGTCATATTCTGGCTCGTCAGCAGAAAAACCTCCCCGGTATACGGGCCTTCGATTCCTACCAATCGGGGCATATCTGGACCTCCTCTGGGTACGATGCCGACGCCGCCGACCATCGGAGCGCCGGGTGGGGCGGGCGTGCCCGGGCCATAGCCGCTCATTCCCTGCATTCCGGCGCTGCTCCCTGCGCCCGGCGTCGGGTAGCCGCCATAGCCGGGAGGTGGCGCACCGGCGGCGCCGATAGGGCTGCCGCCCACCGTGCACAGGCAGTTGCCGGAGGCATCTTTGGGAGCGCCGCAGAAGGGACACAGGTGCGCCGGCATGGGCACTACGCCCGCCGGGGAGCCGGCCTTGCTGCGCGGCGTATCTACCGCAGGCCGGGCGATCTTGCTGGCGGTGGCCTTCTCGCGGAAAAGGATGCGGTGGCTGCCGATCTGGATCATATCGCCATCGCGCAGCAGCAGCTCGCCGCCGGGGGGAACGGGCTGGCCGTTGACGACGGTTCCGGTGGGCGTATGCGCGTCAATTAGGACGTGGCGGTTGCCGTCGGCGCGGATGGCCGCGTGCTGGATCCCGACGCTCGGATCGCCGTAGAGGGGCACGTCGCTGCGCTCATCCCGCCCCAGGATGTTGAGCGGCTTGGAGAGAATGAAGTCCTTGCCCTCGTTGCGCCCGGCCAGCACTTTCACCCAGGCTTGCTTCATCAACTCCTGGACGAGGCCGATGAACAGGCCGGTGAACCCGCCGATGGCCGTAAACCCGACCATGCGGCTAGGTCCGCCGCTATCGTGGACGCCCCCGGCGCCAACGGCTTCTTGCACCGGCGCAGAGCCCATCGCCAGCAGATCGAAAATGAAACCGCCCACGAACCCGCCGAGAAACCCGCCCAGCGCCCCTTGCCCGATGCGCTTGGGCGACCAGGTGGAGATGGCCGAGCCCGCGCCCAGGCCCAATCCCATCAAGGCCCAGCCGAAAGCGCGCGCGATGACCTGCTGACCAAAGCTGAAGATACCGGGATTGGGAACGCCCTCACTCGTGCCGCCGAGCCTCTGGAAAATCCATTGGCCCATGAACAGCCCGATATAACCCAGGAAAAATCCGGCCACAACCCCAATAGCGATGCCCCGGATCAGTTTGCGCCGCGATCCCTCGACGATGCCGTCCACCGCGCCCAGGAACAGGCCGATGCAGCCGCCCACGCAGAGGGCCAGGATGCGGGCCTCGCCGATGGTCAGGCCCGTGTTGATCGCTCCCTGTCCCGGCAGCACGCCCGGAACGACATGGGCGTTGTAGTTGATCAGGTTCTCTTGCAGCAGCCAGCCTAGAAAGCCGCCGATCGTGCCGGCAAGCAGGCCGACCAATATCCGCGATATCACCCCGATCGCTCCTTCTCTGCCTCCAGGGAACCCCGAACGCGCTTAGAGTCCCTACCAAAACCTGGCTGTCAGGCTCTCCCCTCACCCCGGCCCCCTCCCTGCAAAGTAGAGGGAGAACGGTTGTGTTAGACGCGCTTAAAGCTCAAATCGGAAGTGCGTGGTGCCGATTATCACTTCGTCGCCAGGCCGCAGGGGCTGGGGCCTCTGGCTGGTGATGCGAACGCCGTTGACGTAGGTGCCGTTGGAGGAGCCGTCGTCTACGAGAATGTACTGCCCATTGCTCACCTGGATATGGGCGTGGCGGCGGGAGGTCGCGTTATCCTGGGTGAGCGCAATGGCGTTGGCCGCCTCCCGCCCGATGGCGACATGCGACTCGGCGAGCGGGAAGATAGAGCCGGCATAGGTGCCCATTGTGGCGACCAGGCGCGGCCCAACCTGGGGCACATTGGTGGCCCCACCCGCCGGGGCTACGGCCTCAGAGGGCACGGGGCTCGGGCGGGCCTTGCCGCCTGGGCCGGCAAAGGCCGGAACCGGCTGGCCCATCGTGGGCGCAGGCTGAATGCCTAACTTTCCAAACAGGCTGTTCAGCTTCCCGGAATCGACCAGCCAGAACAGGCCCACCGCCAGAACGACGACGCCGATCAGGGTGCTCACCAGCGCGCCGACCAGGCCGTTATTGGGCGACGGTGTCTGCTGGACCGGCGCAGGAGGCAGGGACACAGCGGCCTTTGGCGCCGCGACCGCCTGGATCCCGGTCCAGTTGGTCGGAACCTCGACTTTCTTGTTCAGGACATAGGCGCCGTTCTGTTGGGTCACCTCGCCGACGGTCGGCGAGCTAGCCGCACCATTGCTTACCGTGACGGTTACCTGCTTATTGAGAGGCACATCCGTAAACCGCGCATACCCATTATCGGAAGGCTGAAGCCAGTAGTTTCTGCGTACGGTCCCCCACTCCTCATCCGGGTACTGCAAGCTCACCAGCAGCCCTTGCACCGGCTGGTCATTCCAGACAACCGGCACCTGGACGGTCTGCGCATAGGTAAAATCCTTCTCGTCCAGCGTCAGGGCGCTGCTGCTGCGGATGGGCAGGTGCGCCACTTTGCCGGTAGCCACGTCCAGCACTTCCAGGCGCGGATTGTTCTGGAAGCCGGGGGGCACGGCGATGGGCGTTTTCAGTGGCGCCGGAGCGGTGGCGGCGTTGGAGCGCGTGGTAAACCAGTAGACCAGATTACCGCCGGCTTTGATCTGGAGCGGAACCTGAGTCACCTGGCGCTGCGCCAATGCTGGATGACCCGCCAGGGCGCACACGATCAGCGCCAGAATACCTCCAAACCGCCTGGCCCATCCCGGCAGCCGGCCCCTCGGATGCAGGGAATCGGCCCGGGTCAGTCCTCGCTCTTGCAACCGACAGCGCGACGACAGGTTGTGGGTCATCTATCTTCCTCCAGCTCTCTAATTGCAGCAGGTAAACAGGCAATGAGATCGCCCGCGACGAGGCCAGCCTCTCCGACTCGCGCGGCGGCCCTATCGCCTGCCGCTCCATGCAGGTAGACGGCCAGCGCGGCGGCCTCAGCCGAGCCTAGCGTGGCCGCGCGATACGCCTCCAGATCCTCTAGATCTTTACCTGGGGCCAGGCCCTGCGCCAGCAAGCCACCCACCGCGCCGGTCAGCGCGTCTCCCGTGCCGCCCGTCGCCATGCCCGGATTGCCGGTAGTATTGATGGCGACGGCGCCCTCCGGGTCGGCGATGAGCGTATGGCGTCCTTTAAGGACGGCGACCGCGCGGAACCTGCGGGCCAATTCGCGGGCCGCCGCCATACGGTCAGACTGTATGGCGGCGATGGAGGTTCCCAGCAGCCGGGCGGCCTCTCCAGGATGGGGTGTAAGGATCAAGGGAGCGCGCGGGTTCTCCGGGCGCTGCGCGGCCACTTCCGGACGCTGCGCCAGGGCGTTGAGCCCATCGGCGTCGAGCACCATTGGTTTTGGGAGCTCGGCCAGGAGGCGCTGCACCAGCGCAACGACGCCGGGCGCCGTGGTCAGGCCCGGGCCGACGCAGAGCACCGTCGCCTTCTTAGCAAAACCGGCGATCACGTCGAAGGCGGCTTCCGAGGGCGCGCCCTCGGCTTCCGGCAGGGGCAGGGTCATCTGCTCGTCGAGTTTGGCGGCGATGATCGGCTGCACGCAGGACGCCGCCAGCACCGTGACCAATCCAGCCCCCACGCGCTGCGCGGCCCGCGCCACCATCGAGGGAGCACCGGCCATGCCCCGCGATCCGCCGATAATGGCGACATGCCCGTAATCTCCTTTATTGGAATCCGAGTTGCGTTTCTTCAGATGCGCCTGTAATTCCTTCTTGGTGAGCAGGCGAATGGAAGTTTCGGCGGGCAGGCTCTCCCAATCGAAGCCGATGTCGGCCACATGCAGCTTCCCGACGCAGTCGGCGCCGGGGAAGAGGAACAGGCCGAGCTTGGGATAGGCGAAGGTGACGGTCTGGCAGGCGCGAACGGCTTCGCCCGGCGTCGCGCCCGTATCGGCATCCACGCCGGAGGGGATGTCTACGGCCAGAACGGGACAGCGGGCGGCGTTGATGCGCCGGATGGCGTCCCGGTAGGCTCCGCGCGGGGCCTCTTTGATTCCGGTGCCCAGCAGAGCGTCCAGGATCAGGGCCGCGCCATCCAGGGAAACGCGATCCGGGGGCGTGTCCTCGGCGAGGACGAGAGGGATGTCCATGCGCCGGACCAGCTCGAAATGGATCCGCGCGTCGTCCTTGAGGGAAGCCGGATTGCCGGCCAGATAGACAAACGGGGCCGCGCCCACCAGGCGCAGGTGCCGCGCCGCGACGAACCCATCCCCGCCATTATTGCCCGCGCCACAAAAGACGGCGACGCGCTTGCCCTGAAGCGGCCCATATTCGCGCGCAAGGACCTCCACGACGGCCCGCCCGGCGTTTTCCATCAGCACCGCGCCGGGCATGCCGAATTCCTCGATGGCCTGCCGGTCCATCGCCCGCATCTGTTCCGCCGTGACGACCTTCATCGCTGCTGATTGGCCCCCTGCAATTCTGCTTTTATGTTAGCAGATTTGCCCTCGGAACGCAAGCCGTCCCAATGGGTCCGGGTCTGTTCCAGTTAGCCGTCCGCAAACGGGTAGACATTGCAGCCCGATTCCGGCAGTTCTACTGATCAGGTTCGGGCGTGCGCCGCCATATAATTCCAGGCAATGCGCTCTCTGCCCCTGGCGGAGGAGTGCTAGAGAGTTGTGCCGTTCACTTGGCGCGCGCTAAGGAGGTAGAAAGAGTGGCAGAAAGACGTAGAGGTTCCCGCTATGCCCTCGGCTTTGCCGTGCGCATGGGCCACCGCGAACTGGGCGTGGTGCGTGCCCGTCTGCTCGACGCCAGCCTTTCCGGCTTCCGCCTGGTCTCGCCGGTCCGCTATCGAGTCGGGGACATGCCGGAGTTTGAGATCTGGGCTCCCCCTACCTGCGCCATTCGCGGCCTCGGACAGATCGTCTGGGCGCAGACGCAGGGAACCAAGAGTTATGTGCTGGGCATCCGCTTGGTACGCCTGGAGGATGAAGGCAGTAAACAGCTAAACGAGCGCCTCCTGGAGGCGCGGCGGCAGAAATGGCAGGGCCCGTCCGTCCCGACAGCACGCGATCCCAGGCCCACTCTGAGCAAGCGATAAAGTCGGCGGCAGGGTTTAGCCGGACGAAGGCGCTTGCGATGACTCAAGCAGTTGCAGGATCTCCGCCCGCTGGAAGTGCCTGGCCCATCCCAGCGGCGTCGCATGGAACACGGCATCCTCAATGGCTAAGTCTGGATTGGCCGCCAGCACGAGGCGTGCCAGCTCGATGTCGTTGCGCTCCACGGCGACGTGCAAAGGCGTCGTCTGCATCTCCCCCAGGCGCTGGTTAGCCAGTTCTGGGCGGGCTGCCAGCAGTTGCGGCACCCGTTCTCTCCATCCCAGATCCCAGGCGGAAACCACATCGAGGATCGCGCCGTGGGCGATGAGCCATTCTGCGGCGGCGCGCTGCTCGGCATGGACGGCAAGCTGAAGGAGCGTCATCCCATTGGGTAGCGGCATATCCAGAGTCCGGGCCGTTGTCTGTTTACCCAGCGCTGCCAGGGCCTCCTGGTCGCCGCGCCCCACGGCCTCGGCCAGGGTGACCTGCTCCGGCGTGGGCGGATGCGCTTCCAGCCGGGGCACATTCAGCCACCAGGTCCATCCATATCCGATCCGGTCGAAGCCAATCTGCCGATACATCCGTTCGCCCGTGGCGTTGAGCAGTGCATGGCGGCACCCCAACGCTAGCGCCTGCTGACAGGCGGCGATGGTGACTGCCTTCCCTATTCCCTGATTGCGGGCTTCAGGAACGACCCCCACATTGTAGATGCCGGCCACGCCCAGCGGGCCCGTAGTGAGAAACAGGGTGCTCTGCCCCACCGTCCTGCCGTCTAGAAAGGCGGCAAAACGCCACATCCGCCGGGGCTGAAGGCCCGTGATCGCATGCTGGACGGCGGCCATGTCGGCGTCGTAGTAGGGAAGATTGTCCGCATCAGGAAGGTCTGCCGCGTCGAGAACTTCGACCTTAAGCCCCTCCGGCCAGGGATGGACGGCCTGCATCTGCTCCAGGTCCAGCCACATCCAGCAGGGACGCCAGCCCAACTGGAAACCGCGCGCCAGCAGCGGAACCTCCAGATCCGGCGGCTGCGGCGGGTCCAGCGACCAGCATCCGACCAGCTTCTCCGGCTGTCGCTCCCGGTAGTAGCCCACGATGGCGTCAAGCTGCTGGCCCGCGTTGGCCTCCGCGAGCCGGGGAAAGAGGATCATGCTCTCCCCTTTCGGCCCGGCGTAGGTCCAGGTCACCCCCTCCGCCTGGTGCGCCTCGCCCCCGGCGGCAAGCGCCTGGAGGACGAAGAGCTCGCGATGGTTCCAGGCAACGGCCTCCAGGAGTTGATCGCGAGTCGGGTTCTGAAGAAAGATCGGTTCCGGCGTTGCCGGCGCGCTCATGTGCGCTCCTCCCTTATTTCACCAATCCGGCGGCGCGCAGGCGGCGCTTGATCGCCACGCCCAGATAGAGCAGTTCGTTCTTAATCAGCCCCATCAGCATGACGCCGCGCATGGCAAGGCGGGCCGGCAGCCCCGCCGTCTTTTGATAGTAGATGAGCTGGCTGCGGAACAGGCGTGCGGTCATGGCACGGCTCTGCTGGCGGACGCTGCCCATCCAGTGATGCACGACGCGCGCTTGCGGCACATAGTAGACCTTCCAGCCGGCCCGCCGGATGCGCCAACACCACTCGATCTCCTCGTAGAACATAAAAAAGTCCTCGTCGAACATCCCAACCTGCTCCATGACCGCGCGGCGCACCAGCAGGCACGCGCCGGAGACCTGATCGACCTCGCACTCCACGTCGAAATTATCGCGTCCGTACTCCAGTACGCGGTCGAAGGCGGCGCGGTTGAGGTTGCGCAGGCCGGAGACGCCCAGAAACTCGCGCCAGGGGGTGGGAAAGCGGCGTCCGTTGTGCTGGAGCGAGCCGTCGGAGTTGAGGAGCTTGGGGCCGCAGGCGCCGGCCTCCGGGTGCGCCTCCATGAAGCGGACGAGCGCGGTCAGGGAGCCAGGCTCGGCCTCGGTGTCGGGATTGAGCGCCAGGACATAGCGCCCCTTGCTGAGCGCCAGCGCCTGGTTGTTGGCACGCGCAAACCCGGGATTATCTGTGTTGGCGATCAGATGCACCTGTGGGAACTCGGCGGCCACCATCCCCGCGCTGTCGTCCGGCGAGGCGTTGTCCACGACGAACGTTTCGAACTCCAGCCCTTCGGCGGCGGCAGGCAGAGCGCACAGGCAGGCCCGCAGCATCTCCCGCGTATTATAGCTAACAATAACAACAGAAAGGTCCATACTCTTCTATACGTGTAGAAAAGGCCTTTCAACAGGATTTACAAGATTTCTAAAACCAATTGAGCATTTGCACAAGCCCTGTTTGTGTCTCCTGTCTAGCCCTAATCCTGTAAATCCTGAGAAATCCTGAGAAATCCTGTTCATCCTGTTGGAATCTTTCATCGGGACATGGCGGCCAGCAGATCGGCATATTTTTCCGCGACGAACCGGCGCTTGACCTTGAGCGTCGGCGTCAGCTCGCCCGTCTCGATGTCAAACGGCTGCGAAACGAGCTTGAACCGCCGTATCTTTTCGAAGTCAGCCAGATGCGCGGTCGTTTGATCGATCTCGGCCCGGTAGAGCTTCTGCACCTCTGGGCTGGCGACCAGGGCCGCAACGTCATTGGCCGGCAACTCCTGCGAGCGGGCCCAGGCCAGGAGCTTATCGAAGGCCGGCACCAGGATCGCCATTACAGTAGATTGCTTATCGCCGAAAAGTACGGCCTCCTGGATGAAGGGGCTATGCTTGAGCATCCCCTCAATGGGCTGGGGCGCCACTTTCTTGCCGTTGGAGAGAACGATAATATCCTTCTTGCGGTCGGTGATCTTAAGGTAACCATCTGGAGACATCTCGCCGATGTCGCCGGTATGGAACCATCCCTCGGCGTCAATCGCCTCGGCGGTCGCCTCCGGCTTGTTCCAGTAGCCCTGCATACGTCCGGGGCCGCGCATCAGGATCTCGCCGTCCTCCCCAAACTTCAGTTCCACGCCCGGCAGCGGATTGCCAACCGTGCCGATGCGCTCTTTGCCGGGCCGATTGACCGCGATGATGCTCGTCTCCGAAAGCCCGTAGCCTTCCAGCAGTTCGACCCCGATGCCCAGGAAGAACGCCGCCGTCTCCGGGTCCAGCGGTGCGCCGCCGGAGACGAAATAGCGCAGGCGTCCGCCCGTGATCTTTTCCCGAATGGTAGGGAGAATAAATCGCTCGGCTACAAGGTGCTGAAGGCGCAGCGCCAGCCCGATCTCCTGCCCTACCGAGCGGCGGCGCGCGATCTCGGTGCCGACCCGCACGGCCCATTCCGCCTTGCTGCGCCGGTTCTCCGGCTCTCGCGCCATACGTTCTCTGGCCTTTTCCGCCATGTTCTCAAAGAGTCGGGGCACACAGAGCATGGCCGTCGGCCGCACGGTCATGGTAAGCTCGTTGGCGATTGCGGAGAGGCCCTGTGAGTAGACGATGCAGGCCCCGGCGCGCAGCGGCAGGTAGTAGCCGCCGACGCGCTCGGTGATATGGCTGAGCGGCAGGAAGGAGAGGAAAATATCGTCGGGCGTGATCTCGATGTTGGTCTTCTCCATCACGACGTCGGGCGTATCCAGCAGGTTCGCGTGCGTCAGCATCGCGCCCTTGGGATCGCCCGTCGTGCCGGAGGTATAGATCAGCGTGGCGATGTCTTCAGGCTTTACGGCGGCGGCCAGCGCGTCCAACGCCGCCTCGTCTGGGCCAGCCGCCTCCCCACGCCGGTAGACCTCCTCAAAGGGCAGGATGTTCTGCATCTCCAGCTTTTCCGGCTCGCCCTCCATCGCGACGACCGTTTCCAGCGTCGGGACCTCGCCGCGAAACTCGGCGACCTTGGCGATCTGCCTGGCGTCGGAGACGACGAGGAGACGCGCGCCGGAGTCGCGGAGATAGTAGCTGACCTGGGCGGCGGGCAACGTGCCGTAGATGGGCACGGTGATCACTCCGAGGGACTGCGCGGCCAGATCGCAAATCGCCCACTCAACGCGATTGTGCTGGGAGATCAGCGCGAGACGCTCGCCCTTTTTGAGGCCCAGCCCGGCCAGCCCGCGCCGAAACCGGCGCACCCGCTCGGCCAGCTCGGAGTAGGTCCAATAGGTAATCTCTTCCGCCTTGTCCTCCTTGAACCCGACGGCGCGACGCGCGCCATGTGCCCGAACGGTCTCCAGAAACATTTGATAGATGGTGCGGCCTTCCATGTCGTCACTCCCCTCCCCTCGGCTAAATATCGCTTTTCAATTTATCAGGAAATAGACGGCGCGGAAAGGGCCGAAAGACCTATCCTGCGTGGGGCAGAGTTCTATTTTTTCTAGGGCTATTATAAGGCGCCTTACTGGATGCCACCCCCGCTGATCCGCCCGCCGCTCTGGCGTGCGTTGCCGCCTGCGCCCGTATCGCCGTTCGGATACGGCTGGCTCGAATCGGGAGGGGCGTTGGAACCGGGCTCGCCGGAGGAAGGCGTATTCGCCGGAGTGACAGGGATCGGGTTGAGGTCAAGGAGGTCGGTCGCGCCGACGCTCTGATGATTTAAAAAGAGGCGGCAGCGGAATCGAATGCTCGCCGGCGGCGGATCGGGAAACTGGCTCCAGGGAACGGTAATGGTGGCATCCAGCGGCTCGTCATCCGAGGCAATATGTACGGACTGCGTGCCTATGAGCTGCCCATCCCGATGCGCGTAGACGCTGCCGGGATCGCTGGCAAGGATTCGATTACCGTCGCCGTCATAAAAGAAGACGGCGAGCACCCCGGATTTCCCGGCCTGCCCCTGGACGCGCCCCGTGATGTGCAGCCGCAGCGTCTTTCCTCCCTGGCTATCCGTCACCAGCTCCTGCCCCACCGGCAGATCAAAGCTGGCGGGGCTATCCTCAGGCGTCGGGGCTGCCGTATCGGGGTCGGACATGGGCGCGCTTGCGGGCGCCTGTGCTGTACTTACGGGCGGCGCGGCCGCGGCTGTGGAAGCAGGCGCAGGCGCCATGCCGTTAGGATGGCCCCGATGGGAAGATTTGACAAGCACCAGCGCTGTGCCGCCCAGTATCAGCAGCAGGCAGACGGCCCCGATGAGCCAGCCTGGCCCCGTACGCGACCTGCCTGCGCCCGGACGGCGTCCGGCCTCCGTTGCCGCGCCGGAAGGGGAGCGTTTGCCGGAGCCGCGCCGCTTCTGTGCCTCAGCCTCTGCCAGCTTTGAGGAGATGATGCGCGGCCCACTGCCGGATTTGGGTGCGCTCTCGGCGCCTGCTGCGGCGGGAGCGTCGGCTGTCGTCGTGAGCGCGGCCAGGTGGGCGGTCAATTCATCGCGCACGGCCAGCAGGTTGATGGCGACTTCGTGGATGCCTGCGGGGCGCTTATCGGGCTCAACGGCAAGACAGGCTTCCAGCAGGCGCGAAAGCGATTCCGGGACGGCGGGGTTGAGCGTGTGGGCGGGCGGAAATTTGAAGGGCTGCACGGCGGGGTCGCGCCCGGTCAACAGGTGATGGAGAGTCGCCCCGAAGGCGTAGACATCGGCGCGGGGGTCGGTCTGCCGCAGGCCGAACTGCTCCGGCGGGGAGTAGCCGACGCTACCGAAAAGGGCCGTATCTTTGGCGGCGCCGGGATGGAAGCGGCGCGCAATGCCGAAATCAATCAGGCGGACGCTGCCGTCGGGCTGGACCATCACGTTACCGGGCTTCATATCCCGAAAGATGACCGGTGGCGTCTGGCTGTGCAGATAGGCCAGCACGTCCGCGATTTGCAGCCCCCACTCCACAACCTGCGCCACATCCAGCCCGGCGCCGCCCGCTTCCTTGAGCCGCTGCTCCAGGGTGACTCCGGTGATGTACTCCATCACCATGTAGCAGCGGTCGTTCTCGACGAAGGCATCGGTAACTTTGGGCAGGTTCGGGTGATTCAGGCGCACCAGGAAGCGCGCTTCGGACTCAAACTGCGCCAACGCCGCCTGCTTCTCCTCCTCGCTGGCATAGTGCCCGCGTAGCTCCTTGACGGCCACGGTGGTTTCCAGGCGCAGATGCTGGGCCAGGTAGACGGTTCCCATTCCGCCCTGGCCGATAATGCTCTGTATCAGGTAGCGTCCGTTGAGCAGCGTGCCTATTTCCAGCGGCGCCGAGGCCATTCCTGGGTTACTCCCTTGCCCGGATGCATCTGCCCCGCGCATCCGGGCGCCTGTCCCCTATACGTATAGAGAGACGATAGGGGCGATCATGCAGGCAGTTGTTGGCAACAGTATACCAAACACCTCCCGAAAGGGCAAGATGGAGGCAAGGAGTTCTCGGGGCCTCTGCGGAACCTTTCCTCTGGGTCACATAGGAAAGGAGATACAATGACTACTGCGGCGGCAGCGGGCATCGTTTAAGGTTAATGGCGCTGACCTCTACTTCGAGCGTCGGGGCAACGGCCTGCCATTGCTGATGATCGTTGGCGGCGGGAATTGTGCGGTCTTTGCGCCCATCGCTGACCTCCTGGCTGATACTTATACCGTGCTGACCTACGACCGGCGGGGCAATTCCCGCTGTCTCCTCCATGACGGCCCGGTTAAGATTAAAGCGGAACTTGATGCAGCGAACAAGCAACAATTGGGAATATAGGATGCGCTATGAGGTGCGCGCCTTCATCGAGTATGCGCCAGACCTGGATCGGATCGCCAACAATCATGTTCGGATCGCTCTGGCGGGCGGAACCGAGACACGGAACAGGTTCTTTCACCAAACGAGTATTGTCATTGCCGAACGCCTGGGCGCTATGTTCGCCGAGTTCCCAGGCGGACATTCCGCTCCGATGGAGACGCCCAGCGTCTTTGCCGATGCGTTACGCGGCCTATTTGAACGGCTTGGGAGCTGAATGCAGGTACACAGGGGAGCGTCAGGGCTAGAACGCGATGAGCAGGCTATTTCTTATTTGCGGTCTCTCCTTCGCAGGAAAATCTACCCTGGGAAGAGCCATAGCGGAACGGTTCGGCTATGAGCAAGGGGACGTGGACGAAATGAAAGCACTTTTATATGGCCTGGATACCAGGGATGAAGAGTTGACCCGATCGGATTGGGAGAGAATTTATGCCGAAACAGATAACCTCATCGTGCGGCATTTGCAGGCGGGGAAAACCGTCGTTGACGCTTCCAGAAACTTTAAAGGCGGAGAGACAGCACATAAGAAAACGGATCGCGAACCTCGGCGTGGATGTCGTTACGATTTATGTGGATACCCCGAAAGCTATTGCCCGCCAACGCCTGCTTGAAAATAGACTAACCAAAACTCGGGTTGATTACCCGGACTCGGCCTTCAATGAGATTGTGAGTGCTATGGAACCTCCCGATGCAGAGGAAAACCCGATCATTTTCCACTATGAGGATGACCTAGAGACGTGGATTACGGAACACCTCGCCTCGGCGCTTCGATAAGCTCGTATAGCAAATCTATGCCCTACTGCCGCCATGCAGGGATCGGCACGGCAGAGGATTTCGAACGCGATCCGTAGCAGGAGGTCACCGATGACCTACGACCTCGACAGCCCCCTGCGGGGGGTGCAGGACTGCCCACAGTGCCAGCATACGATGGTGCGGTTGCGTAGCTACAGCGCCGTTGAGCGCAACGAGGGTTATCTGCTCGACGACGGCGCCGATCGTAACTTCATCACGTTTCTGCTATGGGGATGGGAGGGCGTCCTGATCAAATACCTCTACCGCAACGTCGTGCAGCCGGTCCTAGCAAAGCTTCTCGGCCAGCAGCGCCAGGACCGCTACGCCCGGATAGCGCGCGCCTACCCCAACGCCCTCATCTGCACCCATTGCCAGTACATTTTGAAGCGTAAGTGAGGCAGACCTCACCCCTGATCCCTCTCCTTGTGAAGGAGAGGGGAGAGTCTCTTCCTCCCAGGTTCTTCTGTTCTCTCTTCTCTCCCCTCATCCCCAGCCCTTCTCCCTGCCAGGGAGAAGGGAGAGCAGAAGCCAGCGCGGACTCTCCCCTCTCCCACAGCGGGGGAGAGGGGGATAGGGGGTGAGGGCTATAGAGCCGGGGGTGGGGGCCAGAACGAAAGGAGCCTGCATAGGGACCGCTATGGATGGCGGGCCACAAGAACACGGGGCGACACGGCGGCGCGGAAGGTATCGGCGGGAGGCAGCAGCATGCGTCCCTCGGCGGCCAGCAGCCGCTCAAAGCGATCCCGAAGGGCCGTATCCGCCGATTGCCGGAGCCGGTGCGCCAGGACAACGCTCTTGCCCAGGCGGATAAACCGCAGCCGACGCGCCTCCACCCGCTGGGCCGCATAGAGCGCATCCATTCCCTTATCCAGCGCCTCATCGGCTGCGAGCAGGCTGCTCCATTTGCCCTCTGCGACCTGCCGAGTCAGCATCGCCACCGCGCTCCGGCAAGCCCGCTCATACTCTGGCGTTCCCGGGTGGCCCAGATCGGGCCAGCGCCCGAGCAGTATCCGCTTCCCTTCCTCTCGCAGCGCCTCCAACCGGGCGTATTGCCGGCGCAAGGCGCTCATCTGGCCGGCTTCATCGCTGTTGAACTCTTTCTGATAGGCCACGCGTAGCCGATCCTCGCCGCTCAGGTTCAGAAACGTCGAAAGCGCCTCCAGCGCAGCGCGCTGGGCCGGCGTCGCCCAGGAGCGCACCCGACTATAGGGAACCGCAAACACGTCCTCGTCTTTATCGGTCACGAAGCGCCGCAGAAACACGTCGGAGGTACAGACCGGCACGTCAATGGAGTCGTCGTTGGCGAGGGCGTAACAGAACGCTTCATCCATCCCGACGCGCCCGTCGCCGTTGTAGTCGGCGCCGGTGACGTGGCGGCCCACACGGTCCTGCCCGGTGAGCGCGGCGAAGAAATAGGAGGTGAAGTCTCGATACTCCGCCTCGTTGACTGCGGGCGTACAGCCGGCGGCCATGCGCTCCTTGACGGTGGCGAAGAACCCGGCAATGTCCCGGTTGACGAGCGGGGCTTTCGGGTCGCCGCCCTCAAAGAGCAGATTGCCGAAGGCGCCGGAGAAGCACTGCACCATAATCACAGTGACGGGAACATCCTCCGGCAGCCGGGCGATCTGGTGGGCCAGCGCGCGCACGGAGAGCTGCTCGTCATGGCCCCACATATCGTAGGCGTTGTTTTCCCGGTCGCCCTGGTCGGGACTGCCGTGCCCGGTAAAGTAAAGCAGCAGCGGTCGGCGCGGCTGCGCTGCCGCCTCTTCCGTGCTTAGCTGCGCGAAAACGCGATCCAGATCGGTGCGCCGGTTGGCGCCGTCCGGCGGGCCGCCGAGGTTCGGCTTGCGGTAGTGGAGCTTAGTCGCATAGCCGCCCTCATGCCCTTCCAGCAGCAGGCCCAGCACGCGCTCCCCCGGCGAAAGCGTCCTGGCTTCCGTTTCGTAGAGGACCGTCGCCCGCTGCGCGTCGCCGTCGGCAAACAGCGTCGTGCGCACCGAGTCTGGCGGCAGCAAACGCCCCACGTAGCGCACATTGCTCTCAATGGCGACCTGGTTGTTTTCCGGGTTGGGTCCGCTGCCGACGATCACCACGCGCAGCGGCAACGGGCGCGAGGGCGGGTCGGCATGGGTGGAAAACGGCAGCATCACCAGCGTGCAGCCGACGGCTCCCAGCAGAACACGCAGCCGATCCTCCAGCTTCCGGTAGCGCCCCGCGCGCCCTACAATCCCATATAGTAAGCTTCGCCACATAAGCACGGCCTTTCATTCTTCGATTTAGCCGCTCCCGAGGCGGCCCTTCTAAAGAGAAATAGGGAAACGAGGAGATGCAGCCGGCCTTGCACTACGGCTTCCTCATTTCCCCATTACCGCCTGCGATAGGGGTGAAAACGTCTCTAGTGTTACAACGTTGTATCCCCCCGATGTTGTTCCCTCAAATCAGCCGTGCGCGGCAGGGAATCGCCCACAGACAAAACCTCGGGATGGCGGACGGAGGCCCCGGAGGCCGTGAAGAGGTCCGCCCCGGAATGGGCGCGCGCTTCTGCGGCGACGGAACTGCGAGTGGTGGTCTCATAATCGGCGGCGATCTCGGCTCCCAGGAGCAGGATGACCATTGAGTAATACATCCAGACAACGAGGATAACCAGCCCGCTCAGCGAGCCGTAGAGCCGATCATAGCTATGGACATAGGCTAGAAAGAGGGTGAAGCCGATTTTCGTGATCTGCCAGAGCAGCGCCGCCACGCTTGCGCCGAGGAAGGCGGACCGCCAGGGCACCGTGCGCGCCGGCAGGAGCCGGTAGAGCAAGGCAAACAGCAGCGTGGTCAGCCCCATGGGGATCAGGGCCACCAAAACGCGCTCGGTAATGGAGGTAAAGCGATTGGTAAAAAAGGGTTCAGGGCGGGTTTGCAGGTAGGCAAAGAGGGCGGAGAAGCCCAGGTCCGCGCCCAACAGCACCAGCGCATAGAGGGTCGCGCCCAGGGCGACCAGCCGCTGATGCAGCCAGTGGCGCTTCTCCGGCACGACCCAGATGATGTTCATGGCCGGCTCCATCGCCAGAAAGCTTAGATGGGCGGCGTAGAGCAGGCCGAGCAGACCTACCAGCCCGATCACGCCCCGGCCCTGGATGGTATTGGCCAGTATCTCCCGGACAAACCGGGCGTCTACGGGCACATAGGCATTGATGGCCGCGACCACCTGATCCAGGGCGCGCTGGGAGTTGCCAATGATGTACCCGAGCAGCGCCACGCCCACAACCAGCAGGGGAACCAGCGAGAGCACCGCGCTATAGGCGCAGGCGCTGGCCATGAAGCTGCACTGATGCGTGGCGTAGGCATCGGAGAGGCGGTGCAAGTAGCAGAAGGCCCGATCCAGGACGTTGCTGTGGCGCCTGACGGTGCATTCGGAGAGCGCCGTCAGTCTCTGCCGCGCATGCTTTGCCGACCAGCGCCACAACCGGGCGCGGCGTTTTGAACTCTGCCCTTGCACCTGGCTTCCTGCCCCTCCCTTCTGTCGGGGATCGGATGGCTCAAGCCGCAGCAACAAGCGCACCTAACCCCCCGTCCCCCACTGCTAGGGTCGGCGCTACAACGGTTCGCGTCACTGCCAGGGTCGGGCCTGCAATGGACTGCCAGGGTCGGCAGGGTTACGGCCCCTGCCTCCGCCTTGCGACACCTAGCGACCCTCCCAGGGAAGGGAGTGATCCGGCTTCTGCTCTCCCCTCTCCCTGCAAGGGAGAAGGG
>DASRGZ010000095.1:0-3363 GCA_035650735.1 Chthonomonadaceae bacterium
CTCTGGATGGGCGCGGTGGTCGGTCAGCCGGAGGGTCTTCCCATCGCCGGTTGTCTGGAGGAATAGGTCAAAGCGTCCCAGCGTACTGGTGTATTCGCTGGCATCTACCTGCGCGCTGTAGACGATCAGGCCGGAGGGCACGCTTGCTCCCTTGCCCTGCTGGCGCCCCGCCGGGCCCTCTCCATCGGGCTTAGAAGGAAGTGGAGGCTTCTTCGGCGGGGTCACATGCACATTGAAATGGAACCCAACCTTGCTTTCCTTTATCCTTATCGGTTGGATGCGCTCCCACTCGGCCAATTTCCACCCGCTTGCCGTTTTGCGCCATATCTGCTTCCAATACCATGTCGCGCTCACAGAGGTAAAGCGGCCCTGTTTGTACGGGATGGTCAGCGTCTCTTCGGTCAGGGCTACGGCGCGGTCGCCCTGGAGCGTCAACGGCCAGACGGCCACCGACAGGTCGCCGCCTTCCAAGCCATCCAGACGCTTGCCCATCTCGGCAAACGCTTTCTGGCCTTGGAACGAAGCCCCCTCTGCACGCAGTAGAAAGTCCGCGACGGCCATCTGCTTGAGGCCCTGCACGCCCTGCTCCTGAACCGCCTTCGCGTAGCGAGAATACAGGTCCAGGAAAGGACGGCTGCGCTCTATCTCTTGGAGGACGTCGCCGGATTGGTTGGCCGCGCTGGCGCGTCCAGGGAAGCCCAGCAAAATCAACGTCAGGATCAGGAAGGCTGCTTTCACCGTTGCGCGCCTCCTATCTATCTTCATTTGCCCAACTTCAGCAATGGGCCGATTGCCAGGCAAAAAGTGGTATCCACCGAACATAATGGATACCACGATAACATAGTGCCGTTTCGTCGTCAACGCTTTTTAACAGAGGGCCAAGCCGCCTTAAGGCAGGGTCTCTACGGTCACCTTATCGTTGGTGTAGATACAGACTTCCGCCGCGATCCGCATCGCCTCCGCCGCGATGTCGGGCGCGCTCATCTGCGTATTCTTCACCAGCGCCTTTGCCGCAGACGCCGCAAACGCCCCGCCGGAGCCGATAGCCGCCACCCCATCATCCGGCTCGACCACATTCCCGTCGCCCGAAAGAATATAAACGCGGTCCCCGTCCGTCACGATCATCATCGCTTCCAGGCGTCGCAGCACGCGATCCGTCCGCCACTCCTTGGCAAACTCCACCGCCGCCCGCGTCAGGTTCCCGCCCGTCGCCTCCAGCTTGCTCTCGAACTTATCCGCCAGCGCCTGCGCGTCCGCCACCGAACCGGCAAACCCGGCCACCACCCGGCCCTGATACAGGCGGCGTACCTTGCGTGCCGTATGCTTCAGCACCGTATTCTCCAGCGTCACCTGGCCGTCCCCGGCCACCGCCACCTGATTCTCCCGCTTCACGGCCACAATCGTCGTCGCGCGTATCTTCGGTTTCCCATATCCAAGTTCCATACGGCTTACCACTCGCTTTCCAAGGCTCCAATCGGCGCTATGCTGCCGTCTCCTCTTCTCAGGATGGCCCGCGCGCCGCATCTTCTCAAGCAGCATACCCCAAAACCAACTCCCGAAACAACTCGCCATTTCCCGATTGGGAAGCCAAAAAAGAAGCCCGATATGTCGGCTGACATACCGGGCAATGCGCCTCCCGCGCGGAAGCTGCACGCAAGCCCCCTTTTCTGCGGCGCGGTTTGGTCGCCATGCGCAGCCTTGTTCTAAGGAACGCTGGCTACGCCAAGACAAGAGAGGCATCGGTTGTGACAGGCTGATCGTACCGGTTCTTCGCGAAACCGAAACGACCAAGAGGCCCGGGGAGAGACCGTTGGGGCCGAAGGTATTGTATTCGGCCCCAATGATCACCGGACACTGCTATTATCCCCTAATTCTTCCTGGCAAACAAGCGAAACGCGTAACAGCCAGCGTGTGATCTATTTCACAATCTCACATCCCCAACGCCGGAGGGATCTCGTCCGATACTGGCAAAAGCCCTTAGAACCCTGGCACCCTAACGCCGGAGGAATTTCGCTCTATCCTGGCAAAAACCGCCTCCACGCCCTGAAAAAAGCCCTCTCTGCTACTGATTTTGCGAAATTCTCTCATCAGGGTTGAATTCCTTCGCGCTTTCCTGTATAATAGGGGATAGCACTTCGTAAGCGCCCGCTCTTAGAGCAGGTGACGATTGAAACGCTGCAACTACTCCTCCGGCTTTGCACGGCAATGCGGCCTGCTCATCCGTTTTGGGCGCCCCTATTGCCGACCACGCCGACAAAATCTCCGACGGATCGAGGGAACAGGGTGATTAGCGAATTGCAGCAGCACCATCTCCGGCCTAGCCAGATTAAATACGCCGACATGGCCGACCGTGAGATCGTTCATCGAGCACAGCATGGCGACGAGGCGGCCTCCGAGTTCCTGCTGTACAAATACCGCAATCTTGTCCGTACTAAGGTCAAGTCCTATTTCCTTGTCGGCGCGGAAAAGGAAGACCTTCTCCAGGTCGGCATGATCGGGCTCTGGCAGGCCATCGTGGATTTCCGCTGCGATAAGGCCATCTCCTTCCCCGCCTTCGCCAAAGTCTGTATCCAACGCCATATCATTACCGCTATCAAGACGGCCACGCGCCAGAAGCAGATGCCCCTCAACACCTCCCTCTCGCTCGAAAGCCCCGCCGAAGACTCCGGCCCCGACTGGAACCTCTCCGACATCATCCCTTCCGCCGAAACCCAGAACCCGGAAGACCTCGTTATCCAGGGAGAGGATACCAAAGTCCTGCACGAGATGCTTCAGCAGATGCTTTCTGAGTTTGAGTGGCACGTCCTCGTCGGCTACCAGATCGGTAAGTCCTACCGGGAAATCGCCGCCGAGCTGCACTGCAAAACCAAGTCCGTAGACAATGCGCTCGCCCGCATCAAGCGCAAAGTCGCCACCATTCCCCTGGGCCTTGCCAATCTGAGCCAGCTTCTCGTCAACACGCCACTGCGTTGATAGCCATCGTTCCTAACCTTTATAAATCGTCCTCATAAAAGACAAAAGCGCGGAGCCGAATCCCCTCGGCTCCGCTTCTTGCATGGCATGGGGTTGTGCGTTTTCCTTTCGGGCGGCTCAAGCCGCAGCAACAAGAGCACAAAACCTGCCTTCGTAGGTCCTGCCCTCACCCCCTGTCCCCTACTGCAAGGGTCGGGTTGTTGGGCCGGGCTGGAGCGTTTGTTGCGGCGCGGGTCGGGGCTACAACGGACTGCCAGGGTCGGGCCTGCAATGGACTGCCAGGGTCGGCAGGGTTACGGCCCCTGCCTCCGCCTTGCGACACCTAGCGACCCTCCCAGGGAAGGGAGTGATCCGGCTTCTGCTCTCCCCTCTCCCTGCAAGGGAGAAGGG
>DASRGZ010000096.1:0-167746 GCA_035650735.1 Chthonomonadaceae bacterium
GCACGGCCAAGCCTTTCTCCCTCTTTCTCTAATCCTGTCCATCCAGTTCCTCCTATCTAAAACTCTGGTTTTTCCTCTGTCTTTCTCTTTTGCTTTTCTCCGTGACTCCTCCGTGTCTCCGTGCCTCTAGCGCAGCGGGTGTTTCCAATCGCTTTTGGAGAACAGGACTGCGATGGACGCAACCGCCGTGCAGTTTGGCGCAGGCAACATCGGGCGCGGCTTCCTGGCCCAGCTTTTCCATGAGAGCGGCCTGGAGGTCGTCTTCGTGGACGTGGCAGATGCCGTCGTCACGGCGCTCAACACGCGCGGCAGTTATCCGATCCACATCGTCGGGCCGGGAGCGGAGACAGTCTGGATAGACAACGTGCGCGCCGTGCATGGCCGGGACAGGGTGCGCGTGGCGGGCGAGATCATGCGCGCGCAGGTCGTCTGTACGGCGGTGGGGGCCAGCGCGCTGCCGCATGCCGCCCCGGCGCTGGCGGCGGGCCTGCTGGCCCGGCACAAGGCGTCCGGGGAGCCCATCAACGTGCTGCTCTGCGAGAACCTCCACGATGCCGCCGCCCTCCTGCGGGAGGCCGTCGCCGAGCATATTCCCGCCAAAGACCGGGATGCCGTCCTGGAGAAGACCGGCTTCGTGCAGGCCGTCGTCAGCCGCATGGTGCCGGTGCAGACCGAGGCCGACCGCGCCGCCGATCCGCTCGCGATCCGGGTAGAGGCATACAAGCGGCTGCCCGTAGACGCCACCGCCGTTGTCGGCACGCTGCCGCACATTGTCGGCGTCGAACCCGTCTCTAATTTCGAGGCCCACGTCGAGCGCAAGCTCTACACGCACAACTGCGCGCACGCCATCCTGGGCTACATGGGCTATGCCGCGCACTATACGTATGGCTACGAGGCCCTGCGCGATCCGCGCATCGCCTCGCTCCTGCACGCCGCGCTGGAGGAGACGGGGCAGGCGCTTATCCAAAAGCACGGCTTCGCGCCGGACGAGCACGCCGCCCACGTCGCTAACCTGCTGGAGCGCTTCCAGAACGAGGCGCTGGGCGATACGTGCCGGAGGCTGGCGCGCGATCCGCTCCGCAAGCTGGCCCCGGACGACCGCTTAGTTGGCGCGGCGCGGCTCTGCGAGTCGCAGGGCATTTCGCCTAGGGCGCTGGCCTGGGGCATCGCCGCCGCCCTCCGCTACGACGACCCGGACGACCCCGCCGCCGTCGAACTGCAGCGCCTGCTTAAAGAGAGAGGACGCGAGACCGTCCTGCGCCAGGTCTGCCATATTCTGCCGAACGAGCCGCTGGCGGCCCTGATCGAGGAGGCGATGGAGGCCATAGGAAAGAATAGGGAGCAGGCATGAGCGTGGAGTTTCGGGCAATACGGGAGGACGAGCGCGAGGCGTGTCTGGACCTGTGGTGCACGGTCTGGCCCGGCGATACGCGCAACTACTTTCGCCGCTATTTCTATGGCGATATCGAATGGCTGCCTTACTACACGCAGGTCGCCGTGGCGGACGGCAAGCTGGTCAGCGCCGTCCAGATATGCAGGCGCGTCGTCGCCTGCCGGGAGTTCAAGCTGACGATGGGCGGCATCGCCAACGTCGCCACGCTGCCGGAGTATCGCGGGAAGGGCTTCAACACGGAGTGCCTGCGTCGGGCCCTCGCCGTCATGGAGGCCGACGCGATGGACTTCTCGCTGCTGTTTACCGGCATCAACGGCTACTACGCCCGCCTCGGCTATGCCACGCTGCCGTGGAACGGAGTGCAGGGAACCATCCGCGCCGACTTTAGGCCGCGCCCAACCCGCTGCACCGTGCGTCCCGCCGCCGACGGCGACCTGCCCGCCATTCGCGCCATCTACGACGCCTATAATCGCACGCGCCCTATCGCCGTGCAGCGTTACGAAGCCTACTGGCGCGACTGGCTCGGCATCGCACCGGGCCGCGTGCCGGAGACGCTTCACGTCGCGGTCGCCCCGGACGGAGCGGTCTGCGGCTACGTCTGGTATGACATCCATCAACCCAGGGACTCGGAGGGCCAGAAGGAGCCACAAGCGCGCATCACGGAGTTGGGCGTCTCCGGCGAGAGCCTGTCTGCCCCTGAGAAGCCGGACGTGACCGCCGCGCTGCTGGAGGCGATCTCGGCACGCTTTCTGCAGGAGGGGATTCGCAGGCTGCGTCTGGATATCGCCCTGGAGTCCGCCGTTCTGGGGGCGCTGGAGAACATTCTGGAAACGCGGGAATGGCGGACTAATACTGGCGGCATGGTGCGCCTGCTGCACCGCGATAACCTGCTGCGCAGCTTTACCATCGCCCTCAACGAGCGCTGGATCGCGGCAGGCCGTCCGCGCGGCGCAGTAACGTTCGCAACGCCCTACGGCCCCACGAAGCTGGACGCCAGCGGCGCCTTCCTGCGCGTGGAGCCTGTTGCGGAGGCCGCGGACGCCCTGCCGCAAGAGGCGCTTTTCGGCCTGCTCTTCGGCCAGTACGCGCCCGTAGAGCCGCCTACCGCCGATAGCACGCTGTCTCCCTTGCTGTCAGCCCTGTTTCCGCCCGAAGCGGCGGTCTACTGGGACGAGGATGGATTTTGAGTCGAGCGAAACACCTACGCAGGGTAACTTCGTAGTTCTCTGAGATTAAAACTAGGCCCCCACCCCTTGCCCACTGTCAGGGTCGGCCCTGCAACGGACTGCCAGGGTCGCGCCTGCCATGGTTGGGCCCCTGCTCGGGTCGGCGCGGCAATGGCTCGCGCCTCCGCCTAGCCACACCTGGCCACAGCCCTCCGCCTGGCGATCCCCAACAACAGGGGAGGGGAGAGGCAGTTTCATACGAGAGGGTACCCCGAAGGGGCATCAGGGGCTGAGATGGGAACGCTACCAAGTTACTGTGAGGATGGGTTGAGAAGGGACCAACGCGCGCATGAGCCGCACCGTCACCATCGTCACCCCGGAAAACATCCAGGTCACCTATCAGGTAGCCGGAATCGCCTCGCGCTTCATGGCTACTGTCGTTGACCTGACGCTCCAGTTTCTGCTGCTCTTGCTCGTCGGCGTCGTGATGAAGCTGACCATCGGCAGAAATGCGGGGATAGGAATGAGCGTCAGCAGCATCCTGACTGCACTGGGCTACATTGCCGTTTTTCTCATTCTCTTCGCCTATCCGATTTTCTTTGAGATGCTCTGGGGCGGGCGCACGCCCGGCAAGCGGCTGTTCGGATTGCGCGTTATCCGGGACGGCGGATATCCGATCAACTTCATTGCCAGCGCGATACGCAACATCCTGCGGTTTATTGATATCGGCGTCGTGCCGATGTCGGGAACAGCGCTGGTGCTCTGGGGTATGCCGGGCCTGCTCTCCATCTTCTTCAGTCCCCGCTACAAGCGCATCGGCGACTATGCGGCGGGAACGTTGGTCATCATGGAGGCGGGCGCGACCCCGTTTGGAGCGAAGCGGCGCTCGGTGCTCCTGCCCTCCGGCGTGGTCGCCTTCTTCCCTCTGATCAAGAATCTGGATCGCCTGACCCCCGACGAGTACCGCATCCTGCGGCGGTTTACGGAGCGGCGCGGGGAGCTGGACCTGGTCGTGCAGGCGGCCATCGGAGAGCGGCTGGCCCGTCCGCTGATGCAGAAGCTGGAAATCGAGGCGCCTATCGCCTACCAGGTGCAGTACGCCGACTTGCTGGAGGCCATCGAGCGGCGCTACGCCGAGGAGCGCGGCGTGCTTTGAACCAACCTGGCGCAACCCGCCCACGAGCCGGGTATTTCCCATGCCCGGACGGGAAATTGGATTTCGCTCTATCGGGAGATCGGATGAGCAGGACGGAAACGCCGAAAAAAACAGAAAGGCTGGGGCTTGTATTGGTCTCGGCTCTGGGCATCGGGTTCGCCTTTGCGCTCGTCTATCTCCTGATCGGCCTCCGCTATGTCGCCATCGCCACGCTGCCGCATATCCTGACTCCCGGCGATTCGCTCGATTTTCAGGGCGTGATAGACGGCCTGCCCGTGCCGCGTCTGCTGGACTGGAACCTGGAGCAGATCGAGTGGCTGATGTCCCTGCGGGGCATGGATAGGATCCAACGGGTCATTTTCGGGCTGCTGCTCTTCGGCGCGCTCTGGCTGCTGATGGTGTTCATCCTCAATCCCACCTTCCGGCTGTTTCACTTCCGGCGTGCCGGCGGGGCAGCGCCGGACCGACGGCCGACGCTCCAGCCAGCAGCGGCGTTCGTGCCGACCTCGGGCGGCGGCATCTCCCCTTCCGCTTCCCCTGACTCTGCCGCGCCGACGCCGGAGACACGCCTGAGCGCCGCAGGAAGCCGGAAGCGCACGCGTTCCTACGCGGCTCTCGGATCGGCCACAGCCCTGCTGACGGTCCGCGTGGAGACGGGCCGACTCGGCAAGGCGCTGCTGTTGCTGCTGGCGGTCGGTCTGCCGCTGCTGGCGGTGCGCTGGGCCCTGGCACGGCCCGGCAGCGCGCTCTATCCCCTGTGGCTGGCGGCGTGCGGCGCCGCGATCTGGCTAGCTTTCCGTCCGGAGGGATGGGCGGGCGATTTTGCCAGCACCCGGTGGGGATCGCCGGGCCGCGCGCTGCCGGGGCTGCTGCTCTGCGGCGCGCTCTTTGGCCTGGGCCTCTATGCGCTGATGCGCTGGGCGCTGCCCGGCCCGCTGGAGGGCGTGCTGCTGCACTACCAGACATTGGGCGCCTTCAACCGTGCCTACTGGAACGAGATCGCCGGACGCTACCTCTTCCGCGCCGCCGCCAGCGGCTTCGCGGCAGGAACCCTTTTCTACCTGCTGGGCCGTCCCGGGCTGGATCTTGGCCGCCGAGGCGCCCTCCTGGCGCTGCCCCTTCTTGCCGCCGCCGCTTCCATTCTGGCCCGGCCCGCGCTTTCGCCCGCGCAGCTGGCCGCGCGGTTTGATCTGACTCCCGAGGTGGTCTCGGCCATACGCACGCCCTGGAGCCCACGTCGCCCGGCTTCCGGCGTGCCGGAGGGACGCCAGGCCGGGCAGGTTCTGGCCCGTCTGGCGCATCTGCCCCATCCCGCGCAGCTTCCTACCCTGCAAAGCGAGCGCAGCCTGCTCCTCTTTCATCCACGCGGGCTCGTCAATGCACGCCAGTCTCTCTTCTCCGACGACGGCCTGAGCCTGGATCGCGCCACGGTCCAACCGGTACAGGACTTTCTGCGTCAGCGCGGCTACAAGACGGCGCTCTCCTGGGTGGCGATCCGGCACCTGTTCAATGTCGGGGCGTTCGACTTCAATCCGACGGCCGAGCTACAGGCGTGCCTGCTGGATCTGGCCAACTGCCCGCACCCGTGGAAGACGGAAACGGCGATGCGTATCGTCTTCTTCGTCAGCGCCGTCTCGCCGGAGAACCTGGCCCTGGCGGAACAACTGGAGGATCCGGCCCGCTTTGCCTGGCCTGACCGCGACAGCCTGCGCATGATGGGCGACCTGTTCAACCGCGCGGGCGCCCTCCGCAAGGCCGAAGCCTGGTACCGCCGCGCGGAAATGCCCCGCTCGTTTTTCACCATGATCCATAAGTACCCCGTTTTCCACGAAGGCCGCGTGCTAGGGACGCTGCGCCTGAACGGCCAGCCTCTGGCGGGCGTGCGAGTCGGCCTCGTGCCCAAGCGATTGAACGGGCTGCCCCACCAGCTCCAGCCGCTCGTCCTGGACGCCGACCGTGAGGTCATCGGAGGAGTGCCCGATCCCGCCACTCCGTTTCGGCCCTTCCATCCGCCGCCCTTTGCCCTCCGCTGGATCAGCGCCGGCGCCACCACCGACGCGCAGGGCGGCTTTGCCTTGGAGAACCTGGTGGATGGCGAATATTTTTTGCTTGTCGCCCTTCCGCCCACCGTTCAGCTTAGGCCGCCGCTGGATCCAGCATTGCAGGCGCGCGGCCTGCCGGGGTCTATCACGGTCAATTCCGACCATCCAACCGCCCAATTGGGAACCATTGACCTGAATTATTCGACTAGATGAGCCTGCTTGGCCCAAACCCGGTGAAAATTTGGCGCAGGAAGCCGTATAATAAAGAAAAGGTCAGCCCTTTACACTCTATCTTAATCCTTCCTCTTGGCGCCAAGAGGAATTGCTAACGTCCCTCTACCTCCAAAGGAGGCGGAAAAGTTTAGCCATTCCTCTTGGGGTCCATAAAACGCCTGCGAAGGCCGCGAAGACGGGCGGAGGCAGGGTGAGATAGATTTTTAGACGTTTTTGTGAACGGCAGGTAGACACTCCCAACCGTGTTGATCAATCTCACGCAGCCTGCTGCTGAGGAGATACGTCAACACCGTTGGGAGTGATTACCGAACGGCAATACCTATGCCCGATACTTTTCTGAAAATTCGCACCCAGTTCCGCCAGGTACAGCTCTTCAGCCTTATCCTCATCATCGCTGCTTCTCTGTTCGGCCAACTGCTGATCATTCAACTGGTGCAGGAAGAGAAGGAGCTCGACAAATTGCGCTATAGGCGGGAAGAGATCTTGCAGCAGTACATGGAGGCGATGCTCAACCAGGAGACGGGCTATCGCGGCTATATTGGCTCCGAGACCCATAATCCGAAGTTCCTGCAGTCCTACTATCAGGGGGTGTCGCAATACGCGAATGCCCAGGACCAGGCCCGTCAGCTGGCCATTCTGCCCGGGCAGACCGCGTTCCTGGATGTCATCAAGCCTATGGCCACGGCGGCCAGGGAGTGGCAGCAGCAGGCGGGGAAGGATATTCAGGTTGTCCAGAACGGCGGCACGGTAGCGGGCGAGGATGAGCGCATAGAGATCGAGTCGCGCACCATCCAGTTCGATGCGTTCCGCCGCGCCTTTCATGATGCGTGGGACCATAACAAGGTCCAGATGGCGGAGGTCTTGCGCAGCAAAGAGCGGGGCTGGTTCCTGGAAGGCGCCTTTGGCCTGGTAGTGATGGGCATCGGCATCGCCGCCGCCGTCTGGGTCGGCCAGCGCGCCACCAACGTCATCAGCGATCAGGCGGCCCGGCTTGAGGAGCAGACAGAGCGCGAGCGCCAGCACCAGCAGAAGCTGAGCGCGCAGAACCAGGCGCTGGAGGCCCATCAGACCGAACTGCAGGCGCGCAACCGCGAGCTTCAGCTTATCGGGCGGATTACCGCCATCGCCGCAGCGGAACTGCGGGCCGACGCCATTCAAGCCGCGTTTCAAGACGTCCTGAGCGAGCTGCTCACCTTTGACCGCTGCAGCATCTTTCTGCTGGAGTCGGAACAGACGATCACGCGCACTATCAACGTCGCCGGCAGCGATCTAGTGGGTTGGCAGCATGGCGAGCTGCACCCCATCGCCGATTCCCATATCGCGCGGGTGCTGGAAACCGCCAAGCCGCTCTATATCGCCGATCTGGCCTGCGAGCCAGACCATCTGACCGTCCATGAGCGTGCCCTGGCGGCCATCGGCGTGCGGTCGTTCGTGATGGCGCCTCTCATCGCACGCGGCCATGTCATCGGAGCGATCAATTTCGCCTCTACCGTTCCCAACCGCTACGATGCCCACACCCTCAGCCTGATCGAGCAGGTGGCCGGCAGCATCGCCGGGGCGCTGGAGAACGCACGGCTCTATCAGGAGGAGCGCGCGAAGGCGGAATTGCTCTCCGTCTCCATCCAGGAGACGCACCACCGCGTCAAGAACAATCTGCAGGCAGTCTCCTCGCTGCTGGATATGCAGCTGATGGAGGCTGGGGAGATGGTGCCGCGCCAGGTGCTGCAGCGCACTATCACCCAGATCAAGGCCATCGCGCTTGTCCACGATATGCTCAGCCACGCCGCCGAAGATGAGACGGTGGACAGCAAGAAGGTAATCGAGAAATTGCTGCCGCTGGTCACGCTCTCATACCGCGACGTCGAGTTGAAGCTGGATCTGACCTCTATGTTCCTGCCGATGCGTCGGATGACCTCCCTGGCCCTGATCGTCAACGAGCTGGCGCTCAACTCTCTCAAGCACTGTGGCGAAGGCGCCTGTCGCATCGAAGTCCGCTCCTGGACGGATGCGGCGGCCGGCGCCGCGCACCTGCTCGTACAGGATAATGGACCGGGCTTCCCGCCGGGTTTTGACCCTGAACGGGATGCCAACGTGGGCCTGCAACTGGTGATGACGCTGGTGCGCAGCGACCTGAGCGGAACGATCACCTTTGAAAACGACGGCGGCGCGCGGGCGCACCTCGTCTTCCCGCTGGCGGCGCCTCCCCCGGTCATGCCGAAAGCCGTCGTCAGGGACGGAGCCGATCTCTCTGTCCGCGTGGCGGGTTGATAGCGACAACCAATGCCCCTTGTCCGCATCCAGCAGGGCCGGGCACAGCGAGGGAGGGCGATGGTCGGTTCCATCACGGCGACAGCCGGCGCGCTGAGCGCCGTGCGGCAGCTACGCGCGAAAGTGCGCCTGGCGGCGCAGGGCTGTGCGGTCGCCTGGCGGGTGTTGGCGCTGCTGCTTGCGGCTGGTACGCTGGATATGCTCTGGCCATGGCCGACCACGCTGCGCGGGCTGTTCCTGCTGGCGCTGATCGCCTATGAGATGCTGACGGGGGCGCGCGCCTGGCGGCAGGCACAGCAGGTTCCACGCGAAGAGCAGATAGCGCGCGAAATCGAAGCGCAGCGCCCGGAGCTGGATAACGCCCTCATCCACGCCGTCCAGTTTGGTCCTCTGCTCGCCCGGCACCCCGACCTCCCGGAGGCGCCTCTCCTGCGCCGCGAGATCGCGCGGGCCGAAAGGGAAGCGGCCCGTCTCCCCGTGGCCGACCTGGTGGATCGCGCTCCGCTGCGGCGTGAGCGCCGCGCGCTGTTCTGCCTTCTCGGCGGTCTCCTGTTGACCGCCCTGCTTTTCCCTCGTGCCTACCGTTTCGAGCTGCCCCGCTTCCTGGCCTTCTGGGGCGACTATCCGCCCTTCACCCTCACCGATTTCGATGTCTCGCCCATCGGGGCGCACGTGCGCCCCGGCGAAGGCGTGACCGTCACCGTGCGCGTGGCCGGGCTAATGCCCCGGCGCGTGGAACTCCTGACCGGTCTGGCGGGCGAGGCAGGCCAGATAGCGCCTCTGGACCCGGTGGAGTCCGGACTCTACACGACGCGGCTGGAACGCCTGACGCGCGCCACCTGGTTCCGTGTCGTCGCCGATACCGGCCAGACCCGGCGTTTCTGGATTCAGGTGGACGCCCTGCCCGCCCAACGGCAAGGCTCGAATTCGCCGGCACAATCGCCTCAAGCCAGCCCGATACCCACGCCGTACCGGGCTCCGCTGGAGGCTCTGCGCAGGCTGGCTGCAGACCAGGCCCGGCTCGCAGCAGAGATGGCGGCCAATGCCCGGCAGGACCATCCCGCCCGACAGACGGCGGCGCTGCGTCGGCGGCAGCGCGACCTGCTGCAGCGGGCGCGCGACCTGGCCCGGCAGATGCGCGCGCTGGGCCGAGATTCCGCGCAGCACGGCCAGGACAAGGGCTTGCAGCGCCAACTGGCGCGCATGGCGCAGGCCCTGGCGCGGGCACAGAATGCCATGCAGGCGGCGCTCTCGGCGTCCCAGCCGGGCCGTTTGCCGCCGCACGCTCAGGTCGCCGCGCGGGAACTCCGGCAGGTAATCTGGGAGGCGGGGGAGAATAGGGAGGGCACGCTGGAAGCGGCGGATCGACGGCAGCCGACCTCGGCTCGCATCGTGAGCGAAGGCAGCGCGCAGGGCGGCTACAGCGTGCTGCGGCCCGGCGCCTCTGGGGACGGAACGGGAGCCAGCGTGCAGCAGGCCGGGGGAACAGGCCGGACCCTGCGGGGGGCTTTCTCTCCCTCCCGTACGGCTAAGGGCAGTGGGCCTTCTGGGGAGCGCAGCGGCCAATTAAACGGCGACCTCCAGGAAAAGGCTGCCGCAGCGTCCGGCACGCCGCCCCGAGGCACGGATCGGGCCGCCTCGCGCTATCCCGTCGAATACCGCCGCCTCGTCCAGGACTACTTCAAGGCCGTCGCCGGCGGCAAGTAGGGGACTCTCCGGGTAAAATCGGTATCAGAGGTAAGCTCCTGAGCGACGGACAAGCCCTACTTTGGCGGGGAGGTACCCATGCTTCTGAGACCTGGCAGAACTTTAACAACGCCATCGGGCACGTACCAGGTAAGAGAGCAAGAGGAAAAGACGAGCCTTCTCCGCGATGCACTTCTCCAGAGGCTAGAAGAGCATGGGTTTGAGGCCATAGCTCTCGATAAGAACTCTAGTCCCCAGTCCCACAGGAAGCCTTCCGGGTGGGCGCAGTTGCGGCCGCGCCCCGTGCGCCCGCTGGACCGATTAGATCACAAGCAGTTATCCAGGAGTATAGAGCTAACCGAAAAGGCAAGACATTTACTAGCTCAGGCATCCGAACAGAGCGATCCTGCAGAAGCCGCTTATCTGCTTGGGCGCGCGGTAGATTGCCTGAAGCAAGCGGCTGAATTAGCGCAAATCGTGGAACGCTGGATAGAGGAGCCCGCAAAAGGCGCAGATGAGGAGTGATCATTGATAGAGGTTGACCTTGATTTTGTGAAGCTGGTGGCGAAGGAGGCGGGACTGCGGGCGGCAGGGATGCTGGCGGAAATGCGCTCCGAGCTGAAGGCGGATAACTCCTACGTCACCAACATAGACCGCGAGGTTGAGCAGTTCGTGCAGGAGCGGCTGGCGGAGCGATACCCCGATTTTGCGTTTTTGGGGGAGGAGTTCGGGCGGCACGGCAGCGAGACGGCCCCGCTCTGGGCTGTAGACCCAATTGACGGCACGACCAACATGGTCTTCGGCATTCCCTTCTGGGGCGTCTCCATCGGGCTGATTTTTGAAGGACAGCCTGTAGCGGGCGCATTCTACATGCCGCGCACCGACGAGCTTTTCTGGGGTGTGCGTGACGGTGGCGGGTTCTGTAATGGCACACGGCTTCAGGCCAAAGATCGGGACAGCCTGCATCCAGAGGATACGCTGGGCTTTACCAGCGCCGCGATCAAGCATCTGGATGCTTCCGAGCTGCCGGGGAGGGTGCGCTGCCTGGGCAGCATCGCTGCCGACATCGCCTATACGGCGCGGGGAACCCTTTGCAGCCTGATCGGCTGGAGCGAGGGAGCGTATGACATGGCTGCCGCGCTCTGTATTGCCAGGGAGGCCGGCTGCATCGCCGCCTACCTCACGGGGCAGCCACTGGATCTGAATGTGATCTTGCGTGAGGGCAAGACGCGCGCCCCGTTTGTGGTCGCGCCCCCGAAGCTGGCCGCGCGGCTGCAAGCTGGCGTCTTCCGACGGGAGGGCAGTCATTCGGGCGGCTAAAAATTGGGAGAGGGGAGGGCAGAAGCCAGGGTTTGCCTCTGCCCGCGTAGGCGGGCAAAATGCACTTCTCGCCCACGTAGGTGGGCGACGGGCGCTTTGCGCCCCCGATCGGCAGGGTTTAGCCTGCCGCTTTAGGGAGTTAGGTCAACCAGGAAACTACCGACCGGTTCCGGCCTCCTCGCCCTGGCGATACTCCGCCGTCACCACGGAGGAGAACCCGCCACGCACGTTAAAGTCGCCCCGAACGGTCATCTGGCGGGGTTGGCAGACGGCCACAAGATCATCGAGGATGCGATTGATGACCGCCTCATAAAATATCCCCTGCTGCCGGTAGGCGAAGAAGTAGAGCTTTAGCGCCTTGAGCTCCAGGCACTTGCGGTCGGGGATGTAGTCTATCGTAATCGTGGCGAAGTCCGGCTGACCCGTCTTCGGGCAGACCGAGGTAAACTCCGGGCAGGTATGAACGATACGGTAATCGCGCTCCGGGCGCGGGTTATCGAAAACTTCCAGCAGGGCCATCTGCTGTTCGCGGGTCACTGGTTCTCGTACATCCATCGTGCTTGCTTCAATCCTTCACTGAATAACGTTCCCATCCATTATACACGCTGAAAAAGCCGGTTTCAAATCGCAAGGTGTTTGTCAAAATTCTAGCTTAATTGTAGAAGGGAAATCATAGCTCGTTACGAATTTAGTAATAATGCCCTGTTTATGAGAGGAGGAGCTATGATTACTAACCCCTATGCCGGCACCCCCGCCGAAGCCGGATGGAGCATGGGCCTGGCCTATGGCTATGCCGGTCCTGCCTACTCGGATGCGCCGCCCGCCGTCATCGCCCCCGACCTTGTGGATGCCTTCAACGAGGGACGCCTGGTAGGCCAACAGTACGCTGCTGAGGGTATTCCCGTCTCCCCAGAGTGCATGGACGCCAGAGAAGAGGTGCCTGGGACCGTGGAGGGCGTCATTACCGGTGGGGAGATTGTCCATGCCGTGGGGGAAATGGTCTTGAAGCATCTGGCACGCGGGGTGGCCGGTTTAGTGGTCGCCTTTATCGAAGCCTCGGTGTCGTTACAAACTCACTACCAGGCCCCGGAAAATGCTCTTGGCACGCTTGGCGAGCAGTTCGTCGAGCAACTCGCGCAATTGGGCATCCAGGACTCGCTGGAAATCTATTGTGCCATGGGCATAGATTACCAGGCAGAAGGGTGTCAATTCCGCTTCTCTTCCCTGTTCAAGTCGATTGATCAGGCCCGTCAGGCCGCAAACGCGATGGGACGCTCCACATGGGTTATCGCCCGCTGGCGCACGGATGCCTGTGGCAGTCTGGAATTGGTAGAGGGAAACGGATTTTAGGCGGTTTTCCCGACTTGCCAGGGCGGAGCCTCTGGGCTCGCGCGGCTTGTTCGCTCCTGTGCCCGTACCCAGGACCGGGGCGAACAATAACATGAGGGCTTTGCTCCACCGGGCACGGCGCGGTTTGGATTGTGCCAGGATCTCTGGAGGTAGGAGGCAATATGCCAACAAAGGTGGCCCAGGTTCGGCAATTGTTATACAATAACGAAGAGATTGGTATGGGGTTCAATAGCGACACGGGCCTTGCCGTGGGCACGGCCTTAGAGTTCGATACGCCCACGCGAGACCCCGGCCAGACTGTTCCCAGCGCGACCGCCGATATCGTCACCACCCATGACCAGTTGATGGATACGCTTAATATATCGGCACAGGTGCAGGGCCACTATGCCTTCGCCTCAGGCAGCGCTAAAGTGGATTTTTCCAAAAAAACGGGCTATAACTCGGTTTCCACGTTTGTGGTGGCGCATATGGTCATTACCAACATAATCACCCGAGGCCATAACTTTCGGATAAGCCAGAACGCAAAGGCGCTATTAGACAGCAATCAGATAGACGCTTTCCAGACGGCCTTTGGGGATTCGTTTGTGCGTGGCTTATTCACCGGTGGCGAGTTCTATGCGGTTATGCGAATTACTTCCGTGGATACCTCGGTTCAGACGGATCTGGCCGTAAAACTCCAAATGGAAATCAACGGCGGTGTTGCAGGTGGCTCCTTCAGCGGGGCCTTAAATAAAGCCAACAGCGAACAGCACTCGCGGGCAGAGTTCCATGTAACTTATTATCAAAGCGGCGGCGCTGGGGAGGCCGAAATCGGTACCACACTCAGCGTGGATGAAGTCAAGGCCAGGCTGCATAACCTTCCCACCGCCGTCATGAACCATCCGGTTCCCCACATGATAGAAGTCGCCACCTACGATACCATTCCCATCCCTCTGCCTTCCAAGGAGCAGCAGGAGGATTTCTTAATGGCCCTGGCCGATGCCGACCAGAAGAAGCTGCAATACCTTCAACAGTACAACGATTTGATGTTTGCCCACGACAACCCCGACTTTTTTGAGGATCCTCCGGATGCCATGACACTACAGACGGCGGCCGGTGTCTATTTACAGGCCGTTAATGCCGTTATAGACCATGCCGTCCGGCTCTCAAATGGGCAGATTAACCCTCCACAATTTTTCGACCCTGCCAAGGTCAACCCGCCGCTTGTCTTGCCTAGTATTACTCTGCGCAAGAAAAACATGGGGCTGGAACGCAGTTTTGCCGACTGGTACATCTTTCGTAATGACCCCACGACCCTCAGAGAGGATCAAAAACTGGTGAACGAAATCGTGCTGAATGCGCAGTCCCGACTGAGCAACTTCGAGGCCATAGTGGATCCGAGCGGCGACCCGGCCAAGACGGATAAACTGCGCGGTGACGCCCTGGCTACAGCGGTCAACACGTTGACCGAAATTTCGTTCACCGGCGGGAACTCCGAGGCCGCGCAATCGGGCCTGACCTCCATCGCCCATTTGCCGACGATGCTGCCCCCCACGATGCAGAGGGTTGACCTGTCCTTTAACCAACTCCTCAATCTACGCGGGATTGAACATTTCACCAGTCTCGTAAGCCTGGATATGACCTATAACAGGATCGGCGACATTTCACCCTTAAGCGCTCTTACCCTGCTGAAGGAGCTTAAGATTGCTGGTAATGAAATCGTTGACCTCACCCCTCTCCAGGGATTGTCCAACCTGAAAACTCTCTATCTTGAAGGGCTCGTTGTGGAATATCTCAACGGAAGAAGTAACAGTTTTAACGCAACGAACCCCATCCAGGACGCAACAGCGCTCAAGGCTATTCCTGGCCTTGCCAATCCCTTCGTCCTGGGAGACAAGCTTTCGGTGCGCTGGGGCAACCTTAAGCAAGGCGCGGGCGCGCAGTTTACAGGCACCGCCGAGAGGATTGGCCGCTCTCATCGGTTCGCCGTCCATCTGACAAGGGGAAACGAATCTTTGGCGGATGAGTGGAGGCTGGCTGGTATCGAGGAGATAGTGGGGGATTTACCCATTCCGAACGCGCCCCCGACCGCTGGAGGCCGGATGGTGATGATCTTGAGAACAAGCACAAATCATCTGGCCGGGGGGCTTTTGCTCCCTGGTGGGGATCCTACCAAGATCGTCGCGGACTCGGCCAATCCTTTATTTAGCGGCGAATCCTACGACGCCACAGTGATTCAATAAGGGTAACTTCCCTCGCGCAGGCGGTAGGTAGACACTCCCAGCCGTGTTGATCAATCTCAAGCAGCCTGCTGCTGAGGAGATACGTCAATACCGTTGGGAGGGATTACCAGGCGGTAGGGCAGAGGCAAGAATTACCCGGCAATGGATGTAGCAGCAGGATGCTGGAAAGAGAGCCACTTTCGCTGAAACTTTTTTCGTGAATTTTCTGTCGGTCTTTTAGCAAGGCGCTCTGTTCTGACGATAAGGTTCATGAATGCGTCCTCCGCTTGTCCCGCGCTTACCGCCGCAGGGACATTTGCTGGCACCGCCCGCTGGCAGAGACGCAAATCTATGTGATGGAGGTGGATTGAATGTCGGTCCAAGTACAAGCAAACGATACCCTTGTCGAATACTGGCCCTGTCCACCGGGAGATCACGTCTCACCCTGATACGGCTTAAACGGCTGCCGGGTGGAGACTATCTCTAATCCCGATTGCTTCTTCCCAAAGAGACACAGGGGCCGTGCGGCGCAATGCCGCGCACGGTTCGTCTCGCCTCGAGGAAGCCGCAGGTGGACAGCGCCTGGGGCTTTTTATTTTGCCGTCTTGAGGAAACTGGGAGAAGCAACACGCATGCAGCCCTGGCTTGATATGGCGGGCGAGGCAGTCTCGCCCTTACAAATCCAATTACTGGAGTCGCTACGACCTCGCATTGAAAAAATGGCCGCCTATTTCGGGCGGCAGAGCGGCGTAGAGGAGGACGATCTGCGCCAGGAGGCATGGCTGGCCGTTCTGGAGATGCTGCCTCGCCTCGATAGGAGCATCGGGACGCCGGAGCAGCACCTGCTCAAACGCGCCCGGTGGCGGATTCTGGATACCATTCGTTGGCAGCGCCGACGCAGGCAAGTTTCGCTCTCCGAGCTAGAGACGCACACGCTCTCTTACCTGGATGCACGCGGCGACCTGGATCTGGGCCTGTTGCAGTCTCGCCTGACCACGGCGCAGCGGCGCATCCTGCGCGGCCTGCTGGAAGGCTATACCTGGCGCGAGGTGGGCGAATTGGTCGGATGCACCTCCGCCAACGTCGCCTATCACGTCCGCCGCATCCGGGAAGCCTACCTCCAGCTTCAGGCAGAACCATAACGATTTCCTCCCCTGCCGCGTTTTGGCACGATACAAGCACTCTCAGGCCCGGACTGTTTCCCTTTGAGAAAGCAGGTCGGGCCTTTTTGGGCTGAAATTTCCTTCCTACCGGGCAAAAAGAGGGCAAAATCGCAGGAAAAGCCTCTCCGGCGGGCGAACTACCTGCTGAAGCCGCGGCCTGCTGTGTGCCCCGGTCGCCAGGCAGTCTCCAGATAGGGCGCGCGCAGGACCGCCGGTTTGGGCTGTTACGTCTCATCCCCCTCGCTGTTCATACTGTACGAAAGGATACAAGACGCCCATGCGAACCTGGAAATTGCGCTGCTGCCTGGCTGTCCTGCTGATCCCGCTGGCTCTGCTGCCCCTGTCCGCCTTGACGCCTGCCGCCCAGGCCCAGAACGCCGCGCCCTCCGTTGTCAAGCCCGCAAAGCCAAAGCGGGTGCGCTCCGCCGTGAAATCGGCCAATATGAAAACGGGCGAGATCGCGGCCATAGACACGACGGCACAAACCCTCACGCTCAAAGAGAGGACGGGCAAAACGGTCACCTATGCCCTGACCGACCGAACGCATATCTTGAAGAACAAGCGCCCAGTAGAACTCTCCGATTTCAAGGTTGGCGACGTGGTGGCGCTTAGGGTCCGCAAGGCGCGCGGGGACGAGCCGCCTAAAGTCGGCGAGATGGCCGATCCGGAGACGGCGCAATGGCTGAAAGGGCTGCGCACCAAAACCCAGGCCGTCGCCGTGAAAGAGATTTCCGAGGACCGCCTGGTCGCCTCGCTTGGCGGCGACGAGGTTTCCTACGTTATCAGCGACAAGACGCGCTGGAGCAAGGGCGGAAAAGAGGCGGCGCCGGAGGACTTCAAGGCGGGAGAGACCGTCTACATCGTGCCGCGCGGCCTGCCCAACGGCGCGATCATGGCGCGGGCCGTTGCCGATAGCGAGCAGGCCGCGGCCCGGCTCAAGGAACGCCTGGCCCGCAGCCTCCACGGCACGCTGCAAGGTCTGGATACGACCCAGCACCAGATCACCCTGCTGACGGCGGCGGGCGAGACGCGCATCCTGCCCTACACGGAAGAAACCGAGGTGCGCCAGGGCGGCAAGACGCTGCCGCTGGCCGCGCTCAAGCCCGGCCAGCGGGTCAGCGTCTCCATCCGGCGCAATGAGGCTGACGAGGAGACCGCCGCGCGCATCACCCTCCAGAGAGCAAAACGCGCCACCCGCAAGTCCGCTGTGGGAGCGGCCTCCGGCAGCGCGGGCAAGCCATAGAGAGAAAACCGACAATCGGACCCTGTCTGGTTTCGGTTTCTTAAGGAAGGGAAATCGGCTATGATGCCAGGCACATTATGCGTGCTCCTGGTCGTCTGGTTTTGCCTGGCGTCTCTAGGAACGGACGCGGAAAAGCCGCTCGTTCTGCCGGTCTGGCCAGACAAGGTTCCGGGGGATTACGGCACGATTGGCGAGGAGAGAATCCGTGACCCCTCGGATGCCCCCACCAAGGATGCCAAGTGGATAACCAACGTCACCAAGCCGACAATCACCGTGTTCCGGCCCGCCCCGGAGAAGAACACCGGAGCCGCCATGCTCATCTGCCCCGGAGGCGGCTACTGGAACCTGGCCTGGGACCTCGAAGGTGAAGAGGTGGCTGCCTGGTTCAATTCGGTTGGCATCACCGGCATCGTGCTCAAGTACCGCGTGCCCCGTCGTCCCGGACAGCCCGAAAAGCTGCCTGCGCCCGGACCCCTCCTGGACGCCCAGCGCGCGCTCAGCCTGGTGCGCAGCAAGGCCCGAGAGTGGGGCATTGATCCCCACCGGATCGGCATGGTCGGCTTCTCGGCAGGCGGACACCTGGCGCTGACGACGGCCACCCACTTCGATAAGCGCGCCTACGAGCCTATAGACGAGGTAGATACGGTCAGTTGTCGCCCGGACTTCGTGGTGGCGGTCTATTCGGGCTATCTGGTGGACGAAGCGACCGGAGTGCTCCAACCCTACATTCGGATCCCGGCGGGGACGCCTCCGGTCATGCTGGTGCACGCCAGCGACGACAGCATGGCCAAGGCCGACCACAGCGTAGGGATGTACCTGGCCTTGAAGCAGGCGGGGGTTTCGGCGGAATTACACATGTATGCGGCGGGGGAGCACGGTTTCGGAGTGCGCAAGAGCGGCAAGTCGTGTTCGACCTGGCCAGACCGTTGTGTGGACTGGCTGCGAGACCTGGGAGTGCTCAGGCCGAACTCTGATCAATAGATACTCCCGCTTGTTGGATACAGAAAGGAAGCAGGATGACGGCAGCGCCCCGCATTGTCGTTATCGGCAGCGCGAATATGGATCTGGTGGTGCGCGTGGAGCATATTCCTGCGCCCGGTGAGACCGTTCTGGGCGGGGCGTTTGTCACGGTGCCCGGCGGCAAGGGCGCCAACCAGGCGGTCGCGGCGGCGCGGCTGGGCGCACAGGTGGAGTTTGTCGGGCGCGTCGGCGCCGATGTCTTCGGGGATGCCCTGCTCGCCGCCCTGAGCGAGGCCGGGGTAGACACCCGCCTTATCGCCCGCGACCCCGATCAGCCAAGCGGCGTGGCGCTCATCGGCGTGGATGCGCAGGGGCAGAACGCGATCATCGTCGCGCCCGGCGCCAACGGGCAGGTCGGCCCTGCCGATATAGACGCGGCGCGGGAGAGCATCGCGGCGGCGCAGGCCGTCGTCATTCAACTGGAGATCCCTCGGGAGACCGTCGCCTATGCGGTCGGTGCGGCGAAGGCGGCGGGTACGCAGGTCATCCTCAATCCCGCCCCGGTGCGCCATACCCATCCCTTGCCCGGCCCACTGCTGCGGCAGGTGGATCTGCTGACGCCCAACGAGCACGAGGCTGCCAACCTGCTCGGTCTGGAATCACCGGAAGGACTAACTTGGGAGGAGGTGGCGGCCGAGCTGCGGGCGCGCGGCGTCGGCACGGTCGTCATCACGCTGGGCGCGGAGGGATGCCTGCTGGCCTCGGAAGAGGGCCTACGTCGGCTTCCCGCCCTGCCCGTTACGCCGGTGGATACGACGGCGGCGGGCGACTGCTTCACGGGCGCGCTCGCGGTGGCGCTGGCGGAAGGCGGCTCCCTGGACGCCGCGGCCCAGTTCGCCACGCGCGCTGCCGCCCTTTCGGTAACACGCCTGGGGGCGCAGCCCTCGCTGCCTACCCGCGCCGAAGTCGATTCCTTTGGCGGGGAGTGTCTATGTGATTTCAGGTAGAAAGCCAATCAGATTGTAGTAATGCTCTCCGGTGTTTGACAAGAGAGTGTTCGATTGGGTACGCTGTACTGGCAGCAGTTCCCTACTATCCGGGCTCGGAGCGGGCAATCCATCCGCCATCCAGCCCTGCATGGAAGTCTGCTCAGGAGGACAGGCATGAAATCCGCTTTTCGCTGTATCGGGACTTGGTTGCTCGCAGGCGCGCTCTGGTGCAGATTGGCCGCAATGGCCCTTCCCGCGGGAGCACAGAGTCTGCGTGATGTCCGCGTGGACCCCTATCCGCCAGGCACCCAGGTCGGCATACTTACCGACATCAGCGGGCGCACCGCCTGGATTCGGTTCCCCGATCCGCTGCCGACCAACGCCCGCGTGGATATCTCGGCATACTCGGAGGGCGCCGACGTGCTGGCGATGGGCAGAGTGCGCTGGGTTTCCCCCGTTGCGCCCTACGATGCCTACGTCGTGGATATTCGGACGGTGACGACCTCGCATGATATTAACCCCGATGAGGACCTTTTCGTCATCGGGCCGCTCTTCAAGGCGAAGAAGTCATTCGGGGAGATACCCGTTACCGAGCCGTATGGCGTACCGATTGCCACCGGGTTCTTCGCGCGCACGGCGGTCGCCCGGCCCCCGGCAGCAGTGGTGGAACCCGTGCGGACCCTCATCGGCGCGCTGCGTGCGCAACGCAGCCCGGCGGCCAATGCCATCGCCGATGCCGCTCAACGCGCGCTCGGACCCGACCCACTCGCCGCTGATACGGACATACCCGCCGAGGAAGCCGTCAATTACACTCAATTGGCGGACAACCTGCGCCGCTTTCACCGCCTCCAGATCGCCGATCCCATCACGAAGCACATCCTGGATCGGTTGGATCGTATCGCACGCGCCAATGCCGGCGCCGGGGCCCGGGTCAGCAAAGACATGCTGCGGGTGACGCCCCCGCTGATGGAGCAAGGGACGAGTTTCGGCCCGGGCACCGTCCGCTAGGCTAAATAGGGTATACGGAAGCTACCGGCAGCCCGGCCCGAAAGCGGCAGGCTCAATCCTGATGCTTTCGGGCCGGGCGGGGCCACCTAAATTTGCTCATCTCTTTGCTTGAAGGACTGTTTGCGTTATGGCTGTACCCGTGATTCGTTCCTCTCCTCGTCCGGGAGACTACCAGCAAATGGAGTACCTGACCGTTCACGATCTGGTCTGGATCAACAATATCCTTACCGGCCAGGTCAACCCTTATGACTACGTGACGCTGGAAGCCTGCATGGCCGCGCAATATCGCTACGGCGAGAGTCAGGACGTGCCGGGACAGGCCGCCAGCTTCCTCAACGCTCTGCTTTCCAAGCGGCCCTTTGCCAGTGGCAACCGCCGTACGGCGTTTATTGCCACGCTCACGTTCCTCAATGCCAACGGCTATGCCACGAAGGTCAATGACAAGCAGGCCGCCGCGATTATTCTTGCGGTGGATCGGGGCGAGCGCACGCCGCAGCAGGCCATCGCCGAGCTGGCCGCGCCCGCCCAGCAGGGCCTGCCGTCCGGCATCACCCTCCGCAAACTTATCACCCACGAGTGCAACCTGCATGTGGAGGCGTTAAAGCGCCTGATGGAAGGCGACGATGGATAGCGTGGAGCGATGGCTGAGCTTACCGTAGGCGTCGTCGGGTGCGGCGGCGCAGGCCAGGTGCATCTGAGCTGCTGGGCCAATCTCAGCGGCGTGCGGATCGCCGCCGTGTGCGACCGGGACGGCGTTATGGCGGCGCGCACGGTCCTGGAGTATGAGGGCGCAGCCGCTTTCACCCGCGTCGAGGACCTGCTCGGAGCCGGGCCGCTCGACATCGTGGATGTCTGTACGCCTCCGGATCAGCAGGCCGCCATCGCCACCGCCGCCCTCAACGCCGGCGCCAACGTCCTCTGCGAAACGCCCTTTACCGGCCAGCCCGACGCGGCTGCCTCTCTGGTAGCGCTGGCTGCCTCCCGCGAGCGCCTGCTGATGCCTGCCTTCTGCCACCGCTTCCACCCGCCCCTCCTCTTCGCCAAAGAGCTATTGGATAACGACGATATTGGCCGCCCCGTAATGTTCCGTTGCCGCTTCAGCGGCTACTGGAGCGAGGTGGATACCCGCAAGCTCGCCTCTGAGGAGCGATTAGCGCAGGGCGCGCTGATGAATACGGCTATTCACGGCATTGACCTGTTTCGTTATCTCTGTGGGGAGGTTGACGGCATCGCGGGCAAGCTCTTGAAGGTAAACCCTGAGCTAAGCGTGGAGGACACGGCCGTAGTGGCCCTGGAGGGCCGGAGCGCTGTTGGCGTGGTGGAGACCAGTTGGAGCACGCCGGGGGGCCGCAACGTCGTGGAGATCTATGGCTCGGCGGGCGCGTGCCTGATAGATTACGACGAGGGCACGCTGCGCTACCTGACCGCCGATCAGCCCGTGTGGCGGCATCATGAGGAGAGCGGCCTGAACCGCTTCGAGCGCGAGATCGCCCACTTCGCCGACGCTGTGCGCGGACTCCAGCCGCTCAGGGCCACCGGCGAAGACGGGGCGCGCGCCGTTGCGCTTTGCGCCGAAGTCTACCGCCAGAATGGTCGCGCCTGACGACTCCGAAACGATCTCCCACAGGCAAGGACAAGGGAGACGGCCCGCTCTCCGCGTTTATTGCCAGTCGCCGACGAGGATGAAGGCAGCCCAGTAGTAGGGATGAGTGTGCTGCCCATCCTTCATTAAGGACAACGCTGCCTGCTGCAACGCTTCTGCCTTCCCTTGCCCGGCCTTCAAGTTCCGATTGAACCCCTGCATCAACTGGCTCGTGCTGGCATCACTGACCGACCACTGGCTGACCACCGCACTCTGCACCCCCGCTCCCGTCAAGGCCCAGGTCAGCCCAACAATGCCTTCTCCATTGACCTTCTGGCCTTGCCCGGTCTCACAGGCCGAGAGCACCACCAGGTCAGCCTTCCAGGTCTGGGAGAAAATGTCGCTGGCGGTCAGGAACATGTCGCTGCTGGAATTGACAGGCGGTTCGGCCAATACGACGAAGCTATACAGGGGAGCAGCATCGTTGTAGTGGCCGTGCGTGGCGAAGTGGAGGATACGGTACTGCCCGCCTTCCTGCAAGGCACGCTGCTTGAGCGCCTGCTTGCCGGTGTAGACAGTGGCCTCAGGGAAGGTATTGCGAATGCCTTCGACTTCCTTCTGACTGTTGGGCAGAGGCTGGATGCCTCCGCGCTGGAACAGGTCGCGCGAGTCGGCCAGCAGAGGCCGTCCGTCGGGAGGGGGAGAGGGAGCGTCCTGAGCCAGGGTGCCGAAGTCGGAATTGCCGAAGGCCAGCAGGGTTTTGGGCGGTCGGACACGCTTGGGATCGGAGCGGTCGCGGAGGATGCGGGCGAGCATGGAACCGCTGTAGGCATAGCTGAGCTGGTAACGCTGCCAGAGGAACGCCTCCCTTTCGGTTGCTCCCTGGCTGGTGGAGGAGGGGAGTAAGAGAGCCTGGAAGGGCAGGTTCCAGAGCACGTTATCAGGACAGACGAGCAGGCGTTTCTTGCCTGCCAACTGCTTCTCTGCGGGGGCCAGCAGCAGGGTGTAGAGGTCGTGGGCTTTGAGTTGGTAGTCCCGATTGGGGTTGGAGCAGGCGGCCTGGAAGTCAGAAACCTGCTCGGCAAGCTGCTTCTGGGTGCGTGCAATGGAGTAGACCTGGAGCAGTGGCTTGCCCTGCTGGATGGTCAGGCAGAACAGCACGGTTTCATCGAGCGTCTGCTTGCCTGTGCCTGCCTGGAGGATGACGTATTCGAGTAGAGCGGTATCGGCGGGCAGGAGAGCAGCAATCTGGGACAGGGTCAGCGTCTTGGCCGGCTGTCGGCTGGCAAGCTGGGGATAGCGGGAGAGCAGTTCATCGGAGAAGGACTGAAGCGCCTGCTCGCTCTGCTGCAACTGTTGCCGGAGAGGGTCAATCTGTTGTGGGTCGGTGCTGTGCAGTTGGGCCTGGAGGAGTTGGGCGTTGGCGTGCTGGGCGGTCTGCTGAAGTTGGGCAAGATGGAAGGCGTCTTGGTCGGTGAGGAAACGGGAGAAGTCGGCTTTACCGCCAGCAAGCAGGTCCAGGAGGACACGGGCTTTTGTCTGTTGGGCGAGCAGAAAGGCTTCTTGGGTGGCAGCCTGTGTGGATTGGCGCAGCAGCAGATGCAGGCAGTAGTAGAAGACGCCAAGATATTTGGCCAGAAAGCTCTGTTTGTTCTGGGTGAGGCTGCCGAGGTTAGCGCGGACGGTTTCGAGGCGGGCCACGGCCTGACGGGCATGGTCAAGGGCGAGTGCGGTCTGGCCCTGGGCTTGCTCAGACCAGGCCAGGTTGAAGAGAGTGTTGGCTTCGCCTGTTGCTGCGAGAATCCTCTTTACTGCCAGTTCTGCGCGCTCCTTACCCCCGGATAAAGATTTCCGTAAACCGAACAAAGGGAGACGGCTTGCCGATGGTGAATATTCTACTGACCTGGCCCTCGGACGGGGGCAGGTTTCATAACGTCGTGAAAGGATTCCAAGAGGGACATGGCAGCGACGCAAACCGGGCGCAAGCCCAACATCGTGCTAATGGGCGTAGACTCCCTCCGCGCCGACCATATGAGTTGTTATGGCTACCCCCGCCTGACCACGCCGTACATAGACCGCTTTGCCCAGGGCGGCACCCTCTTTGAGCGCACCTATAGCCCGCACATCCCCACGACCAGCGCCTATAGCTCCATGCTCACGGGCATGGACGCTTTCAGCACGCAGGTGGTGGCTCTGCGGCATAAAGGGCCGTTGCGCCCGGAGGTCAAGACCCTGCCGGAAATAATGCGGGAGGCCGGGTACAACACCTCCTGCGTGGGCTTCAGCGGCAACCCCGGCTCGCGTGGATTCGACAAGTATCTGGACTACCTCGGATGGGGAAGCTGGAATGAGGGCCGCAGCCCCAAGGCGCAGAACCTCAACGTGGTGGCCCTGCCGGAGCTGGATCGGCTGGTGCAGGAGGACAAGCCCTTCTTTCTGTTTCTGCGGCACATGGACCCGCACGCGCCCTACCTGCCGCCGGAGCCGTATGAGCGCATGTTCTATCACGGCAACGAGACCGATCCCAACAACAAATCTATGGAGCCGGTGATGGCGTTCAAGCCCTTCCGGGACTTCTTCGCCAGTTGGATGCCGCCCGGCATCAGCGACAAAGACTACGTCATCGCCCAGTATGACGGCGCCATTGCCTACATGGACGCCTGCATCCAGAGCATTTTCACGGCGCTGGAGGCGCACGGCATTTTGGACGAGACAATCGTGGTGCTTAATGGCGATCACGGGGAAACGCTCTACGACCACGAATGCTACTTCGACCATCACGGCCTCTACGATGTGACCCTGCATGTGCCGCTGATTATCCGCTATCCCGGCAAGATTCCGGCAGGCAAGCGCGTCTCCGGCTTCAATCAGCACAAGGACTTAGTGCCGACCATTCTTGAGCTGGCCGAGATTGAAACCGGCATTCACTTCGACGGCAGGAGCCTGCTGCCGATGGTGCGCGGCGAGGTGGCCTCCCACGAGAGCGAGTTCTATATCACCGAATGCACCTGGATGCGTAAGCACGGCTGGCGCACGCCGGAGTGGAAGCTGATCGTGGCGCTGGAGCCTGATTTCCACTTCAAGCCGCCCGTGGAGCTGTATAACCTGGTGGAGGACCCGGAGGAGAATTGCAATCTGGCCCAGCAGGAGTCGGAGGTCGTAGCGCTGCTGAGAAGTCGCATGGAGGCGTGGATAGCCAAGCGGGAGAAGGAGACGGGCTTTACTAACCCGATGCTAACCCAGGGCGACTGGCACGGCCATACGGGGATCGGGCCATTCAAGACCTCGCAGCAAGCCTACGATACGCTGCATATCGGCGACCCCAATCAGGCGGCGCGTCTGCAAGCCGAGTCGCGGAAGTGAAAGGAGTGGCAGGAAATGCCTTTAAGAGTAGCCGTTGTAGGGATGGGAGGAATCGGCAACACCCATGCCCCCATCTATCAGAAGCACCCGGAGTGCCAACTGGTCGCGGTCTGCGACATCCTCAAAGAGCGGGCGGATAAGGCTGCCGAGCGATACGGCTGCCCGGCGTTCTATTCAGTCCAGGACATGATCAAGGCCGACCTAGGCCTTGACGCCGCCAGCATGTGCACCGCCGGCAAGGAGAACGGCGGCGACCACTACGCGCCGACCATGGAGTTGCTGAATGCCGGGATTCCCGTGCTGGGCGAAAAGCCGATCTCCAATGAGATAGACAAGGCCAAAGAGATGGTCGCCCTGGCCCGTGAGAAGAACCTGCGCTATGCCATCAACCTCAACCACCGCTTTACGCCCGCCGCCTGGCGCGCAAAGGAGTGGGTGGATCAGGGCCGCCTGGGCGAAGTCAACCTGATCAACATGACCCTGTGGATCAATAACCCCAACGAAACCTCGCCCTGGTTTCATATCCGCGCGCTCCATCCCCACTCGATAGACGTCATGCGCTATTTTGGCGGCGATGTGGAGAAGGTGCACGCCATCTTCAAGCGCGGCCCTCGCCCCGACGGGCCGGGCGGCAGGCGCGTCTGCTGGAGCAACCTGCAAGCCAATCTGCTGTTTAAGAACGGCATCCTCGGCCATCTTACCGGCAGCTATGATGCGGGCGGCAGCTACGGGCTGGAGACGCTGGAGGTGGTCGGGTCGAACGCGCGCTTCGTGCTTCGGGAAGCCTGCGAGCATTTGGAGTTCTATCCCCGCTTCTCGCGCGAGTCGGAACGTTACGACTACATCGGCGGCATGATGGGCTTCGCAGAGACGTTTGGCAGCCGCATCAACCGCTGGATCGAGCAGAACTTGCAACAGGTAGCCCCCGACCAGATAGACGGCTCCGGCCTGGATGCCCTGAAAGCGCAGCTCATCATTGAGGCGGCGATCAAGTCCTGGGAAACGGATAGCGCCGTGTCTGTCGAGCAGGTATAGCGGACGGCGCATCTCGCCCTGTGCACGTTCGCCGATGCTCCGTAATGCTGCGGTAATGCTGCCGTAATGACGCCTGTGTATACTTATGACAGCATGTTCCCTGACAAAGGGTTGGGCACAGGACCTTACTATTTTCCAGCCGTCCTGTGCCCGTTTTTTTCTAGCCTTCCTGACCCATTGGCCGACTCTGGCTTCTGTCTGCCTCCGTGCCCTGAATCTGCGCCCATCGAGCGTCCATAGCCCAATTTCCCTCATTTTTAAGACAAACATCGTCCTCGAAGTTGCCTCTTTGGCATAAATCTTGCAACAGCTTTAGAACAGGTGTAGTCTGTTCACTCTGCGCGTACACACCGAATTAACGACCCCACCCGCATTCCAGCTCAGGCCATCCCGGCGATGGCCCCGCTCACCCATCCCGAATAAGAAGGCAGACGTTCATGTCAAACATTGCGGTAATTGGTTGTGGCTACTGGGGCATGAACTACGTACGCTTGCTGCATGAGATGCCCCAGGCACGCCTGGTTGTGGCCTGTGACGGCAATCCGCAGCGTATCGGCGTGGTACGCGAGCGCTTCCCACTGCTCTCCGTCACCGACAATCTGGAGGATGTGCTGCGCAATCGCTGGATTGATGCGGTTGTGGTGGCCACGCCAGCCTCTACACATCACGAGATAACCAAACGCCTGCTGCTTGCCGGCAAGCACGTAATGGTAGAAAAGCCTCTGACCACGTCGGTCGAAGAGGCGGAGGATCTAGTCGCTACCGCCGCACAGTGCGACCGGACGCTAATGGTCGGCCTGACGTTCCTCTATAATACAGGCATTGCCAAGCTCAAAGAGTTGGTGCGCGATCCCAACTTTGGCACGCTCTACTACCTGCACTGCACCCGCACCAACATGGGACCGATACGCCCCGACGTCAGCGTGATCTGGGATCTGGCCTCCCACGATCTGGCCATCTGCCAGTTCCTGCTAGATCGCCCTCCTATTTGGGTGCAGGCCAACGCCGCCACGGTCTTAGACCATACGCTACATGATGTGGCTTTCATCACCCTGGGCTATCCCGGCAACGTACTCGCCAACATCCATGTCAGTTGGGTGGATCCGAACAAGGTGCGCGAGGTGGTCGCAGTGGGCAGCCAGCGCCGCATCGTCTTCAACGACCTCAACGTCAGCGAGCGCGTGCGCATCTACGAGAAGGGGATCACCTCCTCGCGGCAGGAGGCGGATAGCTTCGGCGACTTCCGCCTGCTGGTGCGCGATGGCGATATCATCAGCCCCCATGTCGCCCCGAGTGAGCCGCTGCGCAATCAGGTGGAGCACTTCCTGAGCTGCATTGCGAGCGGGCAGCAGCCGCTGAGCGCCGGGGAGGCCGGCGTGATGAATGTGCGCGTGCTGCGGGCCATAGATGAGTCCCTGGCCCGAGACGGCGCGCAGGTCTGCCTGACAACAGCCTGACCTCCAATCCCTTGTCTACGAGAAGATGTCCACAGCGTTTCGACGTGGCAGGCGACGGGCAGGCCCGTCGCCTTATCTGTGAGCAGATACCTAACTTTAGGCACTGGCAGGAGCAAAGAGATGCCCATGCTTTCGGTCGTGATGCCGGCTTATAATGAAGCAGCGAACCTGGAGGACGCGATCCAGGCGACGCGCTCCGCCCTGGAAGCCTCCGGGGTAGATTGGGAGCTGATCGTCGTCAACGATGGCAGCACGGATCGGTCGTCCGAGATCCTGTCCGAGTATCCCCGGCGCGGCGACGAGCGCATACGGGTCGAAACCCACGCGCGCAACCAGGGGTTCGGGGCCGCCATCCGCACGGGCATTCGGGCTGCGCGTGGCGTCTTCTGCATGGTCGTCCCTGCCGATAGCCCGCTGACCCTGGAGACTCTGCGCCCGTTTTTGGAGGCCATGCCGGCCAGCGACCTGATTCTGGGCTGGCGGCCGGAGCGGCTGGGCTACACGCCGCTCATGCGGTTTAACTCCTGGTTCTACCATGTGCTCCTGCGCCTTCTCTTTGGTCTGCCCTACCGGGACGTCAATTGGCAACACCTCTACCGCCGCTCCATCTTTGAGCAGATAGACATAGAGACGCATGGGGTGGTGATGGGAGCGGAGATGGCGGTCAAAGCGCATCGGCTGGGCCTGCGCGTGGCGGAGGTGCCCTGCCCGATGCGTCCCCGGCGCGGCGGGGTCGCCAGCGCGAGCCGTCCAAAAGTGATGCTGCGCACGGCCCAGGAGTTCGGTCGCTTCTTCTGGCGCTGGCATTTCGGACGGCGCGAGCAGGCGGCGTGCGGCCTGCTCCTCACCGACGCTCCCTACGCCGCCAATCGCCGCCCGGCTTAACGGCCCTCAGGAGGATCGCTGTGTTTCATCCGATGGCTCTGGTCGAAAGCGAAGAGATCGGAGAAGGCACCTGCATCTGGGCCTATGCCCACGTCATGCCCGGCGCGCGCATCGGCGCTAACTGCAATATCGGCGACCATGCCTTTGTGGAGCGCGGCGCCGTGGTGGGCGATAACGTGACGATCAAAAATGGCGTGTGCGTCTGGGAGGGAGTCCACCTGGGCGATGGCGTCTTCGTCGGGCCTAATGCCGTCTTTACCAACGACCTCTATCCCCGCTCGCCGCGCCTGGGAGCGGCAGCGGCGCGCTACCAGGATAAGAGCTGGCTGCAGCCGACCTATGTGGAAGAGGGAGTGACCATCGGCGCCAACGCGACCATCCTCTGCGGCGTCCGGCTGGGACGTTACGCTTTCATCGGGGCGGGCGCTGTGGTGACGCGCGATGTGGCGCCGCACGCGATGATGCTCGGCGCACCGGCCCGGCAGCGCGGCTGGGTCTGCCACTGCGGGTACCCGCTGGAGCAGCGGCAAGGGATCTGGGGCTGCGGCCAGTGCGACCGCACCTATACCGCCGATGCCTTCTAGTCCGGGACAGGCTCCCCGGCGCAGCGTTAGCCTCGCGGGAGGCAATCGCCCCCGCCATCTGGATAAAGACCAGATTTTTAGACAGGATGAACAGGATTTACAGGATTAGACAAAGACAGAGAAGCAGGGCTTGCCCTTGTTTAGGAGGAGAACCGTGACGATCCCTCTGGTGGACTTGAAGATTCAGTACCGCGCGCTTGCCGACGAGATCAATCAGAGCGTGCAGGCGGTTATGGAGCGCGGCGATTTCATTCTGGGCAGCGAGGTCGGCGCCTTCGAGGAGGAGTTTGCAGCCTTCTGCGGCGCACGCTACGCGGTAGGATTGGCGACCGGCACCGACGCCCTACAGCTGGGCCTGCTGGCCTGCGGGGTCGGGCCGGGCGACGAGGTCATCACCGCTCCGAACTCATTCGTGGCCTCCGCCTCTGCCATCTCGTTTACGGGCGCAACGCCGGTCTTTGCCGATATTGACCCGCGCACCTACACGCTCGATCCCGTCGCGGTTGAGCGCGCCATCACGTCCCGGACGAAGGCTATCGTGCCCGTTCACCTCTACGGCCAGCCGGCCGACATGGAGGCGATCCTGGCGGTGGCACGCCGGCACGGCCTCAAGGTGGTGGAAGACGCCTGCCAGGCGCACGGGGCTGAGTACAAGGGGCAGCGCGTCGGCTCACTGGGCGACGTGGCCGCCTTCAGCTTCTATCCGGGCAAGAACCTGGGCGCCTATGGCGACGGCGGGGCCGCAACGACCAACGACCCGGCCATCGCCGACCATCTGCGCATGTTGCGCAACTACGGCCAGAGGCAGAAGTATCAGCACGATTTCCTGGCTTTCAACAGCCGCCTGGATACGCTGCAGGCCGCCATCCTGCGCATCAAGCTGCGGCGCATGGATGCCTGGAACGAGCAGCGACGGCGGGCCGCCGCCTACTATACCTGTCTGCTTGGCGAGATGGGCCTCCCGACCCCCTACGTCGCGCCGGAGGCCAGCCACGTGTTCCATCTCTACGTGATCCGCTCCCGAAGGCGAGACGATCTGGTGCGCGCCCTGAACGCGCGGGGCATCGGCGCGGGAATCCACTATCCGGTGCCGATCCCGCTGCAAAAAGCCTACTGCAACCTGGACTATCAGCCAGGAGATTTCCCCCATGCCGAGGCAGCATGCCAGGAGGTGCTCTCCCTGCCGATGTTCCCGGAGATCACAGAGGATCAGATCGAGACGGTCTGCAAAGCCGTCAAGGAACTGGCCGCTTAATGGAGCATTTGGCGGCGTCTTTTCCGCCCATGCAGGTGGGCAAGGCTCTCTGCCTGCGTAGGCAGGCAGCGGGCCTGGCTAGGCGGAGATCGCCAGGCAGAGCCGCGAACCGTTGAGCGGCGTCCCTGGCAGTCGAGCGTGCGCAGTTCCGACCCTAGCAGAGCCTCACAGCGGCAGGGTTTAGCCTGCCGCCAAAAGATGGCGGATTTTCCGGCTGCGCCGCTTAAAGGGTAATCCCTCCCAACGGTGTGGACGTATCTCCTCAGTAGCAAGCTGCTTGAGATTGATCCACACGACTGGGAGTGTCTACCGCTTAAAGGGCGTGCCCTGCTCTACTTGTCGGGGAAACTATGTTCTGGAATACGTTGCTTGAGCGAGCGCCTGTCCTCTCCGTCCAACGAACCGAAGCCACCCCGCCGCAAGCGTCGACGAGTGCGCGCGGGCACAAGCTGCTTGTTGCGGCCCTGCTGCTCCTTATGTTCGCGCAGGGCCTCTGGAACTGTCTGAGCGCCTCCGCCACCTGGGATGAGGCGCTCTATGTCGGCGTTGGCCGTTATCTTCTGCTGACCGGCAGCTACGACTTCGCCCATATACCAGCGCTGATCTACCACCCGGTCGGCTCTTACTATCTCAACAGCCTCTTCCTGCTGTTCCTGCCGCTGCCCGCCGACACGCTCCAGATCCCTGCGGACGACTTTTACACCAACGTCACGGCCCACCGGCTGCTGTTCCATTCCGGCTACGCCCCGGAGACCATCCTGCTGCTGGCCCGGCTGCCCATCTTACTCCAGTCGCTGCTGCTGGGCTGGCTGGTTTACTGCTTTGCCGCGCGTCTCTTCGGGCCGCGCGCCGGCCTGGTGGCGCTGGCAGCGCTCGCCTTCGAGCCTAATCTGCTGGCCCATTCCTGCCTGGTGACCACCGACTCCAGCGTCACGGTCTGGGTCTTTGCCACGGCCTACGCCTACTGGCTCTATCTGCGCGCTCCCTCCACGCGCCGCCTGCTGGTCACTGCCCTCTGCCTGGGGCTGGCCGCGCTGGCGAAAGTGACCGGCCCGGCGCTCTGCCTGATCCTCCTGGCGGGGATGTACCTGGCCCGACGTAAGGAGGCGCGCAGGACAGGCGCGGCCCCGCCTACCGGGAGCGCCGGTCTGCCACAACCGGAAAGCGCAGAACGAGTTAGAATGGCCTCGCCTGCCGGGACCGCCGACGCACCGCGCGGCCCGGAGCCGACAGACGCAAAGCCTCTCCATTCGCCTGCCGCCGTAGGTGACAATGGGCACAGCGCGCCGACGACCGGCGTCTTCCCCGCCGAGACGGCAGTGCCGCCGCTCGCTCACTTCCTTTGGATGGGGATTGCCCTGCTGCTGATGATCTGGGCGGCGTATGGGTTCAATCTGGGCATCCATCATCCCTCGCGCCTGATGAAGCTTCCCGGCGGTCCCTATCTCTATATGCTGCGCACGGTAATACAGGGCGGACACCGCGCGGGGTTCTCCTACCTCTTCGGGCACTTCTATCCGCACGGCCTGCGCGCCTACTGCTCTGCCGTCTTTCTGATCAAGACGCCGCTGCCGCTGCTGCTGCTGTTGCTGCTCACGCTGCTCTTCTGGCGGCGGCTGCCGCACGCCGACCGAGCGGCGGAGGTCGGCCTGGCTCTGGGCTTCCTGATACCGCTGCTCCTAAGCCTGCAAGATACCGTCAACCTGGGCCTGCGCTACATTCTGCCGCTCTATCCGTTCCTCTGCGTCTTCGTCAGCCGCCTGGCCGCGCTGCGGCGCCTTCCTCAACCGGCCCGGCTGCGCTGGGCGCCCGCCGCGCTCACGGCGCTGCTCTGCTGGCAGGCCGTCGAAAGCGTGCTCGCCTGCCCCAATCACCTGGCCTATTTCAATACCCTCTTCGCTCTCCCCGCCGCGCACAAGTACCGCTACCTGGTCGAGTCCAACCTGGATTGGGGCCAAGAGCTGCTGGCGCTGCGCGCCTATATGCGGGCGCATCACTTGGAACAGATCGCGCTGCAATATTACGGCAGCGTGGACCCGGCGGAATACGGCATCCGCTACACGCCCGCACGCCCTGACTCCACCGGCTACGTCGCTATCGGCGCGACCAACCTGGCCGGGATATTCCTGCCTCAAATCGGCAAATTCCATTACGTCTCCGACGATCCTGCACGGCTGGCAGCCTTTCGTAACCAGCAGCCCCTTGCGGTGCTAAACGGCGGCGCTATGCTCGTCTACTACGTGCCGCCCTCGGATCGCTGATGACCCCGATTTGCCGGAGCGAGTTTGCCTATCCTATTCTGCTTTCTCGCCGCAGTCCGCCTGATAAGCGAAGGAACACAACTGGACGTTGCTTCGTCTGATGCGCGATGGCACCCGGAGTTGCTCTGGGTGAGGATTCAAGCTTTTGTCTGGCAGGCATTGCACTGGCCCTAATGTCCTTTGCCAATCTCCCGGGGCATTCCGAGGCGAGAGAACGAATCAAACAGGGAAGCCGAGGGCATCAGGGCGGTGAGGATCGAAACCCACAGGCGCAACCAGAGGGAGAGAACTATGGTAACAAAGCGATCAGGCTGGCTGACTCTGGCGGTTGTGTTGGGAGTGGCGGGACTGGTGGGCTGCAGCCAGGAAACCCAGGTAGAGGCGCCGCCCGGCGGCACCAGCACAACCGTGGTCAGAACCCCACGCAGCCCTTCCAGCTCCAGTTCGACCAGCACCAGCACCCACACCACGACGAGCACGTCGAAAACTACGGGGACGACGTCGGGCACAACATCCTCCGGCGGAACCACAACCACTCCCGGTACGACCGGCTCTAGCGAAACGAGCACTGGAACCACCGGCACGAGCACCGGGACTACCGGCACCACCGGAACGGGCACCAACACGACCACCGGAGGGACGCAATCCACGACGACGACTCAGTCCACCAGCACCAGCGCCCGCACCAAGCGGTAGCTACAGCAACCTAAATAAGGCGGTAAACAGGTAAGCCGGGCACAGAACGTACCCGGCTTACTCCTATTCCCCTAGCGTCCTACGCAGGCATGGTTGCCTCACGAAGGCCCCCTCTCAAACCACGATTAAGGCAGCGATACTCTATCCCCTGCGCCCCAATCGGAGATGATTGTCCGGTTCCTATGGCAGCAACTCCTGTTGTCATGTGGTTGCTGTCTGTGGCGCAGGAACGACTACGGACGCGAGCCGACACGGCGGCGGCGAAGCAGAGCGGCCCCGGTTAGACCCAGGCTGGCCAAAAGGGCATAGGCGCCGGGTTCGGGAACGGAAGAAGGAGGGGGCGCGTTCGTCAGGACGTTGCTGAAGACGAAGTTCTCATCAAAGTAGTTGAAGTCCGAGCCCGGAAACGGCAGGTCCTCAAAGGCCACGTAGGTGCCCGCCGGTACGCCGGGGAAGAAGGTCTGTTGAGAAGACGTACCTGTATAGAATGTCGAGTACACGTGGTTGTGCCCAAGGGTCTCACCCGGGTTATCGTAAGACACGTTCAGGCTCGGATCGGAAAAGGCATCCTCGCCCAGGGTGAGGTTATGCAGGACGAAGATCAGCGAATCTCCTGCGTTGACGTGACCAAAATTGTATGGCTGTCCAATGGAGCTGCTATGGTTGTCCAGGCCGAATCCGCCCTGGGCAACCCCGTTGACGAGCACGCCCAACTGGTTGTCGAAACTGGCCGTGCTACCGGCGAAGTAGGCGATTAAGTCGCCGGAAGAGGCGGCAGTGAACGAATAGGTTTCCGGATTGGGGGTGCCTCGATCGGGATACGGGATCGGGCCTTGTGCGTTGGCCGCCTGCACCGAGGCGAGGCCGAGTACACCTGCAAGAACGGCGGCGGCAAAGAGGTGTCGAGCATTCATGTCTGTTTCCCTTTCTCATCACGACAATGAGGTTGTCTCTCAAGCGTGTCGTTACGGCAAGAGGATCTCTGGCCGCGCGTGTCCCTGCTTGAGATAGAAGGAGGATTACTGCAACTGCCTCTGAGAACACCGACCTCAACGTATGTGTACAACCCTCGTTTTAGTCTGCAACTTTAACCTTGTGCAAATTCCATGCCAACAAGCATGGATTAAGGTATAGGCGAACAATAAATTGGACCGAGAATTTGTTCTCCGTCCGGCTTTGACCATGGATTATCCCGCATCCACTCTGCAAAATGCGGGCTGACGCATAAGCCGCTGATCGCTAGGGCCACCCTCAGGGCGTGCCGCGCGCCGCCGCCTTGATGCTAGCCCGCCGCGCCGCGAGCGCCACGGAAACCGGCGGCTCACCCTGCCATAGCCGATAAAGCTGCACCAGCGTTACCACCGCCAGCGCCGTTAGGGGAGCCGCAAACAGCACGCCCCACAGGCCCCCGACCTCAAATCCGGCCAGCAGAATAAACAAGACCAACACCTCATGCAGCCCCAGCGCCACGCCAACCAGGCGCGGATACAGCACTTTTGAGCCGAATTCGTTGATGAGAAAGAAGAGGATCACGACAATAATGGCGCGCGTGAGCGGAGTCAGGCCGTGACCGGCGGGCGTCAACAGCGCGGCAATCACCGCCGGGAAAGCGCCGATGAACGGCCCGACCACCGGTATCAGCGCCGCGAACACAACAAAGATCCCGATCAACAGCCAGAGCCGCACGCCCAGCAAGCCGCAGGCAACCGCCGCCGCCACGCCCAGCGCCAGGGCCAGCAGCAGTTGGCCGCGCACAAAGCCGCCCAGGACGCGGCTCACGTCCGTCTCCCACGCTACAGCGTAGGGCAACAGGCGCTCCGGTAAGGCGGCATTCACCCGCTCCCGCATCTCCTGGCTGTAGAGCAGGAAGTAGAGAGCGATCAGCACCACGAGCAGCCCTTCCACAACCGAGCGCGATAGAGCCGCCAGCGTGCTTACCGTGCTATGCGCCACCACTTCGCCCCAGGACTTGACATTGGAGGGCGGGTTGCTCAGATACTGCTCCAGGTTGACGTGAATACTGCGTGCGGCCAGCCAGGCATCCGTATCTGCCAGCAGTTGCCGTCCTCGCTGCTCGATGGCGGCGTGATCGCGGACGAGCACCTGCACCTGATGGGTCAGTTGCGCGCTCAAGAGCACGCCGCCGAGAAAAAACAGCCCAAACAGCACGCCGAAGACGATCAGCACGCCGGCCCAGCGCGGATGTTGCCCCCGCCGGGCAAGCCCGCGCGCCCGCTCCACCAGAGGGTCGAAGGCATAGGCCAGCAGCCCGCCCAGCGCAAACAGCAGCACCGTATGATGGATGGCTGCCAGCAGGCGCACGGTCACCGCTACGGCAGCCACCAGCAGCAGGCAGGTCGCCACCACGATGAGCAGTCGCAGCCACCGATGCATGGCAATGGTTTCGCTCAGGTGGCCGCGATCCTCGGAAGCGTCCGGCGGCGTTGATTTGATAGGTGGCATGCGTTTTCCCCAAGTGGCCGTGCCGCCAAAGCGCGTAGAATCTCCCTCTCGGACAACTACGCACTTTGAGCGTCTAGTCGCTTAGCGCAGGGCAGCCTCAATCTCGGCCATCTCCGCCTCCGCCAGCCGCCAGCCCATCGCGCTGACGTTCTCCTCCACCTGGGCGGGCCGCCGCGCCCCGACAATCGCCGCCGTCACCGCCGGGTGCATCAGCGTCCAGGCGATGGCAAGCTGCCCGACCGTTTTGCCGTGCCGGGCGGCAATCGGGCGCAGACGCTCCACGAAGGCCAGGTTTTTAGAGAGCTGCGGCTCCTGGAAGAGCGGGTTGTTGCGCCGCCAATCATCCGGGGCGACGCGGTTAATGTCGAAGGAGCCGGAGAGGAGGCCGGCCTGCATGGGGCTATAGACGATAACGCCGGTGCCGTTCTGGAGGCACCAGGGCAGGATTTCAGCCTCGACCTCGCGGCGCAGCAGGCTATACGGCGGCTGTAGGGAGTTGATGTGCCGAATAGGCTCGCACCGGGCCATCTGTTCCACGTTGAAGTTGCTGACGCCGATGTAGCGGGCCTTGCCCTCATCCTGGAGCGCGGCCAACGTCGCCCAGGACTCCTCCAGCGGCGTGCCGGTCTCGTCGGCTGGCCAGTGGATCTGATAGAGGTCTACGTAGTCGGTTCCCAGGCGGCGCAGGCTGGCTTGCATCTCGCGGCGGATACTGTCGGGATGCAAATTGCCGTGCGGCGTGCCGGTCGCGTCGGGCACGCGCCCGCACTTGGTGGCAATAAAAACCTGGTCGCGCGGCAAGCCCTGGATGGCCCTGCCGACGACCTCCTCCGAGTGGCCCAGGCCGTAGATGGCGGCGGTATCAATCCAGTTACAGCCTAGCTCCAGCGCCCGGCGGATGGCCGCAATGGAGTCCGCATCGCTCTGCGGCCCCCAGCCGACCTTCCACGGCCCGCCAACGGCCCAGGCGCCAAAGCCGACGGTGGTAAGCTCCGGGCCATTGTGCCCGAGTTTGCGCGTTTCTATCATCTCTCTTTTCGTCCTCATTCGCCCTGGATGGGCGTCTTTGATAGTTCTCGTCCAGGGGTAACTTCGTGATTTTGCCCGGCATTTCCTACAGCAAGATGGGAATTGCAGGCCATTCTGTTCTAGTCCTCTCCCCAGCAGACCTCACCCCCGGCCCCTCTCCTTCACAAGGAGAGGGGAGAGAAGAAGCCGGGGCACCCCCTTCCCTCCTAGGGAAGGGGGCCGGGGGGTTAGGTCAAAAGGAGAAGGGGGAGCAGAGAAGCCAGGGTTTGCCTCTGCCTGCGCAGGCAGGCAGCGGGCCGCAGGCCCCACAGCGGCAGGGGTCAGCCTGTCGTCACCAGAGCGTCACCTCATCCCAGTGCACCGGCTCGGCCCGCTCGTAATGCCGTCCGCGAGGGAGCGACACGCCGGCAAACGGGCCGAGGATAAGCGTAGGGCAGAACAAGAGCGCCACGGCGTCCGCCCGGTCTGGCGAGGGCAGGCCGCGCCGCCGCATCTCCTCCTTGCTCTCGATCTGAATCTGCCCGGCGGATGCGAACTGGTAGCGCAGGCTCGCCAACTGCGCCGCCAGCGTCTCATCCTGGGGCAGCCGGATCTGCCCCGACCGGAACCGGTCCCGCAAGGCCCAGTAGGTCTGCGCGCGCAGATTCAAAAACTGATCGGCTTCCCGCGCACCCACCGGCCTCTCCCCAAACTGCACCGGCACTAGCCCGGCCACGCCCAGCTCCTCCAATCGATCCACCACGCCCGCCCCGATACCTACCGCGTCCACGGCGATGACCTCCGCGTGCTCCTCCTGCGCCAGCGCTGCAATGCGTCCGGCTACCTCCATCGTGCTCAGCCCGCGATACGTCGCCAGCCGCGTCACCGTATCGCCCTGCCGTACCGCCAGCACCGTCTCATCCGGGCCGAACCGCGCCACGTCCGCCGCCAGGATGCAGGCCGGATGAGGAAGAAAGGAAGAAGGAGGCAAAGACTTCTCGGTTGACTCCTTTCCCGCCATCGCCGCCTCGATCCAGGAGAGGGCGATCAGGCTGTCTGCTGCCGCTTCCGGGAACTCGCCCTGCACGCGGGCGCGAAACAGCCCGTTCGGGCGATACCGCCGCCCCTCCCAGGCAAACGTCTCCCGGTCATCTACGTTGGCCTCGGCTGTCCCCATCGGCTCGCACCAATCGGCAATCCGATCCGCCACCGCCTCCCGTGTCACCGCTCCCGGAATAACCGGAAACAGAAACGTTTCCCCGGCCACGTTCGGATGTGCCAGCGCCGAGAGGGTGAAGGTCTTCCAGCGCGGCGATTTGAACAGTTGGTAAAACCGACCGGCGGGAGATAGCGGGTTTGAGATAGCCAGCACCCGGTTATTGCGTCCTACGCAGACGCCCTCTATCGCGTCCCAGATCTCCTCCGGCACGCCGCACGCCTCGTCCAGCACGACCAGCAGGTTCTCCGCGTGGAAGCCCTGGAACCTGACAGGCTCGTCGGTGCTAAGGCCCATCGCAAAATGCCCATCCGCGACCTTCAGGCGCGTCTGCAATAGGCTGCCCTCCAGCCTGGGCCGGGAAGGGTCGGCCTCGGCCCGCGCCTGGACTCGGTGAAAGCGCCTGCGAATCTCCTCCCAGAGCAGCGACTCCACTTGCCTCCAGGTTGGCGCCGTCGTCAGTACAACGGCAGGCCGATGGCAGTAGAGAAACCACCGCCAATTCCTGTTCCCAACCTCTACGATGTCTCTCGCCGGAAAGAGTCCATTGATCCTCCCCCTCCAAAGAGGGGCTGCCTCCATAGCGCGTCTGGTTTCGCATCGTGCTAACTCCTCTGCCATCCATATAAGTATACTAATATCTACATATTAGGATACAGAAGAGTTCAAAATTTGTCAACACTTTAGGGCTAAAAAACGGGCAGGTCTTTCTGCGAGATTTTCGCAGCCTGCCCACTTCTCAAAACACTCGAAAGCGCTACAGCCGCACGGTCGTCGTCCCCTTTACCAGATCAAAGCAAAGCGCGATGCCCTCGCCCTCCCGCAGCCAGGCGCCGCCCGCCAGGTCCCCCGGCGCAGAGACCTCACGCAGTTCCACAGGCCGACCTTCCGCCGTTACCTGCGGCCTGGCCTGCGGCGGCGCGGAGACCCACAGCGTGAATTCAGGGCAGGCGAACGGCGCGCGCAGCGTCACGCCCTCGGCGGCGCGCGTGATGGCCGTCAACTCCCCGGCGGCCCAGTACCGGGCGATCTCGCTCAGCTTCATCCAGAGCAGGTCGTCGTTGCGGGCGTGAATGCGCCGCACGACCTCCTTGAAGATGGTGAAGCCGACCTCCTCGCCGTTGAAGTAGATGCCCGGCCAGTGGCAGACCAGGATGGCCGGCTCCCCACGATCCATCACCTCCGGCAGACGCCCGCCCTGCAAATCCTCGGTGATGAACAGATCCACATTGCCCGGCGAGAGGCCGTCCCAGCCGCCAAACCAATCGCCCGTGCAGCCGATGATCGAGACGGCGCATTCGGGGGCCATCCCTTCCAGGCCGGAGGCATATTCGACGCGCGGCGCTACGCTCCGCCCGTCCGTGAAGAGGTGACGGAAGTAGTGGGGGATCTCGGCGCGGTAGACATCGCGGCACGCCTGCAAGGTCGCCTGCGCCAGCTCCGGCAGAACCTGGGTTCCGAACCCGCCAGGCGTCGTGATGCCCTCGCACGGCAGGCCGACATTCTTGAGGATCTGCAAAGCGTAGGCCAGGTAGTCGGCAAGCTGATCGACGGACTTGCCCTCCGTCCAGCCCCAGTTCTCCATGAACCGCTCCGTGCGTTCCGGGTAAGGGCGGCCTGTCTTCGTATCGATCACCCAGGTGTGGGAGACCATCTCCGGGTGGATGTCCCAGTCCGGCGCCATCAGCGTGCGCACCAGGTCCAGGCTTGCCTCCAGTTCCCGCTTCGACCAGCCGGGAAGCTCCCGATCCATCCAGCCCACGCAGGCCGGATAGGGCACGATGCTGTATTTGCCCTTTACGCCCCGCTCATGGCACCACTCGCCAAACTTCCGCACGAAGGCATCGGGTATCTCGCGCGGCAGGGTCTTCCAGGGCTGTAAGTAGCGGCCTGGGAAGACCTCGGCGAACGGGGGAATGCAGAAGTGGGCCAGGTTCACCAGACAGGTAGAGTCGTCAATGATGAAGCTGACCGGCACCCGCCCGCGCGGATTGAGCACTTCCACGCCGTCGGCGGCCTGGGCAGGACGCTCGCCGCCGACTTCGGCCAGCCATCGGGCCGCCTCCGGGTCGCGTGCGGCCCGCGCAAAACGGCGCAGGCGGGGAGTGGGGTGGGCAGTAGGCTGCATTCGCACTTGTCCTCCTCTGTTCAGGCATTCGGGCGCGCTCGTAGCGGCTCATTCTTCCTCATACTCTACCGCCTTTTTCCACCAATCGAACTCGTCCGGGAAGCGGCGGCTGTTCTTATCGAACCACTCCATCATCTTCAGGGCGTCGTAGCCGAACTGGCTCTGGAACGTCTTCTCGAACTCCTCAAACGTCATGCCCATGCGGATAGCCAGAATATATTCCCGCGCGCCGATGTTATCACCCGGATTGGAGCGCAGAAGCTTGCGCAGCAACTCCAGCGCCGCGTCGGTGCGGCCCGCCTCCCATTCGGCCAGCGCCTTGTTGAGCAGCGTGCGGATGATGTGCCGGTTTTCCAGCCAGCCCCATTCCAGCGTCGGCGGCCAGTTGCCTTCGGCGTCCGTAATGCGCCTCAGCGCCCGCTCATAGGCCGTGTTGAGCAGTTGCTCCGCCTCCTCCTCCCGTCCCTGCTGCCGGAGCATGTCCCGCAGCATCAAATAGGAGTCATAAAAATCCGGGTCCCGCTCAATCAGTTTACGAACATCCCGTTCGAGAGCCGGACACGGCCTCTGCCGCTGGTAGCGCTCCGCCAGGTCATAGAAGCGGGACTGCACCGGCGACTCGTGCGCAACGAACTGCCCGCCCTCGACGACATCGCCCTCCGGATTGGACATCCGCAGCCCGCCGCCAAGCATCTGCTCCAACTGGCCCACCATCTCGAAGGTAGGAGTGATCTGCTGTGCCGCCTGCTCCAGCAGCTCGAAGGTGGGGGCCATTCTCTCCTTCATCTGCTTGGTCATGAACTCGGTATTGAAGTAGTTGAGATTGAACATTTCGCGAATGGCTCCCGCTTTCTGGGAGGCGCTACCCGGAGCCACATGGAAATAGGCGGCGATGTCCGGTGCGCTCACATGCGGCTTAAAACGCTTATCAAACAGGAAGTTCATCGTGCCGAGCGCATGAATGATCCCGGTGGCCCATATCTCCGGGCGTCCGCGCAGAAAGGGCACGGAACGCTGTTTGGCCATCCTATCTATGAGCTTCTTGCACAGCCGCTTGTAGTCCGCATTCAAATAGGCGTCGCAGAACCCGCCCGTTAATTCCAGAAGCTGCTGCTTCTTCTCGGTCACGGCATCCTGCCCATTGGCGCCGATATCGGCCTTTTTCGGCATCTCAGGCTCTCCTTTGGCGCAACTGCTGCGCGTCGCGCTTCCCTTCGCGTATGTCGCCCGACCGACTACGGCTACTGTGTACGGCATAAGCCTCTGAAACTCCTGCCTTCTGAAGGCAATTTAGACAGGATTAACGGGATTAACCGGATTTCAACCACTCAATAAAACAGGGCTTCTCTGAATTTGGTAGATAACTCAAGTTGCTACCTTGCCTCTTCGAGAAGGCAAACGGTGATGCAAAAGCCGGTTTCCAGAGCGATTCTCTCTCAAACGTGTTCCTAGGTAGCAACTTGGGTTAGATGCTCCCAGCCGTGTGGATCAATCTCACGCAGCCTGCTGAGGAGATACGTCAACACCGTTGGGAGGGATTACCCTGAATTTGTGTAATCCTGTAAATCCTGCAAAATCCTGTTCATCCTGTTGAAGGATTGGCTTTTCCTCCGTGTCTCTAGTGCAGCGGGTGGTTCAAAAATCGCTGTCCTGGTTTGGAAAATCTAGGGTATACTATGGCGGCTGACGGCGTAAACACAGCCGTCGCTTTTCTTGCGGGCAGCGTTGACAATTGAATCGGGCGTCTGATACAATACCGCAACGTTGTCAGGGCGATCTGGCAATACCCTCTTTTGCGCAGGAGACTCGATGCCCACCGGCCGCCAAGAACCAGCGCGTGTCCTTGCCCCACCAGTCAAAAATGGCGCTTTGAGCCTGGAGGATTCGCTTCAGTACCTCAAAGGCGTGGGGCCGCAGGCGGCGGCGCTGCTGGCGAAAATCGGCCTGGTCACCGTAGCCGATCTGCTGCGCCACATCCCCCGCCGCTGGGAGGATCGAACCAGGTTCCGGCGCGTGGCGGAGGTGCAGAGCGGGGAGCTCGTTACCGTCTGCGGGGTGGTGATCGCGGTCAATACGACCTACCCGAAGCCGCGCCTACAGATCACCAAAGCCCTTCTCGACGACACGGGCAGCGCGCTCACGCTCACCTGGTTCAATCAGCCCTACCTGGAGAAGACATTCAAGGGCCTGGCGGCGTCCCGCAGGCCGGTGGTCGTCTACGGGCAGGCCAGGCGCGTCGGCTGGTCGCTGGAGATACAGAACCCCGAATGGGAGGAACTGGGCGAGGACGGCGATACGCTCTCTACCAACCGCATCGTGCCCGTCTACCCGGCTACCGAAGGCGTCCGCCAGGTACGGCTGCGGCGCATGGTGGACGCCGTGCTCCAGACCTACCTGCCGCTGGTGGAGGAGACGCTGCCGCCGGAGGTGATCCTGCGTCACAGGCTGGTGGGCGCGCAGACGGCAGTGCGCAATATCCATTTCCCAGAGAGCTGGGAAGACCTACAGGCGGCGCGGCGGCGGCTGGTCTTTGAAGAGTTTTTTCTGCTGCAGACGCTCCTGGCGATCCGGCGGCGCGCTCACAGCCGCGATGTGCGCGGCATTCCCTTCGAAATCTCACTGGATCGCCTGCGGGCCGATCTGGCCGAGATCGTGCCGTTTACCTTGACCGGGGCGCAGCAGCGGACCATCGCCGAGATCGCCGCCGATATGGGCAGCGGGCGCGTAATGAACCGCCTGCTCCAGGGCGACGTGGGCAGTGGCAAGACGATGGTGGCGCTGGCGGCGATGCTGATGGCCGTCGAGAACGGCTGCCAGGCGGCTCTGATGGCCCCCACCGAAATTCTGGCGCAGCAGCACGCCATCGTGCTGGGCCGCCTGCTCGAACCGCTCGGGCTGGCGGTGGAATTGGCGCTGGGCAGCCAGACGCAGAAGGAAAAGGCGAGCGTGCGCGACCGGCTTCTGAGCGGGCAGTCCCGGCTGGTCGTCGGCACGCACGCGCTGATCCAGGAGGGCCTGGAGTTCGCCCGGCTCGGTCTGGTCATCGTGGACGAGCAGCACCGGTTCGGCGTGCTCCAGCGGCAGGCCCTCCGCCAGAAGGGCGAGCGCCCGCACGTCCTGGTGATGACGGCCACGCCCATCCCGCGCACCCTGACCCTGACCCTCTACGGCGACCTGGATGTCTCCGTGCTGGACGAACTGCCGCCGGGCCGCAAACCGATCACCACCCACTGGAAGACGCCGGATAAGCGCGCGCAGGTCTACGCCGCCGCGCAGCGCCTCTTGATGGAGGGCCGGCAGGTCTACGTTGTCTGCCCGCTGATCGAGGAGAGCGAGAAGCTCCAGGCCAAGAGCGCCACGCAATTGAGCGAGCACATCGCCAACGATGTCTTCCCGCAATACCGGGTGGGCCTGCTGCACGGCCAGATGAAGCCGGACGAGAAAGATGCGGTCATGGCCCGCTTCAAGGCTCACGAGCTGGACGTGCTGGTCTCCACCACGGTCATCGAGGTCGGCATTGACGTGCCCAACGCCTCGGTCATTGTCATCGAGGATGCGGACCGCTTCGGGCTGGCGCAACTGCATCAGTTGCGCGGGCGCGTCGGGCGCGGCCAGCACGCCTCGTTCTGCATCCTAATGGCCGATCCCAAGACTGAGGAGGGGCGGGCGCGCATGGAGGTAATGACGGCCACGACCGATGGCTTCAAGATCGCCGAAGAGGATCTGCGCCTGCGCGGACCCGGCGAGTTCTATGGCACCCGCCAGAGCGGTATGCCGGAACTCTACATCGCCGATATTATTCAGGATAGGGAGATTTTGGCCGAGACGCGCGAGACCGCATTCCAGCTCGTCGAGGCCGACCCTAAGCTGTCCCGGCCCGAACATCAGCCGCTGCGCCGCGCGCTGGAACGGATGCGGCACGGGTTGGAGTTGACCTAACCCCCCGGCCCCCTTCCCTAATACGTTCGCTACCGCTCACAGGGGTGGGGGTGACCCGGCTTCTCCTCTATCCTAGAATTGAGGAGGGGTAGCGGGGAAGGGGAGAACCCGGCTTCTGCTCTCCCTTCTCCCTTGCAGGGAGAAGGGACGGGATGAGGGGAGAACCCGGTTCCCGCTCCCCTCTTCTTGTGAAGGAGAGGGGTCGGGGTGAGGTCTATTGAGGGTGAGGGCCGCAACCATCTCAAGCCGGGTCCCTCCCTTCCCTACAAGGGAAGGGGGCCGGGGGGTTAGGTAAAACATGGCACGCGCGCTAGTGCCGGGCAGCTTCGACCCGGTGACAAACGGACACCTGGACATCATCGAGCGGGCGGCGGCGATGTTTGAGGGGGTGATCGTGGCCGTGGCCCGTAACCCGGCCAAGACGCCCCTCTTTAGCGTCGAAGAGCGGCTGGAGATGCTCCGGGAGGTGTGCGCCCCGCTGCCCAATGTCCGGGTAGACGCCTTCGAGGGACTGCTGATCCAGTATGCCCTGGAGCAGGACGCTACGGTGATCGTCAAGGGGCTGCGAGCCGTCTCAGATTTTGAGTACGAGCTTCAGATGGCGCTGATGAATCGGCGCCTGAGCAGCGCTGTAGAAACCGTCTTCATGATGACTGGGGCGGAATACTCCTACCTCAGTTCCAGTATCGTCAAAGAGATCGCCCGCCTCGGCGGATCGGTAAAAGGACTGGTGCCAGACAGTGTTGGACAACGCCTACGACAACGACTCGGAAGTTCGGAGATCGGAAAAAGTGAACTCTGAGACCACCGATAAAGATACGCACGCGCCGCCGCCTGCCGCTTTCGCGGCGGTAGATGCCCCCCGCTTCGTCGCGCCCACCCATAGCGGTGTGGATATCCTCAAGCTGCTCAGCGAGCTTGAAGACCTAGTGGAGAACACGCGGCGCGGCCCGGCAGGCATCCTGTTCCGCTTCGACGATGAGAAATTCCATTATCTTGTCATGAAGATACGGGCCAATCTGCCCGAAGAGATGAAACGGGCCTCGAAACTCGCACGAGACTCCGAACGTATCGTAGAAGAGTCCCGCGGGAGCGCCGAGCGCATCCTGATCGAGGCTCATGAGGCGGCGCTGTCCGAGTTGGAGAGCGCCAAAGCGGAGGCGGAGCGGCTGCTTGAAGGGGCCGACCTGGAGGCCAGGGGCCGGCTCGAGGAGGCCCAGCGCGAAGCCCGGCATCTTCAGGAGGCGGCTCGCCAGGCTGCCGAGGAGGTCCTTGCCGCCGCCCGCGCGCAGGCCGCACAGTTGGTGGCCGATAGCCAGATCGTCCAGCAGGCGCAGGTGATGGCTCAGGATTTGCAGGCGCGCACCCACCAGGAGGCGATGGCGGTGCGGCAGGGCGCGGATGACTATGCCCGCGACGTGCTGGCCAATCTCGAAGCCGTCCTCGGCAAAGCCATGACCCAGATCCAGCGCGGACGCGACATGCTAGAACGACCCCATTGAGAAGGAGTGGGGAACAGGGAGCGGGTATTTCCCCACGCACGTGGGGGGTGAACCGCACGCGCGCGGCTTTTTCCCTGCCTGCTGCTTGCTGCTTGCTCCCTGACTCCCCACTTTTAGGGTGCGACCATGCGTCTGGATATTTCTGAACTACTGCAAGAGGTCGGCAAGCAGGTGCCCTACGACATCCAGGAGCCGCCGCTCGTGGATGAGGACGTCGAATGCACCAAGCCGATTGAAGGCCGCATTACCTTTACCAATACCGGCGGCACGCTGCTGATACGCGGTCGGGCGACCACGGCCGTTGCGCTGCCTTGCAGCCGCTGCAGCCTCTATTTTGAGTGGCCTGTCGCGCTGGATATCGAGGAGCAGTTCGAGCTGCTCCACACGACCGGGCCGCGCACGCCCCAGACGGTAACGGTCGTGGAAGAAGATCAAAGCCCAATTGCGGGTAAACTATTCGACGGCCACGTTTTTAATTTAACCGAAATGCTCCGCCAGTATATTCTGCTGGAGGAGCCGACCCAGCCGCTGCCACCCCTGCGCAACGACGGGCGCTGTGAGCAGTGCCACCTGTTTCCAGAGGAGGTCTTGCGGCGAGCCACCGGGGAAGCCGAGACGGAGGAAGCGCCGATCAACCCGGCCTTTGCCAGACTCGGCCAACTGTTGAAACGCACCGAAGGGGAAACAGGCAACGGGGAGGTCTAACCCCCGCAGCCCTGGTTCCTCTCTTTTAGAAAGCAATCGCCGGGGGTTGAAAACCCCCGTCTCTAGGGCCTAACGGCCAACCATCCTACCGGACGGAACAACAAAGGGGAAGCAGGCGTCCGAAGGACGCTTGGCGGCGCAGCCGCCCCATAGCCGGGTACTTTCCGTGCCCGGCAAAGCTGGATACGTAACGTAAGTTAGAAAGGTATCATCATGCCCTTACCGAAACGGCGTCATTCCAACCAGCGCACGCGCAAGCGGCGCACGCACTATAAACTGGCCCATCATCCCGCGATGGTGCCCAGCTTCGAGAAACCCGGCGAGTATACTCTGATGCATCATGTGGACCCGGCAACCGGCCGCTACAAGGGACGCCAGGTGTTTGAGGTCGAGGACAATACGCAGCAGGGGCATTCGTGATTCCTGGCTGCCGGGAGGATGAGGCATAAGAGGCGATGCGGATTGCAGTAGATGCCATGGGAGGCGACAGGGGGCCGGAAGAGGTCGTGCGCGGCGTCGTGGCTGCGGCGCACGGCAGCGACACCCATTTCTCGCTGGTGGGCGACCCGGCGATCCTGGAATCCGCGCTCGCCCATGTCCGTCCCCGACCAGACAACGTCGAGATCATGGCCGCGACGGAGGTCATCGGAATGGGCGAGCAGCCGACGGTAGCTTTCAAGCGCAAGCCCAACGCCTCAATGGTCGTGGCGGCACGCATGGTCAAGGAGAAGCAGGCGGATGCGCTCGTCTCCATCGGCAACACCGGGGCGGTGATGGCCGTCTCCCTGCTGACCCTGGGCCGCATCAAGGGCATTGATCGCCCGGCGATTGCCGCCCTGCTGCCCTCGCTTTCGGGCACGGTGGTGCTGCTGGATGCCGGGGCGACCGTGGATTGCGATCCGAACAACCTGTTCGAGTTCGCCATTATGGGCGGCGTTTTCGCGCAGACGGTGGTGGGAGTGGACAGGCCGCGCGTGGGCCTGCTCTCGAACGGCGAGGAGTCCAACAAGGGCAATGAGCTGGTCAAGCGCACGCACCTGCTGCTCCACCAGACGATGAACGACGCCGGCCCATGTACGTTTATCGGCAACGTGGAGGGGCGCGATATCTTTCGGGGCGGCGTGGATGTCGTCGTCTGCGACGGGTTTATCGGCAATGTGGTTCTCAAGACCGGCGAGGGCGTGGCGGAGATGGTGCTGCGCCTGATCAAGGAGGAATTGAGCCGCCACATCTGGATGAAGCCCTTTGTCGCGCCTCTGATGCCCGCGCTGCGCCGCCTGCATCGGCGGATTGACTACGCGGAGCGCGGCGGCGCCCCGCTGCTGGGGGTCAACGGCATCTGCATCATCGGGCACGGCCGTTCCGATGCCTATGCCATTACCAACGCCTGCCGTGCCGCCGAACGCGCCATCCAGCACAATATCATCGAGACGATTCGCCAGCGCGTCTGCGATATGCCGACGCCGCCTCCGCCCTTATAAGGAAGTTGAACTGAATGGCCTCCAAACCGACGCCGCTTTCCGCCAAAGAGGAGAGCGCCTATGCCAGCCCGGTAAGCAGCGTCCTCCATGCCGGGATTTTTGGCCTGGGAATGTGCATTCCCGAACGGGTCCTCACCAACGACGAACTCTCTCAGAGCGTAGAGACCAGCGATGAATGGATCACGGCGCGCACCGGCATCCGTGAGCGGCGGGTCACCGATGCAGAGAGTGCCACTTCGGACCTGGCGGTTGTCGCCGCCGAGCGCGCGCTGGCAGATGCAGGCATGGACGCCGGCGGCCTCGACCTCATCCTCTGCGCCACGACCTCCGGGGATTATATCTGGCCTGCCACCGCCTGCGTCATCCAGGATCGTATCGGCGCCAGGCGCGCGGCGGCCTTTGATCTGAGCGCAGCCTGCTCCGGGTTCTGCTATGCGCTGGCGACGGCAGATGGGTTTATCCGCAGCGGGGCCATGCAGCGTATCCTGGTCATCGGCGCGGATACGCTCTCCAAGCAGCTTGACTGGCAGGACCGCGCGACCTGTATTCTGTTTGGCGACGGCGCGGGCGCGGCAGTCCTGGCTCCCTGCGCGCCCGGCGAAGGTATTCTGGCTTCCTCGCTCGGTGCGGACGGCAGCGGGGTCGAGGCGGTCTGGATACCGGGCGGGGGCACGCGCGCTCCTCTCACGCCGGAGACGCTGGAACAGAAGGCCAACTGCATTCGGATGAAGGGCAAGGAGGTCTATCGCTTCGCCGTTGAGGTCGTGCCGCAAGTGGTCACGGAGGCGCTCAAGCGCGCCTGCCTGCGCCCCTGCGATGTTAGCCTCCTCATCATGCACCAGGCCAATATCCGCATTATCCAGGCGGCGGCGGAACGCCTGGGCCTTCCGAACGAAAAGGTCTTTGTCAACGTAGACCGCTACGGAAATACCTCCGCCGCGTCCGTGCCCATCGCGCTGGCCGAAGCCGCGCAGCAGGGACGCCTGCGGTATGGCGATATCGTCGTGACGGTCGGGTTCGGCGCGGGCCTGACCTGGGGCGCCAACGTCATCCGCTGGAACAGAAGATAAGCATCCAGAAAATGATAACCGGGTAATCCCTCCCAATGGTGTTGACGTATCTCCTCAGCAGCAGGCTGCGTGAGATTGATCCACACGGCTGGGAGTGTCTACCTGATAACCGTTACTCTCAAAACAATGCCCTACCGGGCGACCGCAGATCTGGATAAGCATCCAGAAAATGATAACCGTTACCTTTCCGGGAGTGGGCATCATAGGCGTACCCTGGTATATACTGGCCCTGGCCCTGTTGTTGCTGTTGAGCGGGATCGGGGCGATTGCATGGCTCCTTCGCGCCGTGCGCGGCTAGCTGCCTGTCGGCGGTAAGCATTGAGGAAGTGAGCGGGAAATGGGCAAAGTAGCGTTTCTGTTTCCGGGGCAGGGCTCGCAGAAGGTCGGCATGGGGTATGAATTTTACGAAAACTATCCCCACGCCCGTGCCGTCTTTGAGAGGGCCAACCTGATCCTCGGCTTTGATCTGGCCAAGCTCTGCTTCGAGGGGCCGGAAGAGACGCTGCGGGAAACGGAGAATGCGCAGCCAGCCCTCTTCACCACGAGCGTGGCGGCCTGGAACTGCCTGGAGGCGCTCTGCTCGTGCAGGCCAGATGCGGTCGCCGGGCACAGCGTGGGGGAGTACGCCGCGCTAGTGGCGGCGGGATCGCTGGATTTCGAGGACGGCCTGCGGCTGGTGCGCACGCGCGGCGAGCTGATGCGCGACGCCGCCCAGAAGAGGCCGGGAACGATGGCGGCGGTCCTGGGGCTGGACGCAGAGACCGCGCGCCAGGTATGCGAGGAGGCGCGGGCTGCTGGCGCCGGGCTGGTTGTCATCGCCAACTACAATGGCGGCGGGCAGATCGTGCTCTCCGGCGAAACGGCCGCTGTGGAGAAGGCCAGCGAGATCGCCAAAGCAAAAGGAGCGAAGCGCGTGATCCGGCTGCCGGTCTCTGGCGCATTTCATTCGCCCTTGATGGTAACAGCAGGCGACGCGCTCTATCAGCCGCTTTCCAAAACCGCTTTCCGTAAGCCGCAAGTCCCGGTCGTCTCCAATGTCACCGCCCGCTATATCGAAATGCCCGATGATGTGGTCGGCGGGCTGACCCGGCAGGTGAGCAGCAGCGTGCGCTGGGAAGAATCCATGCGCTTTTTGCTGGATCAGGGCTTCGATACGTTCATCGAGCTGGGCAGCGGCGACGTGCTCTCCGGGCTGATGAAGCGCATGGATAAATCGGCGCGAACCATCAGCGTGCAGGATAACGAGTCGCTGCTGGCCGCCGACCGGCTGCTCCGCGCAGAGACAGAGAACAATCTCTAAAGAACCTTCCAACAGGATTTTGCAGGATTTGCAGGATTAAGACCAAAGACTAAAGCCTTCCCGTCCACTAAGTTAAGAGACATAGGAACTTGGTTGGGTAGGTAGGTTTTAGAAATCCTGTTTAATCCTGCATAATCCTGTTGGAATCTTTCGTAGCGGGTGGTGGATTCGTCTGGAAAGGAACGGGTGTTTGAAGCTTCAGGATAAGGTGGCCATCGTAACCGGAGGCGGGCGCGGCATCGGGCGGGCGGTAGCGGTGGCGCTGGCGCAAGAGGGCGCAAAAGTGGTGGTCAACTACAGCCGCAGCGCCGACGCCGCCGAGCAGACGGTCGCCGAGATCGAAACGGCGGGCGGCGTGGCGATGGCGATACAGGCCGACGTCGCCTGCGCCGAGGCGGTGAATGGTCTGGTCAAGCGCGCGGTGGAAACGTTCGGTCGGGTGGATATTCTGATCAACAACGCAGGGATCCTCCGCGACAAGCTGCTGCTGCGCATGACCGAAGAGGATTGGGACGCCGTGCTGGATACCAACCTCAAAGGCGCGTTCCTGTGCGCCAAGGCGGTCGCGTCCGGCATGGTCAAGCAGAAGGGTGGGGTCATTATCAACGTCGGCTCGGTTATCGGTAAGGTGGGCGGGGCCGGCCAAGTCAACTACAGCGCCTCCAAAGCCGGTCTGATCGGCCTGACCAAATCGCTGGCCAAAGAGCTTGGCTCCCGCAACGTGCGCGTCAACGCCGTCGCGCCGGGCTTCATCGAGACCGAGATGACCGAGGTGCTCAAGCCGGAGTATCGGGAGGCCGTGCTGAAGCAGATCCCCCTGGGCCGTTTTGGGGCGGCGGAGGACGTGGCGCGCGTGGTCGTGTTCCTCTGTTCCGGGGATGCCGCCTATATTCAGGGTGAAGTGATCTCCATTGACGGCGGGCTGTTCATGTAGGCCGTAGAGTCTGCCGCGCGGTGCGAATCCTGTTTCTACCCCTTTTCTCTCGCTCTCGCCATCGGACCAGAAGCTGCTGGGCGGTCGGGAGGGAGGCGAACACTGAAATTATAAGGAGAGATGGTGAATGAATACGTTTGAGCGCGTCAAGAAGGTACTGGTCGAGCAGCTGGATGTCAGCGAGGATGAGGTGACTCCACAGGCCTCTATCGTAGATGATCTGGGGGCCGACTCGCTGGATGTGGTCGAGATCGTCATGGCGCTGGAAGAGGAGTTCGACGTGGAGGTTCCCGATGAGGACGCTGAGCAGCTTACCACCGTCCAGAAGATCGTAGACTACATTGACGAGAAGGCCAAGGGGTAAGACAGCGGGCACACGTCCATTGGGTTGCGACAGATGTCGCCTGAAATGGCAGAAACCGCCGCTGTTTGAGGAAGCTTGTTATGAGCGCAAACACTAGCCATGCGGCAGGCGCGCGGCGCGTCGTCATCACCGGACTGGGCGCGGTAACCTCGCTGGGACGGACCGCCGAAGCGCTCTGGAAGGCTTGCCTGGCCGGATGCTCCGGCGTGGCGCCCATCACCGGATTCGATGCGACCGGCTACACCACGCGCTTCGCCGCCGAAATCAAGGACTGGGACCCCGCGCCCTATATGGACCGCAAAGAGGCCCGGCGCATGGATCGGTTCATTCAATTTGCCGTCGCCGCCGCAAGCATGGCTCTGGAAGACTCCGGCCTGACGATAGATGACGCTAATCGGGACCGGGTGGGCGTCTATATCGGTTCGGGCATCGGGGGGCTTGCCAGCATCGAAGAGCAGCACAAGGTGCTCCTGGAGCGCGGGCCGGGGCGCATCAGCCCGTTCCTGATTCCGGGCATCATCTGCGACATGGGCGCCGGAATGGTCTCTATTCTGACCGGAGCGCGCGGGCCCAACTCCTGCGTGACGACGGCCTGCGCCACCGGCACCAACAGCATCGGGGACGCCTATGAGATCATCCGGCGCGGCGGCGCGGATGCGATGATCGCGGGCGGCACAGAGGCGTGCATCACGCCGCTGGGCATGGCCGGGTTCTGCGCGGCGCGCTCGCTCTCGACCCGCAACGACGCGCCAGAACGGGCCAGCCGTCCGTTCGATGCCGGGCGCGACGGCTTCGTGATGGGCGAGGGCAGCGGCGTCGTCATCCTGGAGTCGCTGGAGTCGGCGCAGGCGCGGGGCGCGCGAATCTATGCCGAGGTCATCGGCTACGGGATGTCGGGCGACGCCTACCATATCACGGCCCCGGCTCCCAACGGCGAGGGCGCAGCCCGCGCCATGCGCGCCGCTCTGGAGAGCGCGGGCCTCCAGCCGGAGGAGGTAGACTATATCAACGCGCACGGTACCTCCACCGAGCTAAACGACAAGAACGAGACGGCGGCCATCAAGGCCGTGCTGGGCGAGCACGCCTACAAGATACCGATCAGCTCTACCAAGTCCATGACGGGGCATCTCATCGGGGCGGCGGGCGCGGTCGAAACGCTGCTCTGCGCCTTGACCCTCCGTGACGGCATCATTGCGCCCACGATCAACTACGAAACGCCCGACCCCGACTGCGACCTGGATTATGTGCCGAACCAGTCGCGCAAAGCGGACGTGCGGGTCGCCATGAGCAACTCGTTTGGCTTCGGCGGCCACAACGCCACCATCATCTTAAAGCGTCTTGAGCCAACCGGGGCTTGATCCGCCAGGGAGGCATATGTCATGACACAGATCGCCAAAACCGAGCCGCTGCCTGAGCCGCCGCGACAGATGACGTTTGAGGAGTTCCTTGCCTGGGCGGACGAGGACACGCACGCCGAGTGGGTGGATGGAGAGATCATCTTCATGAGTCCGTCCGAGGATATTCACCAGATCTTGCTCAAGTGGCTGATTAAGGCTTTAGATGAGTACGTCACGGCGCACGATCTAGGACTTCTCCTTCCAGCGCCGTTCTTAATGCGGCTGGCCTCGCGACCTTCAGGCCGCGAACCGGATGTTCTCTTCGTGGCAAAAGAGAACTTAGGGCGCAACAAGAGAACTTACCTCGACGGCCCTGCCGATCTGGTGATTGAGATCGTCTGCCCGGATAGCCAAACGCGCGACCGCGTGGATAAATTGCGCGAGTACCAGCAGGCCGGTGTGCGCGAGTACTGGCTGATTGACCCCCGCAGCCAGCAGGCCGAGTTCTACCAGTTGGGCACGGACGGCAGTTACCGTTCCATCCCCATCAGAGAGGATGGCATCTATCACAGCGCGGTGCTGGAAGGGCTATGGCTGAAAGTGTCCTGGCTGTGGGAGGAGCCGTTGCCTCCCCTGCTGAGCGTGCTCAAGGAGTGGGGCCTTATTTAGTCCCAGTCAGTGGCAAGCTACATCGCTGTCGAACCGAAAGAGCAGCGTCCCGGAAAAACCGGGACTTTTTTGTTGCCAAAATGCGCCGAACGCCTCAGGCGCGTCTGTGCCGCTTCCCTTTATAATGAGGTGAAAACCGGCCTGAGTACCAATGCGGCGATGATGGGCTGCCGCATAGTACTCCTATGGGACGGCGAAGGAGGCGATTCCGATGCGAAGCTTCTGGGCGATGTGCTGGGTGTTGTTCTGGCTGGCCGTTGTGGGCGTGGTGGCCTGGCTGCTGGGATTGGGAGATTTGGTGCGCGCCAGCCTGTCCGCCGGGCATCTGTTGGACTGGGTGATGGGGTTCCTCTGCTTCCTCTGGCTGCTGGTGATCCTGAAAGCTCCCTGGGATATCTACTTTCAGGCGCACGAGGTCGCGTTTGAACTGCAACGCTCTCAGGAGCGCAGAATCGCCATTGCGCCAGGGCGTGAGGAGTACATTCGCAGGCTGAAATGGCGTCTGCTCTGGCTGGCAATCGGCGCGCATGTGCTGTCGGCGGCGCTGGTGGCGGCGGTGGCGTACTTTGCGCGGCGCGAGGTGGGCTACTACTTTGCGGCGTTCTATCTCGTCTCGACGGCGTTCCGTCCAGCGGCGGCAGGCTACGTCTATCTGACGCGCAAACTGCGTGCCATCGGCGAGGAGGTACGCTATCCGCGCGAGGATGTGAAGGAGATGCGTATGCAGGTGCATCTCCATGAGGAGAAACTGCGCGTCCTTTCCGAGCAGGTAGAGCATATGTGGCAGAATCTGGAACGCGAGGCGGCGGCGCGGGACAGTGTAGACCGTGAGCTGCGCCAGAACATCCATGCCATCAGCCGTGAATTTGAAACGACGGTGAGCCGCCTGACCGATAACCAGGAGGTCCTCCGGGGCATTCAGGCGTTCGTGCGACTGATCGCGCAGTCCTCCCAACCGTAACGGCAGATTCACCAATCACCGATTGGCGAATCTGATTGATATTCAACGGTTAGATAGGGAAAGGGGACCGACCTTTCCCTTGGTAGGCCGGTCCCCTCTCTATCCTGGTGTTAGGCTTTCGGCGCGGCGGCGTCACCGACCTGCGCTTTGGCTTTGGCCGGCTCGGCTTCCGGACGGATCTCCACGACGGCCTCGGAGGGCTTGGGCGTAGGTTGGCTCGGCGCGGTCAGCGCTTCTTGCAGTGCGGCCATAAAGGCCGGGTTTTCCGCCAGGCTCCGGGCTACTCGCTCGGTCAGTTCCGGCGTCACCTTCGTCGCATCGCCGCCGGTCACCTTCGCAATGGCGGGCTGAATCAGGCTCCCGATCTGGGTCAGCAGCCCGCTTACCGCGTCGCCGCCCGTCCCGTTGGCGCTATGCCCGTTGGCAAGGGGCGTTCCCGCGCCGTTCGCCCCGTTGACGAAGCCCTCGATCATGGCGCGCAGGCCGAAGCCCTTGGCCATGTTGTCCAGCATCATCGAGGCTGTCTCCGGCGTGCCGTAGAGGGTCATGTGGCCGTTGGCGAGGAAGCTGGCCAGGGCGCGGGCAAACTCCATCTGTACGTCGCGGCTGGCCTGGATGGTGAGCTTCTGTACCTCTAGCTGGATGCCGGCCTCGGCAAACTGCTGGCGGTTCTCCAACTGCTGCCGCTCGACGGCCACTTTGGCCTGCTCCACGTTGACCTGCTCGCGGGCCACGTCCACCGCAACCATCTGCTGAGCCTTCTCGCCCTTCGCCACCAGTTCCCTGGCCTGGGCCTCCGCCTCGGCGAGTTGCAGCTTGGCCTCCGCCTGCTGCTGCGCCGCATTGCGCTCGGCCTCGGCCTGCTTGATGCGCGTATAGGCTTCCACATCGGCATTGGTCTGTGAGCGCAGCTTGTCCTGCTCGATCTGCTGGCGGGCGGCGATCAGCTTCTTGTTGGCCTCGCGCTCGGCCTCCGCCAACTGCATGACGGTCGTGACCTGCTGGCCCGCCTTTTCCCGCTCGGCGGTGGCGCGCAGCGCCTCCTCTTCGGCTTTGGCGCGGGCGGCCTCCTGCTCGGCAATCACTATCTGCTTCTGCCGGTCGGCCAGGGCTACGCTCTTTTCGCGCTCTACCGTCGCCATCTGCACCTGCTGGTCCTTGGCGATCTGGGCGGCCTGCACCGCCTGCTCCTGCTGGGCGCGGGCGACCTCGACGGCCTGCTGCCGGGCGATCTCCTGCGCCTGCACCTGTTTTTCCTTCTCGATCTTGGCCAACTCGATCTGTCGCTGCTGCTGAATCAGCGCCTCCTGCGCCTCGCGCTCCTTATCCGCGCGCACTTTGGCGATCTCGGTAGCCTGCTGCGCCTCGGCCTCCGCCTGCTTGCGCTCCAGTTCGAGTATCTGCTGGCGCGTCTCCACGTCCTTGAGTCGGCGCGCGCGCTCGGCTTCGCGCTCCAGGTTGTTGCGCTCCACTGCTGCGGCGGCGGTAATCTCGGTGATCTTGCGCTTGCCCTGCGCGTCGAAGACGTTGTTGTCGCTCAACTCGCCGGGGTCGGTCTGGTCCAACTCCGAGATCGTCACCGATTCGAGCAGCAGGCCGTTGGATTCCAGGTCGGTCTTGACGTGCTCCTTGACCCGCTCGGCGAACTCGTCGCGCTTGGTATGGATCTCGAACAGGTCCATCTGCGAGGCGATGGCTCGCAGCGCGGAGACCAGCTTCTCGCTGACCAGCGCCTCGACCGTCTCGGCGTTGACGCTGTTTTCGCCCAGTGACCGGGCGGCGTTGAGGATGTGCTCCTCGTCGGCCTGCACGCGGATATAGAACTGGGCCATGACGTTGGCGCGCAGGTTATCCCGTGTGATCAAGGCGTTTTGCCCGCGCGGGCTGACCCCCAGCTTCATCGTCCGCAGGTTGATCTCCAGGACGCGATGCAGCCAGGGATAGACACGGATGCCACCATCCAGCACGACCTTGCTGCCGCCAGCGCCGGTGCGCACGAAGGCTACATCCGCGCTGGTGCGCCGATAGAACGACATCATCGCCGCACCGAGGCCAACGCCGGTGATGCCTAGCCCGGCAATATCCAGGATGATGCCAACGGGCGTAGATACCGGCAGGCCCATCATTCGTCCCAGCAGCCCCACCAGCACCATAGCCAATCCAAGCGCCACACAAAATAATCCCATTCCCATTTTCCGGCTCCTCCTTTGCAGCCTGCCGGGTTACTATGAACTCTAGATCTCACCCTTACATGAGAGTCTAACGAACCGAGTCGGGTACCTCTTCCACGATCAGATGGCCTTGCGCGTCCATGTCCACGACCAGGGCGCGATGCCCCTTTTCGATGGTCGGATGGTCGGGCGCGACCCGGCACAACTCGTCATGCAGCGTGCCGTGCTCATCATAAATATGGATGCGTCCGGTGGTCGCGCTGACGGGAAAAGCGATTTTGCCTGTCAGGCCGAACAGCCCCTCGCGCGACACGATCTGTGTTTCGTCCTGGGGCATGGCCCGCACGATGATCTCTGCCGCCATGCGCGCCCCGATCACGCCGCCGCCAAAGGCAATGGCGAGCGAGGGCGCCATCTGGGCGAAGGTCGGGTTGTCGGCGTGCAGCAGGAACTGGTTGGCCCAGTAGCCAGCGATGCCCCACACCAGACAGAAGGCTTCGAGGATCATGAGCAGCGGAGCGCGGTCCGCACCGATGATATGAAGCACAAAATTCGTCGAAATCGTGATGTTTTCCTTGTTGGGGCCGTCGCGACTCACCTCCACCTTGCCTATCCGCGCGCGCAGGGTCGGGTGATGATGGGCGTGCGGCGCGGGATGGGCCTGGCTGTCGTGTCCTGTAGCGTGGTCGGATGGCCCCTGCGCGTGCGTGGCATGCCCGTGACCATGCGCCGCGCCCGCGCCGGCGCTATGGGCTGTGTGCGCCGCCGGCGCCCCGGAATGCCCATGCACGACGGCGTGCCCGTGGACCCCATGATGGCCGCCACGATGACCCAGGCGCAGCGAGGAGAGAAGCAGCAAGAAAGCGGCAATAAAGCAGGGCAGCAGGAAGATCATATACTGCCATTCCAGAAGTTTCGCGGGGCCTCCCATGATAGTTCCGACCTCCTTTGCACACAAATTGCGCGCTATGCTTCACTGCACGGAGATAGTCTAAATACTTGCGTCACTCGGTGTCAATTGCATTTTATACAGGAAAGGTGTTAATTTTGTCACAGGTGGTAAATAAGCGATAGATAGCAAATTAGCGCGCCTGAATCGAGAGTCCCTGTGGTTACTGTTCCTGTGGGGAGATTGCTTTTCCTGCGGGAATCCAGAGGGCCTTCCATTGTTGTTGCGGGCGGCTCACTTTTGACAATCTAATCCGCTCCTTTCTCTATCTCGTAATCAGCGGATCAGAGAATCAAAAGTCATGAGCCGCCCGATATGGAAATGCGCGTGCTTACCTTATTGTTTCGGGAGGGGGTCGGTCAAGTGCGGTATGACGATTCGGTCAGCCATCGGCTCATTCTTGGGCGTCGGCAAGGGCAGGGTGCGTAACGTTTGCAGCGCCGCCTGCTCGCTCCCACCCTCCGAGGCCAGATCGATCAGGGAGTGAAGCTGAATAAGGGAAAAAGGCCTGTCAATCACATGCGACGTCTTCTGACCGGGCCATTTGATCAGCAGGGGCACATGGTAGACCCAGCCTGGCATCTGGCGGGTGTTCGGGTCGGGATCATCCCTCCAGGCATGGTCAGCCATCACGATAATCAGCGCGTCGTCGAACTTCCCTGCGGCGCGCAGCCCGGTCAGGATCTCGCCCAGGCGCTCATCCAGATGCGCGACCTGCTGACGATAATCCTGGGGATCGTCGTCAAGCTCTCCGCGGCGCACCGCCTCAGCGCTGTAGGTGAATGGCGGGCGCGCGCCTACCTCGTGGATAAAGGCGAAGGTGTTGCGCGGGCACTCCTGTATCAATTGGAGGGCTTGCGAGTGGACGAACTGTTCCATTTCAACGAAACGCCATCCGCGCGATTCGATGGCGCGCGCTTTTAGCCGAAAGCTGATCGGGTCCTGCGCGAACCGCCAGTTGTTCTCCACGTTCCACCATACCATCGCTAGCGGGCCGCGCTCTACCGGAAAGAGCGAAATGGATTGGCAATAATCCACGCTGTCGCCCAGCAGGAACCGATAAGGCAGGTAGAAGCCGATAAGCGCCGTGTTGTAGCCGTGCTCGCGGGCCCTCGTAAAGAGGTTGGGGGAGGTGGCGGTTGGAGTCAGGGCGGGGCCGTCGGCGAAGTACGTTTTCCCGCCCCGCAGGACCATAGGCAGATCGGTTTGGTAAAGGATCTTGGGCAGGGAGCGCTTCGTATAGGGCGCCTCCGATTGCGCCTCACGGAAGACGAACGCCTGGTCCGCCAATTCCCGGACATGGACCAGAGAGGGCAGGAACTGACCGTTCTCTGTGCTGCGCGCGTAAGACCATTCATCCAGCAGCACGAGAAAAATGGGCCTGCTCCGGGCGGAGGCGGGCCGGTCCCAATGGGGATGTTCAGGAGCGATGCGATACGTGGAGGCGGTAAGCAGTTGATAGAACAGAATCGGGACGAGCGCCGAGAACGTGAGCGCAACACTCCTGGCGGTCTGAAGCGCCCTGTCGCGCCGCCGCCAAGCGAAGAGCGCCACACCGGCCACCAGAAGCGCCCACGTAAGCTCTGAGTTGTACGGGCTATGGCGTATCTTGGGGATGTAAGGTATGGCGTATGGAACGATCGGGGTCACGAGCGCGATGAGGTAAAGATAGCGATAACATTGGCGCAGCCCCCGCAGTCGGCGGCTTGTGGACAGAGCGGCATCTATGCCGACGGCGAGCAGCGCCAGCGCCATGATGATCAGCACAAGCACAATTCCGTGTTCGTGCTCCCAGTACATAAAGAAACGATTCTCGTCCCCAATAATCGCCGCGATCTGGCGCCCGAAGAAGCACGTGGCTGCAAACAGCGCCAGCACGAAACGGATCAGAAGCCGTTGGATCGCGCTGCGCGCTGGCTCGGATCCAGGCCGAGATCGGTGGGCATCCGGAGGGGGCGTGGGAGGAGGTTGGGTCGCAACAACAGGTGGGTCTTTGATCATAGCTCTCAGCTTCGCTTGCGTAGGATGAAAAGCGTGCGGGGTGAGCCGGCGATAGGCTCTTCCGAAACGAGGGTGAACCGCTCTTGAAATACCTGGCGGCATCGATCCAATGTCAGGTCGCCGAAAAGATCCACGCGGAATTTCATCAGGCGGCGGAACATCACGTCGTCGGTCGGCACGTACTCGAGCACCAGGTAATCCTGCGTCATCGAGTAGAACAGGTCCCGGATGGCCGGCAGAGAGAGATTGCCTGTCACGAGAAGGTGATGCATCAACGCCAGGGCCAGGACGCAGTCTACATCGAGCCGCTGCAGGAAGCCAGGCCGTTCCTCATTGCGATATCCGATGGCCGGGCTGGGATTGGTCAGGTCTATTACCAGTGGGGTGATGGCAGCGGGCGACCGCCGCAGACGCCGATACAGGATCTCCACCGCGTCGTGATCGCCGTCGGCGGCAAGCACTTGCGCTCCGCATTCGGCGGCGAGATAACTGTAATCGCCCGTATTGCAGCCCATATCGAGCACGCGCGCCGGGCGGGCCGCCTCAAGAAACTGCCGAACCAGCGCTCTCTTGGCCTGCTGGGCCTCGTCGTCATAGGAGCAGGTGGAGGTATACTCCGCCCAGACGCCGCGGGGCTTATAGCTGTCGGCCAGCCTCTTGATCTTGGAGCGCAGCCGCCGCAAGTTCATTACCTGGGGGGCCGCATCGCGATTGGCGCGCTCCAGCATCTCGGACCCGCCGGCGGCGGACCGATCCGCTTTCCGACTCAGCAGCAGAGGCAGGGTAAAGTCCAGCAACAGTCCGGGCCGCAGACGATCCACCCAGCCCAGGAGGCGTCCCATTTCCTCCAGGCTGCGCCCGTCTAAATGCGTCAGGAAATAGGAGCGCAAGTCCCATCCATGATAGCGGCACAGCAGCAGGGGATAGGTGAACATGCGCTGGAACTGGCCCAACGCAAACCAGATATCCAGGCGCGCGGGGCGTTCAATAGAGGACAGATCGATGAATTGGGGCCGGCCCGCCACAAATTGGATATTGTAGGCGCTGGCGTCTTTCAGCGAGCAGCCGGCCTCAAGCAGCCGCAGTTGCAGGTCGAGGGTGCAGAGGGCCGCATCTGCCAGCATGGAGACGGACCACTCGTAGGGATAGCTGATCTGGGGCACGATCTGGTGCTCCAGGAAATGCTGGTAACCCGGACTCTCCGCCGCCAGCGTCTGCCGGAGCGCTGGATCCTCAATAAGGCAGGTGGGTACGAGCAGGCCCGCTGCGATCAGCTTTGTCCACAGCCCTTTTTCCACCAGTGCCATGAGCGCGGCGTAACAGTCCGTGTCTATCGCCCGGAACAAGCGGCCCTCTCGCCGGAAGACGTAGCCGGAGGGATCGCGGAAAGAGCCTGGTATCCGCTCACTGGCCCCGGAACCCTGGCGCATGAGCGTGGCTGCTTCAGGCATCACCTTTACCGCTTTCCTGCGTCAAGGCATGGGCGCTCTCATGCGAAGCCTCGGCCTGCAGCGAGTCGGTCTTCTTGCGCCAGGTGAAGATACGGGACACGCGCCAGAGGAGACCTAGCATTCCAGCGAGAAGGGCCTGGAGGACAAGGGAGCCTGAGGCCGGGTCGATGTAAAGAAGGTCCTGGATCGAGAAAGACATTTTTTACTCTCCTTCTTTGGTTCCTTGCTCCTGATTTCAAAGTGCGGGCGTAGGATGTCTCCGTGCCTCTACTGCCGACAGGGAGGCGAGGTAGGGGTATCCACACGGGCACAAACCTGTGGGAAAATGGCCCCAGCTTGCCAGAGGCACCGCAAGAGGGTGAAAAAGACCGAAACGCGGGAGTGGTGGATACAGCGCGTCCCGTTTTCCGTTATTGCAAGAATTGTGCCAGAATGCGCGTTATCAGGCTCGAAGGCCGGTTTTCTTGCGTAGAGGCGTTCCTCTAGAGTCCTTCTGCGCCGAAACTCCCCTCCCTTCGGCAGATTGATCATTGCCTTCCAATAGAGTATAATAGGGGCAGAATACTGTAGGTATTCACAGTTTTGCTTGTCTTTGATTGTACTGTTTAGGCGCGATTCGGTAGAAGCGGTGATTTAGATTGGTCTATGGTGGCAGCCGGGGCGATAGGACGCCCGGCCTTTTGTGCTGTCCGGGCACTCTGGGCCTTCCTGAATTGCGTTTTTTGTTAGGCAACCAACAGGAGAATAGTGCATGAGCCATGACGAACTCCCGCCGCCCGCTGAGCCTTCGGAAACTGGAGAGAAGGCTGCGGAGACTGCGCGGGAAGCGTCCTCTACGGAGGCTCCGCCTGCGGTCGGTAGGGGCCGCCGTCGCCCGCGAGCGGCGGGCACGGCTGAGTCCCCTGCGGCTTCCGAACAGGAGAGCGCTGCGCGCGCCCCCCGCCGCCGCAGGAAAGCCGCCGCGACCGCGGCCGCCTCCGACGTCACGCCTCCCGTAGAGGCATCCCTCGGCGAGGCTTCCGGCGCGAACGCGCCGGAAGTCGCCGCACCCCAGCAAGCTCCAGAGCAAGCTCCCGCCAGACGGACGCGCCGCCGCGCGGCCCCGTCCCCATCTGCCGTCGAAACGCCGCCCGTTGTCGAAACCGCGCCTGCCCCTGACGCGCCCGTTGTGGAAGGAGTAGGGCCCGCTATCGAGGCGCCGTCGGTTGCCCTGCCGCCCATACCCGCAGCGGAAGGCGCCGCAGGGCCGGTCGAAGTGGCTGCCGCGCCGGCAGCTGCGCCAGTGGAAGCGCCTGCCAGAGCGACGCGCCGCCGCGGGCGCAAAGCGGCTGCTCCGGCCCCCGAGTCCGCTGCTTTGGAGCAAGCCGTTGCCGCACCTGCGGAGGCAGCGCCGCAGCCCAGCCCGTCCTTGTTGAATGTTGAACAGGCCATTCCCGCGCCTGCGGAAGCGGAAGAACAGGCCGGTGCCGCCGCACCCGCCGAGGCCGTTCCCGTAAAACCTGAGCGGCGCCGTGGCGGTCGCCGCCGCGCGGCGGCACTGCCGCCCGTGGAAGCGCCGGCTCCCGAAGCGGTCGCCGCGCCAGAGGCCGCCGTAGAACCAGATGCTGCCTCGCTCCCTGCGCCGTCCGCTGAAATCCCGACGGCCGTCCCGTCAGAAGCAGTATCCGTCACGCCGGAGGTGATCGAGCCGCCGACGCGTGCGCGCCGCGGTCGCCGTGAGCGCGCTGCCCACCGCGGCGCGACGCGGGTTACCCCGGTGGAAGAGGCCGCGGCCACCGTCGAAGCCATACCCGCGCCGGAGCCGGTTGTCATCGAAGAGAAGGTGGACCGCACCGTCGGCGGGCATCTGGTCTGGCGGCACGGCATGCCAGAGATCTATATCCACGGCGTCGCCTATCCGCCCGTCCTCTTCTTCGGCAATATGGAGGGCACGCGCAACCGGCAGCGCGTCCTCTCGGAGGTGCGCCGCGCCGCCCGCGCCGGGGTGCATCTGCATTCGACGCTGGTGGAGCTGACCTGTCCGCTGGCCGAACACAGCGAGGCGCTCGACGAGATTGATGAGCTGCTGCGCGCCATCCTGGAAGCCGATCCTCAAGGCTATATTATGCCGCGCGTCGTCTTTGTTCCTGCACGCGGCTGGAAACGGGAATATCCCACTGAGATCGCCACCTATGCCGACGGCACCACCGGCGATCCCTCCATCACCAGCGAGCGCTTCTGGCAGGAGGCGGAGCATTCGCTCGTCACCCTCATCGAGCACCTGCGCCTGACCGAGTGGGGCCGGCACATCTTCGGCTACCACCTGGAGCGGGGCGAGTGGTTCCAGCCCGCCGATCAAGGCTACGATCGCAGCATGGCCAACCGGGATGCCTTCCGCGATTGGCTGCGCGAAAAGTACAAGAACAACCTGGTCGCCCTGCGCGCCGCCTGGTACGATGGCGATGTGCAGTTCCATACCGCCGAGATACCGCCCCTGATCGCCAAGCCCAACCCGAATCTGGCCTTTTATGAGCCGAGACGGCAGCGGCGGTATATTGATTTCAACGAGTTCACCGCGGAGAGCACGGCCCGGCGGCTGATTCAGTTGGCGCGCGTGATCAAGAAGGCGACGAGCAACCAGGCCATCGTCTCGGTCTGCTACGGCTACACGCTGGAGTTCGGGCATCCCTACAGCGGGCACCTGGCCCTGGGAATGCTGCTCTCGACGCAGGCCATCAACCTGATCTGCGGCCCCCCCTCCTACCGCGACCGCAAGCCGGGCGGGGCCGCCTCCCTGCCGGCGCCCGTCGACTCGCTGCCCCTGCACGGCAAGCTCTGGCTCTCGGAGGATGACACCAAAACCTACCTGGCCCCGGCCCAGCAGGAGCCGGGCGACTTCAACCCGCGCCTGGGAGACCGCTTCCTGACTGAGCAGGCGCAGGCCCGCACGATGGGCCATGCCCTGACGCATCTGACCGGCGTGGATTGGATGGACCTCTGGGGCGAGGGCTGGCTGGATGATGAGGCTATCTGGGAGCGGCTGGGCGCCTTCACCGCGCGCTACGCCGCCTTCCTCAAGCAGCACGAGCGGCCGCAGGCCCCGGAAGTGATCGCCCTGATCGATGAGAAAAGCCTGCTGCACGTCCAGCGTGGGGAAGCCTTCTTTCGCAAGCTGACCAACGGCCTGCGCGACTCGCTGCAGCGCGCGGGCATCTCTTACGGCACCTACCTCCAGAGCGATCTGCTGGCCAGGGACTTTCCGACCGGCGCCAAGCTCTACCTGTTCCTGACGCCCTACCGCCTCACGTCGGAGCAGCGCGCCGCCATCAAGGAGAAGCTGCAGCGCGATGGCAAAACGCTGGCCTGGCTCTACGCGCCCGGCACCTGCGACGAGCATCCGAGCATGAGCGGCATGATGGAAGAGACGGCGCACGGAGCCATCGGCATTACGCTGCGGCAGCAGGAGTGGAACTCCGAGGTCGGGTCGCGGGTCATCGAGCCCTACCATCCGATCACCGAGCGCCTGCCCAGCCGCGAGTACGGCACGCGCGAGCGACTCAACCCTTCGTTCTATGTGGATGACTCTGGAGCCAAAACGCTGGCGGAGTACCAGGGCTCGGGCCTACCCTCGCTGGCCGTCCGGGACTTCGGGACGTGGAAATCGGTGTTCGTGGGCGATCCCGTCCTGCCGTTGGAACTGCTGCGGGGCATCTGCCGCTATGCGGGCGTGCATCTGTGGTTGGCGCATGGTGACGACGTGGTGATGGTCGGCAACGGCTGGGGGATGATCCACGCTACCAAAGACGGCCACCGCACGCTGCGCCTGCCCACCTGCACCGGCCTCTACGATGTCGTCGAGCGCCGGCTGGTTGCCGACGAGGTCTGCGAGTACCGCTACTTCCAGCGCGCCGGGACGACGCGCCTGTTCTGCGTGGGCACGGCGGAGCATTTCCTGAGGCTGGGCCTGCCTAACGTCACCCTGCCCGGCCCGGGACGCGCGCGCATCGTGCTGGACAGGTCGCAGGAGAAGGAGACAACGCGCCGGGAGACCGGTCGGGAGGCTGGCCGAGAGACCGGCCCTACGGTGCCGGGTCCTCTGCGCGCGGATCTGGAAACGCTGGAGGCGGTGCTGTCTCTGGACCTCCAGGTCCTCGAAGCCTCCGAGGTGGAAGACCTGGACGGGCTAGATACCATCGCTGAAGAGGCGCTGCCCGAGGCCGAGTCGCTAGAGATAACGGCTTCCGAGGCGGCTGCCGGAGGAGAGGTCGTCGCCAATGGGCGCCGCCGCCGTCGTCGGGGCGGGCGGGGACGCTGGCGCAAGCGCACAGGCAGCCTGTCCGAGGGCGCGGAGGAAGCCGCTTCCCCGGAGGCTGCGGAGCCGCCGCCTGCGGAACCACCGGCCTATGAGGGCGGCTCGGAAGCGGGCGAGTAGCGGCCATGAAAACGCCATTCTCCTCCAGGCAGATGGTGGCTTTTAAGATAGGGGCGCGCGCCCGCAAGTTCGCGCTGGAGGGCTGCCCCATCGAAGGCTACGAGCTTCTGTATAACTCCCTTGCCGAAGCCGAGCGCCTCGACCCGGAGCTGCACGCGCTGCTCCAGGCGGAACTGGAGAAGTACGAGCGGCGCCTTGCCGCCCTGGATGAAGAGGGAGAAGAGGAGTAGGGTTTTACTCAGGTAGGGAGAAAGCCATGTGTACTCCGCTGTTTGCTGTCGTCTCTGCGGCCCTGATCGCCGCTGGGTTGGCGTGCGCAACGCCGCGCGCAGGGGCCGCTGCCGACGATGCCGGGGCCAAATCGGCGCTGAAGCCGGAGGTGGCGGCGCTGATTAACCAGGCTACGGCGACCTATAAGAACCTCCAGTCCTATCAGCATACGGCGGTCATGGCGGCGGTGGGCAAGGGGCCGCAGGGCGACTTTCGCAGCGAAGTTACCTACACGCTCGCGCTGGAGCGCCCGAACAAGTTCGCCTATCGCGTGGACCAACTGCCGGAGGACGCCGTGCCGGTCTCTGAGGCGGTCTGCGATGGCAAAACCTTCTTCAATTACCGGCTGATCGAGGGGCACGGCAAGCAGTACATCAAAACCCCGGCGCCGGCCACTTACAAAGAGATCAACATCGTGGACGATGTGCTCTTTGAGCCGCTGGCGACTTACGTGATTGCGCTGATGCTGCAGGGGGACGCGCTGGCCGATAAAGACGTGCGGGCGGCGCTGGAGAAGGCGACGCTGCGCCCGAACGTGATGGAGGGCGGAAAGACCTGGCAGGTGCTTGTCGTGCCGTTTGGCCCGAATGAGGCGCCCTACGAGTTCTATTTTGATTCTGAGACGCACCGCCTGGCCCGGGCGGTAACGCGCCCGCCCCGGCGCGAGGGCCAGCGCTTCTATATCGAATCCCTCACCGAAACCGTGGACAACGTCAGGCTCAACAAGCCGGTAGATGCCTCCGTGTTCCAGTATGCGCCCCCGGAGGACGCCCGGGAAGTCAAGAAGTTCTCCACGCCCGGCGAACAACCGCCCGGCACGGCGCGACGAGATCCACGCGGGGGCAGGGCGGTCCGGGCGCTCTCCTCTAGCGGCTGGCCATCCACCGGATAAAAATGTAGTAACCCAGGACCAGACAAAGAATAATCGCGATTATCGCTCCGATCATTGCCATTGGCGTAAATCTCCGTGCTGTCTATACTGGCACGCCCTCAGAAGCCTCCAGATCAATCAGGGCCAGACCCGATTGCGCATCGTATTTGCGCTGTAAGTGCCTGGGTTCCTCCGTCAGCACCACTTCCAGGGTCGGGCGAACGTGCGCCTCCAGGAGATGCCCACCGTAAGCCGTGCCGTCCGACTTGGCGACGACGACATGGGCATGCACCTGCGGCTGGCCGTCTTTGAGAGCGATATCTCCTACCAGGGAGACGACCTCCACCTGCTCCTGGATGGGGATGGGCTTGTACTCCTTCTTCTGCCACTCAAAGTAGGCCAGGACGACATCCTGGAACGCGCCGATGGCCGTAAAGTGGCTGCCGCTCAACTGCTGCCTCCTGGCAAAATCGCGTAATCCTGCCATCACCTCATCGCCCGTCTCAAAAATGAGCGCGTAGGTCTTCTCCGCCTGGTTGGCGAGTAGCCTGGCTTGCATGGCCTTTCCCCCGGTGCGCGTGTTGATAGGTAGACACTCCCAGCCGTGTGGATCAATCTCACGCAGCCTGCTGCTGAGGAGATACGTCAACACCGTTGGGAGGGATTACCTGTTGATAGCCGATAAACAAAACCCGCCTGTCACAAGGATAGACGGGTTTTGAGAAGAGAGAGTGCCCGAAATTTGCCTGCGTTCGGCCCGAATTCTCAGGAATCGCCGGGCCGGGCCTCCTGTTCCTGGGGCGTCACGATGGGCACCAGGAGATCGCGAATAAGGACGACGACGATGCCGGCTAAAGGGAGCGCTAGGGACTGAAGCTGCCAGAGCCGCTCGGCGTAGCTGCCGAGGATGGCCCCGACGGCGAACGCGATCCAGATACCGGCCAGGAGCACCACCTGATTGAACGCGGGATGGCGTGGCGCGGCGCGCAACGCCTTGCACAGACGGCCCCACGGGCGCCCGCGCGTGCGATCCCAGAGCCAGAAGAGATAGGCCACTCCCTCTTCCGCCATCATGGTGAGCATGCCCGTGATGTAGGTCGTGCGCACGATCTGCCCGCCGACCTTGCGCAGCGTCGCATTCTGAAGCCCCATCGCCAGGACCGGCAGGGCCATCAGCGGATAGAAGATCCAGGGCGACTCCGGGCGGAGCGCCCTGGTGCGCAAAGCATCCTCTCCAAACCACAGAAACGCAAAGAGCAGGATGGCTTCCAGCCCCAGCGCCAGGGAAAATGGAGAGCGCACTCCCCGGCGGCTGGCGGCCTCTGTCAGCGCGGCGCCCAGGGCAACCCCCAGGACAAACACGGGGATCGGAAAGGCCCGCTGGAACGCCTCGCTCCACTCCCTCTGCCCTATGTGGGCGCCCAGGGCGGCGGTGTTGCCGCTCATGTGCGCGGTAAACACATGCAGCAGCGTCAGGTAGCCGATGGCGTCCACGGCGCCCCCGACCCACGCCAGCAGAAACGCCAGCCAGGCATTTGCACGCTCTTTCTGCGCCTGCGCCCGAGACAAGGAACCTCCTACGCTGCCCCGACCCGCTACGGACTGCCCGAACCGCTGCGATCTGCCTCCTCCTCGGCCTGCTCGCCATGCCGGACGATGCTGCCTTCCTGAAAGAGAATATCCCGCAGGGTGGCTCTCCACTGCGGTTTCTTGCGCAGCAGGAATTCCAGGTCCATGCCGAAATGCTTGAACTCCTCCTCCTGGGAGTTCTGCATAATGGCCCTGGCCTCGGCGTCCTTCTCTACGGCCAGGCGCTGCTCGTACCAGTCAATCGCCTGGGCCTCTTCGATGAGCGAGAGGATCATTCGAGCAAACGTGCGCGTCTCCTCCGGCAGCTCGTGCGCAGGCTCATGATACTGATCAAAAGGCATGCGGGCTTTTCCCCCTTTTATCCTTCCTGCGGGGTCGAGATCGTGACCAGCGCGCCCCCTTCGGGATGCGTCGTGTACCGCACCTCTCCCCGCAGATCCCATCGCGCCAGATGATCGATCAGGTCCAGCCCCGTGCTTGCCTGCTGCCGGGCGTCAAAGCCGGGTGGGAAGCCCGGTCCGTGATCGCGCACTTCCAGGATCAAGTATCCCTTATCCGCGGAGAGGCGGACTTCGATGTCGCCTTCCCCGTGCTTGATCGCGTTGCTGATCAGCTCATTGAGGATGATGGCGAGCGAGGTGCTCTGGCGCGTAGAGATACGGAGATCGTCGGCTGCCAGCCGGATCTGGCGCCCATAGGTCGTCTGCTGCATCAGCTCGATCAGGCGGGAGAGGATGGCGCGGGCGGAGACGTGAGTCGCCTGCTCGTCCTGGCGGGCCTGCTTGGTCAGTATGTCGTGTACGGCGGCAAGCGTGCGCACATGCGCGGCGAGCCGGCGCATCTCCTCTATGGAAACTACCGACTTGCCCTCCAGCACCTGCAGATCGATCATCGCCGAGATGACCTGCAGATTGTTCTTCACCCGGTGGTGGGTCTCGGTCATCGCGCGCTGGAGCTGGGCGTTGAGCGCCGCGATGTGCGCCTGCTGCCGCTCGGCTTCCGCGCGGGCCTGTTCGGCCTGCTCCAGCAGGTCGCGCACCTGATACTGACGCTCGCGCGCCTGAATAGCCGTCCGCACGGCCGAGAGCAGAGAGGGGAGCCGCAGCGGCTTCTCCAGAATGGTGACGTGCGAGAGAAAGTGCAGGACCTCCTCGCGCTCCCCATGGCTGGTCAGGACGAGCACCGGCAGGTCGGACCAGGGGGGCTGGTGCTCAAGGGCAGCAGCCAGCCGTTCGGCGCCGTCACCGAGGAGCGCCTCCATGGTCACGATGACTGCGCCGGCGCCGCACCGAATCTCCTGGCAGAACTCCTCCAGGCCCTCGCACAGGTGGGCCGGGATGCCCCGTTCGGTCAGTATCTTCAGGGTGAGGGGGCCATCCCGTCCGATAGGCGCATGAACGAGCACGCGCTGCTCGGTCAGGGTGCGCGGGCTTGCCGTAGAGTGTACTACCGTGGGGGTCTTGCTCATCAGGCGGGCCTCTCCTGCGGGGCGGTCAGGGAGCTGCCATACTGCGGCACGCCCGTCATAATGCCCCAGAACTGCCGCAGCGGTTCGCCGATCTGGATGCCGGTCTCGGTGATGCGCAGCTCGCGCAGCGTGCGCTCGTGCGGGCCGGTGCGCTTCTTGAAGACGCCGATGGCCTGGCAGATCTCGGCGTTCGCTTCGAAGTAGCGCATTAGCAGCACCGTATCGGCGAGGTAGCTGATGTCCACCGAGGCCTCGGGGGCGCTGACGGAGCCGTGCTGGGCTACCACGAGGATGGTGATGACGCCGCGCTGATTGAGGAAGGCGAACAGCTCGTGCAGATGGGTGGAGACGAAGCGTTCCTCCGGCATGGAGCTCATATAGCCGTTGAGGCTATCGATCACGACGATGCGGGTGTCGTTTTCCTCCACGGCGCGGCGGACGTCGTCGGCGAAGGCCCCCGGGGTCAGCTCGGCGGGATCGACCTGGACCACCCGCAGGTGGCCGGTATGGGTAAAGTCGCGGAATCCGGCGCAGAGCTTTTCGGCCCTGGCGAAGAGGGTATGGAGGACCTCGTCGAAGGTGTAGACCGCGGCGCGCTGCCCTCCCGTTAGGGCAGCGGCGACGTACTGGAGAGCGACCGTAGACTTACCGACGCCTGAGGGGCCGAGGATCAGGGTGGTAGTGCCATACTCCAGTCCGCCGCCCAGCAATTGGTCCAGGCCGGAAATGTTACTAGGGACGGCCCCGGAGGGGACCATTTCGGGACGCCGATGCGTGTCTATAGCCAGCCGGGGGTAGACGACCGCGCCGCCGGTATGGATATCGTAGTCGTGGAAGCCGCCGAGGTACGTGGCGCCTCGCACCTTCTGGACGAAGAGACGGCGGCGCGTGCCTCCATAGATAGGAGTGAACTGCTCCAGGTCAATGATGCCGCTGACGATGCTCTCGGGCTGGATCTCGGCCAGGGGAGTCGAGCGATCATCGAGCAGCAGCACCGTGATGCCCTTATCCGCGAAGTACTGCTTGAGCGAGAGCATCTGCCGGCGGTAGCGCAGGGGATCGCCGGAGAGCAGCCGCATCTCGGAGAGGCCATCAAAGATGACGTTTCGGGGCAGCACAGACTCGACCTGCCCCAGGATGGCCTGCGTGGTCTCGCCAAGCTCGACATCGGCGGGGTGGAAGATGGTATACTGCGTCTCGGCTCTCAGGGAGGCTTCGGTGCTGGAGAGGTCGCAGATGGGCAGGCGCGCGATATCCCAGCCATGCGAACGGGCGACCGCCTCCAGCTCGGCGCGGGTTTCGGAGAGAGTGATATAGAGAGCGCGTTCGCCTCGTTCGAGGCTGGAAAGGAGAAAGCGGAGGGCGATAGTGGTCTTGCCTGTACCGGGATCCCCCTGGAGCAGGTAGAGTCGTCCGCGCAGTAGCCCTCCCTGCAACACGGCATCGAGACCCGGGGTGCCGGTGGGCACCTTCTCGGGGTAGGCGCTACAGTCTTGCGTCACGGCGTGGTGGCCTTTCCTGAATGCGAATCGACGGTCCGAGTGGCGATCGCGGACGTCCGCGGCAGACACCGGCCGCAAGGAGAAAATTATATTCTAGTTCGCTCTTTTCCTGCCTTGGCCTCCTTATTATGGCTCCAGGAATTTAGAGGGGCGGTATCGAATCGCTCGTGTCCTCCTGGTCGGTGAGCGCGCGCTTCATCATCAGCAAACCGGCAGCGCCCGCGAACGCAAAGAGCAAGTTCCACCAGAGATAAGCGGTCGAAAAGTGGGCCAGATAGTAGGTGCGAACCATATAGCCAGCGATGTAGGCACCGACCATCCCGATAGTGATGTCGGTGATGATCCCGCCCATGGCCTCCTCTTCCGGGCCAGGCATCAGTATCCTGGCCAGAATCCCGCAGATCAAGCCGACGCAAAGCCAGACAATAAAGTCCATTTCCCTTCCTCCTTTTCAGACTGGCATCTTTACCTTGTAAGATCGGAAATGAGAGCGGTCAAGTTCCCAACAGTCCGTCCGAGTGCAGTTGCAGCCATCGCATGATGTCGCGCAGGCGCAAGATGCCAACCAGATGCCCGTTCTCAACGACGGGCATCTGGCCGATGTCGCGCCGTGCCAGTTTTAGCAGCGCGTCGCTGGTATCCTCGCGCGGCTGGACGACCTCCAGTTGATCGGCGGGCGTCATGATCTGGCGCACGGAGGTGACGTCCCAGGCGTCGCGCGGAACCCGGCGCACATCATCCAGGGTGACCAGCCCCACCAGATTATCGCCCTCCACCACCGGAAACGCGCGCTCGTCCGTACCCATCAGGTGGTCGTAGACCAGGGAGCTAACCGAAATATCCGGGGGCACGCCATGCACGTCGGAGCGCATCAGGCGCGCGACCGGCACTCCCTCCAGGATGTCCTGCACGACAACCTGCTGATAGCTGGCAATCGCCGCATTGTTGAGAAACCAACCGATAAAGGCCAGCCACAGGCCCCCGATCAGCCCCGTCCCGAAGAAGGGGATTCGCACGCCGAAGACCATCGCAATGCCGGAGACGATCAGCAGCCAGGCCACGATCTGTCCGACCGTGGCGGCCCAGCGCGTGGCCTGCGTTAGATTGTGCGTGATGCCCCAGAGGATCGAGCGCAGGACGCGCCCGCCATCGAGCGGAAAGCCCGGTATCAGGTTAAAGACGCCGAGCAGGATGTTAATCGGTCCCAGCCAGAACAGCAGCGTGGCCAGAGGGCCGGCGTGCGCGAGTATCTCGCGTGGGCTGGTGATGGCGGTGCCCACGTTGCCGACGAGCAAGCCACCCAGGATCGAAAAGATCACGCCCAGCACAATGCTGGTAATCGGCCCCACGATGGCCACCAGGAACTCCGTGCCCGCTGAGGGCGGCTCCTGCTCGATGTTGGAGACGCCTCCGAACATGAACAGCGTGATGCGGCGCACTGGCAGACCCTTCGCTTTGGCTACCAGGGAGTGGGCCATCTCATGGGCTAGGATGGAGGCGAAGAACAGAATGGCGGCCACAATGGCGACGCCCCAGGCTAGGCCCGGTCCCCAGTCCGGGTGCCAGAATGGGAAGACTCCGGCGGCAAGCTGCCAGATCACCAGCCAGAAGATGAACAGCAGGCTCCAATCCAGATAGATGCTAATGCCGGCGATGCGAAAGAGGCGAAAACCGCTTCGGGCCATCATGTGCCGATTCCTCCTGTGCCCTTCCTGGGCAGGATCCCTTCATTTTCTTTACGGGCGGCTAATAACTGTTGCGAATCTAGCCGCCTAATTTATCCTTCTGTAAAACGTTTGGAATTCCTGCCGCGCAGCCCCCACCAGAGCGCCCCGCCAAGAGCCAGGGCGCCCGCGCCCAGAATAAGGGCCGTCTTGACCATCTCGGCGGGCGGCATGGGCGCGCGGACATACGCCTTCTCCGGATAGGTGCCCGGCCTGCCCTCGGCTCCCTCCTCCAGAGCCATCTTGATCACCTGCGCCAGGTGCAGGGGCGCCCGGTCGGTCTGCTGGGTGATCTGCTCGCGGCAGCTAAAGCCATCGGTGATAATTAGAGTCTCCTTATCGGCCTGGCGCACCTGGGGCAGCAGCACCCGCTCCCCGCACTTGATCGAGACCTCATAGTGATCGCCCGGCTCAAAGCCGAACGCGCCCGCCATCCCGCAGCAACCCGAATCGAGCACCTGGTACTCCAGCCCCATCTGCTTGAGCACCGATTCCTCGTCCTGCATCTTCAGCACCGATTTATGGTGGCAGTGGCCGTGCACGAGCGCCTTGCGGCGCAGCTTAGGAAGCGCAAAATCGTTGGCCTTCTTCTCCAGGAACTCGCTCAGCAGGAAGGTCTGCTGGCTGAGGCGCTTGGCGTCCTCGTTCATCGGGAACAGGTTGATCAGCTCATCCCGGAACACCGAGGCGCAGCTTGGCTCCAGCACGACGATAGGGACGCCGGCTTCGATCTGGGGCTTGAGCATGTTCAGGATCTGGAGCAGCCAGCTTTTGGCGGTATCCAGCATGCCGTAGTCGTAGAGGGGACGACCGCAGCACATATCCTGCATGGGCACGTCTACCTGAAAGCCTGCCGCCTCCAGCACCTCCACGGCGGCCTGGGCAGTGGTGGGATGGAAATGGTCGTTGAAGGTATCCGGCCACAGGATGACTTTAGGCCGACCGATGTTCCTGAGAGCCCGCTGGCTAAACCACGCCTTGAAGGTATAGGGCGCAAAAGCCGGGATGGTCCGCTTCTGCTCCATGCCCACCGCCAGCTTGATCAGGCGGCCCACCAGCGGGACGTGGTTGAGGAGATTGACCACGCCGGGCGCCAGGGAAGCCAGCCGCGCCCAGCGATGAATAAGCCCGAAGGCGTAGGCATGACGGGGGCGCAGGCGTCCCTCGTAGTAGTGCGAGAGGAATTCGGCCTTGTAGGTGGCCATGTCCACCTGCACCGGGCAATCCCCCTTGCAGCCCTTGCAGGACAGGCACAGATCCAGCGACTCCTTGACCGCCTCGCTCTTCCAGCCGCCCTGCACCGGATTGCCCTGGAGCATTTCAAAGAGCATCCGGGCGCGCCCGCGCGTGCAGTGCTTCTCCTCCCGCGTCACCATGTAGGAGGGGCACATCGTCCCGCCGCCATGCCGTCGGCAGACGCCCGCCCCGACGCAGCGCTCCGTTGCGTAGGAGAAGCTGTGCTTATCGTCCGGGAACTGAAAGTGGGTTTTTACCTGCGGCGGGTTGTAGTGGGTTCCGAGCTTCAGGTTCTCGTCCACGCGGTAGGGAGCCACCACCTTGCCGGGATTCATCTTCCAGTCGGGGTCCCAGATGGACTTGAACTCGCAGAACGCATCGATCAGCTCCTTGCCGTACATGCGGGTCAGCAGCTCGCCGCGCGCCTGGCCGTCGCCGTGCTCGCCGGAGAGCGAGCCGCCGTAGGAGACGACCAGATCGGCGGCCTCTTCGACGAAGCGGCGATATTTCTGGATGCCGTCGGCGGTCTCCAGGTCGAAAGTCAGGCGAGTATGGACGCAGCCATCGCCGAAATGCCCGTAGAGTGGGCCGTGGTAGTCGTATTTATCCATCAGCGCCTTGAAGTCGCGCAGATAGCGGCCCAGCTTGTCGGGAGGCACGGCCGCATCTTCCCAGCCCTCCCAGTTATCCGGCTCGCCGGGCACGCGGGCCGTCGCTCCCAGCCCTTCCTCCCGCAGGTGCCAGATATGGGCCTCCTGCGCGGGGTCGTCGAAGAGCTTCATCGGGGGTGGATTGCCCTGCTTCTTCAGGTCCTCCATCAGGGCGCGCGCCTTGGCGTCCGATTCTTCCTTGCTCTGCCCGCCAAACTCGATCAGCAGCCAGCCGTCTCCATCGGGCATCAGCTTGACGGTGGGGTCGTGCATCCCTTTCTTTTCCATGTCTTTGAGGAACTCATCGTCGAGCCCTTCGCAGCCGATAGGGTCGTACTTGAGCGCCTCCACGACGTAATCGGCGGCGTGGAAGATGTCCGGGAAGCCGAGCACGAGCAGCGAGCGCACGGGTGGATTGGGAACAAGCTTGACGGTCGCCTCCAGCACGAGAACGCAAGTGCCTTCGGTGCCGACGAGGGCTCTGGCCACGTTAAATCCGTTTTCCGGCAGCAGCTCATTCAGGCCATAGCCGGAGACTCGGCGGGGGATGTTCGGGAACCGCTCCCGGATGAGAGCGGCGTACTTATCCCGCAGGGCCTTGAGCCGGGCATAGATCTCGCCCTGGCGTCCGCCCGCCTGGATAAGGCGCTCCAGCTCCTCCGGGCTGGTCGGGCCCACGCGCAGGCGCGTCCCGTCGTAGAGCAAGACCTCCAGCTCCTCGACGTTGTCGGAGGTGCGGCCCGCCATGACCGAGTGGATGCCGCAGGAGTTGTTGCCGATCATGCCGCCCAGGGTGCAGCGGCTATGGGTCGCCGGGTCCGGCCCAAACGTCAGGCCGCAGCGCCGGGTCGCCTCGTCCCGCAGGCTATCCAGAACGACGCCGGGTTGGACGCGCGCCAGCTTCTTCTCCGGATCGATTGCCAGGATATGATTCATGTACTTGGAGAAGTCCAGCAGCAGCCCATCGTTGACCGTCTGGCCGGGAATGCCGGTGCCGCCGCCGCGCCCGTGGAGGGGAACGCCAAAGCGGCGGCAGGCCGCGACGGTGGCGACGACATCCTCGGCATCCAGAGGGATCACCACGCCCAGGGGCACCATGCGGTAGTTGGAGGCGTCCTGGGAGTAGAGGCCCCGGCTGCCCGCGTCGAAGCGCACCTCGCCGCGCACGGTCCGGCGCAGCTCCGCCTCCAGGGCCTTCACATCCACCGTCAGCTGGCGCGTTGTGCCGACCTGGTCTTTCGGTATGAAATGGACGGGTAGGGTCTTTGTCTCAATTGTTTCGATTGTCGCCATCATACTGCCTCATAGTCTAACTCAGCGTTACACAGTGCCGGGCCATAAATGACCCGTCTCTAGGACCACTATGCCGCCAACCGTCCTGCGGACGGGAAAACGAGCCTATCGGTAGGTGGCTCCCTCCGGAGAGCGGAAAGAATCTTCCATAACGGAGCGTCCGCTAGGACGCTTGGCCGCAGGCCCTATAGACGGGTATTTCAATGCCCGGCTGGATGCAGACCAGACGGGTCATTCATAGTCTGGAGGTTGACTGCTCAACCCTGGGCCGAAGCCAATTCATGCCGAATATATTGCGAATGCATACGCACCTCAATCTGGCCGTTGTGGATGCGCGCCTCAAAGCAGGGCTGCGGGAAGGTCGAAGGACCGTCGAGCACGCGCCCGTCGTCGAGGGCGTAGCGTGAACCATGCCAGGGACAGACGATGCTTTCGCCTTGTAGCTGGCCCTCCGAAAGCGGCCCGCCCAGGTGCGCGCAGGTTTCGGCCAGCGCGTAGACCCGGCCATCCCGACGCACCAGCACCAGCTTGACTCCGTTTACCTCGGCACGGTGGGGCGTGTCCTCCGGTAGATCCGCATCCGGCATCACCGGCACAAAGTTGCTGGGGAGCGGCTGGCGGTTGGCATGGTCTACCCCGATCTTCTCTCCGTAAACCAGGTCGCCGCCAAGCCAGGCCGAGCCAAAGGCCAGGGCATAGCCGATCCAGCCGCAGATCCGGGCTGCATCGCGCGACTTGCGGCGGCGCAGCGCCCAGGAGGTGGCAAAGAGGGCGGTCGCGGTGATATTCAGCAGCCCATGCACCAGGCCGACGCGGCGCGATTTGCCGTCGGTCTTGTGCCAGTCTGTCAGGCCGGCGATGGCCGTGGGCACGGCGCTAATCAGGCCCATGGCTACCGCCGCATCCGCCGCTGCCCCGCTGGAGTTGCGCCCGCGAACGGCATCGGCAGCATCAAGGACCGCCGCCATCGTCCAGGCGCCGATCGGTATGTCGGTGAGCACAACATGCAGCGGATGGCCCAGCCAGGTGCCGTGCAGGAAATCCTCCACTTTGCGCCCGGCCTGCCCGCCAGCGTCGAAGGCGCTGTGAACCGCCTTCTGCAATCCTGTCTCGACAGGCTCCAGCCATTCTTGCTGGGCGATCACATCCGTGACGGCTTCTGAGTTCATGGCTTCTCCTCCCGTCTCCCCTCCTGCGCTCGCCTCTCCCTTCTCCTTATTAACCTAATCCCCCGGCCCCTACTGCAAGGGTAGGGCCTGCTATGGTTGGGCCCTCCGCCTAACGACCCTGCTACGTTCGCTACGCTCACAGGGAAGAGGGTGACCCGGCTTCTCCTCTCCCCTCTCCCGCAGCGTGGGAGAGGGGGCAGGGGGTGAGAGCGACTCTACACCCTACCCCCTACACCCTATCCCCTACACCCTGCGCGAGGGGCCGGGGGGAGGGCCGCTCCCTTCAAGAACAGAAGAAAGGCAAGCGCGTTTAAACCAGTTCGCGAATCTTGTCCTTGAGAATCGTCTCGACCAGCTCGCCGCCGTGGGGCTGGCCCCGCAACAGCGCCTTGGTGAAGTTCTCCGCCTGCTGCAGGCTGATCTTGGGCGGCATCGGCGGCTCGTATGGGTCTACGACGACTTCCACGACGGACGGCCTGCCGGAAGCAATCGCCTTCTCCAGCGCTGGCCGAATCTCCTGGGGCTTTTCCACGGTCAAGCCCAGCCCGCCGCACGCCTCCGCGTACTTGGCAAAATCAATCGGATGCAGGTCTACGCCGTATTCCGGATTGCCGAGAAAGACGATCTGCTCCCACTTGATCTGGCCGAGCACATTGTTCTTGATGATAACTACCAGGATCGGCAGGTTGTACTTGACTGCGGTGGCGAACTCGCCCATCAGCATCGTAAAGCCGCCATCGCCGACGAAGGCGATAGACTGCCGATTCGGGTAGGCCAGCGCGGCGGCGATAGCGTAAGGCAGGCCCGGCGCCATCGTCGCCAGCGTGCCCGAACAACTAAACTTCTGCGTGCCGCGCATCTTGAAGTAGCGGGCGATCCAGGTGGTGATCGTGCCCGAATCGGTGGAGACGATGGCATCGTCGGCGGCCAGTTGGGACAGCTCCCAGGCGACGCGCTGCGGCTTGATGGGCACATCATCGCGCATGGCCCGTTCTTCCATCAGCTTCCACCACTCCTCCATGCCCTTCTGGAGCTTTTCCAGGAAGCCGCGATCTTGCTTGCGCTCCACCAATCGGCCAAGCGCAGCGACCGTGGGCTTGGCATCCCCGACCAGACCGACATCTACCGGGAAGCGCAGGCCAATGCGGTCGGGCTTATCGTCTATCTGGACGCCTTTAGCCTGGCCCGGCTTAGGCAGAAACTCCATATAGGGGAACGACGAGCCGATGATGAGCAGCGCGTCGCAGCCCTCCATGGCATCCTGCGAGGGCGTCGTGCCCAGCAGCCCGATCCCGCCGGTCGTCAGCGCATGGTCGTCGGGAACAACGCCCTTGCCTAAAAGGGCCTTGACGATGGGAGCGCCGAGCGTTTCGGCCAGCGCGATCACCTCGTCGCCGGCGCCCAGCGCGCCCTGTCCGACCAGGATCACGGGCCGCTTGGCGTCGTTGAGGATGGCGGCGGCGCGCTTTAGCTCCTCTTCGCGCGGCAGGGCCAGCGGCGACGGCCAGACGTTATCCGTCGAGCCTTTGATCTTATGTGTGGAGGTATGGCCGTCGGGCGCCTTTTCCTGGTAGTCCACGGGGACGTTGATGTGGGCGACGCCCCGATGGTTGAGCGCATGGCGGCAGGCTTCGTTGACCAGCATGTCCATCTGATTGGGGTTGATGCACTCCTGGTTGTAGATAGCTACATCTTCAAACAGGCGGCACATGTTCACGTCCTGCTGGAAGTAACTGCCCTTCAGGTCGGAATAGGTCTGTCCGGTGAGGGCGAGCACCGGCGCCTGATCCATCTTGGCGTCGTAGAGGCCGTTCAAGAGATGGATGCCGCCGGGGCCGGAGGTAGCCAGGCAGCACCCCAGCCGCCCGGTATATTTGGCGTGCGCGCAGGCCATGAAGGCTGCCGCCTCCTCATGGCGCACCTGGATGAAGCGAACCTTATCCTGATGGGTGCGCAGGGCCTCCATGATGCCGTTGATGCCGTCGCCGGGAATGCCGAACACCGTATCCACGCCCCAATTAATAATGCCTTCGATTAGGATATCGGAAGTGTTCTTTGCCATCGCTGTTCCTTTCTCGCAAAGCGCGCGCTGGCGCGGGGCCGGGCTGCATTATGCCGCCGTGCACCCAGAGTTCCGAACAACTACCTCTTGGAAAACGCCAAACTTCGAGCGCCTGGCCGCTAGAAAAGATTGCCTGCCGTGTCGAACGCCATCGGGGCAGGCGGCTCGAGGATGCTGAGCCTGGGGTTCTGCGAGACCTCCTCCAGTAGGGCCTCGGAAACCCAGAAGGTATCGAGCGCATCCGTGTTGCGGATGCGGCACAGGCGCGGCCTGTCTCCGGCCAGAGACGAATAGAGCGCTACCTCAATCGCGTCGCGGTCCGAGGGCAGCGCCAGCGGCAGCGGCCCTTCGCGCGTATTGCCGCCCGGCTCCTGAGCGGTCAGGAGATTGACATAGGTCACGGCGGGGTCGTAGGTAGCGGCGGCGCGCTGCGTGGTGAAATCGGCCATGCCCATGCCGATGCCGTTGCCCAGCGAGGGCGGCGTGATCGAGAGGGCGACGATCCGATGGTAGTTGGGGACATGCGGGCGCGTGGGAACGGCGTGCCAGCGGCCCACCACGTTCGGGTCCATCCCGGCGCCGGAGATGTCTTTGCCGATCTCGTCTAATACGAGGACATCTAGCTGCTGAAACGGCAGCGTCGCCAGGTAGCCTTTGGCGATGGCGAGCAGCCGCATGTCCGCCTCCAGGAACGCATCGTAATGGGGCGGCACGGCTTCCACGACCACCGGCTGCCGGTAGCCGTTTTCCACCACCGCCACGCCATAGAGGACCTTCGTCCGGGCTAAAATCAGGCGCGGCACGGCCCGCACCGACTCCCACAGGCCGTGGTTGTGCGCCTCCTGCGCGCCGCGCTGCTTGCCCAGGCCGATAGTCGTCATCTTCAGTAGCCCGGAGGCCAGCTCCCCGATGGACTCGGGATGGGTCTTGACGCGCCCCAAAACAAGGATTCCATCTGCCTCCCAGGCAATTTTATTACATGCGCTTCCGCGCCGTTTTCCGCCTTGCCCAGCGGCACAGTCTCCATCGTCGCCCGGATAGGCGCACCTACCGACTGCTCGGTCACCCCCAGCCGATGCAGGATCTCGGTCTGCCCCTCCGGGACGGCGCCGCCGTGGCTGCCCATCGCCGGGATCAGGAAGGGCTGGCCACCCGCCTCCTTCACGGCATCCACAATGCCGGAGAGCAGCTCGATAAAGCCGCCCATGCCCCGGCTTCCGGCGGTGATGGCGATCCGATTTCCGGGCTTGACCTTATCGCGCAGCCCGGCATCCAGGAGGCGTTGGCGGACCTCCTGGCGCGGATCGGCAATATGATCTGTCGGCAAGTAGTGCTTGACACGGGCGACGTTCGGGGCCGGACGTCGGGGAAATGCCATCGGATGCATCTGTCCTTACCTCTATTGGCTCAGGCGGTAGCGCTCAAGGAAACCGTGGTTTAAGCCGGAACTTTCATAAAATGGGGCCGTCAGGCGCAGAGCACGTAAATCAGGCAGGCGAATACCGCGCATCAAGGGACAGACGGAAACGCAACGGCAGGATGTTCCTCAATTTCCGGCCCGGAAGGGAAGCCTTACCGTTATACGTGGTCCGTGGCCGCAATTTGCTGCCCGGAAGGGGAGGGAACCTTTGCCTGACCTGGGGGGTCATATCTCTATTATTCTGGAGTTGCACACTAGATCCACAAGAGTGTAGATAACTCAAGTTGCTACCTTGCCTCTTCGAGAAGGCAAACGGTGATGCAAAAGCCGGTTTCCAGAGCGATTCTCTCTCAAACGTGTTCCTAGGTAGCAACTTGGGTTAGATACGGGCAGGCGCAAGAACTAAGGGACGCAATGCGCCGCGCACAGGTTGCGCGCGCTTGAGGAAACAGACATGGCACATTGGGAACCCTTCGACAATGCGATTGTCTTCCAGGATCGGCATGACGCCGGAAAACAGCTTGCGACGCACCTGATGCAATATCGCGAGCAGAACCCGATTGTCCTCGCCCTGCCGCGCGGCGGCGTGGTGGTCGGCTACGAGGTGGCCCAGGCGCTCAATGCCCCGCTGGATGTGATCGTGGCGCGCAAGCTCGGCGCGCCCGGCCATGAGGAGTTAGGCATTGGCGCTATCGCGCCGGGCGGCGTGCTGGTGCGGGACGACCTGGCGATCCGCTATCTGGGCGTCACCGAGGAGCAGTTACAGCGTACCATCACGCGGGAGACGGCGGAGATGGAGCGGCGCATCCGCAGCTATCGCGGTGACCGCCCGTTCCCCGACTTGCATGGCAAGACGGTGATCCTGGTGGACGATGGCCTGGCTACGGGCGTCACCGCTCGCGCCGCGATCCGCTCGATCCGCCAGCAGAATCCGCAGCGGATCGTGCTCGCCGTGCCGGTCTGCGCCGCCGAGACCGCCCAGGCGCTGCGGGGAGAGGCCGATGAGGTGATTTGCGCTTCCACGCCCATCAACTTCCGGGCCGTCGGTCTCTGGTACGAGGACTTCGAGCAGGTGACGGACGACGAAGTGATCACGCTGCTGCAGCAGGCCAATCGGGAGATCGGCGCGCCCGCCTGATCCCAGGGCCATTCAGTTTTCGCCCTCACCCCCTGTCCCCCTCTCCTAAAGTTGGGAGAGGGGGAACCGAGAAGCGCAGCCTCTCCCCTCCCCTGTTCTTGGGGATCGCAAGGCGGAGGCGCGAACCGTTGAGCGCCGACCCTGCCAATGGGTTAGGGGGTGGGGCCGCTCCCCTCTCCCGCAGCGTGGATCGCCAGGCGGAGGGCTGTGGCAAGGCGGAGGCAGGGGCCGTAACCCTGCCGACCCTGGCAGTCCATTGCAGCCCCGACCCTGGCAGTGGGTTGGGGGTGGGGGCCATATAGGTAAGGACTTCGGAATGGAGGTGAGGGTATGGATTCCTTCGCGACGCTAACGCAAGCCCGGCCATCCCAGCCGGTCCAGATTAGCATCGGGCCGGTTGTGCTGGACGGCGATCTGACCGTGCCGGAGGCCCTGCGCGGCGTGGTGCTGTTTGCGCACGGCAGCGGCAGCAGCCGCCACAGCCCCCGCAACAAGTACGTGGCGCAAATACTTCAGGAGGATGGATTTGCGACCCTCCTGATGGATCTGCTGACCCGCGATGAGGAAGCGGTAGACAACACCACGCGCCACCTGCGCTTCGATATAGACCTGCTGGCCCAACGGCTGGTGGGCGCGACGGATTGGCTCCTCCAGAACCCGATCACGCAGAAGCTGCCTATCGGCTACTTCGGGGCCAGCACGGGCGCGGCGGCGGCGCTGGTGGCCGCAGCCGAGCGTCCGGATCGGGTGGCGGCGGTAGTCTCGCGCGGGGGGCGGCCCGATCTGGCGGGGGAGGCGCTGCCCCGCGTGCAGGCGCCAACGCTGCTGATCGTCGGCGGCAACGATTGGCCGGTGATTCCGCTCAACGAGCAGGCGCTGGCCCAGTTGCGCATCCAGGACAAACGGCTGGAGATTGTGCCGGGAGCCACCCATCTCTTTGAGGAGCCGGGGGCGCTGGAGGAGGTCGCGCGCCTGGCTTCTGACTGGTTCGTGCGCTATCTCACCGTACCCACCTAAGAGCCTCTCCTATGAGGCGCATTGTTGGGAGGGAAAGACCTCCCTAATGGGCTAAGGAGGGAAGACCCGACTCTGGCCTTCCCTCCTCGCCAAAAAGCCCCGGAGACAGAGCCTATGCCAAAACCTTTGCCTCCGGGCAAACCCGGCATTCCCGCGCGCTGGACCTCCAGCGCCAAAAGCGGGGTCGGCACGGCCATCACCAATGCCTGCCGCGTCTGGTTTGCCCTCTCGCACGGCATCGTCAACGAAGTCTATCACCCTTTCATAGATCGGGCCAACACCCGCGATATGGGGCTATTGGTTACCGACGGCCTCCATTTCTTCTCCGAAGAGAAGCGCGACACGGTGCAGGAAATAGAGCCCATCGCCCAGGGCGTGCCGGGCTATCGCGTTCGCAATACCTGCAAGCAGGGCCGCTATCGCATCACCAAAACCATCGTCGCCGACCCCGCCCGCGATACCCTGCTCCAGCACGTCCGCTTCGAGCCGCTCCAGGGAGAGCTTTCCGACTACCATCTCTACGTGCTCCTGGCCCCTCATGTGGATAATCAGGGCGCGGGCAATACGGGATGGGTCGGCGACTACAAGGGAGTGCCCATGCTCTTTGCCACCCGCCAGGAGGTCACATTGACCCTGGCCTGCTCGGCTCCCTGGCGCGGCGCCAGCTGCGGCTATGTCGGCACTAGCGATGGCTGGCAGGACATCCACGCCCACAAGCGCATGACCTGGTTCTACCCGGAAGCGCGCGACGGCAATATCGCCCTTACCGGCGAGATTGACCTGGTGCTCTGCGACGGGCAATTCCTTCTGGCCCTGGGATTCGGCAGCAGTGCGCAAGAGGCCGGCCAGCAGGCACGGGCCTCGCTGCTGCGGGATTTTGGTGAGACCGTCCGGGACTATGTACGCGGGTGGCAGGACTTCCAGGCGCAGTGTCCGCGCCTGGGCGCGGTGGATAAGAAGGAGTTTCCCCTGGTACGCACGAGTCTGGCCGTCTTAAAGACGCACGAGGGGAAGCGGTTTCCGGGAGGGCTTATCGCCAGCCTCTCCATTCCCTGGGGCTTCGCCCACGGCGACAACGACCTGGGCGGCTATCACCTCATCTGGCCCCGCGACCAGGTGGAGGCGGCGGGCGCGCTGCTGGCGGCGGGCGATACCGAGGGCGCCCGAAATGCGCTTCACTATCTGATGAGCACCCAGGAACCGGACGGACACTGGCCGCAAAACATGTGGCTCGACGGTACCCCCTACTGGCAGGGAATTCAGGCCGACGAGACGGCCTTCGTCCTGCTGCTGGCCGATGCCCTGCGGCGGCAGGATGCGCTCAACCATCTCGACCCCTGGCCGACCCTGCGCAAAGCCGTCGCGTTCCTGGTTCGTAATGGCCCGGTCACGCAGCAGGATCGCTGGGAAGAGAACAGCGGCTATTCGCCCTTCACGCTCGCCACCGAGATCGCCGCGTTGCTGGCGGCGGCTGACTTTGCCGACATCAACCAGGAGACGCCTCTTGCGGATTATTTACGGCAGACGGCAGATACCTGGAACGCCAACATCGAACGCTGGACTTACGTCACCGACACGCCCCTGGCCCGACAGGTCGGCGTGGACGGCTACTATATCCGCATTGCGCCCTCGGATGTGGCCGAAACCGGCTCTCCTGCCGAGGGCATGATCACCCTCCAGAACCGGCCCCCAGGGCAAGACCGCTATCCCGTCGCCGAGATTGTCAGCCCCGATGCGCTGGCGTTGGTGCGCTTCGGCCTGCGTGCCGCCGACGACCCTCGCATTCGTAATACCGTCCGCGTCCTGGACGCCCTGCTCAAGACGGAAACGGCCACCGGCCCCGTCTGGCACCGCTACACCCACGACGGCTACGGCGAGCACGCCGACGGCAGTCCCTACGACGGCACGGGCATCGGGCGCGGATGGCCGCTCCTGGCGGGCGAGCGCGCGCATTACGAACTGGCTGCAGGCAACCGGGAGGAGGCCGAGCGTCTGCTGAAGGTGATGGCGGCGCAGACCAGTCCCGGCGGGTTGATCCCGGAACAGATCTGGGACGCCCCGGATATTCCCAAGAGGGAGCTCTTCAACGGGCAGCCCTCCGGCTCGGCGATGCCGCTGGTATGGGCGCACGCCGAGTATCTGAAGCTGGTGCGCTCGCTCCATGATGGGCAGATCTTCGATATGCCGCCGCAGACCGTGCAGCGCTACCAGGTCGAGCAGATCGGCACGCCGTTCGCCATCTGGCGTTTCAGCCACCAGTGCCGCCGCATTCCAACCGGCCTGAAGCTGCGCATCGAAGCGCACGCTCCGGCGGAAGTGATCTGGACCGAGGACGGCTGGCAGACCCAGCAACAGGTAACAACCCGGGATACGGGGCTGGGACTGCATGTAGCAGACCTGCCTACCGACCAACTGCCTGTCGGCACGATGATTACCTTCACCTTCTACTGGCTAGAGGTTGACCGCTGGGAGGGGCGCAATTTCGATATGGGTGTGGGAGAGGAAACCTGATCCCCGGATCTGTAAGACCTCACCCCCTGCGCGAGGGGCCGGGGGGTTAGGTAAGACCCAGGAGGCAATTACACGTATGGCACGGGACGCGGAACGAATACAGAGATTGAAAAACGCGCTGCAGGAGGCGCAATGGAATGCGTTTGCCTGCGCGCTGCCTATCAATGTGCTGCTGCTCACCGGCTACTGGCCGGTGGTCGGCACCGCCCTGGCAATCGTGACCTGGGAGGGACAAGTGGCGCTGCTAGTGCCGGAGGATGAGGAGGCGCTGGCCCGGCAGGGCTGGGCCGATGTGGTCAGCACCTTCCAGCCCGGCACGCTGGAGGCCATTCAGACGGTGATCGAGGCCGCACGCGGGCCGCTGGCAGAGTTGGCTAAAGAGGTGGGGCTGGAACAGGGACATATCGGCTATGAGGCAGGCCCCGTCTCCGAGCCCGCCTCCTACGCGGCGATGTTTCTCTACGGAGGCGGCATGACGGCGCTGCTGCGGCAGGCGTGCCCCACGGCCACACCGGTTCCCGCCGACGACCTGCTGGAGCGGCTGCGCTCCGTCAAGACGCCGCAGGAGCTGGAGCGCATTCGTGTTGCCTGCCGCATCGCCGAGCAAGCGTATCTGGAAGGAACCCGCCAATTACAGCCAGGCCTCAAGGAGACCGAAGCGGCGGCGGCCTTTCGACAGCCCCTTAGCACGGTCGGGGTTGGCTTTGAGGGCGTTGGGCGCGCGGATGGGTTTACCTTCTGTATGTCCGGGCCGAACGCGGCGCGGGCCTATGCCGCCTATCAGCGCTCCACCGACCGAATTCTGGAGCGAGGCGACTTTGCTCTGATCCATTGCAATTCTTACGCGGACGGCTACTGGACCGACATCACCCGCACCTACTGCCTGGGCGAGCCGGACGAGAGAAAGCGCAAAATGGTTGCGGCGGTGCTGGCGGCCCGCGAAGCGGCCCTACAGGCTCTTCAGCCCGGCGTCCAGGCCGCCGAGGTGGATCGGGCGGCCCGCCAGGTGATGACTCAGCATGGCTTCGGTAAGGAGTTTAAGCATCCGACCGGGCACGGCGTCGGCTTTGCCGCCATTAACCACAACGCCCCGCCGCGCCTGCACCCGAAATCCAGTGATGTGCTGGAAACCGGCATGGTCTTCAACGTGGAACCTGGGCTTTACGTGGAGGGCTATGGCGGGCTGCGCCACTGCGATATGGTCGCCGTGACCGCTTCCGGGATGGAACTGCTCACGCCCTTTCATACCGAACTGGAAGCGCTCGTATTGCCCTAAGATAGGGACGAGGGTGCTAAGGTTTCTAAGGTGCCAAGGGTTAGTGCCAGAACCTTAGAACCCTACAGAACCCTCTAGAACCTTCTAGAACCTTCTAGAACCCTATCACTCACGTCCCTTGCCTTAAGGCGTCACAAAGTAGAAGGCCAGGCATCCTTCCTCCTTCATCTTAAGGCGTCACAAAGTAGAAGGCCAGGGCCAGCAGCGCATAAACGGCCAGCAGGAGCACGCCCTCGAACCAGGTGGTTTCTCCATCCTGGGTTATGGAGTTGACGGCGAAAGCGACCCCCGCCACCGCGATCAACTCCAGCGGATTGTGGAAAACGAGGTTCATCGGGCGGTGCAGGAAGCGTGAAAAGAGCACCAGCAGCGGAGCGACCAGCAGCGCCACCTGGATCGAGGAGCCGACCGTAATGCTGACGGCCATGCCCATCCGATTCTGGCGCGCGAAGTAGACCGCCGAGACGTACTCGGCGGCATTGCCGATGACCGCCAGCACGATCACGCCCAGGAAAAACGGCGTCAGGCCCAGGCGGCTGGCCGTCGCTTCCAGCGCCCCGGAAACAAGCTCGGCTTCCATAGCCGTCAGGGCCGTTCCCGCGAACAGGACGCCCAGCGAACGCCAGTACGGCCAGGCCGTCCCTTCCGCCGCCTCCGCGTCAGCGAACACATCCCGATGGGTGGTCAGCGTATAGGCCAGATTGGCGATATAGACCAGGATCAGCACCACGGAGACGCCCAGGCTGAGCCGCTCATCCAGCGGCTCGGGATCACGCATGGCATACAGGCTGCGTTCCGCGTGGTCAAAAAGCGCCGGCAGCAGCAGAGCGATAACCGCCAGAATTAACAGACTCCCCAGCATCCCCGCCCGCTCCCGCCGGAAGGTCTGTTTCTCGCGCCCCCAACAGCCCACGACAACAGACAGCCCCAGCCCCAACAGGCCGTTGCCGATAATCGAGCCGATGATCTGGCCCTTGACCACGTTCTGATGTCCGGAGGCAAGCACGAACAGCGCCAGAATCAACTCCGGCGCGTTGCCGAAGGAGACGTTGAGCAGGCCGCCGATGGCCGGCCCGGCGCGCTCAGCCAACTCCTCGGTAGCGCGCCGAATCCATTCCGCCAGAGGCACGATGGCTAGGATGGCGGTCAAGAATATCCAGAGCGGCGGCGCGTGGACGAGGTACTGGAGGGCCAGCGAGAGGGGAATGAAGGCCAGGAGCAGGGTAAAGAACATGGGCGTTTACGCGGTGCAGCCGGACTCGCCAGACTCCTCTTCGCGCCATTTGCCCAGCAGCGTCAGCGGGCCGTTGGGAAGCAGCGGAATATCCCGCCACTGCTCAATCAGCTTTTTATAGGCACGGCCCACCGCGCGGATATTGCGGTTGAGGTCGTACAACCCCAGGGGATTGACATGGCCGTTATTCTCCCGCAGCGCCGTATCCCAGTCCACCTGGTCGGTAAGGCTGAACCAGGTCATGCCGCAGATGGGAACGCCATCCTGGCGTAAACGCTGAATATTCGACCAGATTTTCCAAAGCCAGCGCTCGGCGTCGGGCTCGGCCTTGTTGGTTTCCGTATGCATCACCGGCAGGTTATAGCGGTCGTAGTACTCGCGGGTGATGACGTAGTAGCCGAAGATCTCGCCGGCAAAGACGCTGCGCTCCTCGCCCACCAGCATATGCTCATTGGCGACGTAGTAATCGTTGCCCATCACGCAGTGTTCCCGGAGGTTCTGGGTCATAAAGTAGTCGTACTCTTCTTGGGTCATGCCATTATCGAGCAGGTAGGAGTACATGGAGGAATTGACCCGATGCCCGTAATTGAGGTCGAGGGAGAGAAAGCGCCGCTCGTTGTAGAGTTCGGCCTCACTGACCAGGCTCGGGTCGGTGGTATGGGTGTACTCCGAGGACTCGCTCTGGATGAAGAGGGCGCGCGGGCAGACCTCCAGGATGGCGAGCATGGCGTCCACATTGGCGCGCACCAGATGCTTGAGGGCCGTGACGAAGGCCTTATCCGAATGCAGACACTCGTTCCACCAGCCGTACCAGGCGCTGAACTCGGCGGCAATATACATCTCGTTGACGGGCGTATAGCACCAGACCCAGGGATAGCGCTGGGCGAAGGCGCGGGCATAGGCGGGAAAGTGCTTGGGAAACTCTGGGTTCTGGAAGTTGCCTAGCCAGTCGGGCACGCCGAAGTGGCACAGATCCAGGATAGGCACGATGCCCAGCTTCCGCATCTCCGGCAGCACCCTATCCGTCCAGGACCAGTCGTATTGGCCCGGCCCCAGGTGCATCTTATAATAGGGCGGACCATAGCGCAGATAGCGGATGCCCATCTCCCGCGTTAACTGGAGGTCTTTCTTCCAGTGCTTGTAATGGCCGCACTTCTCCAATTCATCCTGGCGTACGGTTCCCTTGGGGGTCTGGATGGTGGGATAGCTGCACTCGATGCCAGTGGCGAAGAGAAAGCGATCGGTGATCGGGTTGCGCCTGGGCTGTGGCTTATTGCGGCTTAGCATCACCCTTCCTCCGGGAGAGATCATGGGCGAATAGGGTCGCCGAGTCTGCTTGTTGTGGCTCCAGGCGGTAGCGTTCTGGCCTCATCCCTCATCCCTCGCACTCATTGCACTCATTTGCAGCTTTTTACGTTTTGCAGGCGTATTTGTTCCTCCGTTCCAGTGATTCGTGGCTCGTGGTTCGTGGGTTGTTCTCCGCGCCACGAGCCACGATTATCCGCGTTGCTTGCAATGCTGCCCAAACAGCGCGTCTCTGGTCGTGGCACGAGCCACGATTATCCAGTTCTGGTGGGCGGTGGGCTGCTGTCTCCGGCGCCTGGCGCTTCCTGCCTCTGGGGCGGGGACCCTAGCTTGTTCGCTTTATAGAAGCCTGCGGGATCGGATTTCAGGAAGGCAATCATCTTCGGCAGCGTCTCCCGCAGGGAGTGCCTGGGCTCCCAGCCCAGCAGGTTGCGCGCGCGGGTGATATCCAGGGCATAGTGGTCGTCGGCGATGTCTACCATCGAGGGCTTGATGAACGGCTCCTCGCCGGGGATAGCGTTCTCAAGCCACACGCCCGCCTTGGCGAGCGGCTTGGGAATCTCGCGCGTGACCCAGCCCTTGCCATAGAGGAGGCGGTAGATTTCGCGCTGGAGATCATCGTAGCTGAGCGTTTCCGGCTCACCGATCAGCAGCACCAGCTCGGTTGGCAGGCTAGCGCGCCGCGCGACCACCTGCCACAGAGCCTCGACTAAGTCATCCACATGCAGGAACGCCTGCCCATGCGAGAGGTCGCCGGGAAAGACGGTGGCCGTGAGCCGATGTTCGTAGAGCCGCTGGATCTGGTGGGCAATCGGTATCGAACGGCACTGGTCGTCGTAGACGCCCGCGATGCGCAGGAGGACGTAGGGAATATTGCCGTGCTCGGCCCGGATCCGCTCTTCGGTCTTCACCTTCGATTTGGGATAGTCCCATTTCGGCTCCAGCGGCCAGTCCTCGTCAATGCGCTGGCCGGGCTGGCAGGGCGCATAGACGAGCATGGAGCTGGAAAAGACAAACTGCTCGACCTGGAAGTTTTGCAGGCCGCACAGCAGCCGCTCCGTACCGCGCACCGTGACCTGCTCGTACTTCGGGCTGGGCTCGCCTGAGAAGTCGTAGTAGGCCGCCAGGTGGATCACGGAGGCGATCCGGTCGCCGTGGCGGTCGCGCACGTCGAAGAGGGCGTGCTGTACGCTGTCGTCGGAGGTCATGTCAATATAGATGTACTCGGCTAGAGGAGACGCATCTTTAGGATGCTCTTGATCCAGGCCGATGACCCGGTAGCTTGCGGCAAATCGTTGGGCGGCAGCGCTTCCGATCAGGCCGCTGCTGCCAGTGATAAGCAAAACCTCTTTCTCTGAAGCCATTATAAATCCTATCTCCCTATCGCGTTCGTACCTTTTTGCGGCAGGGTTTAGCCTGCCGCTGTGGGGCTCTGCTAGGGTCGGGCCTACAACGGACTGCCAGGGTCGGCGCTACAATGGTTCGCGCCTCCGCCTAGCGACAGCCCTCCGCCTAGCGAGGCCCGCCGCCCACCTGCGTGGGCGGGAAAAGACACCACTTAGCCGCTGTTTCAGGCCCCTTACGCCTCGGAGTCGCCTTCGGGGAGGCAGGTGTTGCGCTGGCTGCGCATCAGGGTCGTGGCGGCGGTGAGGGCGGCGGCGATCAGCCCGACGGCGGCCAGCGGCTTGGCAATCGTTATCAGCTTGTGCGGCAGTGTGCCGTACTCGACGTTGTGGATGCCCCAGCGCTGAAACTGCTGCCACTTCATGATGCCTTTGCCCGCGTGTTCCACTCCCAGGCCCTTCATCAGCTCCGGCATGGCCGTGCGTAAAACCGGATGCCCGGGCACGAAATAGACGCGGGGATCGTTTTTGTACTTGGGCAGCGCGGCATCGTCAAAGACAATATACGGCCCCTCCTTGAGATGCTCCTCAAAGTTGGGGTCTTCCACCTCGCCGATCATGATCGTCGGCGTGCCCTTGAGCCACATCACCTGAGTTAGCTCACCGCGCCGCAGCATGCTGTCCAGCACGCTCTTGACGTGGCCGATGGTGCCGGGCAGGCTGACCCCGCCGCCCACCAGGAAATTGACGGGCAGGTAATCGTAGCCCTTATGGCCGGGCCATGCCTGGAAAGAGACCTGCTCCAGCGGCACGCCGACGTAGTGGATCGGCTCGCGCACGCCCAGACCGCGCGCTTCCGCCTCCCTGGCAAAGTTGAGCCGCTGCCAGTCGTGGCCCAGCAGGCGGCAGATCGTGACGTCGGTGGCGACGGGATCGGTAGAGGCCAGGATGCAGCCGCACCAGTGGGGCAGGTCGGCGATGGGGCCATCGCCCTCCCCGGCGATGAGGGCATCCACCACGCACAGGGCCGGTCGGGTCACCATCATTATATCCATGAAGCGCCCGATCATCTCTTCATCGCCGTGGTTGTATTCCCGCCAGTTCTGGTTGACCGTGCCGACCCAGTTTTTCAGCGTCCCGGAGATCGGCTCGATGTGATGGTTTTTGGCCTTGGCCGCGTCAATGATCACGTCGGCGTCGAGCAGCGGCTCGGGCAGCGGCACCTCCTGGATCACCCTGCCTCCCGGAATAGGCACCTTGCGGTTGGGAACCTTGTCGCTGCCCAGATCGATCAGCTCCGCGCCCTCCTTCTGGGCTATCGCCGCCATGCCGGTGATCTTCATGCAATCCAGGGAGGAGAAAAAGCCGCCGCTCGACTCGGCCACCTGCACCCTGCCGGCGCCCGCCTCTTTCGCCAGCCGGATCAGCGCGCCGACCACCAGCGGATCAGTAGTACATCCTTCTTCCGCCGAATAGTAGACCGTCTGATTGGGCTTGATCAGGACCGTCTGGCCGGGCTTAATAAATTGGGATATGCCTCCCAGCAGGTCAATCGCCTCGCGCACGAGGCCCAGAACGCGCTCTTGCGAGCGATGCTTTTCATTGGTGTGCGCGATAGCTACCGTCGCGCCCTGCTTGCCTTCCATGCTTTCATCCTCTCTAAAAAGTTCAGACAATAGTGCGGGGCCAGCACTACCAGGCTCTTTCCGTTTTGCTCCTGTGGCCCTCACCCAGCAGACCTCCCCCCCGTCCCCTCTCCTTCGTAAGGAGAGGGGAGAGGAGAAGCCAAGTCTCCCCTAGAATTGGGGAAGGGGGTGGGGGCCGGAACGAGCGGGCAAGTTCAAATAATCATGTGGTTCCAGCCGTTATAGTTTTCCCGAACCGGGCCGCGCCGGAAGCTGAGGACGATCAGCGCCACGCCGACGCAGACATCGTTTATTTTCAAGGCATAGCTCGCATCCAGCAGCGTCCAGGGCGCAAAGAGGAGCAGCCACACGCCGCAGACGACGCAGAGGAAGCGCACGGGCCGGGCCACTTCCGACAGGGCCACGATGCTGCCGGCGAGGACGAGGGCGCCCACCACATAGTTGCTATGCGCCGCCTGGCCGTGCCCTTGCAGGAGGGGCGGCGCGGCCAGCAGCCAGCAGCCGAGCGCGATGTTGACGAGCAGGCTCCAGGGGACGTTGAGGCCCTGGAAAGGAGCGGGACGGGAAGCGTCGGCCTCATTGCGCGCGTTCTCCGCCTCCTGGCTGCGCCTCCCGCCATGCCAGAACGTCTCCCAGAGCGAGTCGCCGACCCGTGCGCTCGTAATCAGGAACTGACAGGCCGCCACGACCTCATCCGAGGCCAGCGCGGCCAGCAGGAACGTGCAGGCCGCCACAACCAGGCACAGGCTGCACCAGTTGCCGACCACAATGGGCTGGAGCATCATCAGGATCAGGCTCGTCAGGCCCAGCGGGATGACCAGCAGGCCGAAGGACAGCACGAGCCAGGGCTTGGTGTACCAGCGTCGCGCATCGCCCAGCAGCAGGCAGATCATCTCCAGCAGATAGAAGCCGGCCCCGATCACCGCATCGGGAATCGGGAACGCCTGCGCTATCCCGGAGTGCAATATCCGCGTCGTGCCCTGGCCGAAGAAGGGATCCCAGGCGGCACGCAGGACGCCGACCTCACAGAGCGCCAGGTAGGTCGCGATGGCGAAGCTGATCAAGGCCAGCGTCAGGATAGGGAAGCGCTGGCTCCAGGCGGAGGGATTATAGCTCCAGCCGGGAGGCGCCTCCGTGGCTATCTCCGGGCGGCGCTGATGCTGTGCGGCCTTTTGCGGCTCCTGCGCCGCCTGCTCCGGCGCAGGAGAGGCCGGCGTATCGCCCCGCTGCGATTTACTTTCCGTAACGGAAGTCATGGTGTTCGATAATCGACTCGGCCCGTTCGATGCGATTTCCCGTCAGCGGGTGGTCCTGGAGCCACTCCGGAGCATTGCCGCCATGACTCCTCTCATAGTCCTGCAGCTTGTGAAAGAACCGGATCAGGCCGTTTGGGTCGTAGCCTGCGGCAGCAGCGTAGCTGAGGCCGCGCGCGTCGGCCTCGTACTCATCGTCCCGACTGTATTTGAGGCTGGCAAGCTGCGCGCCCAGGCCGGCCAGGCTGCGCCCGGTCGGGTTATGGATGGCGAGGTCCAGGAGGGTGTTCGTCGCCATCTGGGAAGAGATCTGGCGGGCGGCGTGCCGGGCATTGATATGGCCTAGCTCATGGCCCAATATGCAGGCCAGCGCGGAATCGTCGCCGCCGACCATGTTCAGCAAGCCCTGGTAGACATAGACGGGGCCGCCGGGCAGGGAGAAGGCGTTGACGGTGTCCTTATCAATGACCTGGAAGGAGTAGGGCACGTCGCGCGCGTCGGCCATGTGCGGCAGCAGGCTGCGTCCGATGCTGCGCACCCGCGTGGACGCAGTCGTGCCGGTCTCAATCGGGTTCTCGGTATTGACCTGGCGTGCGGCTTCCTGTCCCAGGCGGATCTCATCCTGCGTGGAGAGGAAGCTCTTGGTGCGGCACCCGGCCAGGCCCACTGCCAGCAGTGCCAGCAGCAGGCACAGCCCCCACCGCCATCTTGAGCGGGAGAAACGTGTGAATTTGTCTCGGTTCAGCATCCTTATTCATCCTCTCTGATAGTCTCTCACCCCGGCCCTTCTTGACCTAACCCCACCCGTCGCTGCGCGACTCCCTTCCCTACTACGTTCGCTTCGCTCACAGGGAAGGGAGAGACCCAACCTGGGATGGTTGCCGCCCTCACCCCCGGCCCCTCTCCCACGCTGCGGGAGAGGGGAGAGCCTCACTCCCAAGCTCTTCCGTGTTCCCTTATCTCCCCTCCTCCCCGTCCCTTCTCCCTGCAAGGGAGCAGGGGGAGCAGAAGCCGGGTTCTTCCTCTTCCCCGTTGCCCCTCCTCAATTCTAGGAGAGAGGAGAAGTCGGGTCCCCCCCTTCCCTAGCGAGGTACGAGCGGCTAGGGAAGGGGGACGGGGGGTTAGGTCTTCCGGCTGGCTTTGCGCGCGGCCTGCGGGTCGCTGGCGGAGGGATGCCCGGCCTGCGTAATGGCCCAGCGCAGCGCTAAGCCACCCGCCAGGCCCAGCGCGGCCCCGGCGATGCGCACCCAGCGGCGCGTCTTTTGCGAGCCGACGGGCGCGTTCTCCAGCAGCGTCGGCAGCAGCAGCCCCGCGCCTATCGCGCCGCCCCAGAGGTGCGGCGCATATTTGCCCTGCGTCAGCGGCGCGGCCAGGCTGCCCGCCGACGCCAGAAACCCGCCGAGCGTGACCGCCTCCGCCAGACGTGCCGCCTGCCCGACCTGCTCCACCGGCTCGCGCGCGGCGTCCGGGGCCTTCGCGCTCAAAGCCAAGTTGATCGCCTCCGCGCCGGCGCCGAGGGCGCTCGCGCTAAACAGCGGGCCGAGCCAGGGGTTGCGCGCCCAGAGCGGCGTCGAGGTCGTGCTGAGCAGCACGCCCGTGTACCCGCCCAACAGCAGCGCGACCGGGATGCCGAGGCCGTCGGTCGCGGCGGAGAGGGCGTCCCCGGCCACCCTGGCGGGCAGCGAATCGCGCCGGGCGCGGCCTTTGCGCCGCCCCAGGAGCCATTCCTGCATGGCTGCCAGCGTCACCGCGCCGCTGTAGGCCATCAGCGTCCAGGCGCCTAAATTCATGGGCGATTGGGGCTTGAAGACCCGCAGCATGAAATGGAAGCGCTTCGGGTCGCCCAGGTCACGGATGAGCAGCAGCGGGCAGGGAGCGAGCGCCGCCGCCGCGACCGCCGTGCCGGCCTGCGTCACCTCCCGATATCGCCCCTTGCCGAAGCGGGCGGCGAGGCGCGAGAGCACGAACGCGCCCGCCGAGAGCCCGCCCAGGAAGAAGTAGGAGGGAATCTCCCACTTCCAGACCGGCGGCTTGAGCATTGGCACGTCGTAATAGGTCGGCGCGGGCTGCTCCTTGCCGGCGTGGGCCGTGCGCTCTCCCGGCGCGGGCTGCCAGGTCGTGCTGCCCTCCAGCGCCGGGCGTCGGCTGATCCGGGTGCTGTCGCTCATCGGCGGCCTCCCTGGGCGAAAAAGACGGCGGAGAGCGCCGTCAGGGCAACCCCAGCCAGCAGGCTGAAGCCGTAGCGGGCGCTCATGCCTTTGACGGGCTTTTTGGGTGCCTCCGGCAGGTTGTAGGCGTTGGGATGGTCGGTCAGCAGGAAGAAGGCGTTGAGCGGGCTATACTCCGCCGTCGCGTCTGCGCCATAGAGATAGGCTTCCGTCTGGCCGCGCGCGTGCAGGTCCTCCACCCGCTGGCGTGCCTTCGCTCTTAGCTCCTCCACCGAGCCGAACTGAATGGAGTCGGTCGGGCAGGCTTTGGCGCAGGCCGGCACCATGTCGCCTTTCTGCCGGTCGTAGCAGAGGGTGCACTTATGGGCGTGGCCGTCTATCTCGCTGCGCCCCAGCACCCCGAACGGGCAGGCGACGATGCAGTAGCCGCAGCCGTTACAGATATCGGGCTGGACGTAGACATCCCCGAACTCGTTATGGAGGATGGCGCCGGTCGGGCAGGCTTCCTGGCAGGGCGCTTCCTGGCAGTGCTTGCAGACGTCGCTCATCATCAGCCAGCGGCTCCTGTCCCGGCTGCGGTCTGGGGCGATCTGCTCGACGAAGGCGACGTGCCGCCAGGTCGTCTCCGAGAGGTGACGCGTGTTGTCGTAGCTATGGCCCGTGAAGCGCAGCCCATCGGAGGGCAACTGGTTCCACTGCTTACAGGCGACCTCGCAGGCTTTGCAGCCGATGCAGAGCGTGGTGTCGGTAAAGAAGCCCATCGTCGGCCTCTGGCCGTCCCCGTCGCGCTCGACGATGGCGATCTCTTCGGGCCGGACCAGCCGGAAGGCGGTGCGTAGCGGCTCCAGCATTTTTACGTTGTCCTCCTCAGTTGGCCCTCCGGCTGCGCGGAAGGCGGGGTATCGGGCACAGGCTCGCGGGTCGGCCAGGGGGCATACGGCTTGGTCGGCTGCGTTGGCTGGTTGGGGGCACGGCCCGCCCGCACCTGGCAGGCGAAGGCTTTGGCCTCGTGCATACTCACGTTGGGATCGGCGACCAGCGAAGTCAGGTCGTTGCCGATGCTGCCAGCGGTCTCGCCCGCGAAGCCCCAGTGGAACGGCACGCCGATCTGGTGGATGGTGCGCCCCTCTACGACCAGCGGCTGCAAGCGGCGCGTCACCATCGCCCGCGCCTCGATCTCGCCGCGCGGGGAAATGACGGTCATCCAGCCACCGTGCTCGATGCCCTTCTCCGCCGCCAATTCCGGGCTAATCTCGATAAACATCTCCGGCTGAAGCTCGTTAAGCCAGCTATTGAAGCGGCTCATCGGCCCGCTCAGGTAGTGCTCGGTCAGGCGGAAGGTCGTCGCGATAATTGGGTACTCGCTCTCCGGCGTGTGGGCAAGCGCGTTGAGCGGCCCTTCGAAGTAGCGCGCGGTCGGATTGTCCTGCTGCGGATAGAGCGTGTTCGGCACGGGCGACTCCACCGGCTCGTAGTGGACCGGCAGCGGGCCGTCCTTTGTGCCGCCGGGCGCGAACAACCAGCCGCGCCCGTCCGGCTTCATGATAAACGGCTTATCCCCGGCGATGGCCGCCATGCCTTTCGCGTCCGGGGCCGGACGGTAGTCGGGCGGCTTGTCCGGCTCGAAGTCGGGCGTGTCGTAGCCGGTCCACTGCCGCTTCTCCTCGTCCCACCAGATATACTTCTTGCGCTCCGACCAGGGCCGGCCCTGCGGGTCGGCGGAGGCGCGGTTGTACATGATGCGCCGGTTGTGCGGCCAGGCGTAGCCCCACTCGGGCTGCACCGGGTTCTGCGTGATCTTGCGGTCGCGGGCGCGGTTGCGGCTCGGCTCCGGGAAGACGCCGCTATAGATCCAGCAGCCGCAGGCGGTCGAGCCGTCGTCCTTGCACTCGGAAAAGCCGCTGAGCAGCCGGGGCTTGCCCGTGCGCGGGTCCGTCTCCTGCAGGTTAAAGCCGTTGATCTCCTGAAGGATTTTCTCCATGTCCGGCTCGCCCTCGATCCGGCTGAGGGAACCGTCCGGCAGGAGATGCGGATGGTCATAGTCGTAATCCCAGGTCAGGTTCTGGAGCGGGGCGTCCTTCGGGTCGGTGGAGTCGGCGTAGAGCCGCTTCAATCGCTTGCCCAGGTTGTAGACGAACCAGGCATCCGAGCGGCAGTCGCCGGGCGGGTCCACCGCCTGATCGTGCCACTGGAGCACGCGCTGCGTGTTGGTGAAGCTGCCGTCCTTTTCGGGCGCTCCCGCCGCCGGCAGGAAGAAGACTTCGGTTTTGATCTGCGAGGGCTGGGGGCCGGTCGGGTCGCTCTTCCAGAACACGGCGCTCTCCGTCTCGAACCAGTCCAGGACGACCAGCCAATCGAGGTTGCGCAGGCCGGCGCGGTGCAGCCGGGCGTTGGGGCCGCCGCCGCCCGGATTCTGGCCGAACAGGAAGTAGCCCTTGACCTGGCCCTGCGCCATTTGCTGAAAGTAGGGCAGTTGCGAGTAGTCGCCGTCAATGCGCGGCAGCCAGTCGAAATGGAAGTCGTTTTCCGGCGTGGCGGCCTCGCCGTACCAGGCTTTGAGCAGGCTAACGATAAATTTGCGGAAGTTGGCCCAGTAGCCGGTGGACAGACCCTCGTATTGAACGTAATCGTCGAGCTTCTCGTGGTTGGGATCGGCGATGGGCTGGGGCAGATAGCCCGGCAGCAGGTCGTAGAGCGTGGAGATGTCGGTCGATCCCTGGATGCTGGCGTGGCCGCGCAGGGCCATGATGCCGCCGCCCGGACGCCCCATGTTGCCCAGCAGAAGCTGAAGGATGCCCGCCGTCCGGATGATCTCGACGCCGGTGGTGTGCTGGGTCCAGCCGACGGCGTAGCAGATGGCGCTGGTGCGCTCCGGGCCGGAGTTGGCGCAGAGCAGCTCGGCCACCTCGACAAGCTGCTCCGGCGTGCAGCCGCAGATGGCGGCGACCTTCTCCGGCGTATAGCGGGCGTAGTGGCGGCGCAGAATCTGAAACACGCAGTTGGGAGCTTGCAGGGTCGGGTCTTCCGGCGGCTGGGCCTCGGTGGAAGCGCTCTTCGGTTGCAGATGGGCGGTGGCGCCGCCCATCAGGCCGTAGCCGTGAACGCCTTTCCGGCCTCGCCGGGATTTTTGCTGCTTGCCTGTGCCCTGTCCCTGCTCGCCCTCGGAACTATCTTGCTGCGTCTCCTGGTCCGGCGGGCGCTGATAGTTCCAGTGGCCCTGCGCGGCGTCGTACTCGCGCGTCTTGGGATCGTAGCCGCTGAAGAGGCCGCCCAGATCTTCCGTATCCTGGAATCCCTCGTCAATGAGAACGGCAGCGTTGGTATAGTGGAGCACGTACTCCTTGAACCAGCGCTCGTGGGTCAGGACGTAGTTAATGATCCCGCCCAGAAAAGCGATGTCGCTGCCGGCGCGAATGCCCACGTAGAGATCGGCGAGGGCGGACGTGCGCGTAAAGCGCGGGTCCACGTGGATGAGCTTGGCGCCCTTCTCTTTGGCCTTCATCGGCCAACGGAAGCCGACCGGATGGGCCTCGGCCATATTGGAGCCCATAATCAGAATGCAGTCGCTATTGGCTAGATCCTGCTGATAGGTGGTGGCCGCTCCGCGACCAAACGACGCGCCCAGACCGGGCACGGAGGCGGAGTGTCATATACGGGCCTGGTTTTCGATGGAGACCATCCCTAGGCCACCTCCAAACAGCTTTTTCATCAGATAGTTTTCTTCGTTGTCCAGGGTTGCCCCGCCGAGCGTGCCCATGTTGGTTACGGAATTGAGCGTTAGGCCGTCCCCCGTTTGGGCGCGAAAGCCCTGGTCGCGGGTCTCTTTGACGCGCTGGGCGATTCGATCCAGCGCCCAGTCCAGCGGCTTCTGCTCCCAGTGGTCGGTGTAGGGGGCGCGGTAGAGAACGTGCTTGACGCGGTGCGGGTTGATGGCCAGTTGGAAGCTGTTGGCCCCTTTGGGGCAGAGCTTGCCTTCATTGATGGGGCTATTGGGGTTGCCCTCAATATCAATGATCTGGCCGCCTTTGGTATAGACATGCAGGCTGCAGCCGACGGCGCAGTAGGGGCAGACACTGACGGAGACGGTAGCGCCTTCCGTGCGAGGGGCTTTGTGCAGGGTTTGCGGGCTGTAGGGCTGCAAGGGCCGCTGTGCAGCGGCGGCTCCCTTGCGAGGTACAGGCAGCTTGACCATCGTGCGGTGCTCCTTCCGGGTGCAGTGTTTCTTTCTATCTGCTCTCTCTGGTACGTACTTTCCTGCAAAGAGTTTGCTGTCCGGGGCTCTTTTCAGGCAAACCTGCCCCTGTGGAAAACCCTGGAAGCCTGCGGCAACAGGCAGGACGTTGCGGCTCTGGCACAGAATGAAACGACAGGGAGGCCAACTTAAGAGTAGAATGAGAGCAGCCATGTACATCGGGATTGTGGCCGACGATCTGACGGGCGCGGCGGACGCGGCAGCACCCTTCGCAAAGCGGGGCTTGCAGGCGGGCGTGGGTATCGCCCTGCCGGGCAAGCCGACGTTTCGGATGGAGGCGTGCGACGCGCTCGCCTATGATACGGAGACGCGGGAAATGCCGCCCGAAAACTCCGTCAAGATCACGCGGCTGACGCGCGCAGCGACGCGCCGGTTCCTGGAGTTTGGCCCGGTTCTCCTCTACAAGAAGATAGACAGCACCCTGCGCGGGCATCTGCGCCTGGAGCTCGACGCCATGCGCCGTGAGCTGCCGGGCCGCCTTGCCGTCGTCTGCCCGGCCTTTCCTGCCAACGGACGCACTGTCGTCCGCGGCGTGCTGCATATTCACGGCGTTCCCTGGACGGAGACCGACTTTGCGCCGTCGCGCTCGCTTGACTCGGATATGCCGACGGTGCGGGCCGCATTCGCAGGCGCGCAGGATATTGCAGTGGCTGAGATGGGCCTGGACACGCTCCGCCAGGGGGTGCAGGCCGCAGAGGCGCTATGGCAGCGCATGATGGCCCAGGGCATTCACACCGTGTTCTGCGATGCCGTCACGCAAGCAGACCTGGAAATTCTGGCGCAGGCGATTCTGCGCCAGCCGCAACGCTATCTGCCCGTAGGCTCAGCAGGATTCTCTGCGGCGTTGGCCGCATGGTTACCTGATCCGCCCTCCCCGGCGGCCCCGGCAACGGAGAAGGCAGAGGATGTATTCGCAACCGGACGTGTCCTGGTGGCGGTGGGCAGCCGCCATCCTATCAGCAGAAGGCAGGCGATGTATCTGGCCGAGAGGGCCGGCATCCTTCCGGTCCTCCTACACAAGCTAACCGAGGCAGAGGAAGCGGCAGCGCAGATCAGGGCGCAATGGGAGGCAGGCCAGCGCGTCGTCCTGCTCATAACGCCCGCCTCCGATGTTCCCAACGGTTCAGCTCTCTTCCAGGCGGCGGCTTTATCGCTGCATAAGCAGTGCGCAAGGCACGGTAAGAAACCGGTTGAAGCTCTGATTACGACCGGCGGAGAGACGGCAATCCAGTTCTGCCATGCTTTCGGCGGCATGGGGCTCTACATCTCCGGCGAGACGCAGCCCGGCGTGGTGCGGGGCTACCTGCACAGCGCCGAAAAGGGAAGCGCTGCCTTCCAGGGCCTTCCTATAATTACGAAAGCGGGCGGCTTTGGAACCGAAGAGACACTGGCGCGGTGCGTTGGGCTGGTGTAGCGATACGAAACATATGGCAAATTCGGACGTAAAAACACAACAGGGCCTGCGGCCAACAATAGCGGTCACGATGGGCGACCCGGCAGGCATCGGCCCGGAGGTCGTCCTCAAGGCGCTGGCTCATCCGGAGATCCATCGGCTGTGCCGTCCGGTCGTCTTCGGGGATTACGAATGGATGCGCCAGACCGCGCGGCAGTTGCATCTGCCGCTGCGCCTCGTAGAAGAGACGCCTGGCGATCCGAGCCTCTCTGACGCTGCCGTCTGGGACGGCGAGACGATTCCGGTGCGGCAGGCAACTCAGGCCGACCTGCACGGCGTTACGCCGGGCAAGCTCTCGGCGGAGGCGGGACGCGCGGCGGCGGAATCGGTGATCGCGGCGGCAAAGGCGGCATTGGCCGGCCAGGTTGAGGCGATTGTCACTGCGCCGCTGAACAAGGAGGCGATGGCGCGCGGCGGCTATCCCTATCCCGGTCACACCGAGCTGCTGGCGGAAGTGACCCATACCGACCACTATGGCATGCTGCTGATCTCCGGGCCGCTGCGCGTCATCCACGTCAGCACTCACGTTTCGCTGCGGGAGGCGATTGAGAGAGTCAAGACAGCGCGCGTGCTGGAGTGCATCCGGCTGGGCGAGCGCGCCTGCCGCGACCTGGGCCTGCCCGATCCGGCTATCGCCGTTGCCGGGCTGAATCCGCACGCGGGCGAGCATGGCCTGTTCGGCAAGGAGGATGCCGAGGAGATCGCGCCCGCCATCGCGCAGGCGCAGGCCGAGGGCATCCACGCCAGCGGTCCCCATCCGCCCGATACCGTCTTTGCCCGCGCGGTCCGAGGCGAGTTCGATCTGGTCGTCGCCATGTATCACGACCAGGGCCATATCCCGGTCAAATTGCACGGCTTCGATACCGGCGTCAACGTCACCATCGGCCTGCCGATCCTGCGGGTTTCCGTGGATCACGGCACGGCTTTCGATATTGCGGGCCAGGGCATCGCGCGGGAGCAGAGCATGCTCGAAGCCCTCCGCGTCGCCGTACAGATGGCGAACGCAAAGGCCTGATCTATCCCGACGACGGACGGTTGGCAAGCGGCAGGCTGAACCCTGCCGCTGTGGGGCCTGCGGCCTGGTGCCCGCCTACGCGGGCACCAAACAGCCTCCCGAAAGGGGGTGTCCGCAAGGGCGTCGCTAGGCGGAGGGCCGAACCGTTGAGGCCCGACCCTTGCAGTCACTGGGCGGAACGCCACCGAGCGAAGGAATTTATTCCCTTGTGAAAGAGAACTCGGCGCTGCGATTGCCAGGATGAGTTCCCCAAAGGAGAAACGAATGTGGATCGATCTGGATATTGATACCTTTACCTTTCCCGACGTGCCTCTGCCGGAAGTCTGGACGGTGGAGCAGCTCTTTGATACGCCCGCGTTGACCCAGGAGCAGATTGAGGCGGCGACGCGCCAGGCGGTGGCGGAACTGGCGCGTGACCCGCGCCTGCGTCCCGGCGCGCAGGTGGCGGTCGGCGTGGGCAGCCGGGGCCTGAATAACCTGGTGCTGGTGGTGCGCACGGTGGTTGCCGAGCTGAAGACGCGGGGCATGGAGCCGTTCATCATCCCGGCGATGGGCAGTCATGGCGGGGCGACGGCGGAGGGACAGACCGAGCTATTACATGACTACGGCATCACGCCGGAGAACGTCGGCGCGCCGATACGGGCTACGATGGAAGTCGCCGAGATCGGCAGGCTGGAGGGCGAGGAAGCCGGGCCGTTTGTGGGACAGCCGGTCTATTGTGAGCGTAACGCGCTTGCCGCCGACGCTATCCTGCTCATCAACCGTATCAAGCCGCACACCGATTTTAAAGGCCCGATTGAGAGTGGTATCGCCAAGATGTGCGCTATCGGCCTGGGCAAGCAGAAGGGCGCCGCCAGCATCCACCACTACGGAGCGCGCGGCCTGCGCGACCTGATGCCCCGCATTGCCCGCTACCTGGCAAGCCATACGAAGGTGGTTGGCGGCGTCGCTCTGCTGGAGAACGAGCTGGGGCGCACCTCCGAGATACACGCCCTGCCGGCCAATCAGATCGGGCGCGAGCAGGAGGCGGCGCTGCTGGAGCGCGCCCGCGCCACCGCGCCGCGCCTGCCCTTCCAGGAACTGGACGTGCTCATCATTGACGAGATGGGCAAGAACATCAGCGGAGCGGGAATGGATACCCATGTTATTGGGCGCGGCATGATGCCTAGCATCCCCGAACAGGAGTGGGGCGGTCCCAATATCGGCATCATCGCCGTGCTGGACCTGACGTCGCAATCGCACGGCAACGGCACGGCGCTCGGCCTGGCGGACCTGACCACGCGCCGCCTGGTCGAAAAGATCGATTGGAAGACGACCTTTATCAATATGCGCACCAGCGTTGAGGGCGGCATTCTGCGCGGGCGCCTTCCCATTATTCAGCCGACGGGCGACGACTGCGTGCGCACGGCTATCGCTACCTGCGGCAAGGGCAGCCCGGCGGAGGTGCGCCTGGCCCGCATTCGCAACACGGCAGACACGCAGTTCCTGGAGATTTCGGCTGCTCTGCTGGCCGAGGCCCGCCAGAACCCACACCTGCGCGTCTCCGAAACGAGCCATACGCTGGATCTTTGCCAGCCGATAAAGACCTGACCCTCGTGGAGGGTGTAGGGTATAGGGGGTAGGGGCACCCTCATCCCCGGCCCTTCTCCCTAGCAGGGAGAATGGAGAGGGAGAAGCTGGGTCCCCCTTCCCTGTGAGCGAAGCGAACGCAGTAGGGTCGCAAGGTGTCGCGAGGCGGAGGGCCGAACTGTTGTAGCCCCGACCCTGGCAGTGGGGACGGGGGATTGGGTTAAAAGGAGAGGGGCCGGGGTGAGGTCTTCTGGCGCGAGGGCTGCTCACGGCTTCGGAGGCTTGACCTTTTTGGGCGGGGACTGGATCTCTTTGGGCGTCAGCGCGTTTGGGGGCAGCGTCGCGCCGGCGGTATCGGCCAGGATGGTCTGGTTGGCGGCGCCCAGGTCGCGCACCAGCGCCGGCGTGCGCTGCGGTGAGACTGTGTAGGGCGTGGGCTGCGGCGGACGGAACTGCTCGAACTCCCAGGCCCAGAGCGCCGCCAGCGGCGCGGCACCCAGCCTCATGCGCAGCAAAAAGTCGTGCGTCCAGAGCATCGGTAGCTCTTCATTATTCTCGACCGCCTCCTGGTCGAATTCGCCCACGAACAGCGGCTTGCCCAGAAGATCCGTCGCTGTCCGCGTCCAGGGCAGCGTCGCCGCCAGCGTATCGTTCTTGAACAGCCAATTGGGAGTGTCCTCTCGGCTGGTTGGATAGAGATGCACGCTGATCACATCCAGCGGCGGAGGGTTGAAGAAGTCCAGCATCTCCTGGTACTGCGCAAAAGTATCCTTCGTCCAGTCCATCGGATAGTCGAACGGATTGGGCGCGTTGCGGTGCGCCAGCATAGCCTGCCGAATATGCCAGGCGTAGGGGCGCATATCGCTGTTGCCGGAGGTGACCGGATGCCGCCTGTCTATGCGCTTGATCAGCGTGGCGATCTGAATCAGGAAGGCGCGGATGCCGTCGGAGGTCGGTATCTGGTTGGCGGGGCGCCGCTTCCACTGCGCGGATAGATCGGCCTCCAGGTTATACTCGTTTCCTATCTCCCACATCAGGACGCGAGGGTCGTCCTTGTAGCGGGTGACGATGGCGGTGACGTAGGCGATGGCAAGGGCATTGGACGCAGAGCCGGGCCGCAGGTAGTCCACGACCTGCTCGTCTTTGCCGGTCGTGCGGCGCACATACTCCGGCAGCATGTTGATGTTGAACAGCAGCGAGGGCACGACAGAGATACCGTTGTCGTTGGCGGCTGCCGTCAGCATCCGGTCGAAGGCGTTCAGCCAGCGCGCCCGATCCCTCTCAAAGAGGCCGAAATCCTCCGGCCCCCAGGTTGTTCCCCAGCAGCGCGCAAAGCGGACGCCCGCCGCCTTTGCATCGGCCAGCATACTCTGCGCGGCGGCGTCCTCGCCATGCAGGAACCGCTCAAACAGGTCGGGGAGGTTGGCCCCGACGTTATGGAACGGAAACTTGCCCCGCCAGAGGTCCGTGCCGCGCACCTGAAGGAAGTTCTCCGTAAACTTGGGAACGGACGGCTTCGCGGGCGGCGCTTTCTGCGCGCCCGCCGGAAGCGCCAGCGCGGCCAGCCAGGCCAGGAGCAGACACTTCTGGACAGACAAGCCTTGTTTCTCCGTCTTTGTGTAATCCTGTAAATCCTGAGAAATCCTGTTCATCCTGTTGAGGTTTTTGGCTTTTCTACCGCTTTCGCATGGCGTTACCTTACTGAGCGGCGGCCTCCACGAAGTCAGGCCGGGCCTCTTCCGGACGCAGCGCGCCCTCGCCGAAGAGGACGGGAAAGCGGCGGTTCGGGTGATGGACGGAACGCGTGGCGGCATCCATATAGCAGACGCTGAAGGCGCGGCGCGGACAGTCTATGGTGTTGACGCCGGAGCGGTGCAGCAGCCAGTTGTGCAGCAGGATAGCCTCGCCCGCCTTCGCCTCCAGGTAGACGCTATCCTCGTCGCGGGCATACTGCGCCTCCTGCTCCGGCGTGATGGTGTGGCCGCGCTCGGAGAAGAGGCCGTGATGGTGGCTGCCGGGAATGACCTGCATGCAGCCGTTGGCGATGGTGGCATCGTCCAGGGCCGTCCAGATGGTGATGAGCGGGTCGCGGTCGAGATCCCATTGCGAGCCGCCGTCCTGGTGGTAGGGCAACACCGTGCCGCGATGGGCGGGCTTGTTCATGAACATGGCCCGGTAGATGCTCACGTTCTCCCCATAGACGCGCCGCGTGATCTCCCGGAACAGCGGGTGCTGCATGTAGCGCAGGAACAGGGGGTCGCGTTCGAGCGTCTCGATCTTGCGATAGTTGAGGGTCGGGCCAGCCCAGGTGCCTCCCGAGGGCACATCGGCGTAGACGCCGGTTTCGCTGTCAAGCTGGAAGAACATCCCTTCGTAGCGCACCCGCCCAAGCATGATCTCGTCCATGCGCGTTTGCAGCGCCGCCAGTTCCTCCTCGGTCGCCACCGGGCCAAGCCGCAGGTAGCCCTCGCGTTCAAATTGCTTCCAATCCTGTTCAGATAGCCTCATGGTCTCCCTCGCTCAGAATCTGGAATAGCGGATACGCCGTTAGCATTCGTCCTGCGCACGGCGATTCCTGCCCGACTATCTTTAAGCCCGTGCCCTTCCGTCCTCACGCAATTTTGGGAGGAATTGAGCGGAGACGCCGGGAAATGAGGAGAGCTAACCCCATTTCGCGCCGCCCTGTCGGGCGCGTACCGGAAACGCCGCTCTGCCAGTCTCCCAGCGGCGCTTCCGCGCGCAACCGCAGGCAAGGAGGACTCACCATGTTCGTCGGTATCTTGACCGCTCCCTTTGCAGGAGAGCCCCTGGACATCGTCGCCGCGTTTGCGGGCGAGTATGGTTTCGGCGGCCTGGAGATCGTGGCCGGGCCGGGCAGCAAGCACATTGATACCAGCCAATTTACGCCCGAACGCGCCAAAGAAGTTCGCGATCTGATGGATAACCGGGCGCTCCAGATCACCTCCCTGGCGGCCTATAACAATCTGACCGATGGCGATCCCGAGCGGCGTAAGGCCAACATCCAGACCGTCCACAACGCCATTGACGCCGCCGCCTTGCTGGGCGTGGAGGTCGTCTGCACGCTGGCGGGCCTGCCCCCGGCGGGCAAAGACAAGTACAAGGTCATCGAAGAAGACTGCGCCGAAATCTTCCCGCCGCTACTGGAGTATGCCCAGAGCAAGGGCATCAAGATCGCCCTGGAGAACTGGTACGCCACCAACATCCAGCATCTCGGCCACTGGCAGCGCCTGTTCGAGGTCGTTCCCAACGCCAACTTCGGCCTCAACTTTGACCCGTCGCACCTGCTCTGGCAGGACATTGACTACATCGAGGCGGTAGATAAGTTTGCCAACCGCATCTTCCACACGCACGCCAAAGATACCGAGGTCAAGGCGCATCGCCGCCGCTGGATTGGCAACCAGGCGGGCGGCTGGTGGCGCTACGTCATTCCGGGGCTGGGACAGGTGAAGTGGGGCGAGTACCTCGCGGCGCTGCGCCAGAACGGCTACAATGGCGTGCTCTCCATTGAGCATGAGGACAGCGCCGTGGAGCGCGAGGAGGGATTCCTCATCGGCAAGAAGTATCTGGAGCAGTTCATCGCCTACTAACCCAAGCGGCGGTAGACACTCCCAGCCGTGTGGATCAATCTCACGCAGCCTGCTGCTGAGGAGATACGTCCACACCGTTGGGAGCGATTACCCAAGCGGCTACCTTATCCGCGAATCTGAGAGAATCGCTCAGGAAATCAGGGTGAGCAATCTGCCTAGGGGAAAAACTTCCCTCGCTGGGAACCATCCGGCCTGCAAATTGCTATTGCTATAATATGGCAAAAACATTGCCTGGAACGCCCACTAGCGGCTTCTGTCGTTACCCGAACGCTCCCGTTCCCTGCAAGCAAGGAGGTTGGAATTGAGATCCGGTCGCCCCCATCCGGGCCGGAGATGGGCGCGCTGCGCTCCCGGCTGGATTGCGCTGATGCTGGCGGCGTTCGCCGTGCTGGCCTCTCCCGTCTACGCGCAAAGCGCGCCTTCCAAACCTAAGCCGGCTGCCTCCCGGCCCAAATCGAGCGCCATCGATCCCACGCTGGCCGAGGCGATCAAATCCGCGCCGCAGGCCAGCCAGTGGCCCAACAACGACTACGCCAGCCTGCTCGATCTGGGCACCGTCATCGTCCAGTCTGACGGCACGGTCGTGGCCGAGTACCGCGAGACCTACAAGCTGTTCAACGAGCGCGCCCGCCATCTGGCCGAGGTCAATCTGCCCTACAACTCCAGCTACCAGAGCATCAAGGTCCTCCATGCCCGCACCATTAAAAAGGACGGCACGGTCGTAGATGTCAAGCCGGAGGACATCCGCAGCAGCTCGCCCTATAGCGAATACCTGATGTACGATGACGCTATGGCAATCACCTTCTCCATGCCCGCCATCGAGGACGACTGCGTCATTGACTACACCTACCAGATCATCACGCGCCCGCTGCTCATTCCCGGACAGTTCTGGCAGTACTGGGGCTTCTCCAGCGCAGAGCCGGTGCGCCTGAGTCGCTACATTCTGCGCGTGCCCGCCGATAAGCCCATCAAGTTTAAAGCTTACAACGACGACAGCGTTAAGCCGACCATCGCGACTTCGCCGGATGCGCGCACGAAGACCTACACCTGGGAGATGCGCGACATCAAGCCCATCGCCGTCGAGCCTTCGATGCCCAATATCCAGGATGTGCGCGTCTGGATGGAAGTCTCTTCCCTGAGTTCCTGGCAGGACATCGCCCGGTGGTTCTGGGGCCTGCAAAAGCCACAGGCCGTCCCCAATGAGGCGATCCGCGCCACCGTCGCCCAGCTCACCGCCGATAAAAAGACCGACGAGGAGAAGGCCCGCGCCATCTACGACTGGGTTGCCAATCGTACCCGCTACGTCGGCCTGGAGTTCGGCATCTCCGCCTACAAGCCGCACGCCGCCGCCGAAGTCCATGAAAAGCTCTACGGCGACTGCAAGGACAAGGCCACCCTGCTGATCACCATGCTGGGGCTGGCCGGCATCAAGGCGCATCCGGTGCTGCTGCACGCCGAGGAGCGCCGTCCGGTCGCCGATCAGCTTCCCTCGCTCAACGCCTTCGACCACTGTATCGCCCTGGCCGAGGTTAACGGCAAGGACGTCTGGCTGGATGCGACCGCTGAAACCTGCGCCTATGGCGACATCCCTGAGGACGACCGGGGCGTGCAGGCGCTGGTCGTGCGCGATGGCGTCGGCGAGTTCAAGACCATTCCGAGCTACCAGCCGCAGGAGAACGGCATAGACGCCACCACACACGTGACCCTGCACGCCGACGGCAGCGCCGAAGTCGAGAACGCGATGGAGTGGCGCGGCGCGGCGGGCCAGCAGTGGCGCGAGAGCGTCCGCAGTATCACTCCGGACAAGCGCAAGCAGATGATGCAGCGCCTGGCGCAGGGGTTCTACGTGGGCGCAACGGTCAAGGACTTTACGCTGCCGGATGGCACCGACAAGAACGGCCCCTTTGCGGTGAAGATGACCACGCTCGCGCCGCACTGGGCCAAAAAGACGGGTCGGCTGCTGCTCCTGCCGGTGGCAAACCCCCTCAACGGCGCCGAGCGGCGTAACCCTTACGTCCAGGATCAGCGCGTCTGGCCCATTATGGAGGAGGATACCTCGCTGACGCGCAGCACGACCATCATCACGCTGCCGGAGGGCTATGTCGTCGAGGATGTCCCGGACGACGTGAACGAGGTCAGCCCGATCAACGAGTATCACCGCGCCATTGCCCGATCCGCCGACGGCAAGACCCTCACCATCACCGAGACAACCCAGGAGCGTCCCGGCAAGGTGCCGCCCGGCGATTATGCCCAGATTAAGGCGTACTACGACCGTCTGGTCCAGAGCGCGGAGGACCTGCTCGTGCTAAAAAAGGCGCAATAGATCTCTTCCGTAGGGGCGTACTCCAGGAGGAAGGGCGATGTTTGCGTGTGGAAGAAGGCGTTTACCGCGCCTTCTTCCGCATCTTTGGAACATTTTGCTTTGCCGCTTCGTCCTATCGGCGAACCGACCCGGTAATACGCCGATGCGTACCTGTCCTGAAAGGCTGCTATGGACATCTTGAGCCGGGCAAACGGTTGCAGCCCCATTTCGGGGTCATAGTGAAACCAAGACGCGCAAGCGTCTACAGAGAAGGAAGAGACCAATGGCAGACAACACTTCTGGCAAGAGCGAGCGCGGTTTCGCCGCAATGGATGCGGAAAAGCAGCGTGAGATTGCCAGCAAGGGCGGCAGAGCAGCCCACGCCAAGGGAAAGGCGCACGAGTTCACTCCCGAAGAGGCTCGCCAGGCGGGCCGCAAGGGAGGGGAATCCGTGAGCCAGAATCGAGCGCACATGGCTGCAATCGGCCGCAAAGGCGGCGAGCGCGCGCACGTGCCCCGTATGCGCGATAAGTAAAGGCCGATGAGGGCAGCCGCAGAAACGGCCGAAAACACGCCCCAAAAAGGCCCCGACAGCCAGAGCGGCAATTCGCACTCTGAAACTTCGGGGCCTTATTTCTGTCTGGATATGGCCCTCACCCCTGCCCCCCTACTGCCAGGGTCGGGGCTCAACGGACTGCAAGGGACGCCGCTCAACGGACTGCAAGGGTCGGCAGGGTTACGGCCCCTGCCTCCGCCTCGCGACACGGCTCCGCCTTGCGACACCCCTCCGCCTTGCGATCCACGCTGAGGGAGAGGGGAGCGGCCCTCACCCCCTGTCCCCCTCTCCCAAGAACAGGAGAGGGGGAACGGTGAAGCCTTGTTCTACCCTCATCCCCAGCTCTTCTCCCTAGCGGGGAGAAGGGAGAGCAGAAGCCAAGTCGCTCCTCTCCCGGCGCTGCGGGAGAGGGGAAGGGGGTGAGGGCTATAAAGTCGGGGTGGGGGCCAGAATGGTATGTCCCTGTGCGGGAGGCTCCCTCACGGCCCAGCACGGCGCAGCGGGCGTCAGGGTTTGAGGACGACTTTGATGCAGCCTTCGCGCTTGTGCTTGAAGATCTCGTAGGCGCGGGGCGCATCGTCGAGGGGCAGGCGGTGGGTGATGAGAAACGTCGGATCTATCTCTCCGCGCTCGATCCGCTGCATCAGGAGCGGCACGTATTTATGCACGTGTGTCTGGCCCATCTTAAACGTCAGCCCTTTGGCGAGCGCCGCGCCGAACGGGAGCTTGTCCAGGAACCCGCCATAGACGCCGGGAATGGAGACGGTGCCGCCCTTGCGGCAGACCTGCATGGCCTGGCGCAGCGCGTTCGGGCGATCCGTTGTTAGTCGCAGCGCCTGCTTGGTCCAGTCGTAGAGCTCGCCGGGGCTGGTGCCATGCGCCTCCAGGCCCACCGCATCAATACAGGCATCCGGGCCGCGCCCACCCGTCATCTCCGTTACCGCCTCCAGCAGATCCACCTCCGCAAAGTTGACCGGTTCGGCGCCGCTCTGGCTCTGGGCCAGGTGCAGGCGTTCGGGGATGTTGTCAATGGCGAGGACGCGCTCGGCGCCCAGCAGGAAGGCGCTTTTGATGGCAAATTGGCCGACCGGGCCGCAGCCCCAGACCGCCACCATATCTCCCGGCTGGATGTTGCAGTTCTCCGCCGCCTGGTAGCCTGTCGGGAAGATATCCGTCAGGAAGACGACCTGCTCATCGGTCAGGCTCTCGGGCACCTTGAAGGCGCCCACATCGGCAAACGGCACACGCACGTACTCGGCCTGGCCGCCCGCATACCCGCCCAGCAGATGCGAGTAGCCGAACAGCCCGGAGGGCGAGTGGCCGTAGAGCTTGGCCGCCAGGACTGCGTTGGGATTGGAGTTGTCACAAAGCGACCACAGCTCACGCTGACAGAAGAAGCAGCGGCCGCAGGCGATGGTGAAGGGAATGACCACGCGGTCGCCAGGTCGGATATTGGCAACCTCGCTGCCGACCTCCACAACCTCTCCCATGAACTCATGCCCCAGGATGTCTCCCTCCTGCATCGTGGGGATGATCCCGTCGTAGAGATGCAGATCCGAGCCACAGATCGCCGTAGTAGTAATCTTAATGATGGCGTCGCGCGGGTTAAGGATTTTCGGATCGGGCACGTTCTCCACCCGCACCTCATGCTTGCCATACCAGCAGACCGCTTTCATTTTTCCTTCCCTTCGGTTACACCTAACCCCCGGCCCCCTTCCCTAATTCGCTTCTACTCGTTGATGGGACGGAAGAAGCTGCTCAAAAACCAGCCGGCGAAGCTGACGCAGACGGCAAAGAACGAGACAAAGGTAAACAGGCCGTAGAGGGCAAACAGCCCGAATGTATCGGCGCTGCTGGCGAAGGCGATGCCCAAGAAGCGGGGCAGCGCTATGGTCAGGCCGAGCAGGGTGAGCAGTGCGGAGTTGCACTCCTGCCGGATCATCCCGACTATCGTATAGACCACCAGGCCGATGAGCGGCCCGAAGAAAAACGTCACCAGCAGAGTCACCGAGCAATCCGCAATGGCATCCTCATAGGCGGGCATGGCGCCGGTGCCGCCCATCATCAGGCTAATCAAGAATAGATCGGCGAAGATGACCTAGAAGATCGCGCTCGGAACGAAGTGGACGAGCAGCATGGACACCACCAGCAGCGGCAGGGCCATCGCCAGGCATTTCTCCCAGCCCTCTCCCAGGGAAGGCCCCTGGTCGCGCAGCTGCTCCTTGAGCATTTGCGCTGAGATCGCGCTGGGCGGCAGGTACGTGCTGGCGCTGGTGCCGACGCCCAGGCGCGCTCCCGGCGCAGGGGGCATACCGGGAGGCATATGGCCCGGCATGGGAGGCATCGCGGCGGTGGTCTCGGGCACTTCTAACACCTCGCCGCTGAGGGTCGTGCGATATTGAGTACCGGAGGCAGGCGCTGCGGGCGGCATACCGACGGTTGGCTGCGCCGCCTGATACATATTGACGGCGGGCGGCGTCGGCGTATAGCCTGCCGTTGGGGCAACGGCAGGCGGCATCGGAATCGGGGATTGGCTGAGCGCCTGCGGACCCACGTTTTGCGGGGGTTGGGGTGAGGTCAGCGGCTTGCGGCACCATTCACACCAATCGGTTCGCCTGCTGGCCCGGCTACAGAATGGACACTGCATTTTGATGTTCCTATTGTCCTTGTCCCAATTGAAGGCTCTGGATCATTTCCTCGAAAGTGAGGGCGAACGCAGCGCGCATCTCTTTCAGGCACGTGTAAACAATAGTCAGGCGGCGGTCGCCAGCCAGGACCGAGACGCGCTTGCCGGCCATCTCCTGATCGCCGAACAGGCCGTGCTTCTTAAAGGTGAAGGGGGTCATCAGCGCCTCGTAGCCGGCCACCTGCCCGTGCTTTGTCTCTCCCTCCTGGTAATCTGCATACTCGCGCTTGAGCTCTTTGGCCTGCATCGCGTGGACGGTCTCCAGCGGCGACTTCTGCTTTTTCGCCAGCACTTCTCCGATGCCGGGCAGGGAGCTAAGCTGATCGTTTTGGGCCTTGGCGATGTCGGCAAAGAGGGAGCCTTGCAGGTCGACGGAGATGATGATCCGGGTATTGCTGTTGGGGTCGAAGCGAACTCCCGAATCCACCCCATGAGAAGCCCACTGGTGCGGCTTCCAGTTGCCGGGATGCTGAAGGGTGAGGGACTTATCCTCCGCGGAGTAAGGGACCATCGGCGCGGGGACCGGGATGGCGAGGGGCTGGCGCGCAAACGTGGCCGTCAGGCCCGCAAGCACCAGGGCGGAGACGATCCAGACAACGCGACAGAACAACCGTTGGGTCATAGCGAAGGCTCCTTTACCCTGGCCGGGGAGGCGACCGGTTCCGGTCGGCGGCGCGGCGTCTGCGGAGAGCGGAAACGCTCCTGGCCTGGTGGGAATAGCAACAGATTTGGGTCGGGCTATAATTCGGCTGTTCGTTTGCGATTCCTGCTCCGGAAACCACGCAAAACGCGGCGTTTTTTAGCAAAAAAGGAAGGGAAATCTCCTTCGGTCTCTCCTGCGCCTTTTTCTTTTTCCTTTTGCGCCGAAAATCAAGAGCAGACGGCACGCCTCGGACCGGCCCGCACTGGCGGCATGGCCGCGTTCTGGCGGTGGGAGGTATAATACAGCAGCAGTGGGCGGACAGATAGGATCGGGAACATGGAGAGGAGCGGCGGTTGGACGCAAAAGCAGTGGCGGCGCGCAAGGCCGTTGCGTATGTTCAGAATGGGATGATACTGGGGCTGGGTTCCGGCTCGACGGCGGCCCACGCTATCCGGTTTCTTGGCGAGCGCATCCGGAAGGAGGGGCTGGAAGTGCGCGGCGTGCCCACGTCGGGCCGATCCCGCCGTCTCGCCGAGGAACTGGGCATCCCGCTGATCGACCTGGTGGGCGTGGACGCGATTGACCTGACCATTGACGGCGCCGATGAGGTGGACCCGGCGCTGCATCTGATCAAGGGAGGCGGCGGCGCGCTGGTGCGGGAGAAGATCGTCGCCTGCGCCAGCCGCGAGCTTATCATCATCTGTGACGACAGCAAGCTCAAGCCGGCGCTGGGCGCGTTTCCGCTCCCGGTGGCCGTCGTGCCGTTTGGATGGGAGACCACGCGCCGCCGCCTGGAGCGGTTCGGTGGCGCGATCACGCTGCGCCAGGCGGCGGATAGCAACGCGCCCTTTGTCACCGACGACGGCTTCTATATTCTGGACCTTCACCTGGGACGCATCGAGGACGTTCCGGCGCTGGAGCGGCAGCTAAAGCAGGTGGTGGGTGTCGTGGAGGTCGGCCTCTTCGTCGGATTGGCCTCGCGCGTCGTTGTCGGCTATACCGACGGCCACACGGAGGAGCGCGTTCGCACCGCCTGATGCGCCTGTAGCTTTCCTGCTTTGTCTGTACCCATGCATGACCATGATCGGAACAACCATCCCTGCGAGGAAGGTAAGGACCATCAGGCTCAAGAACTGCATTCGAAGGAGCGGTCGTACGAGATGAACCAGGCGTTAGAGGCTCCGTCGCGTCAGCTGGCCTTAACAACGGCATCGTCATGCGACGTTCGGGCGTCGTGCGCGCTGTGCCGTTGCGGGCACAGCGCGCGAGGCTTTCGGATGGTCTACTTACCGTGAAGAGGCACTACACGCGAGCGCGCCTGCGAAGGAAGCCCATGCCTATCACGCTCATGCTGACGAGAAGAGCCAGGTTACCCGCTTCAGGAACGTTGGTTGGAGGCGGAAGTGTACCGGTTGGCGTGCTGGTAAGCGTAATGTTGTCGAATGTCAGCGCGCCTCCTCCGGTATCGGTTCCCGGCGCTAACTGAAGGCGAATGCCCAACGAGGGAAGGCCGTTCGCCAGGGCGGAGTTGAACAAAGAAGTGGCATCGAAGCTGATGGTATCGCCTACGGCAAGGCCGCCCGTGTTAAAGGCGCCGATCTGGCCGATAGTTGGCGCTTCGTAATCCGAAATGTCCTCTGCATTGTTGCCCTGGTAGGCAAAAACGTCTATGTTTCCGGTAAACGGAAAGTCATTGGCGCCGGTAAAAAGCCCGCCAAGCTTAAGACTTTGATGTTGATGAACGCCGACCCGGAGGAAAGGCCGGCCAGGTTGTATTCCGAAAGGCCGCGCACCTCTTCGTCGAAGAAATTGCCAACCTCGGCTTTTCCTGAGGGATTGCCAAAGTCGCCTCCAGTGCTTGAGTGGAAATGGGTGCCTACACTCTGATCAGCCTCGGCACTGGCGACCGAAAAGGTGAAACCGGGAGTAATCTGTTGCGCTTTGAGGGAAGCGGCTCCCATCGCAAGGGCCGCGACCATCATACCAATTATTGAGAACTTACTACGGGTGTGCATGAATGTCTCCTTTTAAACTGGTTTCGACTGCCATAAACTTTGCCCATGGCTCATTTCGGCAGCAAAGAGGCTTTGCTATCTGGGTTGAGCCGTTCGCATCGGTTTGCCGTCGAAGCCGGCTACAGAGTACTGGAACCGACGCCATCCTCCTTTCCTGTGGTGTTGGCGCAGACGCCGCAAACCGCACTGCACCCCGGTTTAGCTGCCATTCCGAGAGTAGCATGAAAATGAACGGATTAACCGGATGCAACGTCAGGCAGCGGATCATAGGGCTTTGCCGCAGACGTAAATCTGGCCGTTCGGACCGGGGGCAACCGCCCAGGGTTTCAGCCTCCCGCGCAGGTCAAACCGCCGTTCCACCGTGCCATCGGGGGCGAGGATTTTGAGGTCCTGGCTCTCGGAGCAGCAGACATAGAGCCGATCCCACTCATCCAGCGCAAGCCGCCCATCATTAAGACCGCCCGGATACCAGGAATCCAGTTTATCGCCCTTCGGATCGTAAACATGGACCTCGCATCGGCCCTTAGCATTACGCGAGACGTAGACATGCCCGCAGGAATGGATGGCGAGCTTGTATAACTCGTATTTATGCACGGGGCCGAGACGGCCCAGGTAACTCCCGTTCGGGGTGTAGATCGCTATAGTAGATTTGTCCGTCTCAGGCCGTATCGTATAGATTTGCCCGGTGCTGCCGACGCCTACATCGTTATGCACACCTTCGATCCAGCGCCGCACGCGCCTGCCGCCCTGGTCAAACCGCAGGATCGCGTCAGTCAATATGCCGGATGTCGCCAGCAAAGCCCCGTCGGCAGCAAAGGCGAGGTTCAAGGGACCGATCAGGCGGGTATTGATCTCCGGCCCACCGCAGAAAGCGCGCACGAACTGCCCCTGCGGGGTAAACTCGGCGATAGCGCCCCGGTTCAGCGCGCGCTGGGGCACGTAGTCATGGGCGATGAACAGGTTCCCCGGCGTAAAGCCAGCCTCAGCGGCATGGGGCGGCGCAATGACGATACAGCGCGCGATCCCCATCTGCTCCTGCCCGAAGCAGCGCACGACGTTTCCAGAGCGATCCAGAGCGCAGACAATACCTTGCTTCTGGTAAATCTGCTCGTAGCTGGAAATATACCGGGCCGCCAGGCTGCTGATGCTCAGCAGCAGCAGGCCGAACTCCACCAGGGGCCGCAGCCCGACCGCCTCCAGCGCGCGGTCAATGTCCCCGCCATGATGACAGAGGGTATCAAAGCGGGTAAAATTGCGGCCAGAATCCACCGTCCCAAACTCCAGGAGCTGAACTGCCTCTTTCTCCAGGTAGCCTAACTCCGCCGCGCGCACCACCGCATGAAGCGGAGTACGCCTTCCCAATTTGCGATAGATATGCTGGAAGTGCGTCTCTACCGTGCGCGGCGCCATATTGAGGATGTCGGCAATCAATGGATACGGGTAGCCTTTGCCCGCTTCGCGCAGCACCTCGATCTCGCGCTTCGAGAGCAGCGGCTTGCCGTCCTCTCCGAGTACGCGCGGCGTCTTGCGCGGGGGTAGCAGGCTGCACAGCAAGAAGTGCAGTCCGATACCCTGGCTGCACGCCTCAAAGAGCGCGGAGGACTGCGCCGCAAACTTCTCTTCCGTGCCCATGAGCGCCTGAATCTGGCAGAGAACCTGAACCAGCCTCTGATAGTCGTCCGGAGCCTCCATGCCCGTGATCCCTTCCGGCTCGGCAGGAATGGCTATCGGACGGTTCGGGTCGGCGGGACAGCGCGGCGCGGCTAACGCCTCCGCCGCCCGCTGCAAGGTTGTCAACAAGGACGCATCGCCATCATCCCCAAACTTTGGGGGCGGGCCGGTCGAAAAAGACGGGCCGGGATCGTAGTCTGCCTGTTTGTGCATGGAGCGTCGCTTCTGCTGCATCCTCAGTACTCCCCTGAAAGTATTCGGCAGAACAGGCTTGCGGAGATTTTAAAGCCTCCTGTTCGTCCGGTCAATACGGGCTTTCACGTACTTTTTGCAGCTATTCGCGGTTTCCTGCAAAAAACATAAAAAAATACATCGCCCTTATCGTGGGGAGTATAAGGTGAGGGTAAGCGTGCCGTCAAGTTGAAAAAAACAACCAGACAGGCGCCCGCTCTGGCGAGGAGTGAGCGATCAGGGAAGGGGACGAGAGGGTCAGGTCAAACACGAGTGAGAGAAGCCTTGCTCTACCCTCATCCCCATCCTCTCTCCCAAGAACAGGGGAGGGGATAGGGGTGGGGGCCTCTCCCCTCTCCCGCAGCGTGGGAGAGGGGCCGGGGGTGAGGGCTAGGAGCAAGAATCAGGCGGAAAGAGCTTCCAGGAGCGCGGCCTGCGCGCTAAAGCGCGGCTCTCCGGGCAGCGGATGGCGGCGCAGATAGCTGCCGTCCGGCTGCAATTCCCACGCCTGGCAGTTATCCTGGAGCAGCACGGGCAGCACCTCGTCGCGCAGCGTGCGGCGCAGAGCGGGGTCTTCGACGGGGATGACGACCTCTACCCTGCGGTCAAGGTTGCGGGGCATCCAGTCCGCGCTGCCCATATAAACCTCATCCTCGCCGCCGTTGCGGAAGTAGAAGATGCGGCTGTGCTCCAGGAAGCGGCCCACGATGCTTACAACCCGGATATTCTCCGACAGGCCCGGCACGCCCGGACGCAGACAGCACATTCCCCGCACGATCAGGTCTATCTGTACCCCTTTTTGTGAAGCAGCATAGAGCGCCTTAATAAGGGCTGGGTCCACCAGCGAGTTCATCTTCGCGAGGATGCGACCCGGATTGTCGTCGGTGTGCTTTGCGGTTTCGCGCTCGATCATAGACTGAAGGCGCGAGCGCAGCGTCACCGGGGCGACGAGGAACTTGCGGTACTGATCCTGCCGAGAGTAGCCGGTGAGGAAGTTGAAGAGGTCGGTGGCGTCGGCGCCGAAGTCGGGATGGCAGGTCAACAGGCCGAGGTCGGTGTAGACGGCGGCGGTCTTCGGATTGTAGTTGCCGGTGCCGATGTGGACATAGCGGCGCAGGCCGTCCTCCTCGCGCCGCACGACCAGGGTAATCTTGCAGTGGGTCTTGAGGCCGAGCAGGCCGTAGACGACGTGGACACCGGACTTTTCCAACTGCTTGGCCCAGGTAATATTGTTGGCCTCGTCAAAGCGGGCTTTTAATTCGACGACGCAGGCGACCTGCTTGCCGTTGTCCGCTGCATCAATCAACGCCTGCAAAATAGGCGAGTCGCCGCTGGTGCGGTAGAGCGTGTGCTTGATGGTCAGCACCTGCGGGTCCTCGGCGGCGCGGCGCAGGAAGTCGGTGACGCACCCGAACGACTGGTACGGATGATGCAGCAGGATATCGCCCTGCCGGATCGCCGCAAACAGGTCCATGCCGCTGCGCAGCGACGGCGGGATGGCCGGAACGAACGGCGGGTCGCGCAGTTCCGGGATGTCTATACTGGTCAGAGGGAAGAAGTCGGCCAGGTTGAGCGGGCCATCCACCAGATAGACCTCCTCCTCCGTCGCCTGGAGCTCAGTGATCAGGGTGCGGCGTATCTCCTCCGGCATGGCGCGGGCCAGCTCCAGACGCACCAACTCCCCGAAGCGCCGCTTGGAAAGCTCCTCCTCGATGAGTTCCAGCAGGTCGGCGGCAGCCTCCTCTTGCAGCTCCAGGTCGGCGTTGCGGGTGACTCGGAAGGGATAGCAGGCGCGCACCTCCATGCCGGCAAACAGCCGCCCGATATGCGCGGTGATGATCTCCTCCAGCAGCACGAACTGCCATTTCTCTCCCACGACCGGCACCAGGCGCGGCAGCACGGGCCGCGTCGGGACTTTGACGCGGGCGAAGCGATCCTGCCCGGTGCGCGGGTCATGTACCACGACGGCCAGGCTCAGGCTGAGGTTGGAGATATAGGGGAAGGGGTGTCCGGGGTCTACTGCCAGCGGCGTCAGCACCGGAAAGACCTCGTTTTCGAAATAGAGGCGCAGCCGCTCCTTTTGCACGGGATTGAGGTCGTCATAGCGCAGGAGCCGAATGCCGCGCCGTGCCAGTTGAGGCAGGAGCTCCTGCAGGCAGCAGAACTGCGCGTCGAGCATCGGCTCCAGCTTGGCCTGGATGGCGCGCAGCCGGGCGGCAATCGCCCGCTCGGCGGGTGGGCGTTCTGTCTCCTCGTCGGCGCGCTCGCGCATCCCCGGCACATGGATCATGAAGAACTCGTCGAGGTTGTTGCTGAAGATGGCCAGGAACTTCAGGCGTTCGAGCAGCGGGTGGGCCGGGTTCTGGGCCTCTTCCAGCACGCGCGCGTTGAACTCCAGCCAGCTTAGCTCCCGGTTAAAGAAGAGCTCCGTCGGCGCGCTGACCGGCTGCGGCTGTGTCCGCGCTCTGGAGGCGGCGCGGCGCGGCTTTGCCAAAGGCATCGTTTGCGACTCCCCGACCGATGGGGCCATCCTCTCGGACATCCCGTGCGCTCCTTTACTCCGCCAGGCCGGCCTGATGATAACCACGCGGCCCACGCATTACGCGCCGCTCACCGGGGAAGCGTGCTCTCTACTCTACCCGGCTGGCTTCCATGACCCAGCCGGGCAGCGAGGAATGCGTGCGCGTGGGACGGATCAGCCCGAGGGCTTCCGCCAGATCGCGCGGCGTGTTGCCGACAGCCCGCAGGTCCAGGCCCGACTCGGCCCGCGCCTCCTCCAGCGTCCTATCGTCCAGGAAGAGGGATTCGTCCCGCAGGCAGATTTTCGGCAGATAGACAGTTGGCTTGCAGTCCGGGAAGGCTTTCAGCTGGGCCAGGATGTCGGTTGCCGTGAGCAGGCCCGCAATGTGAATATCGCCGCCGAAGAAATGGTTTTTCACCACGCACACGTTGACATCCACGCCCGCGATCCGGTTCAGGCGGTCGGCGTAAGCCTGGATCACCGGCGCGGGCATCTCCGCCGTGACCAGCGTGGCCGCGACGGGAGCCGGCGCGCGCTCCGGCAGCCGCCGGGAAACCTGCTTCATCCCTTCCAGGAACAGCCGCACCGTCCCGATGCCGTCCTCCAGTTGCGGGAACTCCTCATAGTAAGCTCTGCCGGGAACGGGCTGCTCGGCCAGGAAGTACCATTCATCCCCCAGCCAGGCAAAATGCGTGCCAAGCCGCCGCTGGAACTCCCGCGTTCGCCGCTTGATGTGCGCGATCATCGCGCGGGCGTAATCGCGTTCCACATGCGCCAGCCTGGGCAGCCGCTCGCGGAAGCGCGTCAGGCCCACCGGCACAATCGCCACCGACGGCACGCCCGCGCGCTTGCCCGTCACGCTGCGGTGCTCCGCCGCCAGTTCGTCCAGGGTCTGATCGAGCGCAGCGCCGTCGTTGAGGCCGGGGCAGAGCACGATCTGGGCATGGACATCAATGCGCTCGGAGGCCAATTCGCGTATCTGCGGCAGGATGGGCGTCGGCTCTTTGCGGCCCAGCAGTTTGCCGCGCAATTCCGGGTCGGTGGCGTGGACGGAGACGTAGAGCGGCGAAAGCTTCTGTTCCTTGATGCGCGCCCACTCCTCCGGCGTGAGATTGGTCAGCGTGACGTAGTTGCCGTGCATGAAGGAGAGGCGGAAATCGTCGTCCATGAGGTAGAGCGACTTCCGCATCTTTTTGGGCATCTGGTGAATAAAGCAGAAGACGCACTTGTTTTTGCAGGTGTGGACCTTATCGCCCAGGTCAAACTCAAACGCAAGGCCGGCGTCCTCGTCCTCGCCCTTGCGTATCCGCGCGGTAAGCGGCTGCCCGTCGCGCTCCAGGACCAGGCTCAGGCGCGACTCGGCGGCATAGAAACGGTAGTCCAGGATGTCGAGGATGGGCCTGCCGTTGATCTGGCGCAGCAGGTCGCCGGGGCGCACTCCGGCCCGCTCCGCCGGGCTGCCCGCCTCTACCCCGGAGACGAGCAGGGCGTTGAGATTTTTCAGTACAATTTCTGACATGGCAGTCTATTGTACCGGATAGCCGCTGGGATTGCAAAAGGGGATCACAGAAAGGTCAGATTTACGAACGGCGCGCAGCGCCTGGTTCGCCACGGCTTGCGTTCATGCTCGAACACTCTATTCCTGACGTTCTTCTTGCGTTACGTAAAGTGTCACCGGTCGGAAGTCCGCCGCGCCCTCACTGACGAAGACGCCCCAATCGCCTTGCGGCAGGTTATACATCCGCGCGCTCAGGGCGATGCGGTCGTCGGCGTAAACCTCGCACACCGTTCCCTCCACAAAGACCTTCAGTTCCACCGGCTTGCGGGGCGCAAGGGCTAGGGGCCTCTCCAACTCCACCATGAACGGCAGGTCGCCGGGGCGGGGCCAGGAATCGAAGACCAGGCGGTTTCGACCCGGCTCTAATCGGACATAATAGGCCGCTTCCAGGTCGTCATCGGCGCGCAGCATCAGGCCGCCGCCGCGCGTGTTGGGCGCGAACGTAACGGTCGTCTCGATTCGGCACCGTTCCGGCAGCGGTCCGGCGGAGGCGCAGGCGAAGGAGCCTGGCGCGATGAGTTGGATGTGATTCCCTTCGATCTCGCAAGGGCCGATTCTGGGCTGGAATCGGCAAGGCGTCTCTCGACAAAAGGCGGCTTCTACGCTCGCTGGCGCGCGCACGGAGAGATCGCCGTTCGCCTCCTGCACGATCTCATGCACGACCAGGTTCCCGCCCCACTGCCAGGGCCGATAGTCCTTCTCGCCCTCGCGGGTCGGGTTCCAGCCGAAGACGAAGCGCCGCCAACCATCCGAGGCGGTCTTGGCCGCATAGAAGGCGCGTCCGTCGAAGGTGTCGTTCTCCGGGGCCGTCCAGGGGCCTTGCAGGGAACGGCTCTTGCGCCAGCGCGTTACGCAACGGTCGCTGAATTCGGAGAAGACCAGATACCACCAGCCGCCCATCTGAAAGAGGTCCGGGCACTCGTGCGTAAAGTAGAGGCCCGGCGACCAGAACGGCTCGCGCATTTCCCAGGTCTTGAGGTCCTGAGAGGCGCAGAGGGCCGTGCATCCGCGCCGCCGCGAAGGGCCAGTCTGAAGGCGGGCTGCCAGCAGCATCCACCACTCTCCCGCCTCCTCGTTCCAGAAGACGAAGGGGTCACGCCAGTCGTGCGGCTCAAAGCGGGCGGTCGGCGCGCAAAAGGAATCTTCCGGGACTTTGCGCCAGTGCAGCAGGTCGTCGCTGACGGCGTGCATGACGGCCTGCTCCGGTCGGCCCGCCTTGCGAAAGTGCGGGTTGTGGCCCGTGTAGAAGATATGGAACTGTCCGTTGGCCTCGATCACGGAGCCGGTGAACACGTAGAGGTCCTGCTGCTCTTGCGTGCCGCGCGGCAGCATCTGGCCGTGTTCGGTGAAGTGAACAAAGTCTCGCGTGCTGATCTGGTACCAGGGCGTCCCCTCGCCGTGCCGCTCATGGTCGCGCCAGTCGAGCAGGTAGAACAGACGGTACTCGCCATTCCAGTAGAAGGGAATAAAGTCGGCGGCCCAGGCATCCGCAGGCTTGTAGAAGAGATCGTTCATGCAGGTTCCTACTTTCCAGGCGCACCTGTGCGAGTGCATTCACTTTGGGTTTTCTCAATTTCGCTGAGGGCGCGGCCATGATACGGGAAGGTTCCATCGAAGGGGATATTCGGGAGGGCATGGCGGCCTCGCCTACTCACCTTCCGGAGTAGCTAAAACGTTAGAAGACTCACCTGACTCTTTATCTTGCTGATCCCGGAAACTCCCTCTTTAGAACGCGCATTGTCATTCGTTATGGGCTTGGTGAGTGCCTGATTCGGCGACGCTGCGGGTTGGGGCACTGCGACGACAAGCGCAGCAGGCGTCCGTTTTTCGGGCGATAGAAATTTTTCAAAATACACGAGGCCACTTTGAGCAGGGGAACTACGCCTTTGTGGATGGTCATATCAAGACATTGCGATGGCCGCAGGTGCGCGGCAACGACTTTCAGCTTTTCAAGCTGCATAAGCCGCAGCAGACCTCTACACCTTGATGGTGTAGAGTCGCTCTCATTCGCTAGCTAACCCAAGTTGCTACCTAGGAACACGTTTGAGAGAGAATCGCTCTGGAAACCGGCTTTTGCATCACCGTTTGCCTTCTCGAAGAGGCAAGGTAGCAACTTGAGTTAGCTACTCTGATCGGGCAGGAAGTTCGAGCCAATGTTGACGCCTGCACTGCGATAGAAACTCCAAACCGGACCTTCATTGTCCTGCCCGACGGCACGGTTCTGGATGCTTCGATTCGGCAGCCTTCCTGCAAGGTGCGGTCGTGGATGAGAGCGCCGATCCGCCCTTTACGATTGGCAGGCTCGACCCCAACGGCCTGCTGGCATTCGGCGTATTCGGCGGCCCGGTCATCGCTTCGAGCAAACTGCTCAATCCGCTCGTCGCCCCTATGCCCGAACCGTCCGTGCCGGCTGTGCTCGGCCTCGGCATTATTTTCTTGATCGGCTTCCTGCGGCGGCGCAAAACGGCGCCATCAACCACTATTTGAGCCGGGGGGGTGCATTCTACGCGCCTGGTGCGCCGATTACCGATTTAATCTATCGTCACCGGCCAACCCGTCCCGTTAGCCCACGCGGCGTTCTACGTCGGCAAAGACGCTGAGCCGCAGCCAGGAGGGCAGGCGGTTACGCAACCCTTGCGGGCCTTCTATCTTGAGGGCTTGCGTTTGGAGGGCGGATCCATACGAAAGGTCGCCCATCCAGATGCCGGTCATGGTGCGCACGTCGGTTGTCACATACAGGTCGGGCTCGATGCCGGGATCGACCAGGCACAGATCGGCTTCGTCGTGATTGAGCACGAGCCACCAGTGTCGTCGGCTCACGGGCGCGTCGTGGTACTGAAAATAGACCACGACCCGCTCTTCCGGCAATTGGTGGTAGTCTATACGCCGCCGCATGTCCCACATCAGGAGCCCGACGTCCAGATCGCCCGGGTCCATCGTACTTTTCGTCCACTGCTTTCCCCAATTCCCCAACTGCACGACGATGGGCCGCAGCTCTTCTCCCGCGGGCGTCAGGCGGTATTCATCGTAGCCGCTGCCGGAGGCGGCGCGCGCGATCACTCCCGCTCGCTCGAGCTCCTGCAAGCGCTTTGAAAGCAGGCTTCGCGACATCAGGGGCACGCCACGGTGGATGTCGCTGAAGCGGCTGCTGCCCATGAGCATCTCACGCAGAATGAGCGGAGTCCACCGTTCGGCAAACACCTCGCACGCTTTGGCAACGGGGCAGAACTGCCCGTAGCTTACTCTCCTGGCCATCGTCTCTTCCTTCCGCTAGATCCTGGCGGGGTCTATTCGGTACAAATATTGTACTGGATGAGTATACCCATTCGATGTTATTATGACAACAACCTTTCCAATGGGAGAACTGAGATGAACGCTACAGAGTTGAGGACGCTTTCCGGCAGAACTATCCTGCTGCCTTCGGCGGAAATCGAGCATTTCGCCGCGCAGATAGGCGGCCAGGTGCTCCGCGCCGAAGATGATGGTTACGATTCGGCGCGGGTGATCTGGAACGCGATGATCGACAAGCGCCCCGCGCTTATCGTCCGCTGCGCCACAACGCCGGACGTCGTGCGTGCGGTGAACTTCGCAAGGGACAACAGCCTACTGGTCGCCGTCCGCGGCGGCGGGCACAACATCGCAGGCAATGCGCTGTGCGACGGCGGCATCGTGATCGATCTCTCGCAGATGAAGGCTGCGCGGGTTGACGCCGACACGCGCCGTGTCATCATCGAGGGGGGCGCCACGCTTGCGGACCTCGACGCTGCCACCCAGGCCCACGGCCTCGCTACGCCGGTCGGCATCAACTCCACTACCGGCATTGCCGGCCTGACGCTCGGCGGCGGCTTCGGATGGCTCAGCCGCAAGTACGGCATGACCATTGACAACCTTGAGTCCGCCGAGGTCGTGACCGCGGCTGGCGAAGTGGTGCGCGCCAGCGCCACCGAGCACCCCGATCTCTTCTGGGCCCTCCGAGGCGGCAGCGGCAACTTCGGCGTCGTGACCCACTTTGAGTTTCGACTCCACCCTGTCGGCCCCGACGTGCTGAGTGGCCTGATCGTCTACCCGATCTCGGAGGCGAAGTCGGTGCTGCAACAGTACCGGGCGTTCCTCGCGGAGGCGCCGGACGAGCTCTCGGTCTGGATCGTCCTGCGCAAAGCGCCGCCCCTGCCGTTCCTTCCTGAGGAGGTCCACGGTAAGGAGATTCTGGCGCTGGCGCTGATCTACACGGGGAATCCGGATCAAGGCAAGCCGCTCATCGAACCGCTGAGCAAATTCGGCCACCCGGTAGGCGAGCACGTTGGGGTTATGCCGTACACCGCCTGGCAGCAGGCCTTTGACCCGCTGCTTACTCCGGGCGCGCGCAACTACTGGAAGTCCCACAACTTCTCGGCGCTCAATGACGGGCTGTTCGACATCGTCGTCGAGTACGTCGAGAAGTTGCCGTCGCCTCAATGCGAGATCTTCCTCGGCGCCCTCGGCGGCGCTACAACACGCCCGTCGCCCGATTCCACGGCGTACGCGCATCGTGACGCCTTATTCGTTATGAACGTTCATGGCCGATGGGAGGACCAGGCCGACGACGAGCGCTGCATCGGCTGGGCGCGCGGCTTTTTCAACGCCTCCGCGCCGTTCGCCAGCGGTGGCGTCTACGTTAACTTCATGACCGCCGACGAGGGCGAGCGCGTGCGCGCTGCCTACGGTCCCAACTACGAGCGCCTCGCCCAGGTGAAGCGCACGTATGACCCGGCTAACTTCTTCAGGATGAACCAGAATATCAAGCCTGCCTGAGGTGAAGATAGGCCTTACCCCCGGCCCCTCTCCTTCGCAAGGAGAGGGGAGAGGCGTTTCATGCGCGGTGGTGCGCCCCGCGCATAGAGGGCTGATTATGAAGAGGTGCGCCTGACAACCGATTGCAGCGGACGGCGCTGAAGGCGCCGCTTTGCGGTGAGGCGAAGTTATTTTCCTGACAGCAGAGCGAGAAACGCCTCATTATATCATTAGAATTCCCACTTAGACCGCTCGGTCGCTTAGACCGAGCGGCTTTTTGTTTTCCTCTGTTTCGACGGAACGGCCTTTGTTTTCCCAGGGGAATTCGGAAAAAGGGCGAAACCTCGTACCTTCTTGCGCGCCTTGATAAACAGACTAATAGGCTAAACCAGTATAATAGTTCAGGAGGTATGATGTCTGTTCGATCTCATACGAAAGATATACGCACCCCATTCTCGATGCCGTAGAGCGTCTTCTGGCCCGTTATGGCTATCAGAAGATGACGGTGGACGGCGTGGCGCGCGAAGCCGGGATGGCAAAGGGAACCCTCTATGCCTATTTCAGAAGCAAAGAAGAGATGGCGCTGGCGACCATAGACCGATTGATCGGCCATCTGGTGGAAGAGCTCCAAATCGAGGTGGTCGGACGACGCCGATTTGGATCGCGCGCCTGTCCGACAGCCATATCATTGAGATTCCACGCCATAACTCCACCGATTTCAATCCGATGTGGATCGGCTCTACAATCTACTTCCTTTCCGACCGGAACGGGCCGACGACGCTTTTCGCTTACGACGTGACGACGCGGCGTGTGCGGCAGGTCCTCACCAATCACGGACTGGACGTCGCTTCCGCTTCGGCTGGCCCCGGCGCAACCGCCTATGAGCAGTGCGGTTCACTTCATCTTTATGACCTGGCTTTCGGCAAAACGCGCGAGGTGAAGGTACAGATTCATGCGGATTTTCCGGCCATACTACGCGCCTCTCGCCCTCCGGGGAGTGCGCCGCCTTTGAAGCGCACGGCGAAATACTGACGCTGGACGCCGCATCGGGAAAGGCGCGCAACATAACCGAATCTCCGGGCGTGATGGAACGCTCCCCGGCGTGGTCGCCGGACGGGAAGACCCTCGCCTACTTTTCGGATGAGTCCGGAGAGTATGGGCTTCATTTGCGCTCAGCAGAGGGGAGAGGCACTGTAGAGAAGATCGATTTCGGAACGCCGCCTTCTTTCTACTACTCGCCCCGCTGGTCGCCCGATGGAACCAAGATCGCCTACGCCGACAAGCGGCGGAACGTCTGGTACGTGGATCTCAGGACAAAAACGCCGGTGAAAGTGGATACGAACGTTCCTCTCTCCGACCTCTCGCCGGCCTGGTCGCCCGATAGTCAGTGGCTGGCTTATGCGAAGCGCCTGAAAAACGGCTTCGGGGTCATCTTTCTCTACTCACTCCCCACCAGGCAGCGTGTGCAGATCACGGATGGATTGCACGACGCGGCGTGCCCTGCGTTCGCCCCGGATGGCAAACGCCTCTACTTTACTGCCAGCACAGACACGACCAGGCCGGGAACGCGCAACGTCTATGTCATTGCCCTTCAAAAAGACGCGCCTGCGCTCCTTCCCGCCGCCAAAGGAGACGAGGACGCGCGGCCTCAGAACGACGCACAAAATCCAATCCGCCCGGAGGTGAGCAGCATTCAAATAGACCTAGAAGACATTGGGCATCGGATGCAGGCAGTGCCTACGCCCGCGGATAATTACGTGGGATTGATCGCAGCCGATGACGAGGCTCTGTTCCTGCTTGAGTCAAAGAGCGCCCTACGTCGAGGGATTGGCCACGCGCGCCGACCTGAACGCTCTGTTTATGGAGATGTTAGGAAACCTCACGGTCTCGCATGTCGCCATCCACGGCGGCGATATACCGAGTACTCCGACGATCCCGGTCGGATTGCTCGGCGCGGACTATGTTCTCGAAAAACGGGCGCTACCGTTTCGCGCGAATCTACGCCGCCGATCCCTGGAACCCCGGCATGAAAGCCCCGCTCACCGAACCGAGCGCTCAGGTAAAAGTCGGCGAATATCTCCTGGCGGTCAACGGGAAGAGCTTGAGCGGAAGCGATAACATCTATCGTCTGTTTGAGGGGACGACCGGCAAGCCGACGGTCCTTCGCGTCGGCCCAGACCCGAACGGAAGCAGAGCCAGAGATATTACGGTTACGCCTATCGCGAATGAGCTCAGCCTGCGGCATTGGGCCTGGATCGCGGAAGCGACTCAGGAAAGCCTGCTGATCAACGAGTACGCCGGTTCTGGCGGGGATGCGCTGGCGCTGTTTTTTCGCAAATTGGGCGTCGGGCCGATTCTCGGCAAGCGCACCTGGGGCGGACTGACGGGAGCATTCGACACACCGGAACTGATGGACGGTGGGGTCGTCGAGATACCCGACGTCGCCTTTTGGGATCCAGACGGAGTATGGGCGGCGGAAAATCGAGGCATTGCTCCAGATCTGGAGGTAGAGTTCGACCCGGAGCAAGGGCGTAAAGGCCATGATCCCCAGTTGGAAAAGGCCATTGCTACAGTCTTGCACCTGCTGCACAAGAAACCTTTGCTACTACCGAAACGACCTCCCTATCCAAATTATTCCAGTCAGCGGTTGATGAGGTGGGCCAGGTAGCCCGCGCCGAAGCCATTGTCAATGTTGACCACGCCGACGCCAGTGGCGCAGGAGTTGAGCATAGTCAGCAGGGCGGAAAGCCCCTGGAAACTGGCCCCGTAGCCCACGCTTGTCGGCACGGCGATGACCGGGCGCGCGACCAATCCGCCGACGACCGAGGCCAGCGCGCCTTCCATGCCCGCCACGACGATCAGGACATTGGCGGAGAAAAGCTGCTCCTGGTGGCCCAGCAGGCGGTGAATGCCGGCCACGCCCACATCGTAGAGGCGTTCGACCGGGCTGCCCATCTCCGAGGCCGTGACCGCCGCCTCTTCGGCGACGGGCAGATCCGCCGTTCCGGCAGAGACGACCAGCACGGTTCCGGTGGGCGAGGGCGGAGGCTCCGGCCCGGACTCGCTGCCCGGCACAACCAGCATACGCGGCAGTTCGTGGTAGACGGCATGGGGAAAGACACACTGTACGGTGGCGGCCACTTCCGGCGCAGCGCGCGAGGCCAGCACCTTGCGCGAACGGGCCGTCAGCCGCTCCAGAATGGCAACAATGTGTTCAGTCGTCTTTCCGGGGCAGTAAACGACTTCAGGAAAGCCGTTGCGCAGGGCGCGGTGGTGATCCAGCTTGGCAAAGCCCAGGTCTTCAAAAGGCAGGGAGCGCAAGGAGGCTAGCGCCTCCGCTACCGACGTCTCTCCCGACTGTACGCGCTCCAGCAAATTCCGCAAACGTTCCACATCCATACCGCAACTTACTCCCAATTCATTCTGTATTCTGCCGCCGCAGCCGCTCGATCTCGGCGCGCAATCGCGCAACCTCCGCTTCGGCCTCTGCCGCCCTCCGCGCCTCCTGTTTGGCCCGCTGTCCCTCTGCTGCCGCCCGTTGCGCCAGTTCCAGGGATGTCAGCAACGGTTTCTGGCGCTGCGGGTCATACAGTCTTAAGGTCTCGCCTTCCTGCTCTAGATCCAGCCCTAGCTGCTGGCTGTGCAGCCTGCCTTCCGCCGGAAGCAGCGGTTGATACCTGCCTCCCACCAACCGATAGCCCTGCAACAAGTTGGGCTTGAGATAATCCCCCGTCGGGTCGAATAAGAAATATTCCGGCACTTCCAGTACCTGCTCGTAGACCCGGTGCTTCTTCTCGGTATCTTCCTTGCGCATCTTTTCGGACGTGATCTCAAAGACGACATCGGAAACTTACCGCCTTCCTTCCAGGCCATATACGAGTCACGCAGGCGCATCCCTACTCCAAAGACGACATAGCAATCCGGGGAAACGACGGCTTTGGGATTGCCCTCCTCGTAGTATAAGGAAGTTATCGCCGGCCACATAGACCTCCGGGCGGTCCGCAAAGTAAGCCCGAAGCGCGCTGATGCAGTACATAGTCACGGTGACATGTTTGTCGGTTGCGCCCATCGGCTTTCCATCGGAGGTTGGGTAGTAGATGCGCCGGGGGTGAGGCGGCGGTGATGGATGGCGCTGTGGTGCGGTTGCCATAATAGTTGCCCTTACTTGCTGCGGACCTCGATCTGGCCGATGGGAATCAGATCAGGTTTGCGGGAGAGCGTATCGTTCATCTTGCCGGAGCGATATCCTTCCAGGTCGAGCGTGACGTAGGTATAGCCTAAATCTTTAAAGCGGGCGTTGATCTGCTCGCGTAGCTCTACGACTCGCGGGATGTCCTGCGGCTCGACCTCGATACGCGCCACCGTGTCATGATGGCGCACGCGAAACTGCCGGAAGCCGAGTTCCCGCAGATATTTCTCGCAGGCGTCCAGCTGCGCCAGCAGTTCGGCGGTGATGTGCGTGCCGTAGGGGAAGCGGGAGGACAGGCAGGCGAACGAGGGCTTGTCCCAGTTGGGAACGCCCAGATGGAGCGCCAGCGCACGCACGTCCGCTTTCGTCATGCCCGCCTCGCGCAGAGGGCTGCGGACGTCGCGCTCGGCGGCAGCTTTGAGGCCGGGACGGTGATCGCCGGGCCGACCGTCCTCGGCGTGGGAGCCGTCGGCGATCCAGCGGATGTGGCGCTCTGCGGCGACTTTCTGCAATTCCGTGAATAGCTCCGTCTTGCAGTGATAGCAGCGGTTGGGATTGTTGACGGCGAAGTGCGGATTGGCAAGCTCATGCGTGCGGATGCGCGTGACCTGCACGCCCATGGCGGCAGCCACTTCCAGCGCCGCCTCGACCTCACCCTGCGGGAACGCCTCCGAGTCGCCGGTGACGGCCATCGCGTTCTCGCCCAGGACATCATGGGCCACCTTCAGGACCAGCGTGCTGTCCACGCCGCCCGAATAGCCGATGACCACCTGGCCCATCTCCCGCAAAATCTGCCTCAACTTCTCGTACTTGGCGGCCAACTCCGGGGAAAGCGTCCTCTCCTCTGTCGTCTCCATCGGACCGGCGCCCTGTGTTGCCTTGATCATAAGTTCTGCGTCCTCCTGCACAGGTGAGCGTGTTTGGATTATAGCACGATTCGGCTCCCGCGCCAATTATTCCACAATTACATCTACGACCGCAGGGCTGCTCTGTTCCCCATAGGCGGCGCGCGCCACCCCGCGCAGGAGCTTGCGGCCCGCTGCGCCGCGGGATTCCAGGGTCAGGGTGAGCGTTTCCACCTGACGGCCCATCGGCGGCAAATCCGTTATTGCCACCGCACGGCGGTTGAGCGCCCAACCCTCCGGGGGCGTCAGCAACAGCGTGCCAGTGAACTCGCGTCCGCCGAAGTTGTAAACCTGGGCTTCTACCGTCGTCGGTTGGCGGGAGCGCAGGCGAAAGGCTTGCGCCTCCTTGTCCGGCCGGGCCTGCGGCAGGCGCAGGCGCACCACGATCCCGCGCAAGCCATACCGTGGCGGCGGTGCCTCCGCAGAGGAGGCATTCGGCGCCGAGGGTGGGGGAACCACCTCCGGCAGCGCGTTCTGCGGCAGCAGCAGATAGACGGGCGCAGACGAGAGCGTCAGAACCGGCACGCCGTTGCGCGCGTCGGTCTCCATCGGGTGCGGTGTACCGACCACATCCAGCGTTTGCAGCGCCTTGCTCTGTTTGCGCGCGAACGGGGCTAGAGAGAGCGGCACGCGCACGCCCGGCCGGTCCGACCAGGCCATCAGCGTCTCGCCCTCGCCGTTGTTGAAGACGTGCAGATGCAGGCCGGGCTGCCGGAAGCGGATTTCGCCCAGATAGATCGCCGCGCCGAGCGCATCCGTCAGCGTCGCCAGCGCCGCATAGCCCGGATAGGGCTTGAGGTCAGCCGTGAGCGTGCCGAACTCCACACCGTTCTCGAGGTAGTGTGGGAAGACGAAGAAGAAGTGCTTGTCCGTGCCGTGGGCCAGCGACTCGACATAGGACTTGGGGATAAACTCGGCCTGGCGGCGCTTGTCCTCCGGCGTAAGCGTGCCATCAACGGCCCGCAGGGGGATGCCCGCCTCCGTCAGCCAGACCGGGCGGCCCACTGCGCCGCTTTTGCGCATCAGTTCCCGATGGCTCCGTGCACGTGCCGCGTAGTTTTGAGGATTATCATAGATGTGGTAATTGTAGATGTCGTAATAAGCCGCAGCGCCGTTTTCCACCAGGCTTTGGGCAAAACGTCCGGGGGCCAGCGCGAAGGAGACCTGCGTGATCGGCAAATTGGATTCCTCGGCTTTAAAGCCCAGGTAGATCGCCTTGAGGAAGGCAGCGTACTCGCTGCCGGGGTCTACGGAGAAGGCCGGGATGTCCGCCTCGTTCCAGACCTCCCACGCCTTCACCTTGCCCCGGAAGTGACGCGCGGCGGCGCGGGCGAACTGATAGGCATCGCGCAGATCATCGGGAAAGCGGTTGGTGGCGCCGTCGGCGCGCGCCCATTTGGGCGTATCGTGGAAGACCTGGTAGACGTTGAGGCCGCGTTTTGCCTGCGCGCTGGCGGAGCGGTCGTAGCGGCCCCAGGCGAACTTGCCGCGCTCCGGCTCGACCTCGCCCCAGGAGAGGCGGTCGCGCACCCAGAGGAACCCGGCCCGGCGCAGCAGTTCTGCCCCCTCTTCGTAACGGGCTGTCGGGACCAGCCAGGAGAGCGCGGCGTCCACGGCGGGGCGGCCTTCCGCGCGCGGGTGCGGGCGCGGCACAACGACAAACGGGGTCGGCAGCGCCCGGCCCTCTATCTCGGCGGGCAGGATCTCATAGTAGCCGCGCGGCAGCTTCCCCAGGCTGATGGCGCTCGCCGGGAACTCGCCCTCCTTCACCACCTGCCCTGTGTAGCTCATCACGCGCACGCGGACGCGCGGCCCGCCACCTTCTGCCGTAAACCGCACCGCCTCGCCATCCAGGAAGACGTTTCCCGGCTCTTGCGAGGCAAATCGCACCTGCGCGCCCGCCTGCGCCGCCATTCCGAGCAGCAGTCCGACGCCGCAAAGCCCTATCAGGTTCATACACCGTTTGCGTCCTGGCATTCCACGTAAACTCCTCAAGTGATGTCAGTATCCTTTGGATTACGCGGACTATTTCGCAACTCAGCGCGCTTTTCCTTGCCTCTTCTCCGGCCACTCTACCAGCCGATCAATCAGATAATTGGCACCATAGATCGCCATGAGTACCTCGGCAATAGTCCTCTCAGGTACCCGCCGTGTCGCATAGGTGACGCCCACGAGCAGCGCAAAGGCAGCCACGAAGCCGTACCGGGCGGGACAGTCCTTGCAAGCGAGAGTCAGGAAGAGGAACGCCACGGAGACGCTCATGACAAAGCGCAGGCCCAGAGGATAGCCGGCGAACGCCGCCCAGGCCGCGACGGCCCCAACCGCAACGAGCGCAGGGATGCGTAGCCTTGCCAACCAGTCTCGGAGCTTCGCATTCACTTCTACGATCTCCATACTTCTGCAATCTCCATATCGGTAGCGTTTTGTACCGGCTCAGTGCTGTGTGAAATCGATTCTCCTCCTTTCCGTTCGGCTGGCGTTGGTGACCGTTGGCAGCTACTACTGCTTATTATGTCCAGACGACGATGCGCGGAAAAAGGCGTAGGCTAAACTAAACCAAGCAAGCGCCACAAGCAGGCTAAAGAACTTCTGCCATCCTCTGGTCGAGGGCAGCAGATAACCGCTCTCCTGAAGCTTCTCCAAGCCCCAGGCAACCATCAGGAAAGGCACGGACGACTCGGCAATCAGGAGCGAGAGTGTAAGCGGCTTCTTGCGACGCAACAACCTAAGAAGAGACCATATCCAGATTGTTAAGCCAACGAGTATAAGGCTGAGCGCAGCAAATACCTGCATTTCTGCTCCCCTCCTATCCGGCAACAAGACAAACGAGCGCAATGCCGGCTGTACTCATATCTGCCTCCGCGTAATCGAGACGCTGCCGGCCCTCCATCGAGGAACGACCGATGGAGGGCCGGCATCACCTTACTGGCCTTTTATCCAGATGGCTATGTGTTTGGCGATGGCAACCCCGCCAACGGTCACAAACACAACGCTAACGATCACCGGGGCAAGCGTGGTCGCTCCTGCGCCAGCCGCGAAAGCCCCTCCAATCATGGCTATGTCGCCAAGCACCTGCCCGGCATGGCTGAGTGCAGGCCAGCCGAAGACGTCGCCCATACTTCCAATCCCGTAGCCAATGGCGCTGAGGCCTCCGAGCCGGACAGGCGTCCTGCCAAAGATTCTACCCAGCTCGTCTATCATATCGGCCATGTGTCCGGTCGGATCCAGGCAATTGACGGGATCGTGATGGCAGTACAGATACGGAGGCTCACTCAGCACGGTATCCCTGGTGAGGAACCGGCCAACCTGCGGGTCGTAGTAGCGCGCTCCCACCAGCAGCAGGCCCGCATCCCCGTCGGTCCGGTAGCCTGAGGTGGCGGCGAACATATAGGGGTTGGTGGACGAGCCGGTGGTTGCCACCGTCTGGCCGAAGGCATCGTAGGTGAGGGTGCCGGTCACGCTCTGGCTGGCGTTGGTGACGGTGCGCTCGGAACCCAGCCCATCGAAGAGCGGGTACTCGCCATCCTTTCGCACCAGGGCGTTGCCGTAGGTGTAGGTGGCCGTCGTGGTCGAACCCTGCGCCTCCAGCCACACATGCCCCAAGAGCGGTAGCGTTTTGTACCGACTCGGTGCTTTGTGAATTTGATTCTCCTCCTTTCCGCTCAGCTGGCCGTAGTGACTGTTGGCAGCGACTACTGCTTATTGTGTCCAGACCACGAGGAGCGAGAATAGCCATAGGCGAAAATGAGAAAAGCAAGCGCCATAAGCAGGCCAACGAACTCCCGCCATCCTCTGGTCGAGGGCAGCAGATAACCGCTCTCCTCAAGCCCCTTCAAGCCGACCGCAACAGCCAGGAAAGGCAAGGATGACTCGGCAATCAGGCGCGAGAGCGTAAGCGGCTTCTTACGACGCAACAGCGTAAGGAAGGACGATATCCACATTGTTAAGCCAACGCCAATAAGCACAAGGCCGAGCGCAGCCATTACCTGCATTTCTGCTCTCCTCCTATCCGGCAACAAGATAATAGTCCCGACGCCTCCGTGAAATCGAGACACTGCCGGCCCTCCATCGAGGAACGACCGATGGAGGGCCGGCATCACCTTATTGGCCTTTTATCCAGATGGATATTTCTCTGGCGATGGCAACCCCGCCAACGGTCACAACCACAACGCTAACTATCACCGGGGCAACCGTAGTCGCTCCTGCGCCAACTGCGAAAGCCCCTCCAATCATGCCAATATCGCCAAGCACATTTCCGGCATGGCTGAGGGCAGGCCAGCCGAAGATATCGCTCATTTTCCCGATTACGTAGCCAATGCCACCGAGTCCTCCAAACCGGGCAGGCGCTCTGTTAAGGATTTTACCCAGATCATCTATCACATCGGCCATGTGCCCGCTCGGATCGAGGCAATTGACGGGATCGTGATGGCAGTACAGATACGGAGGCTCACTCAGCACGGTATCCCTGGTGAGGAACCGGCCAACCTGCGGGTCGTAGTAGCGCGCTCCCACCAGCAGCAGGCCCCCATCCCCGTCGGTCCGGTAGCCTGAGGTGGCGGCGAACATATAGGGGTTGGCGCTGCTGCCCGTAGTGCCCACTGTCTGGCCGAAGGCATCATAGTTGATCGTGGCGGTTACGCTCTGGCTGGCGTTGGTGACGGTGCGCTCGGACCCTAAGCCATCGAAGAGCGGATACTCGCCATCCTTTCGCACCAGGGCGTTGCCGTAGGTGTAGGTGGCCGTTGTGGTCGAACCCTGGGCCTCCAGCCAGACATGCCCCAAGAGCGGGTCGGTCAGGAACTGGGTGGTCACCCCGCCCGCCGTCCGGCTGATGCGCCGACCGAGCGCGTCATAGGCGAAGCTCTTGGTCACGCCCCCGCCCGTGAGGCTGGTCAACTGGCCGTCGAAGTCATAGCTGAGCGTGTAGGCCGTGCCGGAGAGCGTGCGGCTGGTCTGCTCGCCGTTGGCATTGTAGCCATAGCTGTTGACGATGCCGCCGCTGGTGCTGGTCAACTCATCGTCCGCATCGTAGGTGAAGCTGGTCGTTACCCCGCCTACCGTCTGGCTGGTGCGGTTTCCTACTCCGTCCACGACGTAGCTTTTGGTGTAGGGGTTGGTCCCCGTCCGGCTTTCCGAAGTGAGCCGGTGCGCCCCATCGTAGCCATAGCTGACGACGGAGCCGTCCGCCTCGGTCACGCTCGTCCGCAGGTCGTCGGCATTATAGCCATAGCTGAACGAGGAGAGGGTCGCGCCGCCGCCGGTCTTGTTGGTGACGCTGGTGAGGCGGTTGGCCGCATCATAGGCTTTGGTGACGCTGGTTCCGTTGGGGTTGGTGATGCTGGTCTCGTTGCCGTTGGCATCGTAACCGTAGGAGGTCGTGCCGCCGGTCTCCGAGACGGAGGCAAGCTCGTTACGGGCGGTATACGAATAAGTAATCACGCGCCCGTTGGTGTCGGTGAGCGTGGAGAGCAGCCCCTTCTGGCCTACCGCATCGTAGCTGTAGGTGAAGCGGGCCACATTGTTGAGCTTCTCACTCGTGATGCGGTTGGCCGCGTCGTAGGTGCGGCTCCAGGTTCCGTTCGAATCCGTCCAGCCGGTCAGGTTGCCCTCCGGATCGTAGCTGAACGTCTTCGTGCTCGAATCGGGATAGGTAATGGTGGTTACCCGCTCCCAATTGTCCAGCGTGTAGTTGGTCGTCCGGTTCAGCGCATCCGTCCGGCTGGTCTTGACGCCCAGGGCGTTGTAGCCGAACGAGGTGACGTGGCCCAGAGGCGTTGTCACGCTCGTCAGGTCGCCGTTGGCGTTGTAGCCATAGGTGGTCGTGTGATTGTTGCTGTCAGTCTTAGAATGAACGGTCCCATCCGCGTTATAGGTGTAGGAGGTAGTACTGAGAACCGTCCCGTTCGAATCCTTCTGCTGGGTCTGGATCAGGTTCCAGTTCAGGGTGGCATCGTAGGTGTTGACCGTCTGGTGACCGAGGGGGTCGGTGGCGGTCAGCACGCGGTTCCGGCTGTTGTAGGTCCAGGTCCACTGATGCGTTAATGGGTCCGTTCGGCTGGTGACGTTGCCGTTAGAATCGTAGCCGAACTGCCACAGATGCCCGTTGCGATCCGTCACGGAGGTCCGGTTGTTGTTGCTGTCGTAGCCGTAACTCTCTGTGTTATTCAGGGCGTCCACCACCGAGGAGAGCCGCCCTGACGCATCGTAATTGTGCTTGATCACATGACCGTTCGGGTCTGTAATGACGGTCTGGCTCGTGTTGTAGGTAAAGCCTGTCTGGTTGAGCAAAGGGTCCTTCTGCCAGGCGAGGCTGTTGTCGGCGTTGTAGCCGAACGTCCAGTTGCTCCCGCGCCGGTCGGTGTAGGTGGTAATGTCGTGATTGGCGTTATAGACGAACTGCTGCGTGTAGGTGAAGCCGCCCACCGCCGGCCAGGTGATGGTTACCAGGTCGTTGCTGGCGTTGTAACTGAGGGTCCACTGCCGGTTGAGCGGGTCCGTGATCGTGCTGATTCGATTGCTTCCATCGTAGCCCAGAGTGATTGTCCGGTTCGTCGGGTCTACGATGCTGGTGAGGTAGTTGCTCGCGTTGTAGTTAAGCGTGATCGTATTGCCGTTCGGGTCGGAGATGGACGTGCAGTACCAGGTGCTGCCGCTCTGCCGCCCGAAGTGGTACTTGATCTGCCCTTTCGTGATGACATCGTAGCTGGTGGCCGGGTTGCCGTTGGCGATCAACTGGTCGTGGACGCCGGGCGGAGGCGAGAAGCTGCCGTTGATGTTCTGCGTATACGGGACGTTTAGATCGTCGCCCCAGCGCATGGTCATAATGCCATTGTCAACGTCCCAGGTCAGTGTCAGCAGGAAGCTGTGCGTCCACTTCTGGCCGAGTTCCCGGTTGTAGCTGCCCTTGCTGTTGTGGTAAAGCGTGAACTGAACGGGCAAGCCGCCCCGCGCCGTCCAGCCGACCAGCGGGAAGCTGCTGAGCTTATTGCCGTTCACCGTGTTGGTGTTGTTGATATTGCCTTCCCACGGATAGGGCGTGCCGGCATCGGGATCAGTTCCGGTGGTGAAACCGTTCGGCACAATCTGCGCGCCTACGATGGCCCGCATCTCGTCGGGCGTGAGCGTGCGGATATGGCCTACCGACGGCGACGGCTGCGCTAAAGCCAGCGCGCCCGGCGCTAACACGAATGACCAGACAAAGCAGATCACAGTCAAAAAAGCCAGGGGCCGCCAGACGCGGCGAAAGGTTCTTCGCTTATACATAGCTCTTCCTTCCTCCGTTTATTGGCGTTGGAAGGGAAAATCGGCTATAATGCAAGGGCCGATCCCTTTTGATGGATCGGTACTCGCTCGGCCTTGCTCCGGCAAGAGTAAGAAGGCCGTGCGGCGTCAGAGAAGCGGGGGCATTCGGGCGAGGACAACGCTAACGCGATAGCCTCAGCAGAATGCCCCCTGTGCGTCTGAGCAGTTCGTCAGTGGTTATCACCTCCTCGTTTATCTTATTCGGGTCATGGATGGTCGCCCTATCTCCATCCACCGAGAGGATCGCCACGTAGTGATCGCCGTCCACCCAGGCGATAGCTATGCGATCCAGATGGGCGAGGGCTTCACGGTCCATCTGTACGCCATCCGCTTGCAGCCCTTTGGCCTGGGCCGCGTGCGCCAATCCATCCAGGGTCGTGCCGCGAGAATTAGTGCCTGCGTGCTGGCGCAACTCGTCCAGGGTGGCCGGTATGCCGAGCTTACGGCAGGCGAGCAGGAGAGCGCGCGGCCCACAATCGGTTGGCGCAGACGCGGACAAGGGGAGGTTCGGACTGGTTAGTGATGGATGGATCGCCCGGGAGGACGGGCCGGTCAGGGCGCGTTCGCAGAGGACGCGCTGGCGGACCAGGAAAGCGCGTTCGGCGTCCGTCCGGTGGGGAGAAGAGAGCAGAGTATCCAGCAGAGCGAGCGCGCAGTGATAGTCCTTGCGAGCGTAGCGGCGCACCGCTTCCTGGTACTCAGCGGAACTTCGAACAGAAAGGCGCTGGCTCTGGCGCAGGGGAACAGAGGTCGTGCTGCCAGCAGAGACGAGAATAGCAGTTGTATGCGGCTCCTTCCGCTGACATCCGGAACAACTTGCAAACAACCCTATTGTCGCCACAAAGACAAATCCGGCGAGAAAAGGTTGACGATGCATATACCCGCGTATGGCCTAGCTCTCCTGCTTGATTGTCTCTTCTGTATTAGCACTCGAAATATACGGATGCTAAAGTTAAAATGTTCCCAAGTTCTTGAGGGGCCAGGACAGGGCCATAGGCTAACTTGGCGATTTGGTTCTACGGGCTTGATCGCCCGGAAAGAAAAAAGAAAACGGTAGGACCCTGCTAATGGACTAAATCGAGCCATCCGTGATGGCCGCCGCAATCGCAGGCAGCAAGACGCCTTCCGGCCAGCCCACCGGAGAGTAGCCGACGCGCACTACAACCAGATCTAGAGAGGGCACGACGTAGCACCGATTGGAAGCGAAGCCCATAAAGGCGAAGGCGTCTTGCGGCACGCCCGGCCACTGGCTGCCGTTCGTGTTCGTCCAGAAGGTGTAACCGTAGCTGGGGTTAAGCTCCTGCGAGCTTCGGGTCGCCTGTTCCAGCCACTCCGCCGGAACGATCTGCTGCCCCTGCCAGCGGCCCCGGCGCAAGCAGAGGTATCCGAGGCGGGCAAAGTCACGGGCGGAGAGTCGCAGACCGCTGTGCGCGTTGGTGTGCGGCCCGATATGTCCCGCCCCGCCTTGCCGATCCCATCCGAAGTTCTCGATGCCCACCGGCGCAAACACGCGCGCCTGCATATAGTCGGCGATCTCCTGGCCGGCGGCGCGGGCAAAGATCAGAGAAAGGTGCGCGAACGCGGCGTCCGAGTAGTCCCAGACCGTTCCCGGCTCGCCGAGCAGACGGGCGGCAGAATGGCCGAAACGGTTGGCCTCTTTTCCCAGGGCGATCTCATACTCGCCGCCTCCCGGAGCCACCGCCAGACCGATAAGGCCGTGATCCTCTCCTGGAATGCCGGAGGTCATGCTCAGCAGATGCCGTAACGTGATCGTCTCCTTGAGGGGATCGGACAGGGGCAGCCCTTCAGGAATGAAGCGATAGGCCCGGCTGTCCAGGTCGATCTGCGTCTCCTGCGGAAGCTGACAACGGCGGCTGTCTTCCAGCAGCATTCCATAGGCGATGCTGGTCGCCGACTTGGTACACGACCAGACATCGAACGTGGTGGCGGGCATGGTCGGAACGGCATACCACTCCCGCACTAGATACCCATGCCGCACAATGACGATGGCCCACGGCCCGGCATAGAGGGAACGCTGCTTCTCTTCGACCAGGCGCAGGCGTTCTAGGTCCATGCCGGCCAGAGACCGCACGTCCGCCTCGGTTTGCGCGTGCCGCCATCCACCTGCCGACTCCGAAGGAGGGAAATACTCGTCCGGGTGTCCTGAGGCGGGCTCCTGCGGCTCTTCTCCGGATGGATGTGGTTGCACCCTGATTCTCCTTTCCCACACAGTTCCTCTGCTGTTCCAGAGTTCGACTGTTTTCCGGCCATCCCTTCCCGCTGTACGGAGTTCCTTAGAAGTGCGTGGCGGCTTAACCAGGGGCGAGAAATACTCCAGCGCTCAAAAGGGGAGAGAAGACCGCTGCAGCAGGATCTCGGATATATCCAGGCCCTCCTCTTCCGTCGGAGCCTCCGTGCGGACCACTTCCCGCTGCACGCCGTAGGCGATGAGCAGCGCCATAACGCAGCAAAAGGCTACCAGAATTAGCGAAGAGGCCGTTACCGTCAGGCCCGTACAATTGAGAAAATCCTGCCAGAGCGCATCGAGGTTGAACATTGTCCTGTCCTTCCGCTGGTTGCCCGGAGCGGCGGCCTGTGCGCGCCGCATTCCTGGGGTGGGGAGTGATGGCCCCATTATAAGCAAGGACAGGATCGGATGCATAAGGAATTGGTCACATTTTCGGTATGAAGGAAGCCCCAATTGGGCCGGGACTTTTTTCACAGAGCCAGGCGCAAACTCTCTATGGAAGGGAAAAGCGCCTGCTTTGGGGAGCGGTCACGAAGAGATGCCTGCCGCCGGGCGTGTCATCAAGAGGCCGGCCCAGCGCGGAGGACGGCGCGCGAAGAGACGCGCCCAGCGCGGGCGCAATCCGTCTTGCAAGGGGCGGAAACCCATGCGCTCATACAGGCGGCGCGCGTCTGTGTTGCTGAGCAGAACGTGCAGGGCCAGGCGTGTCCGGCCCTGTTCCAGAGCCCAGCGGGCCGCATCCTCCAGCAGCTTCGTTCCGGCTCCGCGCCCACGCTCCGCTGCTGCTACCGCTAGCGCCTCGATATAGACCAGATCCGCCGCCTGAGGCGTGCGCCGCTCCAGGTACTTGTAGGCCAGAATGCTGCTGACAAAGGCGCGCAAGGCGCGCAGCAGGCCCAACTGGTGGCAGAGCAGACGCCAATAGGCCCCGATGCTGCCCTGCGCCAACGGTTCGCCCACCCGCAGTACCATCGCGCCGACAACCCGGCCCCCGCGCTCGCAGACGCGCGTTGTCCGCAGCGCCACCAGGCCGGCCCGATAGAGCTCGGTGAGCAGCCAGGCCAGTTCCTCGTCACGCAGCGGCCCGAACATCCAGCGATAGAGTCCAGGAAAGGCCTCCACCAGAATATCCGCGATGGCCTCGGCGTCCTCCGAGCGCGCCGCGCGCACGCTCCAGGGGCTGCCCGTGGCGGACGCCTGCGCCCTGCCGGCGGCAGCCTCCCCGGATACCTCTGTCCATTGGCCTGTTGGCTCCGTTTTCACCTTGACAACTCCCCCTGTTGCGCTCTATACTCGTTTAGATTGGCGCCCCAACCCTGCGATTTCCTGCCAGGAGCCCGAAGCGAACCCTGGTTGAGACGTTCTTTAACAAAGGAGAGGTTCCGATGATTACGCACCAAGAACTGATGGAGGCCCGCCGCCGCGCGCTGGAGTATCTGACGCGGGCAGGCATTGTCCTGACCCCCCAGGAGCGCGAGAACATCGAGGTAGCCGATTTCGGCCTGGGCCAGCTCCAACAGACCGGCCTGGAAATCATCACCTATGTCAATACCGACCGCTGCTGCGCCAAAGAGCTGGTGATGTTCCCGCGCCAGACCTGTCCGGAACACTGGCATCCGCCCGTAGCGGGAGAGCCGGGCAAGGAGGAGACGTTCCGCTGCCGCTGGGGCGAAGTCTATCTCTACGTGCCCGGCGAACCGACCCCGAATCCGAAGGGTGTGCCGCCCGCCGGACGGGAAGCGCACTATACGGTCTGGCATGAGATCGTCTTGCGGCCCGGGGAGCAGTACACGCTAAAGCCCAATACCCCGCATTGGTTCCAGGCTGGTGACGAGGGCGCCATCGTCAGCGAGTTCTCCACCAAAAGCCGCGACGAGTCGGACATCTTCCGCGACCCGGACATCCAGCGGATGCCGGTCGTGCAGTAGGACTCGCCTCGCTCCTGAAAAAACGCACGGGCCGGGGTTCCACGCCCCGCGCCCGTTGGTTCCTTCAACCGCCTTTTGATCTAACCCCCCGGCCCTCACTGCCAGGGTCGGCGCTCAATGGTTCGGCCCACTGCCAGGGTCGGGGCTACAACGGACTGCCAGGGGCGGCAAGGTTAGGGCCCCTGCCTCCGCCTGGCCACACCCCGCCGCCTGGCGACAACCCTCTGCCTGGCGACACCTGGCGTCCCTGCGGGGGAAGGGGGACCTGGCCTTAATGCTGAAAAAAATACGCCACCGAACTATACCGTAAAGTTCGGTGGCGTATCCGATTTTAGCAGCGCGCCGAGAAAGGCGCCATGCCCGCCGAAGCGGACCGTTGTTTAGCGCCGTCCCAGGCCCCGCAGGTGGGGCAGACGTGCCATTATCTGCGCGTTGGAATGCGCTGTCTGCGCGAGAGCCGTTGGCGCGGCGGAAGACGCCCTCGTTTCCCCTGCCGGGATCAGGCTGCCGAGAGCGAAAACCCCTCCAGCCAGCAGCGCGCCCAATCCCAGGGAGCCGAGGATCAGGCGCAGATCCAGGAACGCGCCCTCCTCCCTCCGTAGCGCGCGGCGACGCGGGGGGCGAGCCAATTCACCGGCGCGCTCTTTCTGTGGGAGGGTCAGCGGGCGGGAAACGATCTCAAACGAAGACATGGCTCCAATCTCCTTATCGGGGCTTTGCGCTGCCTGGCTCTATCGAGCCTGGGCTATTGACGTGGTTGATTATATCGGCTTAAAATCCCGCTGTCTGTATCGTCGATCACACTCCCAAAGTAACTTTTTTCGCAGGCACGCGGTTTGTCCTGCTGTATCTGCCCCAGCGCTCAGGCCGCCAGACCCATCGTCCTCAGATTTTCCAGGCTGATGCGGGCGCTCTCGAAGGGGTCGCCCTGGCAGTGGTCCTGCTCGACAATGTACCACTCGGCATACGGCGCGGCCTCTGCAATCGCTTGGAAATCCAGAGAGCCCGTGCCCACCGGCGTAAAGGCGCGCGTTTCGCTATGGTCTGTCGTCTGCAAGCCTTCCGGGGTCACGTCCTTGAAATGCACAAGCGGGCAGCGTGGTCCCACTTTGCACAGGTAAGCGATGGGATCCGCACCGGCACGCTTCATCCAGTGGACATCTACCTCCACGCCCAGATGCTCCGGGCCTACAATTTCACTTAGCATATCCAGCGCGTACTGGCCGTTGAAGCGGGCCAATTCAAAATCGTGATGATGATACAGAAGCTTCAGGCCGCTGCGTTCGCATTGGGAAGCAATGGGCTGGATCAACCGGGCCGTTTGCCGGTACGCCGCTTCATCCTTGCGGCGCTCCGGCTCGATCCAGGCAATCGCCACGTAGCGCGTGCCCAGCTCCTTGCAGAAGGCAATCATGCCCTCCGGGTCTGCTGCCCACTCTTCCAGTGAGATATGTACTCCCGCTGTCTGAAGGCCTAACCCGGCCATGCGCGTCTGCACCTGCGCCGCCGAAAGCCCGCCATAACCCAGCGAATGGACGTGTTCCACGCCCGCATATCCTAACCCCGCGATTCTTCCCAGTGTGCCGGGGAAGTCCCGCTGGGCCTGCTGGCGTACCGTCCACATTTGCAATGCAACTGGTTTCGCATGGCTGCTCATCTTTGTTCGTCTCCTCTCATGTGTTGTGCTCCTGGATCGGTCCGCAGGGCAGGGGAGAGCACGCAGCAGTCCCCTTCTGCAAGCAAATTAGAGAGCGTTCTCAACGTCTGACATAGTTATCCCCGTGCGCTCTTGCAGCAGGGCTGCCACATATTGCATTTGGTCCGCATCCCGGCGCATGAGCGCTTCGGCTTCGGGCCGCATGCCTTGCCGGGCGGCCCCGAATCGTAAGGAGATCAAGACGCTCAGGAGCAGCCGGGTAGACGCGATGACCTCGAAAAACTCGATCTGGGCAACTGCCTTTCCTGCCAGCCGCTCGTACAGACGCAGCTCGGTTTCGCCTCCGTCTGGCTGGGCGGTTGCTCGCAGGACCAACCGGTTGATCAACCAGGTCCAGGCGAGATCCGTTCGATAGTCTGCCAGCCGGACATTCGACCAATCTATGACGTAGGGAGCGCCGTCGGCACGCAGCAGGACGTTGTTGGGATGAAAATCGCCATGGACGACGGCAAGGTGCTCGCAGGAAACTGTACTACGGCGGGAACTCAGCCAGGCGAGGACGCCGCGTAGGGAGGAAGGCTCTCGCCCTTCAAGCCGATGGAGCAGAGTAAATAGGTTGGAGAGTTCGTGATCCAGGAAGAGAGACGGAGCCTGCGAGTCTGCCAATGGAGAATCGGGAAGAATTGCGCTGCCATTGAGTTCGTGAAGCTCGACCATCAGTCGGCAGAGCAAGGCTTGAAGGTCCTGGCGCTGTGCCCCCGATGCCGACCAGTAGGACGCCCCCAGGGAGACGCCGTGAATCCGCTCCATAATCACAAAGGGCCGACCGAGAGGCGATGGGTCGGATCGGAGCAAGAGAATCTGCGGCACCGGGTATCCCGACGGCCTCAGTCGGCTCATTGCGACAAACTCCCGCGCCGCCTTCTCCGAAGCTCCTTCCCCGGCATACACGCGCAAGATGAGGTCTTGCGCTCCCCGGTCGCGATCTGTTAGTGTGAAGGCAAACACATCTGTTTCGAAGCCGCTGCCGAGGAGGGTGACCTCAGAGACGCCGAAACGGCCTTGTCCCGTCTCCTCTGAGTCATACACCGCCTGCAATCCTCGCTGAATCTCGGCTATGGTCCTATCCATGGTGTCTGCTTTCCTCAGCAACGCAGGTGACCCCTTATTCAATGGAGGTTTGAGAGAGCGTTCGTCAGGGCTACCTCTGCGCGGTAAAGCAGGAAAAGGCGGCAGGAGAGCGGAATTCTATGTAGCCCGCAGGGCGCAACGGTCGCTCCCATGCTTACATTGCACGCCATAAACAGCGCATCCTGCTACCGTTCTCGCCTCCTCCGGCGTAAAATAGTATAAAGGTCAGTCCGCAATAAGAGGTACGCATCTCATCTTATGGAAACGCATTGGGCTATTGATTTAGGGACCACCAACACGCTGGTCGCCAAGTGGGTGGGCACGCATGCGGTGACCGTGGCTCTGGAGGAGCTGGTCGAGTACGAGCCGGCCTGGCAGACGCCCCTGATCCCCTCGGCGATCTATTTTCAGGATTCCGGGCGGGGTATCATCGGACGGCCCGCGCTGGCCGCCCGCGAGATCGTCCACGGCAGTGAGCTGGCCCCGCTGGGACCGGTGGCGCGCTCCTTCAAGAAGACGCTGGCCCGCGCCAGCCAGCAGGCCGTCGCGCAGGTTGGCTCGGATCAAATTTCGGCCCGCCAGTGCGCCACCATCTTTTTGCGCGAGCTGTTGAGCGCCACGGCGGACTACGAGCGTGAGCGCGCCACCCCGCACCGCTCGACACTGGAGCGCTTCATGCGCCTCCTGACCTGGTGGCGCAAGGAGGGACAGGTCACCGACCTGACGATGACCGTGCCGGTGGAAAGTTTTGAGCCCTACCGCGCCGAGCTCTCCCAGATCGCCAAGCGGCTGGGCGTGCCCAATTTCCGCACGCTGGATGAGCCGGTGGCGGCGGCGCTGGGCTACGGCGTGGACCTGACCGACGAAAAGCATATCATGGTGGTGGACTTCGGCGGCGGCACGCTCGACCTGGCCATTGTGCGCACGCATCCGCCCGGCTCCGGCGGGCCGCGCGGCAGCCGGGCCGACCAGCACCGCGCCACGCTGTTGGCCGGACGCGGCCTCAACGTCGGCGGCGAGACGGTGGACGGCTGGATCGCGGACATGGGCTGCCAGAAGCTGAAGGCCCATCAAGATGCGCTGCGCCCGCATTTGCTGGCGCAGGCGGAGGCCATCAAGAAAGACCTGAGCAACAAAGCCTCGGTGGCCGATAGCAGCTACTTCCTCCTGCAAGGCGGCGGGCGCATCGAGATCACGCGGGCCGAATTTCTCCAGATGCTGGAGGAGCGCGGCCTGTATAAGACGCTGGAGACGCTGACCGAGGCCACGCTCGACGACTGTCGCCATGAGATCAGCGAGGCCCAGATTGACGCCGTGCTGCTGGTGGGCGGCTCAACGCTGCTGCCCAACGTGCGCGAGCTCTTCGAGCGCCTGTTCGGGCCGCAGCGGGTCCACTACTGGGAGCCGTTCGAGGCCGTCGTCAAGGGCGCCGCCGTCTTTGGCGCGGGCTACAGCGTGGATCAGATCATCCACCATGACTACGCCATCCGCGTCTACAACGATAGCCAGCAGCGCCCGGAATATGAGCGCCTGGTGCGGCGCGGCACCGGCTATCCCACGCCCAATCCCTTTGAGACCCGCTACTACGCCGTCACCGAAGGCCAGCAGCTCTTCCGGCTGCCTATCTGCGAGGTGGGCTATGCCGGGCGCGTTTCGCTGCCCTGGAACAAGCGTATGAACGGCAACGAGTACTGGATGCCCAGCGGCGCCGAGGAGAACGAGTGCGTCATCGTGCTCAACGAGGGCGATGCGCTGCGCCTGGCCCCGCCTGGCTCCGGTCCTCAGGCTCGCCTGCGGATTGACTTCAACATTGATGCCAACCGCTACCTGTGCGCCACCATCCACGACCTGCTGCGTCAGCGCGACCTGCGCACCGAGGAACGCGTCGTCCGCCTGCGCTAAGAGACAGTACGAACTCTCTGCGGGCGGTTGAAACCGCAGCAACAAAAGCACGAAGTGTCCCTACGGACACTGCCTTCACCCCCTTCCCCTCTCCCGGCGCTGCGGGAGAGGGGAGAGACCTCACCCCTATCGCACCAACTATAAGGGTTTCGCCAACCCAGCCCTCTCCCACGCTGCGGGAGAGGGGAGAGACCTCACCCCCGGCCCCTCTCCTTGAGAAGGAGAGGGGAGCAGCCTCCCTTTTTGCGCGAAATTACGCCTTCAAACTCTTCTCCATCACCACCATCTCTAGGTGGGGCCGGAAGCCCAGTCTGGAGTACAGGTCTATCGTTTCCGCCTCATGCCGATGCATATACGCATCAAGGGTTTGGTAGCCGTGCTGGCGCGCATATTCGAGCGCCCGCAGGTGCAGGGCTTGCCCGATCGCTTCCTGCGGATACTCCCGACGCACGTTCCCGATCCCATAGTCCAGACGCTTCGCCCTGATTCCCTCCACGCGCCGCAGGTTGCAAACGCCGATGTAGCGGGCCTTATCCAGGGCGATGAAATAGGCTTCGGGCAGGATATGCGGCATCCGCAGCCGCTGCGCTACGTAGTCGAGCGTGTAGGGCTGTGGCGGCGTCGGCGGGGTCATCTCCTCGCGAATACCGTTCCAAAAATCGAGCAGCTTAGGCAGGTACTCCGGCTTGCGCTCGCGTTCCTCGGCCAGCGTCGAGAGGACGATTCCCTGCGCCGCTACTTGCTCTCCAGCGGGAATCAAGGCCGCCGTCTCCGCCTCGGACACCAGGAGGCGCAGATGAGAAATCCGGCATAGTTCTGTAAAGCCGTGCTCTTGCAGGAAGGCCAGCAGATCGGCGTAGTCCCTGTACTCCCGAACCCACACGGTATCCGCCGGCAACTCCCGCAGGTCTTCCAGCAAGCGCGCCAGCAACTGGTCGCCGACGCCGCGCCGCAGCAGCTCCGGCTGGACCACCAGATGAAGTCGGAACGTTTCCGGCTGCGGCCCCTGCTCGATGGAGCCGTAGCCGAGCACGCGCCTGGTTTGCGCATCTTCCGCAACATAGTGCCGCCGCGCCGCCAGAGTCTCATCAAAACGTCGGCGGTTGCGCAGCCAGACCTCGATATCCGGGCAGTCCGGGTCCAGAGCATGAGCGAGGGCGGCGACGGCCTCCCAATCCGGCTCGGCAAGCGGGCGCAGCAGACCCTGCACGCGCTCGGCAAACGTGGCATCCCGCGAGGGACGCTGTTCTTGCAGGTCCTCTTTCATCATGGCGAGCATCGCTCCTTTCAGCCGCTTCCGCGCCACGTAGAGCCGCTGCTTGACGGTCGTTACCGGCACTTCCAGGAAGGCGGCCAGGTCGTTGTACGCGTAGTCGCCGATATAGAAGAGGGTCGTCGCCAGCCGCTCGCCTTCCGGCAGCGCCCGAATGGCCTCGCGCACACGTTCCCGCAGCTCGCGCTTTTCGGCGGCAGCCTGTGGGTCCGGCCCGTCGGCGGGAACCGTGAAGGCGGCCTCCAGCGGCGCCAGGGACAGCCGCTTGCCGCGTGTCAGGCGGTGGCACTGCGTCAGCACGATGCGCCTGAACCAGCCGGGGAAGGCCGCCGGGTCACAGAGCTTGCTCATCTCGCGCCAGGCCGTCAAGAAAGCCTCCTGCGCGGCGTCTTCCGCCAGGTGCGCGTCTCCCAGCACGGCATAAGCGCAGCCGTAGGCCATGTCTTGAAAGCGTGCGACGACCCCATCGAAGGCCGCGCGCCTTTCCGCCAGCGTGGCCTGCCGCGACCGTATTCTGGCTATTAGCCGCTCGATCTCTTCCATAACAGTGCTCCACCCGGATGGTCTTCATGATAAGGAGCCATCTTGCCGTCTCAAAGTTATGACGGGCGGTAAGCCCAAATCTAAAAGGGATGAGATAGGCGCATTCTATGTCAATGTTCCTGTCCGCCTTTCCCTATACCTGCCTCCGGCGCATAGGGTACAATCTAGTCAGCCGGTCTGAGGGTGAAAAGGCATGGAGGCAGGACAAGATCAATCTGAGCGGATACGCGGCGCGTCACCGCGCGCTCTGAAAGCCGCAACCGAGATTCTGGCGCGCTGGGAAGCCGCGCGCGAGCGCAGCCCGCTGGATCGCGTCGTGGGCGGGGAGTTTCGCTCACGCCACTACCTCAACTCCAGCGAACGGCGCTGGGTTTCTGAGGCGATCTACGGCTGTGTGCGCTTCCTGCGGCGCCAGCGGCGCCTGCTGGAGATCCTGGGCCTGCCGGAAACCCCGGAGACGCTGGTCTCTGTCTGGGCCAGTGCGCCCGCCGCTGCGGACGGCCAGGCGCTCCCGCCCCTCTTTCCCTTCGGGAAGATACCGCCTCCCGCTTCGCCGGAGGCCCTACAGGCGGCGCTCGCCCGCCTGCCCGGTCCCGACTCGCCCCGCGACTTCCTGCGCGTCACTCTCTCTTTCCCCGACGCGATGGCCGCCGCCCTGGAGGAGCAGTTGGGCGAGGAGGCCGTCGCCGCCGCTCAGGCTTTCAATGCGCAGGCGCCCACGACCCTGCGCGTCAACACCCTGCGCGCGATCCGCCCGCAGGTGATGGATGCCCTGCCGGACGCTACGCCGACCCACTATTCACCCTGGGGATTGGAGCTGCCGCGCCGCGTCAACATCTACGATTTGACCGGGTTCCGTGCGGGCTGGTACGAGGTGCAGGAGGAGGCGAGCCAACTGGCCGCCCTGCTCACGGACGCCCAGCCCGGCCAGACGGTCGTGGAGGTGGGCGCGGGCGCGGGCGGCAAAACGCTGGCCCTGGCGGCGCTGATGCAAAACCAGGGCCGGATCGTTGCGCTGGATACGGCCGAGACGCGGCTGGAGGAATTGCAGAAGCGCGCGGAACGGACGGGCGTCGCCTGCGTGGAGCCGCGTCTCCTCGCCGCCGATGCGCAGGGCCACTGGCAGCTTTCCAACACGGCCCGGCGCAAGCTGCAACTGCTCTACAGGGAGGCGGAAAACGTCCTGCTGGATGCCCCCTGCACCGGCAGCGGCACCCTCCGCCGCAGCCCGGACTCCAAGTGGCGCGACCTGGACCTCCCTGCTTTTGCCCGGCTGCAGCAGATTATGCTCACGCAGGCGAGCGAATTCGTGGCGCAGGGCGGGCACCTTTTCTATACCGTATGCGCTTTTGAGCGCGCCCAGAACGAGGCAGTGGTGGAAGCCTTTCTGGCCTCGCCCGCAGGGGCCGCCTTTACGCTGGTGCCAGCAGTACCGCGCCTGGTCGCCGCCTGCCGCCGCGCGGCGCTGCTGGCTCCCAACGCGGCAGCGCGCGCCCGTCTGGCCGCTGGCCGGAACGCCGACTTGCGGCAGGGCGCAGCGGAAGGAGACACATCCCCGCCGGAGCAGGGCGCGGAAGCGCCTCTGGACGAGCAGGCGTTCGCGACGCTGGCGGCCGGCCCATTCCTGCACACTTGGCCGCACCGGCACGGAATGGATGCGTTTTTCATGGCCTGCCTGCGCCGGAACGAATAGCAATAAATCCGGCGTAAGGAAAAGGAGTGGCGCCTGCCACTGTGGAACATTGCAGGTAATCCGAAAGGATAAGGCGGAAGGATGAAACGGGCAGAGGCTCTTCCTCCTCCACCGGATGAATGGAACAAAGTTTTTTCTTCATCCTTCCGCCTTCATCCTTCATCCTTTCGAGAGGCTGTCTTGTCAGTCAATTTGCCATGATGGAAAGCTATCCAAGCGAGCAGGCGGCGCGCTGCGTCGCCGAGGGCCTTCGACTGCACGCGAGCGGCGCGCTGTCGGACGCAATCACCTCCCTGCGCCGCGCCGTGCTGCTCTATGCGGCCGACGACGAGGCGCAGACGGGGCCGGAGAGAACCCCACAGGAACGCTGCGCCTACCGCCGTGCCCGCGCCGATGCCTGCCAACGCTATGCCGACTGCCTGACGGAAGCCGGAGAGCATCCGGAAGCCGCCAACATCTACCAGGAGGCCGCCGATCTCTATGCGCTGGTGGGGGATGAGGCCGCCCAACAGCAGGCCCGTGTCTGCGCCCAGAAGATACTGGCCGGCGTGGCCCAGTTACGCTCCCGCCCGCATGACCGCCTCTACCTGCTCATTGCCCACTACGAGCGCCGACAGCGGCAATTGGCCCTCTCTGCGGGCACCGAGCAGGCGCAGGCAGAATGCGCCCGGCATATCGCCCGCGTGTTCCACCGGCGGGAGCGTCCGCAGGAGGCGCTGGAGCGCTATCAGGAGGCCCTGGCGCTCTATGCCCGCGTCCCACAGACCGAGGAGGTGGGGCTGGCCTGCGCCGAATGCCATCACCGCATGGCGAATCTGCTCCACTATTATCTGGACGCGCTGGAGGCGGCGGCCCAGTCCTACCGGGAGGCCATCGCGCTCTATGCCGCTTACGGGCTTCCTACCTATAGCGGCGACCGGATGATCTGCCTGCGCGCCGTGCAGGAGATTGAGCGCCATCTTGACGCGGCACGCTGCGCCCCGGAAACGAGAGAGGAGTAGGCGCTGTAAAGGAGAAACTCGCATGTCCGCCGACTCTCCGCTGGAGATCCACACGCTGCCGCTGTTTCCCCTGCATTGCGTGCTGTTCCCGCAATTTCCGCTCAAACTGCACGTCTTCGAAGAGCGGTACAGGGCTATGATAACCCGCTGCATCGAGGATAACGCGCCGTTCGGCGTCGTGCTGATCCGCGAGGGAGAAGAGGTCGGTGCGCCCGCCGTGCCCTACGAGGTCGGCTGCCTGGCGCGCATCCTGGCGGTGAAGCGGCTGGAAGATGGACGGATGTTTCTGTTGGCGGCTGGCGAGAGTCGTTTCCGTCTGCTGGACTATATGGAGGCCGACTTGCCCTACCTGATCGGGCGCATTCAGTTAGTGGAGGACGTGCCCACCGAGTCGCTTACTCTGCCGGCCTGCGCGCAGGAAACGGCGGCGCTTTTCCAGCGCTACCTGGTCCTTCTGGCGGACCGCGCCCGCCTGGCGCTGCCTGCTGTGGAGCTTCCGGAGGATCCGCAGCTGCTCGGCTTCTGCATCGCTTCTGTCGCCCAATTTCCCCTGCCGGACAAGCAGCGCCTTCTGGAGATGACCGACACGCAGGAGCGCCTGGAAACCGAGATCGCGTTCTTACGCGCGCTGGTAGCCGAACTGGAAGCCACGCCGGCCCCTACTCCAGGCGGCGCGGCCGCCGTGGCGGTGCCCGTAGACCCCGAAGCGGCCCACTGGCTTCAATATCGCCAGAGTTCCCGCAACTAGCCTCCGCGCTTCTTAACTCCCCTGTCTTGGAAAGGAATGACCTCCTCTGCTGGAATCGGCGGCGTTCCATTGACGCTTGGCTCCTTCCTGCGATATACTATCGCATGAGCCCATCGCGTAACGCCGCCGATACACTCCCGCGCAATGCTGCCGCGCCCGACGCTGTTGTGCCCCGCCCTGATCGCCTGGAGGATACCAGCGACAGCAAGGAGAATGCGCCCGCAGAGCCGCCTCCCCGCCCCAAACCCATCGAAGAAGATGAGGTTCTGGGCAAAGCCTTCGATTGGACGCTCACGAAACGGCTCTTCACCTTCGTCCGTCCCTACGCCGCGCAGGTGCGCCGCGCCCTATTTCTCTCCGTCGTGCTGGCCGGGTTGGGTCTGCTCGGCCCCTACCTGTTTAAAGTCGCCATTGACGGGGGCATCGCGCGCCACAACATGGCGCTACTGGTCGGCATTTCCGTGGCCTACCTGATGACCCAGTTCGCGGTCTGGCGGCTCGGCTACGAGCAGAACGTCCGCCTGGCCGAGATGGCCCAGAACGTGCTTTTCGACCTGCGCGACGCGCTGTTCGGGCACCTGCAAGCCCTGTCGCTGGACTTCTACGACCGCCGTGCCTCCGGCCGCCTCCTCTCCCGCCTCACCAACGATATCGAGAGCCTTAACGAGCTGGTCACCAGCGGCATGATCAATCTGGTCTCCGACTCCCTTTCGCTCCTCGGCATCATCGCTATCATGCTGGCGCTCAACTGGCGGCTGGCCCTGCTCACCTTCACGCTGATCCCGCTGATCTTTATTGTCAGCCGCCTGTTCGGGCGCCGCGCCCGATCCGCCTTCCGCGAGAGCCGCAAAAAGATCGCCACCGTCACCGCCAACCTCGCCGAGAGCCTGAACGGCGTGCGCGTCACCAAATCCTTCGGACGGGAGAAGCAGAACCTGGAGAAGTTCGGCCAGGTCAATGAAGAGAACATGCGCGCCAGCCTGGCCGCCGTCCTGGTCTTCGCCACCTTCTTTCCTATCCTGGAGCTCATCGGAGCGGTCGGCACCATGATGGTGCTCTGGTACGGCGGCCTGATGATCGTGCATAGTCATGGCGTGGGCGCGACGCCGGGCCTGCTCGCGGCCTTCCTGGGCTACGTGGATCGCTTCTTCCAGCCCATCCGCAACACCACGCGTCTGTATAACTCGCTCCAGTCGGCGATGGCCTCCGCCGAGCGCGTCTTCGACATTCTGGATACCGCGCCCAGCGTCCAGGAGCAGCCCGGCGCACCCGATCTGCCTGCGGCGCGCGGCGAGGTCGCCTTCGAGTGCGTCTCCTTCGCCTACGAGCCGGGGCAGGAGGTCCTGCACGACCTGAACCTGCGGGTAGCCGCCGGAGAGACCGTGGCCATCGTCGGCCCGACCGGCGCGGGCAAGTCCACGCTCATTGCGCTGCTTGCCCGCCTCTACGATCCGACCGCCGGGCGCATCACGATAGACGGCACGGATAGCCGCGCCGTGACCCTTGCCAGCCTGCGCCGCCAGATGGGCGTGGTCCTGCAGGACTCCTTCCTCTTCTCCGGCACGGTGCGGGAGAACATCACCTACGGCAAGCCCGACGCCGAGATCCGCGCCGCCGCTCAACTCGTTGGGGCCGACCGCTTTATCGAGCGTCTGCCGCAGGGCTACGACACGCCCGTTGAGGAGCGCGGGCAACGCCTCTCCATCGGACAGCGCCAGCTTATCTCGTTTGCCCGCGCCCTCCTGGCCGACCCGCGCATCCTCATACTGGACGAGGCCACCGCCAGCATTGACGCCTACACGGAGATGCTCATCCAGAACGCCCTGCGCGCCCTGCTGCGAGGTCGCACCGCCTTCCTCATTGCCCACCGCCTCTCCACCGTCGTCGAGGCCGACCGCATCCTCGTCCTCAAAGACGGGCGCATCGTCGAGCAGGGAACGCACGCCCAGTTGCTTGCCGCTAAGGGCCTCTACGCCCAGCTCTACGCCCGCCAGTTTGCCGATAGTCCCGACGAGACCGCCGTGACTTCGGCCCCCTGATTGTGCGCCTCCGTTTCCTGGCATAAGCTCCTGATCGCATGCTCCTGCGGCGCCCTGCGCGGGAGGCGCAGAACCGGCAGATGGCCGCGCAGCGCGCTCTGTAATTCTCGCAAGCTCGCCGGATAGAACCCGGAAATGCTCACCAGACCGGGTGCCGCGCGCTCTGTAATTCCCGGAAACGCCTGCCGATAATTGACTGCAGCGCCCCCGTGCTGTCGGGAGAATGGCGGCGCCACGTCGTGCCTTCCAGCACGACTGAGGCCAACCGGGCGGCCCGTCAGCACGCAGGCACCAGGAACAGAATAGACGAAGCGCATGTTCAAGGTACGGGAAACGGTCGAGATAACCATAAAGCCGAGCGGGGCGCGACTGGTGGGGATCGTCCGACACACCGACGGTCACCATTTGCTCATCGCCTGCGCCCAGGAGGAGTCCTCTCAGATCCAGCCAGGGACGCAGGTGGAGCTGGTGAAAGCGTGCGAGGGGGATGGCCTCTATCTCCTCATGACAACCGTGGCCGCTTGCTTTCAAGGCGGTTTCCGCGTGCCGTTGACAACGCCGCAGTATATTCAGCGGCGCCGCCAGCCGCGCGTTCCCTGTGACCTTCCGGCCCGTTACCGTCCGCAAGGCTCGCCCGGCAAGATGAAGACCGCCCGTGTCGGTAATATCAGCCTCGGCGGCGCCAAGGTCTACGTGGGCGGGCCCTTGCCGACGGATACCTTCGTGGAGCTGGAAATCCAGTTAAGCGCAGAGGAACGGATCGGCGCCACGGCGCAAGTTGTGCGCTGCCTTCCGCTGGAGGCTCCCATTTCCGGGGAGAGCGGCGAGCTGGCCTACGCGCTGGCGCTAAAATTTACGGAGATTGCTCGGGTCGATCAGATGCTGATACAGCGGTTCATGCAGGCCCAATCTATACCGATAGAGGCCGCAGGTCGCCGCCCGCGCTGAACTTTCGCCTGGTGAGAGAACTTTTTTGCGGCCCGATTGCTCCGCCATAGTCAACGGCTTCCGCCGGTGGGCCGTCGTTCAAGAGGATACGCTATGCTGCTGCTCGCAAGTTGCCTGCCGATCACTCTGGAAGTGTTAAGTGCTGGCGAGGAGGTGCTTGCCGGAATGGCCGCCACACTGCGGCATCTGGATGGGGAGTGGGCGCTGATCGCCCTGGCACCCGAGAGTCCGGCTTCCTGCCTGCACTGGGGAGCGCGTGTGCGCTTCTGGATCGGGGAGGGGCCGTTGGGCCTGGAGGCTGTCGGCGCCGTGACCGGACACAGCGCCTCTTCGGCAGAGGCGCTGTGTCCCGCAACGGAAGCGCCCGAAGATGCGGGCGGGATCTGGGTGCGCCTGTTTGCCTGCCATTTGCGTTCCCAGCGCCGCCTTACCCCACGCCGCCGCGCGCATATTCCGGTCTTCTTCCGCCTTGCGGACTCCCGGAACGGCGGCGCCGAGGCAACAGAGACCGTGCCCGACGTTTCGGAGGCCACGCAGACGCCCATTACAGAGACGCCAGGCCCCGAGGCCGTCGCAACAGAGGGGAAATGGCTGAAGGCGGTCTGCGTGGATGTGAGCAGGAGCGGGATGCGCCTGCGGACGGACCGCCTGTCCACGCCGCCAGAGCGCCTTCTGCTGCGATTTACGCTGCCCATGCGCGGCGATGGTCGAGCGCAGCCCGGGCGTTCCCTCAGCGTGCAGGGCCGTGTCCTGCGGTGCGCGCCCGCACCCAGGCGCCCGGAAAGCGTGGAGATAGCGGTCAAGTTCGAGCATCTATCGGTCGAAGAGGGTCTGACGCTCTCCGCCTTCCTCGAAGGGTGAGGGCAGAGAAAAGAGCTAAGAAAATCCAACGCTATTCCCTGCTTTCCGCTGCCTGGCGCAATGCCAACCACGCCTCTTTTAAGGGCTGGCCTACCGCGCTTTCTGGTTGCGCCAGGACCAGTGCCTGGTACGCCTCCACATAGCGCCCGCGCAGACGATGGAAAAAGTGGAGAAAGTGGCGCAGAAAGCCGATACAGTCCAGCACAACGACCTCAATACCGCCGGTCTGCTCGTAGAGGTTGGCCGCATACTCCTGTACCTGGGGATCAATCATCTCGGTTGTGATGAAGATGTAGTTCTGGATGCTCTTGTTGGCTATCTTTTGCAATGCGATATTGATATCGTCCAGCGTCACCCGGCGCATCTTCATCTCATACCCTGTCACCACATGATTCTCCCCCACCAACGTCACCTCTACATCCCCGATGGCTCCCGTCTGCCGGTCTGCCGCCGTGTGCCCCGTGAGTGCCCGCGCCTGCTCCCCGAGCAAGACTCCGGCGGTCTCATACGCCGCTGCGACTACGAGGACAGGCAGACGGCTCGATCCTGGGCAGCGGAGATGCTGCTCTATTAGCGTGACTATGGCTTCTGTGGAGAGCGGCATTGCGCCTTCCGTCGTGCGCAGCCCAGCCAGCAGCGTCTCCATGCGCTGACGGCGCTCCTCTTTGACGATGATGAGCCACCGTATCGTCTCGGCAAGCAAAGCCTCCGGGGAAACCGCACCCATATACACATCGGTCAGCAATTGCAATGCGGCCTGGTAGAGAGCCGGTGGTCTCCCTACCAAGTTGAGATCAGGAGTTAGCGTGACGTTGCGATTGCGAAGCGCGGGGGTGAGGAAGGCTGTTGTCGGATTGCAGGGCAGGCCATGTTCCAGAACAAACGGGGTCACATACGCCTCATCGTAAGTTCGTCCAGAATAGGCATCCGGGTCGCCGATTTCGGTGTAAGGTTTGCGAATGTCTATGGTCGGAATATGGATTTTGGCGAGCGAGCAGGCTAGAAGGAGGCGAACCAGAGCGCGATTTTGAATGTTCCGGCAAACCAATTCTATCCGGGCGCGCACTTCCGCGTTATCTACAAAGGATTGTCCTGGGGAGGCGTCAGCTCGCTGAAAAGCGTCATGGAGAATTTCTCGCGGAGTTGCCATTCGATCTCCTTCGGCACCTCGTAGTTGATCCATAGCACCTCGGTACGCATCGTCTTGACGGAGTGGCAAACCTTCGTTGGAGCCTCAATACACCGCCAATCGCAGTATAACTCATCCATGAGATCGCAATGATAACTGGAGAGGGCTACCTTACCCTTGACGCGATGCAGGACGTGCGCTAGTTGCCGGTGATCGTCATCGCTCATTTCGTGGGCGTAGGCTTTAGAGTCCCCGCGCGTAATGTGCGGGTAAGGAGGATCGCAATAGAAGAGAGTCTCCTCAGAATCATAGCGTAGGATAACTTCAATCGCGGGCGCGTTCTCGATTTGAACTCGCAGCAGGCGCTGAGCGATCTCGGCCAGATCCTCGACGCTGCCCAACCATCGCGACACGGCGCCTGCCATCCCCGCCCGGCTCGTCAAGACACAATGGGCCCACCGCCCCGCGCTGGCTGTCTGCGCCAACCCCGTCCGTACCTGACGCGCCCGTACAAAGAAGCGACGCGCCCGTTCTAGATCGGAAAGCCCCTCCGTAGATTCCTGGCACGCTCGCGCCAACTCCTCCCGTGAAAACGGTGTTAAGCCAATGGCCTCAATCAAGGCATCCTTCTGGTCGCGCAGCACCCGGAAGAAGTTGACTACCTCGCCATCAATGTCGTTATAGGTTTCAATAGGAGAGGGACGTCGGTTGAGGAGTACCGCCGCCGACCCGCCATATACGTCGCAGAAGTGGCCTGTGGTCGGAAGCAAGGGAAGGAGCCAGTCCAGATGGCTGTATTTTCCGCCGTACCATCCGAAAGCGATGAGTTTGCCCATATCCTTTGCCTCCCGCGAGTATAATTGGCTGAAGGGTTTTCGTCAAGGAGATAAATTGCCGCTCTAATAGCCTGCCGCAGGCAGCGCGTCCTCTTTCTGAAACGGAAAAGGCCGCTTATCCCCTGGCCCGGCCTCGGAGCAGGCGGCTCCGCAGCATTTGCCACTCGTCCATCTGCAGGACAACAGCGAGCGCTCCGTAGACCACAACGCTGACGAGCAAGCAGACGCTCAACGTCACGAACGCCTGCGCCGTGACTGACATCCCTGCGTGCAGTGAGAGGCGATGCTGGATGAGGTCGCGCACAACCCGGCAGGCCAGCGCCGTCACGAGGGAGGCAGCGACGATGCGCGCCAGGGACGCGAGCAGCCGTCCGCCCTCGATGCCGCGCAGCCGGGCGCGCAGCAGGATTAGCATGGTCAGCATGTGGATGGTGGCGGCAATGGAAGTCGCCAGCGCCAGCCCCTCATAGCTCATCCAGCGCATCAGCAGCCAGTTGAGCGGGATAAAGATCACGGTAACGGCGGTGCCGACGATCACCGGCGTGCGCGAGTCCTGCAAGGCATAGAAGCCGCGCGAAATGATGGAGTGGGCCGACCAGGCGAAGATGCCGACGGCGTAAAAGATGAGCGCGTTCGCCGCCATCTGCGCCTCTTGCGGCCCGAACCGTCCGCCGTGCAGGATCAGCTGCACGATGGGCAGGGCCAGCACGACCATCAGCAGGGACGAGGGGATCGTCAGGAACAGAATAGAGCGGATGCCGAAATTGGCCGTATGGCGCAGCGCACCGATCTCTCTGCGGGCGGCCTGCGCGGAGAGCGTGGGGAAGATGGCGATGGCGGTGGCCTGCGCGAAGATGCCCAGCGGCACCTGCATCAGTCGGTTTGCGTTCATCAGCGCCGATTGCGGCCCGTCGCCCAACTCGGAGGCAAACATCTTGTTGATGATGGTGCTGACCTGCGGCAGCGCCAGCCCCAGGATGACCGGCAGCATCAGCTTCCAGACTTTCATCACGCCGGGATGCCGCCAGTGCTTGCGCAGGGCTTCCGGCAAGAAATAGCCGCCTGTGCGCCGCACCACCACCCATTGCAACAGAAGGTTGCCCAGGATCGCCCCGAACAGCGCCCCCCAGCACAGCCCCGCCACGCCGAACCGCTGCGTCAGGAACAGCCCGCCGAAGATGATGGCCAGGTTATAGATGACCGGGCCGAGGCCGGGTGCGACGAAACGCCCGCGTGCGTTGAGCGTGCCCATCATCAGGCCGCCCAGGAAGAAGCAGAGCTGAGCGGGCAATAAGATGCGCGTCAGCGGCACCGTCGCGGCCACCTTTTCCGGTGAATAGCCGGGGTTTGTCCAGATGACCAGCGTGGGCGTGAATATCTCGCCGAGGAGAATAAACGCACTCACGACAATGGTCATCACGGCGGCGACGACGCTGAAGATGCGCCAGGCTTCCTTTTCGCGGTCCGTCGTGATATGCTCGGTGAAGACCGGGATAAACGCCGCGGAGAGCGCCCCGCCGGCGATGAGGAAGAAGAGCAGGTCGGGAATGGTGAAGGCGGCATTGTAGATGTCAGTCAGGTTGCCCTGCCCGAACTTGTGCGCGATGACGCGGTCACGCACCAGACCCAGCACGCGGCTGGCAAAGATCAGCGCCATCATGATGCCCGCCGCCCCGACAATGTGCCGGCGCGTGCTGCCGCTATCGTCCAAGGTATTCTCTCGCTGGCCGGGCCGTGTCGGCGGAGGAAGTTGCGTAGTGGTTGCCATATCCACCCATTATACGGGCGAATCGCGGCAAAAGTCAACGGCCCGGCAGCGTAGGAGCGTCGAATCGGTTGCCGATTTCTTTGCGTACTCGCTGGATAGATAGGTTCTAGGGTGCTAAGGGTTCTGAGGGTACTGAGGTAGTTAGAACCCTAGCACCCTCTAGCACCCTAGAAGGAAGTTAGGCACTCCTCAACGTTCCGTTCTGGCAGAGGAGCCGGAAACTCTCTAAAAACTCCTGGCGGGCCGTCTCCGGATTCCCCGGCTCCTGCGCGGCCAGCGCGCAGCCCAGGGCGCAATGGGCCAGAGCGGGGTCCGTCCCAAAAAGACCGCCCTCCGGTCCCAGAGCCAGCGTCTCCTTCAAGGCCGCCATCGCTTCCTCGCAACGGTTCTGCTGTAGCAGGGCCAGGCCCAGCAGAAGGCTCTCGGGCGCGAAGTCCTGGGTCTGGCTCAGGAAGCGCAGGGTCTGCTGAAACGCCGGCAGCGCCGCCTCCAGACTGTCGGGCGTCTGGGCCAGCAGGGCACACCCTAGCGCGCAGTAGGCCAATCCGCACTCGGCGCTGGATAGTCCGGCCTCCCGACCAATGCGGGCCGCCTTCCCCAGATCCAGCGCGGCCTCGTCGTACTGACCGTAATCGTAGAGGGCAAGCCCCTGGCGCAGGAGGCTTCGGGCTAGGCTGGGCGTAGCGCGCACCGTCTCACGCCATTGCGCGATAGTCCCATCGCATGGCATGGCCGGCATCGGCGCGTCGCGGTCTGCCCTTTCCCGCAGGGAAGATGCCAGCAGGTCTGGCTCCTCCGGCGGGAGGACTGCGGCCGCCGTATACTCGCCGGTCGGCGCTATCAGATCCGATTGTGGGCGAGCTCCCTTCAAGCGCGAAAACAGGTTAGGCAATGTAAACATGCGTTTCCTCCATCCGGTGAAAACGAGAGCCGTTCTCCGATGGCTATGTAACCCACACGGCAAAGGGGTGGGCACGGTTATCCAGGCTGCGCCCGGCGCTTCCAGGCAGACCGGGGCCACAACAGCGATATTATTCTCAATTATAGGCAAATCTAACAGGCGACACTATAGCCGATTCCACGTCCGGCGTGTAATTTTGATTACAGCGGCCCGAGAAAGCCCGTATGTTTATCCAATAGACGAGGCAATGGACGCGAAGTGCTCTTACTTGCCCACGTTGCCGAGGAAGGCCACGCCCGAAGGCCGGAACAACGCAGGAAAAGCGAGAACAGACCTTGAATTCTGAAATCAAGCTGCCGCGCGTTGGGACGCGACCAGGGGCCGGGAGGGACGGCAAAGCGGTGCTGTTCTGTCAGGGAAGTGAAGTGAGGATGGCAGGAATGGACGATCAAGTGATTATCGGAATAGACATAGGCGGCACCAAATCTGCGGTGGTGCTGGCGCGCACGGACGGCGAGATCCTGCACCGTCTGAGCGAACCGACGCGCCCGGAGACGCGCCGCCCGGAAGCCGTCCTGGAGCGGCTGGCGCAGATGGCGCGCGAGGTCATGGCGCAGGGCGGCGTCATGAGCGGCGACGTGCGCGGCGTGGGCATCTCCTGTGGGGGGCCGCTGGACACCAAAACCGGCACGATCTACGCGCCGCCCAACCTGCCCGGCTGGAGCGCCGTGCCGGTCAAGCGCCTTCTGGAGGAGGCGCTGGGCCTGCCGGTCGTGGTGGAAAACGACGCCAACGCGACGGCTCTGGCCGAGTGGAAATTCGGCGCGGGCCGGGGCGCGCGCAACCTGATCTTCATGACGATGGGCACCGGCATCGGCGGCGGGCTCATCCTGGATGGGCGGCTCTATCGCGGCACCAAAGACCTGGCTGGCGAGGTCGGCCACCAGACCATCCTGATGAACGGTCCTCTCTGCGGCTGTGGCAAGCGCGGCTGTCTGGAGGCGCTGGCCTCCGGCCCGGCGATTGCGCGCCTGGCCCGGGAAAGCATGATGTATGGCCGCCACAAGCGCGTGCTGGAACTGGCGGGCGGCAAGCCGGCCAACATCACCGCCGCGCACGTCGTCGAAGCGGCCAAGGAGGGCGACGCCTTTGCCCGCCAGATACTCCAGGAGGCGGGAACCTATATGGGGGTCGGCATCGCCAACCTCATCCAGATACTCAACCCGGAGCGGGTTATCCTCGGCACGATTGCCGTCCACGCCGGCGACCTGATCCTGGAGCCCATCCGCAGCGCCGTTGCCGAATATGCCTGGGAGCGCAGCGCCGCCGTCTGCCAGATCGTCCCGGCGGCGCTTGGAGATCGCGCGCAAGACCTGGCGGCTGTCGCCCTGCTGCTTCAGGAGGAGCCTAGCACCTGAGCGCGCAATACGCATCTGACGGCCCAGCAGGAGAGGAACCGATGGATGTAGACCCGATGGAAATGGTGGAATCGGAGGATGAGGAGGAGAAAGACGAAGCCGCCCGGGAGAAGCGTAAAAGTCGGCTGAACAACTGGGTCGCCATCGCCGTCGCGCTGCTGGCGACGTTTATGGGCATCTGCAAGGTCAAGGACGATAATATCGTCCAGGCGATGCAGCAGGCCCAGGCGAAGTCCGTGGATGCCTGGGCCTGGTATCAGGCCAAAAAGATCCGCTTGCAATTTGCGCAGGCGACCGCCGACCAGTTTGCTATCCAGGCCCAGACCGCCGCGCCCAATGTGCGCCCCGTCATTGAACAGAAAATGGCCGAATACAACCAGCAGGCAGCCAAGCAGGCGACGGAACTGGCGGATGTGGAGAAGCAGGCGCGCGGCTACGATAAGGAGTATGACCGCCTCAACTTCCACGACGACCAGTTCGACCTGTCCGACGCCCTGCTGGCCATTGCGATCTCGCTGCTTGCCCTAACCGCACTGACGCAGAAGCGCTGGCTGTTTGCCGTGGCGATGGTCCCCACCTTCTTTGGCGTGCTGATGGGCCTCGCTGGGCTGTTCAACTTGAATATTCACTCGGATTTCTTCGCCAAACTGCTCGGCACCTAAATGCTGCCTCTGGCTCCTTGAGTGCCGTTTCGTGGAGGGACATTTCCCGCCCACGCAGGTGGGCGGCTGGCTGTAGGCCCCACAGCGGCAGGGTTTAGCCTACCGCAATAGGATCAGGACAGCAGCCTGCGTTCCATTGCCAGCGCCACCGCCTGCGCCCGGTTCTCGGCTCCCAGCTTGTTGAAAATGGAGGTCATGTGAAACTTGACCGTGCGCTCGGTGATGGAGAGCGCGTGGGCGATCTGTTTGTTGGAGAGGCCCGCGACTACCAGCCGCAGCACCTCCCGCTCCCGCGCGCTTAAACCGGGCGCGGCCCGGTGTGGCGCGCCCATCTCAGCCATCACCTTTGCGGCCACGCGCGGCTCCAGATACGACCCGCCGCCATGCACGACACGGATGGCGCGGGCAATCTCCTCGGCGGTGGCGCCCTTGAGCAGGTAGCCACGGGCCCCGGAACGGATCGCCCCGAAGACGCGCTCGTCGGCGTCGTAGGCGGTGAAGACGACGATGCGCGTTGCCGGAGTAAGCTGCGGGAGGGCCTCCACTCCATCCATGCCGGGCAGCTCCAGATCCAGCAGCGTCACATCCGGGCAGAGGCGGCCTGCCAGCGTGACGGCCTCTTCCGCCGAGCCCGCCGCGCCCACGACCTGGAAATCCGGCTGATCTTCGAGCACCGCGACCAGCCCCTCCCGCACAATCGGATGATCATCCACCACGAGGACACGAATCACGGCTTTTCCTCCGCAGGGAGCGGCACGGCGACGACAACGACGGTTCCCCATCCGGGCCGACTCTTCACGCGCAGCGTCCCGCCTAGCAGTTTTGCTCGCTCCTTCATGCCGATCAATCCCTGCCGACCCTCCGGCAGCGTGCGGCAATCGAAACCCTGGCCGTTATCGCGCATGGACAGGCGGACGGCGTCGCCCGTCATGCGCAGCAGGAGGGTCACTTCGGTCGCCTGCGCATGGCGGCGCACGTTGGTCAGCGTTTCCTGGGCAATGCGGAAGAGCTCGGCTTCGACCTTTAAGGGCAGGGCGCGCTGGCCCTGAACGTGGAACTGCACGCGAATGCCCGTCTCCGAGGTGAAGGCCCGGCTCAACGCGCCCAGCGCCTCCGCCAGCGGCTTCCCGGTCAGCGGCGCGGCCCGCAGGTTCAGCACCGATCGCCGTGCCTCCTCCAGACTCTCCCGCGCCATGCTCAGCGCCCGCTGAAGCCGTTCTCTAGCCCGGTCGGGATTGCTCTGCAGATGCGTCATCGCCCCTTCAATGTGCAGGGCGATGGCGGTCAGCCCCTGCGCCAGCGTATCGTGGATCTCGCGGGCGAGGCGGGCGCGCTCCTCGGCGCGGGCCAGGCGCGCGCTCTCTTCAGCCAGGCGGGCCCGCTCAATGGCGATGCCGACCTGATAGGCGATGGTGGAGAGCAGGCGCAGTTCCTCGCGGGTCAGTTCCCGCCAGGCGGGGCCGGCCACATTCATAATGCCGAGCGGCCTGTCCTGAAAATAGAGCGGGATGCTGGCATGGCAGCCGAGCCCCTGTGTGGCATCCAGGGCGTTGTCCTCCACCGCCCCGCGCAGGCGGCTGCACTCCAGGACGTTGACGTTCTTCGGCGTCAGCCTCCCGGCCCGAAAGGCATCCAGGCACCAGCAGGATCGCCCGGTCATGCGCACCGGCTCTTGTAGGTAGGGCGGCAGATTCTGAACGACGACGTTGTAGAACTGCCCGGTCTCCGGGTCGAGCAGCCACACCCAGCCGGTGCGCAGACCCAGCAGATCGGCCACCAGCGCCAGGGTGCGCGCGAGCGCCTGCTGGACGTCGGGAGCGCTGTTAAGCGCCTCCGCGATGGCGTTGAGAATCCGTAATTCGCGCGCCCGTGGCTTCCCCGACGGCGCCATGCTTCCCTCCGTTCCCTAAACGCAAACTTGCAATGCCAATCTAAGGCCGTACTTTTCTGCCGCATTTTCAGATTACCTTACCTCACCCGCCCTTGCCAACGGGACAGGGGACAGGGGCCGACCTGCCCTTTGGTACAGGTTAGCGCCGCGCTCTTGAGATAGCGTAGCACTTTGAGCGCTTTCGGTCAAGAGAGCAGCAGGAAAGCGGAGTGCCTTTCGCCGAACCTTCCGGTAATGCCTCGGCAGGCTAAACCCTGCCGCTCCAATGCACAAACCGGAGAAAACTCCATGGAACCAGCCTTTCCGCAGCCAGCCCAGATCCCTCCCTTGAGCGCCCTCTATGCGCGCCTGCTAGACACGCAGGTTGAGCGTCTGTTGGCGGCGCAGCAGCCCGACGGCGCCTTTCAGGCCGCAGGCAGGGCCTATAGCATCTATGACCAGAACGGGATGTACCCGCTGGCGCTGGCTTACCTGCGCCCCACAGGCCCCTATGCAGGCGACCCGCGCCTGCTGGAGGCCGTTGTCCGCTCTGGAGATCGCCATGTTCGGCAGCTTAACGCGCAGGGCCAATGGGAAGTCATCACGCCGGGAGGCCGGTGGGGATGGAGCTTCGACGAGTGGCGCTTGCATTTCTGGCTCGAAACCCTGCTGCTGCTGGGCGAGCGGCTGGGGTCGGAGCGGCTCGCGGAGTGGGATGCGGCCATTGAGCACACTGCCGCCGCCCTGGCCGCCAATCTGCGCCACCATCTAGAGCAGGGCACGATTGATTTTGTCGAGGGTATCGGCTTCTCCAGTCCTAACCACATGGCCTGGCACGCCCTCGTCTGCCGCCGCGCTGGAGGGCGCTATGGACACAGCGACTGGGTTGAACTCGCCGACCATCTCTTCGCCCAGATGCGGGCCGCGCAGACCGCAGACGGCTTCTGGCTGGAATTCGCCGCTCCCTCGGTCGGCTACAACTACGTCAGCCTGCTGGCCGTGGGCGTCTATCTGGAACACCTCTGGCCGGACATTCCGCCAGAGTGGCTGACCTGCATCGAGCGGGGCATGGAGGCGCAGATTCGGTGGAGCTATCCCGACGGCGGGATCGTCAGCGAGATCGAGGGCCGTCAGCGGTATCATGGGCCTAGCCATCACGTGCTGCCTGCCCTCTGTGCCCGCTGGCCCCAGGGCGCGGAAGCGCTGCGCGCGGCCGCTTTGCGTCTGCTCTCGCGCGCGCAGACCGGCCATTTCAGCGATGACGTAGCCTCCATCTTCCTCTGCGAGACCGTCCGCTATCTGGAGCGCCACGAGCAGCCTGCGGAAATACCTCCGGACGCCGTATCGTTCTGGAAGGCGCGGAGCTTCGAGGCCGGCTGGCGGCGGCTGGGTCCCTGGCAGGGAGTGTTGAGCGGCCTGGTTACTCCCCGCTATGACTCCCGCTGGCGGCTCGATATAGCCAACCTCGTCGGTTTGTACCATATAGGGGGTGGGCTGCTCGCGGGCGGCGGCCACAGCAAGCAGGACCCGGAATGGGCAACCTTCACCGTATGGCCTGCCGCCAACGCCGATCCGGTCTGGCTGCCCTCGGGAGCGCAATTGGCTGCTGGCGACGCCGCCGATACCCTGCGGCTGGACTATGGCGGCGTGCCGGTGCGGGTGGATATGGCGCTCTCGCCGGGGGAGGCCGCCATTCGGTTTGCTCTCGAAGCCCCAAAACCGGGAGTCTCGGCGGTAGCGCGGCTGCTGCGTCCCCTGGCGCCCGGCGCGGAGGTGCGCGGCCCGGACGACGAGGCGTATCCACTCGGCATAGAGAATCCCCTGGCCTGGACGCTTGACTCCGGCGGCCAGATCCGCATCGGTTTGGCCCGGTATCTTCTGCCGCCCGGCAGCGTCTTCCGCTGGCCTCGCCTGCCTTTCAATCCCTACAGCCGCAGCGATGCCTCGGCAGCCAGCGAAGCCTTTGCCGCCCTGGAGGTGCCTCTGAATTGTGACCATCCGGAGGGGACGATACGGGTGAGCGTAGGCGAGCGGTAAGGGGCTATGTGTCGTGCTTTCCGTACCCTCTGCGCGTGCGCGTTGGCACGCTGAAAAAACGCACCGTCGCGTGGAGGGGCTGTACCCTCCGCGCGGGCGGATCGGCGAGGAAAAAGAGGAGATGCCATCTCAGAGCACGCCTTCATTGAAGTGGCTGCACGATCTGGCGGCGCGGGTGATTGACAGCGCTCAGGTTGACCCGGGCGACAGAGTCTCCGGCACTGTCAACACGACCGGCTTTGCCCTGCATCTGCCCGGCAGCACAACGAGCCACTATCGCGCTTTCTGGGTTCGGGATGCGGCGATGATGCTGGGGGCCGATTTCCTCTCCGCCGAGGAAGTGGAAGGCTGGGTCCGCCTGATTGCCTCGACCCAGGCCGGGCCAGAGGGCCTCCGCTTCCCTC
>DASRGZ010000097.1:0-19648 GCA_035650735.1 Chthonomonadaceae bacterium
TCTCTGCCTGCGTAGGCAGCAGGGCTGCCCCTAGAGAACGATGGTGACGCCCCTGGCGTTGTCAACGGGTATTCTGCCCGCGTCGGTGTCGCAGGGCGGAGGGCCGAATTATTGCAGGCCCGACCCTGGCAGTCAGCATGATCTCTGCCCACGTAGGTGGGCAGCAGGCCGTAGGCTCCACAGCGGCAGGGTTTAGCCTGCCGCCAGGAGAGTGAGGTCTCCAAGTACACAAGGGAGCGGTTGCAAGAATGTCGGACGTGATGATTGAAGTTCAGGACGTGCATAAGATTTACAAGATGGGCAAAATGGAGGTGCACGCGCTGCGGGGCGTCTCCTTGCAGATCTATCGTGGCGAGTTCGTGGCGATCATGGGGCCGTCCGGCTCCGGCAAGTCCACCTTCATGAACCTGATCGGCTGCCTGGACAAGCCGACGCGCGGCTCCTACAAGCTGGATGGCATCGAAGTCGCACGCCTGAATGACAATCAGTTGGCGGAGATACGCAACCGCAAGATCGGTTTTGTCTTTCAGACGTTCAATCTGCTGGCGCGTACCTCGGCGCTGCGTAACGTGGAGCTGCCGATGCTCTATAGCAACACCAGCGCTAAAAACCGCATGCAGATAGCCCGGCACGCCCTGCAGATCGTGGGGCTTGGCGACCGCGCTCACCATAAGCCCAATGAGCTCTCCGGCGGACAGCAGCAACGGGTCGCCATCGCCCGCGCCCTCGTCAACGATCCGCCCATCATCTTTGGGGACGAGCCGACCGGAAACCTGGATACGCGCACCGGCGAGGAGATCATGGCGATCTTCCAGAAGCTAAACCGGGAGGGCAAAACGGTCGTCATCGTTACGCATGAGCAGGATATTGCCGAGCACGCGCAGCGTATTATCCGATTCAAGGACGGCAAGCTCGTCGCCGATGAGCGGGTGGAGCGCCCGCGCGACGCCGAAGCCACGCTCGCTGGGATGGGCCAGCCAGCCGATGAAGATGAGGAGGAAGTTGCCGTCCCGGCGTGATCCCTACTCCGATGACAGCGAGGATGGGGGATCAGAGGATAGAATGCAAGCCTGCTCCCCTGACTACGCTGTCACCCTATCAGGTTCAAGGGCCGGAAGAGGAGAAGGTCATGGGCCTGCGTCAGCGATTGGGGCGCTTTTTCGTGCGCCTGTCCTTGATCTTGATCGGGGCAGGCGTTGTGATCTCTCTGCCCGACCCGGACACGGGCGATGTCGTGCGCGCCAAGAACGCCATCGTCGCCCTCGTGAGCGTGATCCTGATCGGCGTATTGCTGTTCGATACCTTCTTTTATGACCGCTACGGGCAGTGAGTCCTGCTCAATCCAGTGCTTGCTTTCCTGGAAGTCGGGAGCCAGGTTGCCTTTTAGGACTGCTACGGGCAGTCAACCCTGCTCAGCGGCTTTCCTGGGAACGTAGGAAAAGATGCTGCGGGGTCAGAAGCCAGCGCAGGACGCCGCCGCCGGGCTCTAAGCGAACTGCCTCCACGCGCGCCAGCCCGCCGCGCTTGATCTCGACCGCGCCCCCGCCGATAAGCTGTCCGACGACCATGCTGAAATCCGGCTCATGGCCGACAAGCAGGATTCGGGCGGAGGATGGCTGTGACGCCAGCAGGGATTGCAGGCTGCCCAGGCGCAGGTTGCCGGCAGCCAGTCGCTCCTCCAGGCGGATCTTGTCCTCGCGCAGACCGAGCGCCTTGGCGGCGATCTGGGCGGTTTCGAGGGCGCGCGCCAGGGGGCTGGAATAGATGGCGTCTATCCTGGGGTCGAGGGCGGCCAGGCCGGCTGCCGCCGCCTGCATCTCCGCGCGGCCCTCAGAGGTAAGGTGACGGTCGGCATCGCGCTGACCGGCGTGGTGCTCCTCGGCGGCGCCGTGGCGGAGAAAATAGAGATGCATGGGGAATCCCTCCCGAATCGCAACGTGGGTCATCTCGCATTTTGGATGACCTGGAAACAGGAGAGCGGCGCCTGGCAGGCGCCGCTCTCCTGATTTTATGGGTACCGTTGCTGTTTGTTTGTTTGCCTGTTTCAATCCTCACCCAGTCCGGAGGCCGAGTGCTACGTAAGGGGGTGGAAGTCTGCTATCTCAAGCGCGGAGATCCGGTTACTTCGATTCGTCTTCAAGCAGGTTGGGGATCGTCTCCAGGCACTCTAGCGCACGATGAAATTCACGCATTTCGTCCAGCGTAATATTGCCAAGTTTACGGAAGCGCTCTCGCTCGGCCACGCTCACGTCGCTGGAGGTTTCATGAAGCAGGCTGTCTTCCCACTCTTCCTGCTTGATAAAGTGTTCGCCCAGTTTCTTACAGCGCGAGCAGCGATATTTGATATAGACATAGCTGGGGCCAAACTGGCGCACATAGTAACCTTGCTGCATCACATCGCGCCGTGAGATACGCTGACCGCAATGGCACTTCAGGCTGGTCTTCATCCGTCATTACCTCCGTACCGCTGCACATCGCTCCGATACTCGAAAGCGCGTGCGGAGGCGGCCGCGCCACGCAACCATATTGGGCGTTTGCGGGTGTTCAATTGTAAGGGGGTTGGAAATGCGCCTCCAGGCCCATTCCACTAGCATTATACCATATCTGCGCGGGGTTGCAAAGGGCGGCTACGGGAAGGAGGGAACGCCGGCGCTTTTGGGAACGAACAGGCGGACGAAGCAGGAGACCGCATAGCGGTCGGTCATACCGGCGATGAAGTCGCAGACATGCTGGGCCAGTTCCTCTGTTGGCAGGTCGCGCAGGGCTGCGTTGCCGCTCATGCGCTCGGGCTGCTCCATATAGAGGTGAAAGAGCGCGTGGATGACGTGCTGGGCTTTGCGCAGATCCTGGTTGCCGGTGGCGGCGTTCCAGTAGACGCGCTCGAACAGGAACTCCTTGAGCGTATCGGTGGCCACCGCGACGGCGGGCGACATCTCTACTATCGGCTTGCCGTCGCTATGCTCTACGATGTCAATGACCATGCGGGCGATGCGCTCCGAGTGGCTGTGGCCCAGGGACTCCATCTGCTCGCGCGGCAGGTCGGCCGGTCTCAGCACGCCGGCGCGCAGAGCGTCGTCAATATCGTGGTTGATGTAGGCGACGCGGTCGGCAATGCGCACGACGTTGCCCTCCAGCGTGGCGGCGTGCTGGGCGGAGGGATCGGTCAGGTCTTTGCGGCCTTTGCTGTGGCGGGCGATGCCATCGCGCACCTCCCAGCTCAGATTCAGGCCCGGGCCGGGGGGATTTTCGCCGGTGCCGCGCTCCAGCAGCTCCACCACGCGCAGGCTCTGCTCATAGTGGCGGAAGCCGGCGTGGGGGACGTACTCGCGGTAGGCGGCGTCGAGGGCCTCTTCTCCGGCATGGCCGAAGGGTGGATGGCCCAGATCATGGGCGAGGGCAACGGCTTCCGTCAGATCCTCGTTGAGCCGGAGGGCGCGGGCGATGGTGCGCGCGATCTGGGCGACCTCCAGCGTGTGGGTAAGACGGGTGCGGTAATGATCTTCTTCCGGGTCAATGAAGACCTGCGTCTTATGCTTGAGGCGGCGGAAAGCCTTAGAATGGAGGATGCGGTCGCGGTCGCGCTGAAAGGCGGTTCGCACCGGGTCGGGCGTTTCCGGGCGTTGACGGCCCCGCGACTCGGCGGCTCTGGCTGCCCAGGGCGCTAAAAACTCTTGCTCCCACTGTTCCTGGCGTTCGCGCGGCGTCAGCATGGCCCCCTTCAAATCCTTTCTCACCCCAGGGTGCTGTTTTCAGAATACCGGACGAGACAAAACAAAGTCAATGGGCCGCGAGAGACCCTCCTTCCCCAATTGGACAAAGCTACGGAAACGGTGTATAATTGGCACAATCAAAAACAGACGAAAATGCGGTCTCCGGAACAGGCCGCGAAAATGCCGCGTAAACCTGAATAGGGATGGGAGAAAAGAAGCGGCATGGAAGCGGCGGAGAACGCACGGGCAGCGGAGGGAACCGTTGCCTATCTGGGGCTGGGCTCCAGCCTGGGAGATAGGCTGAGCCATCTGCGGGAGGCCATACGGCGTCTGCGAACCCTCGGGCCGGGCGTGCAGGTGGAGGCCGTATCGCCCGTCTACGAGTCGCCGCATATGGGGCTGGAGCCAGGCGATGCAACGAAGTTTCCGCCGCACCTTAACTGCGTGGTGCGAATAAGAACCACGCTGACGCCGGTGGAGCTATTGGAGCGGGTACAGCAGGTTGAAGAGGCCGGAAAGCGCCAGCGCAGCCAGCGGTGGGGGCCGCGCACCATTGATATAGATATTCTGCTGTATGGAAACCGGACGCTGCGCACGGACAGATTGACCCTGCCCCACCCAGGTATCGCCGAGCGGGCGTTTGTCCTGTATCCGCTGGCCGACCTCGCGCCCGATCTGACTCTGCCCGGCGGCCGTACTGTCGCCAGCCTGCTTCGCTCGAAACCCATTCTCTCGCAGCCTATTGAACGAGTAGCAAATGATGAACTTCTTCTATGAGGCGGTGGATGAGACCGGCAAGACCGTCCTGGGCAAGATAGACGCCGTGGACGCCGCCGACGTACAACGCCGCCTGCTGCAAATGGGGTATCGCCCGCAGTCTATCGCGCCCAATCTGGGAGCGGCGCCCACCAATGTGCCTGCCGTCCAGAACCAGGCGTCCCTGAACGGCGCTTCGGAAATGCCTCTGCTGACCGGGAACGCGCCGCCCGTGGGGCAGCAATTAACGATGAAGCAGGGCGCGGTGCGAACGGGGAGCATCACGCTGGCGGGGAACGCGGCGCGGGTAGTCGGCAAGCAGACCCGAAGCGCGCTCACGCAGGCCCGCTCGCTTCAGACGCCTGCGCCCGCCGTACCGGCGACTCCGTTGGGCGGAGTGAAGACGCGCGATCTGCTGTTGTTCTTTCAGCAGCTGGCCTCGCTCGTCCGCAGCGGCATGACTCTCTATACGGCCCTGGAGAACCTGGCGCAGCGCACGCCGAACCGGAACCTGGCCCGCACCGCCCGCGAGATGGCCGAGGTAGCCCATACCGGGGGGCGCATCTCCGATGTGATGGCGCAGTATCCGGGCATCTTTGAAGCGCATATCATCGGCATAATACGCGCCGGAGAGATGGGCGGCTTTCTGGATACCGCGCTGGCCGAGATCGCCGACGACTACCAGAAGAATATCAGCCTGTATCGCGCCACCTGGCTGCCCAAGCTCCTGGCGACTCAGGCGCTGTTTACGCTGGCGCTGGCGCAGCCTGTCTTCCCGAATCTCTTCCCGAACTTCGACGTGCGGCGCTATCTGGCGCTGGTGCTGTTCCGCAACCTGCCGATTGCGCTGGCGGTGTACTGGGGGATTCGGCTGGGCAGCCGCCTGCTTCAGAAGCCGCAGAACCGTCGGCTGCGCGATAGCTGGGCGCTGCGCCTGAAGCCGTTCGGAGAGCTGCAGCGGCAGACGGCGCTGGCGAACTTCCTGGTGGCGCTGCGGCGGCTCTATGCGGCGGGCGTCTCGCCCATTCAGGCATGGGAAGGCGCGATGAACACGGCCAGCAACGCCGTCCTTCGTGAGGAACTGGCGCAGGCCTACGCGCTGATGCAGCAGGGGGCCTCGCTGCCGGAGGCGTTTGCCGCAACCGGCCTCTTCGCCAACGAGGTGGAGCAGCTCATCCTCACCGGGCACCAGTCGGGCGAAGTGGTGGAGATGCTGGATAGGGCCGCAGAGTACTACCATCTGCGCGCGGAGGAGGCGGCTTCCCAGGCGCGCTTTATGATGCTCCGCTATGGCATTTTGGCGCTCCTCGTTCTCGGCGGTATTACCAGCATCTGGTTAACGTATAGCTATTTTCATGGCATTTTCGACTGGGTAGATAAGTTTTTCGCGCCGGAAGCGGGGGGATAGAAGAGGGAGGCAGGTCATGCCGCAATTCACCTTTAAAGCCACAGACCGCATGGGCAACACCGTCGAGGGCACGGTTGCCGCTGCCGATCCGCTGCTGGCAAACGATCAGGTACGGCGGATGGGCTATGTGCCCGTGACCATTTTGCCGACGGGGGAGCAGGCCGCCGGAAGCGCTCCCGATACGCTGGCAACGGCCCCGCCTGTCGGCATGACGCCGGGGCAGGCCGCTGCGCCCGCGCCGTCTGGCCCGAAGCCCATTGATCTGACCCAGCCGGTCACGGAACTGCCTGCCTTTGCTAATCCGCTGCTGGCGCCCCTGACCGGCGAAGGCAGTGAGGCTACTGCAAACATGGAGCGCATCGAGCCGTGGCAGCGCGGCGGGCCGGTGCCCCAGTCGCTGTCGCCCTTGCCTCTGCCCGGCCAGGCGGCAAGAGTGGAAGCGATACAGGAGATGCCTCCGGCAGGTGGCGCGACCTATCGCACGCCTCCGCGCCTGGAGACCGCGCGCGGCCTGGAGCATCCCGGCATTCCCTATGGCCTCGGTGTAGCGCGGCGCGTCTCGCTATGGCAGCGGGCCAAAGAGACGCTGATCTACCCGATCTTCTCCGGCGTGGTCATCAAAGACCTGGCGCCCTTCTATCGGCAGTTCGCTACGCTCATCAACGCCGGTCTACCGCTCTATCAGGCGCTGGTCGCCCTGGAGAGCAATACGAACAACCGCAAGCTCAAAGAGATCGCGCGCGCCGGCCAGGCGCAGGTGCAGGCGGGCGGACGCTTCTCCGAGGTGATGGCGGCCTATCCCTGGATCTTCCCGCCCATGCAGATCGAGCTGGTACGCGCTGCCGAGCAGGGCGGAATGCTCGATAGGGTGCTGCTTCAGATAGCCGACTATATCGAGCATGAGCTGGAGATACGCCGCCTGATCAGCCGGGAAACCCTCTATCCCAAGTTCGTGCTGTTCGTGGCGTTGATGATTCTGGGCAAGCCCGGCTTTGAAGGCGGCATGCCTGCCATCGCTCAGTTGGTCGTCGGCAGCATGGGCAAGCTGCCCTACACGTTCTGGAACTACCTGCAGGATACCTTCGGGTGGGGCCTGGCTATCCTGCTTCCGCTGCTGGCCGCCGTCGTGGTCTTCCGGCTGTTCCTGTTTAACGTCAAGGGCGTGCGCGAAACCTACGATACCTTTAAGATGAGCCTGCCCGTGCTGGGCAATCTCGTGCGGCAGTTTGCCGTGGCCAAGTTTGCGCGCACGTTTGCTGCCCTCTATCGCGGCGGGTTTTCGATGGGAGCTTCGCTCCAGATCGCGGGCGACGCCTGCGGCAATGCCGTCCTGCGCAATGCCGCGCATAAAGCCATTGCGGCGGCGGATCGCGGTGAACTGATTTCCGGGGCCTTGAGCGCTTCCGGCATCTTTCCGCGCATGACCATAGACTTGTTCCGCACCGGGGAGACCTCGGGCAACCTGGACGAGATGCTGGACAAGGCGGCCGATTTCCATGAGCAGGAGGCGCGGACAAAATCGCACCAGGCGGCCATCGCATTTGGGGTGATCGTCTTTCTGGCCGTGGCGCTGATGGTGGCCCGCGCCATCGTCGGGTTCTATTCAGGCTATGCGGCGGGAGTGAGCGCTGCCGGTGGCGAATAGCAAGTTTCCATGACATTGCCCGGCGACTATTATCGTTATCATTGGCGGCGGGAGTGGCGTTCTCGGCGGCGAGTAGCAAGCCTATTTATACTATCGGGAGTCAGGGGTTCAGGCAGGCAAGGCATGGGATCGGCGAGGGAGGAGAGCGAGGATGAGCGCGGCGCAGCCCAACTACTATGATACGCTTGGGCTGTCTCCCTCGGCCACGTCCGAAGAGATCAAGAAGCGGTATCGGGAACTGGCCCGCCGCTATCACCCGGACGTGAACCCCAGCGCGGAGGCTTCCCAGAAGATCAAGCTCATCAATGAGGCGTATCACGTGCTGGGCGATCCCGACCGCCGCGCCTATTATGATGCCGAGCGCCTGCTGCGGCAAAACGCGGCAGCGCGCGCTGCCGGCTCCCCTTCGGCGGCGCCCTCCGCCCCGCCGCGCGCAGAGCGCGCCCCAGGCCCCGCGCGCCCGACCTATCCGGAAGGCCGTGCCAGCTTTAACGGGTTTGGCCGCACTCCGCCCGAGCCGCCTGCGCCGACGGTGAATCAGACGCGCCGCCCGGCCGCTGCTCCCAACAGCCCCACCCACGCCGCGAACCGCCGTGCAGCCTCTACCTACGGCAACGTGGAGCGGATGCTCTCCGAGGCGCAATTGGCGTTCATCAACCACCGTTACCGCGAGGCCGAAAAGCTCTGCCATGAGGTGCTGCTGCGCGACCGCCGTCACGCCGTCGCCTATGAGATCCTGGGCGACATCTGCGCCCGGCGCGGCCAGCAGGACGGCGCGGCCACCTGGTATTCGTATGCCATTCAGTTCAATCCACGCAACTACAAGGTGCAGGCCAAGCTTGAGCGCCTGATGGGTGGGCGCACGCACGTCTCCGCCGGACCGACTATGACGCGCCCCACCATGCCGACCTGGCAGCCGTTTGCGGAGGGGCCGCGCCGGGAAACGAACCTGGCCCTGCTGAGCGTCATTCTGGTCGCCGCCTTCTTTGGAATGATGCTCCTCTTCTGGGAGCACCAGGGCGTGCCGGCCTTCTCGTTCCAGAACTCCCTCCCACTGATCTCCGACCTTTCGCTGCACCTGCTGGCGGCGATGGTGTTCGATGGTGTGCTCGCCGGAATACTGCTCGCCTTCTATGGGGCCATGCGCCCGATCTCGGAGGAGCTGCTGGCGCGCAACCAGACGGCGGAGGGAAAGCAAAGCGCCATCTCGCTGGGGAGCATACTGATCCTCTTCTCGGTCGTCTGGTTCTATCTGTCGCTGATCGTCTATATGGGGATCGCGGTCGCGCGCAACCGCATCTCGCCCTCCATCCTGCGCGCCTACGCGACCACCGTGATATTGACCGGAATTTTCGCCGGCCTGTATAATCCTACGGGTGCGCCCAACGGCTGGATCCAGGCGGCGATCTTTGGCGGCAACGCGGTGTTTCCCTCCGTGCTGCTGGGCTGGGCCATCGGGGATGCGATCCGCCTACAGCGCCGCTAACTCCGCAGCCGGAAACGAGGCTGGGGGTTAGGTCTGTCCCCGCAGGGCGCGCAACTGCTTGATCTCCTCTTCTCCCATCTGCTCCAGACGACGCATCCAGTTGTCGCGCCGCGGGCGCAGCGTCGTGACCAGCGTTTCGGCAATGGCAATATTGCGAAACCACTTGTGATTGGCGGGAACGACGTACCAGGGCGCATGCGGCGTCGCGCACTTATTCAGGGCATCCTCATACGCCTCCTGGTAGTCGTCCCAGAGCTCGCGTTCCTTCCAGTCCTCCGCGGAGAGCTTCCAGGCTTTGGTGGGATCTTTCTCGCGCTCACGTAGGCGCTGCTCCTGCTCGTCCTTGCTGATATGCAGGAAAAACTTGAGGATGATGGTGCCGGAGTCAGCTAAAAGGCGCTCAAAGTGGTTGATGTACTCATAGCGGCGCTTCCAGACTTCGGGCGGCACGAGATGATGCACGCGCACGACCAGCACGTCCTCATAGTGCGACCGGTTAAAGATGACCGTCCTGCCTTTGGCGGGCGTCTCGGCGTGGATGCGCCAGAGAAAATCGTGAGCGATCTCGGCAGGCGTCGGCACTTTGAAGGAGGCGACGCGGCAGCTCTGCGGGTTCATATAGCCCATCACGTGCCGGATCGTGCCGTCTTTGCCGGAAGTGTCCAACCCCTGAAGCACGATTAGCAGCGGCGTCTCCTGCGCGGCGAAGAGCAGGTCTTGTAATTCGGCTAGCTCCTTGCCAAGCGCCTCCGTGCGCGCCTCCGCCTCCTTGCGGTTCAGCCCGCCGTGCTCATCCGAGTCTAGCTCCTTCAGCTTGATCTTCCGGCTGCCATCCAGCCGCTCTAACAGCGCCATTCTGTCCTCCTCAACAAGAAAGGGAGTGATTCGGAGTCATTCCGTTCTCAAATCAAAAATCTCTTCCAGGGCGATGCCAACTCCATCCTCCCCGTTGCGCAGGACGGTGCGGTCGGAGGCGGCGATCACCTCCGGCTTGGCATTGCCGACGGCCACCCCCAGCCCGGCCCAGCGAACCATGGGCACATCGTTCCAGCTATCTCCGAAGGCGACGGTTTCCGCCGCGGACACGCCCAGACGGTTTGCCACCAGCTCCAGCGCCGCGCCTTTGTTGGCGTTGGGCGGCATAAACTCCAGGTACTCGTCATTGCTCTTGGTGATATAGAGACTTCCGGCAAAGCGGTCCCGGAAATAGGGCAGCAGGGCGCTGGTCGCTTGCGGCGAGTCGACGATGATGAGCTTGGTCGGACAGGTGCCGCGCAGCGCCGTGTAGAAATCGGGCAGCACCTCTACCGGCGCCAGCGTGCGCTCGTGGTAGAGCTTCATCCAGGGCGTGTAGGCAGCGGTGTAAAGGTGATCGTCGAGATAGTAATTGAGTTGGAGGTCGCGTGGGACGCAGTAGTTCATGACGATATCGGCCAGGGCGGCGGGGATACGCTCGTGCAGCCAGACTTCCCCGGTATGCGGCAGCTTGACCATCGCGCCGTTATAGGAAATGACGGGCGTATCCAGGCCAAGCTGATCCACGAAGCGCAGGGTAGCCGCGTGCATCCGGCCCGAGGCGATGAGCACAATCACGCCTTTGGCGACGGCAGCGCGCACGGCGCGGGCGTTGCGCGCCGAGATTTGATGGTCGGGGCCAAGCAGGGTATCGTCGAGGTCAATAGCGCACAGGCGGTAAGGCAGAGACACGGAATATCCTTTCTTCGCACAGATTCACTATACTATACCCGCAGGGGTCATTCATGAGCTTTACTCTCGGGGCCGAGGGGGCGCAGGAGGGTTTCGGAGAGCGTTTCGGCGCTGCTGGCGGCAGGGCGCAGCAGCTCGCCCGGATCCGACAGGGCAGGCTGCGAGGCGCGCACCAGGGTTAAGGCGTCGGGCTGGCGGGTACCCAGCGATTCGATGGCGCGGCGGGCATCGCGGGCCAGGGGATGGCGGCGGTCGGCGGCGATAGGCTGGAGCAGCACGTAGGCGCGCGTGTCCTTGAGCAGGCGCAGGCCGTAGATCGTGGTAAGCTGCACCTGCGGGGCCGGATGCGCAAGCGCCTCGCGCAGCAAGGCAAAGGCTTCGTCCTTATTGAGCGCCAGCAGGGCATCCACTGCCGCGCGGCGCACCGCCGCCAGCGTGGCGACCGCCGGCGTCTCCGGCCACTCCGCCGTGAGCGCCAGGCGGCAGGCGCGCACATCCTCATAGAAGGGCACATGCACGGTGAGCGCGCGCCGCCACACGCCGGACGGGATGTAGCCATGCAGGGCCGCCAGCGCGTGCAGGGCATAGACGGCGACATACAGACTCCAGCACCGCGGAGCCAGCGGCAGCGTCTCCATTCGGGTCAGCGCGGTCTCCAGCGCCGCCAGCACCTTCTCGTTGCCGATCTGCTTGAGCGCGCGGCGAATATGTGGCCCGTACCAGCAGTACATGTCCCGGTCGTAGAACTGCTCCAGCAGGGCGAACAGCCCACGCGCATCCCCCAGGTCGTAGAGTAGCCGGGCCGCCGTCACGCCGGTGCTGGACCGGCGGCGAAAGGCGGCGCGGCATAGCGCCGACCAGCAGGCGGGGCTGACCGCGCGCAGCTGCTCCTCCGCGCGCGCCCGGACGGCCTCGTCGGCATCATCCAGGCAGTTAATCGCGCGTCGAATCTGCCAGCGTGCATAGATAGCATTCAGAAACGCGAAAGGTATCATGGCTTCTATTTCGCGTTGGCGGCGCCTATCCCTCCTGCAACGGACGAACCAGCGAGGCGGGGTCGCACTCCAGGGCATGGGTGGCAGGCCGCAGGAGCTCTTCGGGCGGGACAAAGTTTATCGGGGCAGGCCGCAGCAGCATTACCACATCCGGGCAGCCGTCGCTCAATATCCCCACCAGGCGGCGCGCGTCCTCGGCCACCGGACTGTCCGGGTTGCGGGCAAAACGCATCAACGGCCCGATGGCGCGCGTATCCCCCAGCAGCTCCAGGCCGTACATGGCCGTCAGCTCGACCGCCGGGCTAGGATGGACCAGGTTGCGAATCAGCAAGATATAGGCTATCTGAGGGTCTTCCTGATTGAGAATGGCTTCCACGGCGGCCTTGCGGGCCATGCAGACATGCTCCAGGCAGGGGTCGTGCGTGCCGGCCAGCACCATCCGCACCAGGCTCAGGTTCTCGCCGCCGACGGTGCGCACGACCAGCGCGCGGCGCAGCAGGTCCCCCGGCACGGTCACGTTGAGGAAGCCCAGGATCTCCAGCGCCTGCCGGAACCGCATGATCACGCCATACGACTCGGGCCTTTGTTCCAGGCGGGTCAGGGCAGCCGTCGCCTGGCGGATATAAAACTCCGGCCCGATGATCTGACGCACGGCGCGGCGCAGCAGCTCGCCCCCTTCCCCGTTGCGCAGATGCTGCTCGCGGGCCAAGCGCCGCAGCATCTCCGCGCCCTCCTTCTCCTCCAGGCCATAGAGCAGGATGGCGGCGCGCACTGCTAGACGTGGGGGGAACTGCAGGCGTACAGCCTGGCGCAAGAGCGGCGCGGCGCGGCGTTTGTCGGCGCGAAGATATTCCTCGGCCTTCAAGCGCACAGGCAGACAGTCGCTATCGAGGGCGCGGACGGCGGCGCGCAGGGTGCGCGGGGTATGCAGCCTGCCTTCAAGCCCGCAGAACGCGGCGACCCAATCCAGTGTCTCGGCGATCTTCTCGCGCAGGGCCGTTCCTCCTTTTCCGGCAAGGGTCAGGTCAACGGGCGCATCAGTATCTGAACCTCCGCGCCCCAGCGTGGGACCGGCTCCGCAGGGCGCAGCAGCTCTTCCGGGCCGGCCTCCGGTTCGGCAGCGCGCAACAGCACCAGCGGCTCAGAGAGGGACCCCGCCAGGGCTTCGATGGCAGAGCGGGCCTCAATCGCCAGCGGATGCCCGGGCGCAAAGGCAATAGATTGCAGCCCGGGCAGCGCGCGGGGATCCCCCAGCCGCCGCAGGCCGAGAATGGCCGTATGGACGACAGAGAAATCTTCGCTCTCCAGCGCTCTCGCGAGTATGGAAAAACTGGCCGTTCTGTGTTCCGTAAGCAGCCCGCGCACCGCCTCCCAGCGCAGATAGTGCGTCAGGCTGCGCGGCAGGATGCCTTTGGTGCCACGGCGCAGCCCGGAAAGGCTCTGGCCGCCATAATGGATGGCTAGCTCCCACCAGGCGCAGGGCGACTTCCCCGGCAGCAGAAGCAGCACGCGCAGCGCGCTCAGCGCCAAGGCCAACTCCCCCAGACAGCCAGGCACCTCCCGTTCGCGGGCAGCGGCATCGAGGGCGGCGTGCAGCGCCGCGCCAACCGCCTCCCTGTCGAGTTGCTGGAGGGCGCGCACTCCCTCTTCATAGCTATCTCGTTCCAGATAGCCATCCCGGACCGAGCGGATCAGCCACTCCTCCTCATAGCAGCGCTCCAGCACTGCCCGCACGCCCTGGCCATCGCCGAGCCGATAGAGGGCGACCGCCGCGCTGCAAGCCAGGCGAAACGAGCCGCGCAACGCCCGATACAGCAGCGGGATCGCCGCCTCTCCTCGGGCCATCAGGCAGGCTCGGGCGCGCTCTTGATCTGCCGCCGACTCGCTGCCCAGCTGCGCCAGGAGGCGCCGGTCCTGCCGCCAAGCCTGCCACCGGCACGTCAGGCGCTTCAGCAGCGGGACATGCCGGCTCCCTCCGTCGGCGCTCTCCTGCAACTCGTTGTGCGCGCCAGGGGCCGCCTGTGAGATTGTCCGCATCCAGACGCTGTTCATCTGCGTTGTCGCGTCCGCCTTTGCAGAGTCTTGCCAGCAAAGACAGCTTTTCTGTAACCAAAGTTGCGCCGCCGCGAGTAGTTCTTCATAGACATACTCACGGTAAACTCCACGCTTTCCTGTAACCAAAGTTGCGCCGCCGCGCCGGTCAATCCTGCGCCTGCGTCGGCAGGATCGGCGTGTGGGCAGGCGTCGGCTCCTGCGCCGTCGGGCGCAGCAGTAAGTCGGACGAAACCTCATGCGAGTTCCCGGAAGCGGGACGCAGCAGGATATCGGGCCGCATCTCGGTTGCAGTGGAGGCGCGCAACAGCTCCATCCTCTCGGGGTGGCGCTTCTCGATGACCGCGATCATCTCCTGGGCCATGCGCGCGAGCGGATGAGTTGTGTTCCCGGCGATAGCCTCCAGATGCGGCAGGGCGCGCACATCGCCTACACGCCCTAACCCCAGGATGGCTGTATCCTGGATCGCACGATGGGGAGCATACAGGGCCTCCAGAAACAGAGGGAAGCTGCTCTTCCCATAGAGTTGTATGAGCGCGGCAGCCGCCGCCGTGCGCACCGTATCGCCGACCTCACGCCGTTCCGAGCGCCGCTGTGGGCCGATGCCGCCTTCATACACCAGGCTATACTTGAGGGTGTGCAGGGCGCGCAGCAGCTCCTTGCGGGCGCAGAGGGCGATGGGAGAGCCGAGGCGAGAGAGCGCGCCGATGGCCGCCACGCAGAGGGAGAGCTGCTCCTCCGTCTCTTCTGTCCAGGTCGCCCGTTCCAGAGCGTCGAGCGCGTTGCCGAGCAGTTGGCGCAGCAGATCGGGCAGGCGTGGGTCCGGGAGCGCGCTCTCGCTCTCGTCTGTGGCGGGCGCAAACAAGCGTTCCACGGTCTCCTTCGACCGCTGCGAAAACCACTGGGACGCCTGCTGGAACGCCTGCATCACCTGCCGGTTATCCGCGCCGCTGCTCAGCAATTTGCGAAACGCATTGAGGGGCGTCTCCTGCGGGCGGTGGGCTGCAATCAGCCGGATTATCTGCTTGCCTAGCGGCTCGCCCAGGCGCACCAGCGCGTCGGCGGCCTCGTCACGGACTTCATTATCGGCGCTGGCAAGCAGGGGCGTGAGGGTGTCACGTATCCGGGCATCATACTCGCCGGAGGGTCCGCGCTGGCCTAGAGCGCGTGCAATAGCGGCGGCCAGGTCGGGGCCGGGCCGCCGCTCCAGCAGCGCGCACAGCGGCGGCACGAGCGCAGCGTTGGGCAGGGGCGCATCCGCCAATTCTGTTACCGCCGCCAGGACCGCCGGGCCGGTGTCGCCGGAGGTCTGCGCGGTTTGCGGGTTCCAGCGGGTGACGAGCGCGAGCAGCGTTTCGCAGGCATCGTAGCGTCCGCTGTGTGCCAGCAGCCGCACGGCCTCGGGCGTGCTGCAGCCTGCGCGTATGGCGTTGGCGACGGCTTCGGCGGCATAGAAGGCATCGCCCGCCGATTCCAGGGCCTGCGGGACTTCGGCGCGCACGGTCGGGTCGAGGTCACACAGCAGGGGGACGAGGGCGACCTGCCCCTGCCGGCTGTGGATACGCCCCAGGGCGCGGATCGCCAGGATGCGGCGTGCTTTTTCGGGATCGCGCAGCATCCGCGCCAGATGGAGGACAGCCATCTCGCCGAAGACGGGGACGGTTTGCAGAAAGAGATCGGGGATGCGGGTTGCGCGGGCCGTCAGGGCCTCGAGGGCGCGCGGGTCGCGCAGGGCGGCCCAGACGCGGCAGATGCTCTCCATCACCCGGTTACAGTCGCTCCACTCCGGCAGGTGTTTCCAGATCTCTATGAGAGCGGTGACGGCATCCGGGGAGCCGATGGCGATCAGGGCGGCCTCCAGTTCCGGGGCCAGGGAGGGGTCGCTATTCAGCCGCCACAGCAGCGCCTCGCGCAGGGTCTCCAGGCCCTGGGGCTCGTCCAGCCAGTGGAGCACGACCGCCGCTGCAAACTGCACGCGCGGCTCATGGGCGCGGGAGACCGCAAAGTTGAGGCAGGGCAGGCTCGCGCTTCCGGCGGCACGCAGCGTCTCCATGGCGCGGGCACGCTCCGCGTCGTCCGGGGATTTCAGGTGCAGGTACGCGCGCCAGATGTGCGCTTGCTGAAGGGCGTCGTGAAGCAGTCCCACCGTTCTTTATCTCCCGCTCCGACCTGGCCGGAACGCAGCCTCGCCACCGGTAAGGATGAAGGAGGAAGAAAAGCCCTTGCCCTTTGCATCCTTCCGCCTTCATACTTCATCCTTTGCGTTGAGGCAGGCGCCTCTCATCTCCATTATAGCACGGCTCTTCAATTTCGTCAGCCCTGCAAAGCAGAAGAGAGCGGCAAAACAGGCTCCTCAAAACGGAAGGACCCGGGTGGAGGCTTATCCGAAGCAGGCGTTTGCATTCGGAACGGCGAATAAGGTAGAGTGTAGGGCAGAAAGCGTGGTCGGCTGAAATGAAAACGCGACCTGGCCGAAAAGAAGGCGAAACACAGATGAAACTCTTCGGTCTCTTCGGCAAAGAGAAGCCGGTCCCTTTTACAAACTTTCGCGACATGGTGCGCGCGGCGGTGCGCCGCCATCATCCCGGCGCCCGGATGGAAAACAACGAGAACGGATTTATCCTGACTCTGGACGACGCCTCGGTGGCCTGCAACCTGCGCAACCTCTACGCCGCCTATAGCCATGCTCCCCAGGATCGCGACGCGCTCATCAGCGCCTGGCTGGATTCGCTGGTGACCGCCGTGCCGGAGCATACCTGGGTGGAGGCGCGTCTGACGCTGCGCCCCACCCTCAAAGATGCCGAATATCTGGCCCGGGCGCGTGCCGCGCTGCTGCGCACCAAAGACCCGGACGAGCTTCCCTACGCGCCGTTTGCCGGGGAGCTCTCCATCATTGTGATGCGCGACCTGCCCGGCACCATTGCCGCCGTCACGCGCAAGCAGCTGGAGAGTTGGGGCGTTACTTTTGATCAAGCATTATCCGAAGCGCTGAACAACATGAACATGCTCAACTTTCCGCCGGTCGTCAACTCCCTGCACGCGGGCGGCCTGGCGAAGAAAGAGGCGAGCGATCAAGACTTGGTCGGGCTGGTATTTCGCGGAGACCATCTCACGGCCACCTGGCTCGTCCTGGAGCGCTTCCGCGACCACATCGGCCAGCGACTGCGGGGGGATTACGTGGTCTTTGTGCCGGCGCGCAACCAACTGACCGCCATTCGCGCCGATGAGCTGGGCCTGATCACCTCCGTGCAGCAGGCTAACCGCGGCTATCAGAGCCAACCGCACGCGCTGACAGGGCAGTGTTTCCATGTCAGCGTGGCTACGCTTGGCGGGGCCGTCACCGTCTATCAGCCGGGCCGGCTGGGCGATACCCTCGCTCCCAGCAGTCCGTTTGCAGCGGGAGGGTTGGCGCAGCAGCCGGCGGCTCCTCCGCCACCAACCCCTGTGTTCACCAGCACGTATCGCCCGCCGCCGCGCGATCTGAATAGCTGGTGGGGCTTGAGCGAGCCGACGGATACTGAGGAATAGAGTCCACCGATTACACAGATTAGCACAAATTAAAAACGCAGAGGAACACGGATGGGCAAGCCCCGTTTCTCTTTATCCGTGGCATCCATCTCATCCGTGTATAATTGGGAATAAGAGCAAGGGAACTAGCGTAATGCCGCAAGAGATCATCCGCAAGCTGGCAGCCGGGCAGCACCTGACTCGTGAGGAGGCGACCGCCGCCGTCTCGGCCCTGATGGACGGCCAGGCGACGCCCGCCCAGATCGGGGCGCTGTTGATGGCGTTGCGCCTCAAGGGCGAGACCGTCGAGGAGATCGCGGGCTTCGCGCAGGGAATGCGCGCCCGCGTCGTGCCGGTGCGCCCACGCCGCGCGCCGCTGTTGGATACCTGCGGCACCGGCGGCAGCACGTTCCGCGTGTTTAACGTCTCCACGGCCTCGGCGTTTGTGGCGGCGGCAGCGGGGATCGCCGTCGCCAAGCACGGCAACCGCGCCATGACCAGCGTCTGCGGCAGCGCTGACGTGCTGGAAGCGCTGGGCGTGCGCATCGGGCTCACGCCGGAGGAGTGCGCCGCCTGTATTGACGAAGTGGGCATCGGCTTCCTGTTTGCGCCCGCCCATCATCCGGCCATGAAGCAGGTGAGCGGGCCGCGCCGTGAGATCGGCGTGCGCACCATCTTCAACCTGCTGGGGCCGCTGACCAATCCTGCCGGGGCGACATTGCAGGCGATGGGCGTCTATGACCCGGCGCTGTGCCCGCTGGCGGCGGGCGCGCTGCGGGACCTGGGCAGCGCGCGCGCCATCGTGGTGCACGGCGAGGTCGGCATGTGCGAGATTGCCACCATTGGCCCCACGTATGTCAGCGAGCTGCGCGATGGGCAGGTAACCAGCTACACCCTCACGCCGCACGATCTGGGGCTGGAGGGGCCGGAGCCGTGCCCGGAGGATCTGGCGCCCGCGCCCACGCCTGAGGCCAACGCGGAGTTGGTGCGCGAAGTCCTGGCAGGCAAAGCGGAGAGCGGCCCCACCCTGGCGCGTCGTAACCTGGTCGCCGTTAACGCTGCCGCCGCGCTGCGCGTCAGCGGCCTGGCCGAGTCCTGGCCCGAGGCTGTGCGGCTGGCGCAGAGCATTCTTGCTTCCGGCAGGGCGCTGGCGGTCGTGGATCGGCTGGCAGCCTTCACCACCCATTCTTAAGGAGATATCGGCATATGAGTATGCTTTCTGAGATATTGGCGACTAAGCGCACCGAGGTCACTCGCCAGCGCGAGAAGGTCTCCCTGGAATTCCTGCAGGAGCGCCTGATAGACGCGCCGCCCACGCGCGACTTCCGCGCCGCCCTCGTCAGCGCGCCCGGCACCGCCCTCATCGCCGAGGTCAAAAAAGCCTCGCCGTCCAAAGGCGTCATCCGCGCGGATTTCGACCCGCTGGAGATCGCTCGTACCTACGCCGAAAACGGCGCAGCCTGCCTCTCGGTGCTCACAGATGAGACCTACTTCCAGGGAAAGCTGCAATACTTGCGCGAGATCCGCCGGATCGTGTCCGTGCCCCTGTTGCGCAAGGATTTCATCGTGGACCCCTGGCAGATACTCGAAAGCCGAGCCGCTGGCGCGGACGCTATTCTCCTGATCGTGGCGGCGCTGACGCCCGGGGATCTGCGCTACTTCCTCAAGATCGCGCGACAGTACGACCTGGCCGCGCTGGTGGAGGTGCATGATCGGGAGGAGATGGAGGAAGCGCTGAACGCTGGGGCCGACCTGATCGGCATCAACAACCGCGACCTGCATACGTTCCGCACGACGCTGGATACCACGCTCGATCTGGTCTCCGCGCTGCCGCCCGAGCCCAACCGTCTGATCGTCAGCGAGAGCGGGATCTTCACGCGCGCCGACGTGGAGCGCCTGCAGGCGGCGGGCGTGGATGCAGTGTTGGTGGGCGAGGCGCTGATAAGCGCTCCCGACATCGGCGCGAAAGTGCGGGAGCTTCTTGGACAAGCCGAAAGCGGCGCCCAGGAGGCGGACGTTCCCCTTACGTCCCAGGCGCGGTAAGCAAAAACGGTCCCGGTTCGATCACTGGTTCCATCCGAGTCTGCCGTTGAAGGAAACGCTGTAGGTGGCCTGACGGGTGACCATAGCATAGAAGGCCCACACCATCTCCGCGCAATACTCCGCCAGGATGATCCCTAGGGCCGCCTGGTGCAGCTTCTCATGCCCTTTGAGGCCATAGTAGCGCTCGACAAACACCTTGATTAGCCACACCACGCTCAGCCCGAACCAGAAGTAGTCAAGCCCGAAGTTCATGGCCAGGGCATAGCCGACCGGATGCAGAGGAAAGCTGGGCACGCGGAAACGGATGAAGTCCAGGGACATGACCACCAGGAACCCGAT
>DASRGZ010000098.1:0-35183 GCA_035650735.1 Chthonomonadaceae bacterium
TAGGCAGCAGGGCTGCCCCTAGAGAACGATGGTGACGCCCCTGGCGTTGTCAACGGGTATTCTGCCCGCGTCGGTGTCGCAAGGCGGAGGGCCGAATTATTGCAGGCCCGACCCTGGCAGTCAGCATGATCTCTGCCCACGCAGGTGGGCAAGCAGCCTGCTCCTGAAGGCTCAGGGCCACGCACGTTGCCTCTTTTCTGCCCACGTAGGTGGGCAGCGGGCCGCAGGCCCCACAGCGGCAGGGTTTAGCCTGCCGGGTAAGCCAGGCATTTCTGAGGTGGTCAGGTAAATGGGTGTAAGGAGGGCAGTATGCGTAAGGTGGGAATTCACTGGTCGGTGCTGACCATCGGAAACCTCTCGCGGAACCGCTTCTGGGGCGAGGATGAGAGTACAGCGCACCGTGCGCCCCTTTGCACCGCGACACTGGTGCGGGCCGGCGACGCCGTTATCGTCGTGGACCCGCCGCTGCCGCCAGAGGAGATGCCTGCCCTGCTCGACCGGCGCGCGGGCCTGAAGGTTTCCGACGTGACTCACGTCTACCTCACCCACTGCCACGGCGATCACCGCGTCGGATTGGAGGCGTTCCCGCAGGCGGCCTGGCAGATGCCGGATCTGGAAGTGGAGTTCTGGCGCGAGCACCTGCCGGCGGGCGCCGCCGAGTGGGAACTGCTGACGCGCATCCTGCCGGTTGCCGCCGAGGATGCCCAGATCGCGCCGGGCGTGACGACGCTGCATCTGCCGGGACATACGCCGGGCCTGGCCGGATTGGCCTTTGACGACCGGGATGGCTTCCGCGTCGTGATCGCCTCCGATGCCGTCATGACCCGCGACTTCTTTGAGGCCGGGGAGGGCTACTTCAACTCCTTTGACTTCACCCTCGCGGGCAAAAGCATAGATCGCGTGCGCTCTGAGGCCGACATCATCGTTCCCGGCCACGATAACTACTTTATGCCACACGCCCTGGCCCCCTCCCACCTCAGAATGACAATGGGTTTCCGGCACCCTCACACGAAGGAGTAAGCAGTTGTTTGTGGTGCGGCAGCCATCTACCTCGGAATAACCCTGGGTTTGCGGCACCCCCACCCTCTAGAGTAGAGGAAGAGACGAACCATGTCCCTGCCTACCGTTCCTTTTGGACGCACCGGCCTGACCGTAACGCGGCTTGGCATGGGTGGCTTTCCCTTCGGCGGCACTAATGCTGCGGCGGGATGGAACCCCTTCACGCCGGAGGGCCGCGCCACCGCCATTGCCACCATCCGGCGCGGCCTGGAGCTAGGCGTCAACTACTTCGATACCGCCCCCGGCTATGGCGACGGCAACTCCGAAAGCATCTACGGCGAGGCGTTGGAAGGCGTGACGGCCCCGTATACGCTGGCGACCAAATGCCCCTGGTCGGGCGTGGGCGCGGCGGAGGTCATCGGCAGCGTGGAGGCGTCGCTGCGGCGGCTGCGGCGCGAGGCGGTGGATGTCGTCCAGTTCCACGGCGGCATGTTCACGGAGGCCGATGCGCGGCATATCCTGCAAAACGGCCCGCTCGACGGCCTGGCGAAACTGCGTGAACAGGGTAAGGTGCGCTTTCTAGGCTTTACCTGCGAGGAGCCGTTCACCGCCCTACCCTTGCTTGCCTCCGGGGCCTTCGACGTGGTGCAGCTACGCTACAACCTCCTCAACCATCAGGCGGCGGAACATGCCTTGCCGAAGGCGAAAGAGGCGAACGTCGGCGTGGCCGTGATGCGCCCGATGACCAGCGGCATCTTACAGCGCATCCTCCGCTACCTCGCCCCAGAATGGATCGCCGCTCGCGACCCCTACGAGGTCTGTCTGGGCTTCGTCCTCTCCGATCCGCGTGTCCATACGGCGCTGGTCGGCGCGCGCTGGCCCCAGGAAGTCGAGCGCAACGTCCGCTTTGTCTCCACCTTCACGCCCCCGCTCGATCTCTCCGCCGTGCCCCTGCGCACCGCCGGTATCTACCAGGAGGAGGACCGGCAGGCTGCCGGGCGTTCCTGACCGCATCAGGAAGGCCGCTCCCCTGGAGAGCAGGAGAGGAAAAATGCGCAAAGTAATGTTTGGGGTTGGCAATAGCCTGGATAACTACATCGCCCGTAGAGACGATGAAGTGGACTGGCTGCTTTGGGGCGAGGAGGTGGCTGCCGTCACCAGAGAATTCTGGAAGACAATTGACACAGTTGTGATGGGCCGAAAAACTTACGAGGTCGCGCTGCGTAGCGGCATGACCTCGTATCCGGGCGTGAAAAACTAGGTGTTTTCACGTACGATGAAGGAAAGCCCCGACAAAGAAGTGGAAATCGTTTCGGAAGATGCCGCCGCGTTTGTCCGCGAGTTGAAAAGCCAGGAAGGCAAAGGCATCTGCGTGATGGGGGGCGGTGAGTTGGCGAAATCGCTTTTCGAGGCCAACTTGATTGATGAGATCGGCTTGAACATTCATCCCGTTTTGCTCGGCTCGGGCATCCCGCTTTTCCTCGAAATGGAATGCCAGATAGATTTAGAACTGCTTGACTGCAAAACGTTTACAAACGGCTGTGTGTTGGTAATGTATCGAGTGAAAACGGGAAGCATGTAAGTTGACGGTCCGTTTGCACAGAGGGGCAGAACAATGACCGCGCAAATCCAACCGATCCAATCTCATCAGATTGGGGAGGCAAAGCGGATCATCGCCGAGGTCAACCTCGAACTCTGGCAACTGCCACTCACCCTGGAGGAATTGCTAGCCGGTTGGGAGGAGGAAGGTGTTCTCCAGGACATAGATAACGTGTAAGCCCACTACCTGGATAACGGCGGTCTCTTTCTCGTTCTGGTGGATGAGGGGCGGGTTGTTGGCATGGGAGGCATCCGGCGCTTGGAGGACGACACCTGCGAACTCAAGCGAATGTGGTTTTTGCGGGAATATCGTGGGCAAGGTTTAGGGCGACAGATGGCTCAGAGGCTGCTTGATTTCGCCAAGCAGCAGGGCTACACCAGGGTCAGGTTGGATATGGTCAATACGGAAGTGCAGGCGCAGGCTCTGCGGCTCTATGAACGGTTGGGCTTTTACTTCATTGAACCCTACCATGATAGTTCTTGTGCGGTCTTTATGGAAAAAGTGCTTTGATGCCAAAGCAGAAGAGCAGCCTAACCATCGCTTGTAGCGGACAGACTGTAGCTCAACCCTCCAACCAGTTCAAACCAGCCTTGCGGCCTGTCTACTGCAAGCGGGTCGTTATATCGACACGGCGAGGAAGGTACAGGCAGTTCGAGTTGGTGTTGCTGCCGCATTCGGCGGCATTGATCAGTTGATTACGCTTGACATCTGCCGGTCTCCATCGTATATTGTGAGCGATACCAATGGAAATGAGGGAAGCAGCCAATGTCGCAAACAGTAGAAGCTATATTTGATGGAGAGGTTTTCAGACCGGAAACACCGCTTGATTTGCGCCCGAATACACGCTACCGGATTACGATAGAAAGCCTGGCAGATACTTCTGAGGCAGATGTCTGGACGCTGTTAGGCAACCTGACCGGTTCCATTGAGGCCCCGGCAGATTGGGCCAGTGAACATGATCACTACCTATATGGGACGCCCAAATGCCAACAAAAAGCCGGCGAGTAAGCGCAGAGCGTCTGTTGATAGACACGGCGTTCATTCAGGCGCTTCTCAATCGGCATGACCGGTATCACGCTATCGCCGTCAACTTGTTCTCGCGTGTGCAGGCAGCGCGCGAAGCCTGGATAACCGAGGCGGTCTTACTGGAAGTCGGTAATGCCTTAAGCGTCCTCAACCGTCAAGCCGCCAGCGACTTTATCCGTCAGTGCTACACGACTGCCAATATGCATGTTGTACAAATAGAAACTCCCTTGCTATTGCGCGCCCTCGACTTTACCAAGCTCGCCCGGATAAGACATGGAGCCTGACTGATTGCCTGTCCTTTCTGGTGATGCAGGAGCAAGGACTTACCGAAGCCCTAACGACAGACCATCATTTCCAGCAGGCAGGCTTTCGTGCTTTAATGCTGGAAAGCGAACCTTAATGGGATAAGGAATGAGGAGATGACAATACGCTGGGGCATTCTCGGCTGTGGTAAAGTAACTGAGGTCAAGAGCGGGCCGGGATTTCAACTGGCGGAGGGCAGCCGCCTGGTGGCGGTGATGCGACGCACCAGCGCTCTGGCGGAAGACTACGCCCGCCGCCATAACGTGCCGCGCTGGTACGACCGGGCCGACGCCCTCATCCACGACCCGGAGGTGGATGCGGTCTATATCGCCACGCCGCCCGGCTCCCATCTGGAATACGCCCTGCAAGTCTGCGCAGCCGGGAAGCCCGCCTACGTGGAAAAGCCGATGGCCCGCAACTACGCCGAGTGCCGGCGCATGGTGGCGGCGTTCACGGAGGCGAAGCTGCCGCTGTTCGTCGCCTACTATCGCCGGGGCCTGCCCCGGTTCAACCAGGCTAAAGCGCTGGTCGAATCCGGGCGGCTCGGTCAGATCACGGGCGTCTGCTACCGCTATGCCGGCCCCTCGACGCGCCCAGCCAATCCCCAGGAACTTCCCTGGCGGCTGGTGGCGGAGCAATCCGGCGGCGGCCTGTTCCTTGACCTGGGCTGTCACACGCTGGACATCCTCGACTATATTCTGGGCCCGCTGGAGGACGTGGAAGGCACGGCAGCCAACGTCGCTTCGCCGTATGACGTGGAAGACGCGGTCGCCATGCGCTTCCGTCTGCCTTCCGGGGGATTGGGCATCGCCTCCTGGAACTTTGCCAGCGGCGTCCACGAAGATACGATTGAGATCTTCGGCTCGGAAGGCCGCCTCTCCCTCTCGACGTTCGGCAATGAGCCGCTGCAACTGGAGACGGCGCACGGGCGCGAGACGTTCGATCGGCCCAACCCGCCGCATATTCAGCAGCCGCTCATCCAGACCATCGTGGATGAGCTTCAGCGGAAGGGGCGTTGCCCCAGCACTGGCCTCTCCGCCGCGCGCACCAGCCGCGTAATGGATATCGTCCTGGAAGGGTATTATGGAGGGCGCAGCGACGCCTTCTGGGACAGACCGCATACCTGGCCCGGTCGGAAGGTTTCGCCAAGTTCAATACAATAAGGCCCCCTCCCCCAATTCTAGGGGAGGGGAGAGGGAGAAGCCGGGTCACCCCCTTCCCTGTGAGCGAAGCAAACGCATCAGGGAAGGGGGACGGGGAGGATTGCGCCAAAAAGAGTCATTTTGTCCCGACGAAAAGCAAACGCATCAGGGAAGGGGGACGGGGGGCTAGGTTAATCAGAGCCATCAATAAGGAGCAGAACAGGCAATATGGATACGGCGATCAGAGAGCGCGAGAGGCTGGAGGCGACTCCGGTAAAGCGTACCGGCATCATTGACTGCGACGTACACCCCGGCCCGAAGAGTCATGACGAGATACGGGCGCACATGACGCTGCCCTTCCGGGACCGCTGGAACGGCGGCGGGCGCGGCTTCTTCGGCAATCCGGTGCACGGGGCGCGGCTGGACTCGTTCCCCCCGAACGGCGGCGGTCCTGGCGCCGACCCGGATTTCCTGCGCAAGCAGCTGATCGAGGAGTTCGGCATCGCGCACGCCATCCTGCTGCCCCGCGCCTTCTGCAACCTCCAGCCCGACCCCGACTTCGGCACGGCCATCGCCGCCGCCTTTAATGACTGGCTGGCCGAGACCTGGCTGGACAAATACAATCCCGACGGCGTTTTCAAAGGCTCTATCACCGTCGCGCATCAGGACCCGCAGGCCGCCGCCCGCGAGATCGAGCGCTGGGCGGGCCATCCCCACTTCGTCCAGGTGATGACCGACTCTGGGGCGCGCGCTCCCTTCGGCCAGCGGCAATACTATCCCATCTACGAGGCGTGCGCGCGGCATAACCTGCCCTTTGCCATCCATCCCGGCACCGACGGCATGGGCATCAACATCCAGCCATCGCCGGGCTACCCGACCCATTATATCGAGTGGCACACCTGCCTCTCGCTAGGCTTCCAGGCGCATCTGGTCTCCCTGCTCACGGAGGGCGTCTTCGAGAAGTTTCCCAACTTCCGGGTCGTGCTCGTCGAGGGCGGCACGGCCTGGCTGCCCGGCCTGATGTGGCGGCTGGACGCCGAGTGGAGGGCGCTGCGCTCCGAGGTTCCCTGGGTCAAGCAGCGCCCCTCCGCCTACCTGCGCGATCACGTCCGCCTGACGACTCAGCCTCTGGAACGGCCTGACAGGGATGAGGACCTGCTCAAGATGCTGGAGATGATGGATGCAGAACACCTGCTGATGTTCTCCTCCGACTACCCGCACTGGGACTTCGACTCGCCCGCTCACGCCTTCCCCAAACTCCCGGAATGCCTCCACCGGCGCCTCTTTGAGACGAACGCGCGGGAATGGTACGGGCTGTGAAACCTAACCCCCGGCCCCCTTCCCTACAAGGGAAGGGGGTGACCCGTCTTCTCCCTTCACCTTGAGAAGGAGAGGGGCCGAGGGTGAGGTCTGCTGTGGGTGAAGAGAGCCTGTACGGGAATTATGCAATCGGAATGGATATTAGGAGGCGGAGAGCGGTGGCGAAGTATGTCGTGGGCACGGTGACAGAGATCCCGCCGGGCCAGCGCAAGATCGTGGAGGTGGAGGGGATCTCCATCGGCGTGTTCAACGTGCGCGGGGCTTACTACGCGCTGCGCAACCGCTGTCCCCACCAGGGCGGGCCGCTCTGCCTGGGCAGCGTGAAGGGAACGGCGCTGCCCTCCGCGCCGGGGGAATATCTCTGGGCGCGGGAGGGCGAGATACTGCGCTGCCCGTGGCACGGCTGGGAGTTCGACCTGCTGACGGGCCGCTCCCTCTGCAACCCGCACAAAGTCCACGTCCGCGCCTACGAGGTGAGCGTGGAGCCGGGCGCGGGGCACCCCGCCGAGGAGGAAGACCCATCGGTGGACACGTTCCCGGTGACGGTAGAGGCTGACCGGGTGGTGCTACACCTTTAGCGCTGCGCGGCGGCCAGCAGCTCGCGGGTGGCCGGATCGAGCGAGGGGATGGCGCTCAGGAGGCGGCGCGTGTACTCCTCACGCGGGCTATCGAAGATCTGATCCACCGTGCCGCGCTCCACGATCCGGCCTGCCTCCATCACGGCGACCTCGTCGGCCAGGTAGCCGACCACGTCCAGGTTGTGCGTGATGAACAGGTAGGTCAGGCCGAACTCGCGCTGTAGGCGGCGCAGCAGATTGAGCACCTGGCTCTGGACGGAGACATCCAGGGCGCTGGTCGGCTCGTCCAGCACGATGAAGCTCGGTTCCACGGAGAGGGCGCGGGCAATGGCGATGCGCTGCCGCTGCCCGCCCGAAAACTCGTGCGGGTAGCGCTCCAGCGCGTCGGCTCCCAGGCCAACCTGCTCCAGCAGCAGGGCCGCCCGGTCGCTGCGCTCCGCCGCGCTCTTGCCGATGCGGTGGACGATCATGCCCTCCGTCAGCGTCTCGCGCACGGTCATGCGCGCGTTGAGCGAGGCGTAAGGGTCCTGAAACACCACCTGCATCTGGCGGCGCAGCGCGCGCCGTTCCCTGCCCTTGCGGTCGGAGAAGGGTCGGCCCTCATAGAGAATCTCCCCGGAGGTCGGCTCCAGCAGGTCCAGCAGCATCAGCCCGACCGTGCTTTTGCCGGAGCCGCTCTCCCCCACCAGCGCCAGCGTCCTGCCGTGCGGGATGTCGAAGCTGACCCCATCCACCGCGATCTTCCAGGCCTTCGGCGCGAATAGCCCTTTACGCAGCGGAAACCGTTTGTACAGGTCGCGTACCGAGATCAGCGGGTCTTCTCTCATGAGGCGGCCTCCGGCTCGGATGCGCGAGCGCTCAGACGTTCCGCCGTGGCGAGGGGCACCGCATCGTGATTCGGGCGGTCGGCGATGGCGGGGTCGTAGAGATGGCAGCGCACGGCCCGTTCCGGCCCGGTCGTCAGATACCGGGGCGCGATCTGGGCGCAGGTCTGCCAGCGGAAGGGGCAGCGCGGCTCAAAGCGGCACGCGGGCGGCCAGTTGGTCGCCTGCGGCACCGTGCCCTGCAAGCTCAGCAGATCGCGGCCTCGCTGCGCCCGCGAGGGCAGGCTGGCGAACAGCCCTTTCGTATAGGGGTGCTGTGGATTGCCGAAAAGCTCCCTGGTCGGGGCCGATTCGACGATCTGCCCGGCATACATCACCGCCACATGGTTAGCCACCTTCGCCACGATGCCCAGGTCGTGCGTGATCAGCAGAACGGCCATGCCCGTTTCCCGCTGAAGCTCGCCAATCAGTTCCAGAATCTGGGCCTGGATGGTCACGTCCAGCGCCGTCGTCGGCTCGTCGGCGATCAGAAGCTGGGGATTGTTGGCCAGGGCCATGGCGATCATGACGCGCTGGCGCATGCCGCCGGAAAGCTCATGCGGATACTGCCGGAGGGCCTGGTGGGGATCGCTCAAGCCCACCCGCGCCAGCAGGTCCTCCGCGCGCCGGCGCGTGGCCCCGTTATTGGGCGCGCCGTGGACGACCATCGCCTCTATCATCTGCGTGCCGATGGTAAACGTGGGGTTCAGGCTGGTCATCGGCTCCTGGAAGATCATGGCGATATCGCGGCCCCGTATCTCGCGCATCTGGCTCCAGGTGTAGTCCAGCAGGTCCACGCCATTAAAGAGGACGCGCCCGCTCTCGATATAGCCCGCCGGCTCCGGCACAAGCTGCAAGAGCGAGAGGGCGGTCATGGATTTGCCGCAGCCCGACTCGCCCACCAGCGCCATCGTCTCCCCTTTGTCGAGGGTGAAGCTGACGCCGTCCACCGCACGGGCAATGCCGTGCGGGGTGCTGAAGTAGGTACGCAGGTCTTCCACCTGTAACAAGGGAACGGCCACGTTAAGAGCTCCGCAGGCGGGGATCGATGGCATCACGCAGCGCATCCCCGAAGATATTGAACGCCAGCACCAGAATAAATAGGGCCGCCGAGGCCGAAGCCAGGTTCCACCAGATGATCGGCTCGCGCGCCAACTCCAGGCGGGCGGCATCTATCATGTTGCCCCAGCTTCCCGTGCCGGGGTCCACGCCGATGCCCAGGTACGACAGGATCGACTCGGAGAGGACCAGGCCGCTCAGCCCCAGCGTGACCGAGATGATGACAACGGGCAGCAGGTTGGGCAGGATATGCCGCACCAGAAGGCGCGCATTGCCGACGCCCAGGGCGCGCGCGGCGCGGACATACTCGCGGTCGCGGTGCTTGAGCGTTTCGCCGCGCGTCAGGCGGCACAGCCCGATCCAGGCGGTGATGCCGAGCGCGATACATAAATTGACCAGCCCCCGGCCCAGCACCAGCAGCAGGGCCACCAGCAGCAAGATATCAGGAATGGACCCCAGCACCGTATAGGTATATTGGACGGCATCATCCACGCGCTTGCCGAAATAGCCGGCCAGCATACCGAAGAGCAAGGCCAGCGGCGTGGCGATCAGGGAGGTCAGCCCGCCAATGATGATGGCGGTGCGGCAGCCCTTGAGCGTGCGGTAGAGCACGTCGTTGCCGACGCCGTCCGTGCCGAGCAGGTGCCTGCCTCTCAGTTTATGGGGCGTCGGCTCGCCGGTGGTCATGGTTGCCAGGGGAGCGGAGTAGTACCGCTCCGGCGGGCGCTCGAAGACCCGATCCAGGACGGTCTTATAGGGCGCGGTAGGCCCATTCTGCCAGCCGACGCTATCGGCGATGGCGACCAGCCCGTACAGGCCGATCACCGCCAGCGCGGCCAGCGCGATCCGATTCTGCCCCAGCCGCCTATAGGCTTCGGCCCAGAGCGGCTGTCGCCGGGCGCGCGCCAGCGCCACCACCAGGATCGCCACAATAAGAAAAGGCACCAGATTGCTCAGTATCACACCCAACACAGCAGGATCGCTCCCATAGCCTTAGCGTTCTGGCCCCCACCCCCGTCCCCTCCCCTGTTCTTGGGGGAGGGGACGGGGGTGGGGGCCTCTCCTCTCACTGGGTTTTCTGCCCACGTAGGTGGGCAGCAGGGCGCAAGGCCCCACAGCGGCAGGGTTTAGCCTGCCGGGACTGCCATAGCCCTTATTCCAACCGCACGCGCGGGTCTACCATGGCGTACCCGATGTCGGTCAGGATATAGCCAATAATGGTCAGGAGCGTTCCCAGGAACACCTCCGCGCGGATGACCGCGAAATCCTGGCTATTGATGGCATCCACCAGCAGGCTTCCCAGCCCCGGAATGCCAAAGAACGACTCCAGCAGGAGGCTGCCCAGGATCAGACCGGGAATCGCCGCGACCGTTGAAGTCAGAATGGGAATAGCGGCGTTCTTCAGCACATGCTTGAACAGGATCGCCCGCTCACTGACGCCCTTGGCGCGCGCCGTGCGCACGTAGTCCTGATTGATCTCATCCAGAATGAAGGTTCGGTAGAGGCGCACGCTGCCGCCCAGCCCGCTGATCACCCCCACGATCATCGGCAGCAGCAGAAACTTCCAGGCGGTCAGGCCGCCCCGGAAGCCCGCCAGGGGGAAGTACTTCAAGAGCTTGCCCAGGATAAACTGCCCCGCCATGATATAGACCATGTAGACGATACTCATCAGCAGCACGCATAAGAACGTCCCCCAGTAGTCTACATAGGTGCCCCGGAAGTAGGCGACAAAGAGCGCGAAGCTGATCGAGGTGATAAGCGCCGTGACAAACACCAAAGACATCAACATAAACGAGGGGCCGGCCCCCGCCCGGATGCGATTCCAGATCGGCTCGTCGTTGGTATCAGAGCGGCCAAACTGGAGCAGGAAGAGCTCTCTTGTGTGCTTGGTGAACTGCTGCCACAGCGGCTTATCGTAGCCGTGCTCCGCCTTCCACTCGTTGAGCTGCTGCTGGGTTGGATTTTTGGCCGAAAGGTTGCGGCGGGCGACCTGATCGGGCGTTGCCGTCATATAGAAGAGGATAAAGGTCAGCAGGGTAACGCCGAAGAGGATGGGCACGGCGTAGAGCACGCGGCGAATGATATAGCGCAGCATCAGCGTCTTGCCTCCCGATTTCTGCGCACGCTGCGGTTGGTACGCTGGCGCACGAGGTTGGCCGCAGGAATGGAGCCAATCACCAGGAATAGCACCAAGCCGATAGCAGGCCAGTAGTTCGGACGGTTCCATTGGGCCTGCAAGCGCGCGCGCAGCGGGCCATCTACGCCGACGTATTTGCCGGAGTCGTTGGCGACGGGATGGGGCTTGACGTTCTTGAGCCAGGGCTGGGTGAGCACCAGGCTCTCATCGTGGCTCAAATAGATCAGCGGGCAGTCCTCGGCGGCGATGTCCCGCATACGCTTGATGAGGGCCAGCCGGGCCGGGGTGTCCTCCATCGAGCGCATCTGCTCGAACAGCCGGTTATACTCCGGGTTGTTGTAGTTGGAGGCGTTGGGGCCGGGACGCCGGTTCGGGCCGTAGAGCAGCAGCAGGAAGTTCTCGGCGTCCGGGTAATCAGCGATCCAGCCGTACTGCACAAACTGGAACTGCCCATGATCGACCTTATCCTGCCAGATATTCGGGCGCGATACGCGCGACTCCAAATGAATGCCGAGCGCCTCGATCTGCTTGGTCAGCAGGCCAACCTGCTGCCGGCCCGCCGGCGTGACCGCCGCGTTGTCGTAGTAGAGGGTCAGCCGGTCTCCGGTCTTGGAATCGATCCCGTTAGGATAGCCGGCCTCGGCCAGAAGCTGCTTTGCCCGATCCAGGTTGTACTGGCGGTAGGGATTCTTGTAGCTGGGGTCGTAGCCGAAGATGCCGGGCGGCAGCAAAAACTCTGCCGGCTTGCCCAATCCCTGCGAAAAGAGGTCAATAAATTCCTGCGAGTTGACGGCGGTGGAGATGGCCTGGCGCAGCTTGCGCTTCTGGGGCGTGTAGCCGCCTACGACTGGATCCTCCATGTTGAAAATGAGATAGCCGATGTTGGCGCTGACGTCGCGGTGCATCCGCACGCCCCGGCGTTTCATCTCCGGGGAAAGCTGGCCGGCGCGGCTGACCACCTGCTGGAAGTTCTCCTGCGACACGCCGGAGGAATCGAGGTAGCCTTGCAGGAAGAGGTTCCAGGCGGTCACGCCCTCTTTGATAGTGCTGTAGATGATCTTTTCCACGCGCGGCAGCGGCTGGCCCGCGTCCTGAAGCAGGCCAGCCTCGGCGTCGCCCGGCATCCCTTCCGTCGGGTAGAACTCGGCGAAGCGGTTGGGGTTGGCCTCCAGCACGATTCGGGACTTGGGCACATACTCGGTCAGCATGAACGGCCCGCTGCCCACCGGATGGCGTGCCAGTTCCTTGCCGTATTTCTCGACGGCCTCATGCGCCTGCGGGGTGGTGAAGTGCATCGCCATCAGGTAGCGAAGCTGCGGATAGGGCTGATTCAGGGCGATACGGAAGGTATAGGGGTCGTGGGGATCAAGCTGCAGGCCCTCCACAGGCATCTGATAGTCAGCCTTCTTTCCCTGCTTGCTCAACGCCAGGTTATGGGCGATATAGGCATCCATGCCCAGGATCTTATCCGAGAAATAGTTGACCACAGGGCAGGGCACGGTAGGGTCGGCCATGCGCCGGAAACTATAGAGAATATCCGCCGCCGTGATCTCGCGCCCTTTGCCGCCGGGGAAGCAGGGGTCGTCCTGGAAGCGCAGCCCCTTCTTGATGCGGAACGTCCAGATCTCGCCGCGCTTCTGCACCTTGCGCCCATTCTCCGTCTCCGTGTAGAGATAGGGTTCGCGCTTGGGCTGTTCGGCGCCCAGCGCCAACTCTAGCACAAAGGGATCGCGCTTGAGATAGTGATAGCGAAAATAGGTCGGATAGATCAGGTCAACGATGTTGGCTTCGGTGATAGTATAGGAGACGCTGGGATCGAGCGTGCGCGGGTCATCGCCCAGCGCGCGATAGAGGATCGGGCGGGCCGTCTGGCCGGGCGGATAGGGATTGTTACTGCAGCCGGACAGGAGGATCACCAACAGGGCGAGCAGCGCCAACAGAAGCAGGCGTGCGCAAGGGATGCACAGTCTCCGAGATTGGCTTGCGCAGGGCTTGATGGTTTCAGCGCTCATCGCAGGGGGACGGGAGATTTCTAACATAAGTTATGAGTCCGGAATACGAATGAGAGTACCGACAAGTTCCTGGTGCCGCCAGAGCCGACAAGCGGCGGCCGGTCCCTACCGGTTATGGCTGCCTTTATCCTCTAAAGAGACGAAGACCATTTTCCTTCGTGACAGGCAGGGAGTTGTTTCCACGTGGGAATAGCCAGATCAAGGGAATATTCTCCCCACCGCCAGATAACTCCTGCGCTACGCCGCCTTGGCCAATGGCCCCCACCCCAGCCCGGCAGGCTAAACCCTGCCGATGTGGAGCCTTCAGCTTTCTGCCTGCCTACGCAGGCAGAGGGGAACCGAGAAGCCGAGTCACCCCCTTCCCTAACCGCTCGTCCCTCGCCAGGGAAGGGGGACGGGGGGGTTAGGTTAAGAAAGGCCAGGGGCGAGAACGGAATGCTTCTGAGAAAAATACGCGGCAGCAGGAGGAGAACGCGGCGGCAGCGAATAAGAGAGCACTTTCCGAACTTCTTCGCCAACAGGCTCTAGTCATTACTCAACAGCGAGGTTACCCATGCGCGCGATACAATATGCGGCTCCCCGCTCTCTCGACGACGCCATCGCCATCTTGCAGGAAGTTGGCCCCAAGGCGCGAATTCTGGCCGGAGGCACGGACTTGATTGTGCAGGTCGGCGCGAATATGCGGGATGTGGATGTGTTTGTGGATGGCAAGCGCATCCCGGAGCTTATGGAGCTTTCTTTCGATCCCGAACGCGGCCTGACGCTGGGCGCCGCCGTCCCCTGCTACCGCATTTATGAGGACGCCACGGTTCGGAAGCACTATCCGGCGCTGGTAGATGCCGCTTCCATCATCGGGGGAACGGGCATTCAGGGCCGCGCCTCCGTGGGAGGCAACCTCTGCAACTCCGGCCCCGCCGCCGATAGCACCCCGGCGCTCATTGTCTGCTCCGCCGTCGCCCGCATCGCCGGGCCGGAGGGCGAGCGGGAGGTGCCGGTGGAGGCGTTCTGCACCGGGCCGGGCCGCAACGTGCTGGAAAGAGGTGAGCTTCTGGTTTCGCTCCGCCTGCCCCCGCCCGCGTCGCACACCGGCTCGCGCTATCTGCGCTTCATTCCGCGCAACGAGATGGACATTGCGGAGGTTGGCGTCGGGGCCAGCCTGACGCTGGCCCAACCGGGCGGCGAAATCACGGCGGCGCGTATCGCGCTAGGAGCCGTCGGCCCGACGCCGCTCTTTGTGCCGGACGCGGGCGCCATGTTGGTCGGCCAGATGCCTTCGGAGGAGGTCTTCGGCGTGGCCGCCGGGATCGCACAGGGAGCAGCCCTCCCCATTACGGATATACGCGGCACGGCAGACCACCGCCGTCACCTGGTCGGCGTCCTCACCCGCCGCGCCCTGCGGGGCGCGCTGGAGCGTATTTAACGTAGAAAGAGGCGCATAATTATTCGTAGTTAGGCTTGGTTTTAGCAGGCATTTATGCCAATCGGAGGCCAAAATTGACTACATACGAGCGCGCGATCCAGATTTACCAGGTGTTGATTTGTGCTGCTCGTAACCGGCAAATTCTTACCTACGAGTTGCTTGGTAAACTGATTGGTGTACCAGCCTTTTCACTTGGCTCACATCTAGAGCATCTCTTATGCTATTTTAAGGATAACAATCTGCCACCGCTCACGGTGCTGGTTGGGCTGAAAAGTGGGGGTAAACCCGGCTCAGGTATGACTTCATCACAAGGTCCCGATGCAGACAGGGAGAAGGTATACGCACACAACTGGTTTGCTATGCCTCCAATAACTTCCGAAAAAAACTTCAAAAACAAGAGTGTAGAATAGCAGCGGAGGTGCAAGTTATGACACAACTCCTTGAAAAGGCGTATGCGGAAATCGCTCGCCTTTCAGATCAGGATCAGGATGCCATCGCTGCCATCATTCTAGAGGAACTGGCCTCAGAAGAGCGGTGGCAGCAGGCGTTTGCAAGTTCCTCAGAGGTGCTCAGCAAACTGGCGAAAGAAGCCCTGGCCGAGCACCATGCAGGCAAGACTCTGCCGCTTGAGCCAGAGACATTATGAATTTCCGCACCACGGCGCGTTTCCGAGAGGCTTTTGCGCGACTGCCTGCCAGTGTCCAGCAACAAGCCAGGGCCGCTTACAGGCTGTTCCACCAGAATCCTCATCATCCTAGCCTGCGTTTTCGGCAAGTGCATCCACCGAGCCTATCTATTCAGCGCGCGTTGGCTTGCACTATCGCGCTCTGGGGGTTCGGGATGGCAACACTATCATCTGGTTTTGGATAGGCTCCCACGCAGAATATGACGCGCTGCTTGCTCAGCTATAATCAGGAGGCTTAAATAAGGACATGGCGACACAACTGGTATCGGGGAAGGTGGCGGTGAGCGCCACCATTAACGGCGAGCCGACCGCCTGGCTCTGCGAGCCGCGCGAGACGCTGCTGGAGGTCTTGCGCGACCGCCTGGGACTAACGGGTTCCAAAGAGGGCTGCGGCAACGGCAACTGTGGGGCCTGCAACATCCTCCTGGATGGGCGGCTGATCAACTCCTGCTGCATGCTGGCGGTCGAGGCGGAGGGCAGCACGATCACGACCGTCGAGGGCATCGGCAGGCCGGAGGGCCTGACGCCGCTCCAGCGCTGTTTCCTGGAGGAGGCGGCGCTACAGTGCGGGTTCTGCACGCCGGGCTTCCTCGTCGCGGCCCAGGCGCTGCTGGACAAGAACCCGGACCCGACCGAGGACGAGATTCGCTGGTGGCTGGCGGGCAACCTCTGCCGCTGCACCGGCTATGATAAGATCGTGCGCGCGGTACAGAAGGCCGCCGCCGAGATGCGGGGGTAAGCGATGGATACAGAGACAAAATATCGAGTGATCGGGACGCGCCCGTTGCGCCCGGACGGCGTAGACAAAGTAACCGGGCGCGCAGTCTATGGTGCGGACGTCGTGCTGCCGCGCATGGCCTATGGCAAGATCCTGCGCAGCCCGCACGCCCACGCCCGTATCCGTCATATTGACACGAGCCGCGCGGAGGCCCTGCCCGGCGTGCTGGCCGTGATGACCTCCCGCGACCTGCCGGATGTTTCGGCGTCGTCGGTCGCCATGGGCGAGGGAGGCGACATGAACATGCGCTATGCCAGCAACAACGTCATGGCGCACGACAAGGCGCTCTATCAGGGCCACGCCGTCGCCGCCGTTGCCGCCACCAGCCCGCACATCGCGGCGGAAGCCCTGGCGCTCATCGAGGTGGAGTACGAGGTGCTGACGCCGGTGCTGGATGTGCGCAAGGCGATGGAGCCCGACGCGCCCCTGCTGCTGGAAGAGCTTTACACGGATACCGGCGGCGAAAAGTCCGAGAAGCCCAGCAATATTGCACAGCACCTGATCGCCGAGGAGGGCGATGTCGAGAAAGGCTTTGCCGAGGCGGCGGTGGTGGTCGAGCGCGAATATGTCACGCAGACGGTGCATCAGGGCTATATCGAGCCGCATGCCGCCGTCGCGGAATGGCGCGCGGACGGCCAGTTGACGATCTGGTGCAGCACGCAGGGCGCGTTCGCCGTGCGCGAGCAGTGCGCGGCCATCCTCCAACATCCCATCTCGCAGATTAAAGTCATTCCAACCGAAATCGGCGGCGGCTTCGGCGGTAAGATCAACGTCTATCTGGAGCCGGTGGCGGCGGTACTTTCCAAAAAGACCGGGCGGCCTATCAAGATGGTGATGGATCGGGCGGAGGTGCTGATGGCGACCGGACCGACGCCCGGCGGCTACATTCGCGTCAAGATGGGCGCGGATGCGGAAGGCAATCTCACCGCCGCGCAGGCGTACCTGGCCTACGATGCGGGCGGCTATCCCGGCTCGCCGGTCAGCGCCGGCTGCACGACCGTCTTCGCGCCCTACAAGCTCCGCAACGTCCGCATAGATGGCTACGATGTGGTCGTAAACAAGCCCAAATCCGCCGCCTACCGCGCGCCGGGCGCGACCATCGCCGAGTTTGCCACGGAGACGGTCGTGGACGAAATCTGTGAGAAGCTGGGCATGGACCCGCTGGAGTTCCGCCGCAAAAATAGCGCGGAGGAGGGCGATTGGCGGCCCTGGGGTCCGCCTTACACCCGCATCGGGCATAAGGAGTGCGTGGAGGCGGCGCAAGCCTCACCTCACTGGAACAGCCCGTTGGAGAAGGAAGGACCGGACGGCAAGCGGCGTGGGCGCGGGGTCGCCAGCGGCTACTGGATGAACTGGGACGGCACCTCCTCCTGCACCGGACGGCTCAACCCCGATGGGACCGTCTCGCTGCTGGAAGGCTCGACCGACATCGGCGGGACGCGCGCCTCTATCGCCATGCAGTTCGCCGAAGCCTTCGGCGTGGACTACGAACAGGTGCGCCCGATGGTCGTGGACACCGACACCGTCGGCTATACCGACGTGACCGGCGGCAGCCGCACGACCTTCGGCACCGGCTACGCCGCCCACGAGCTTGCCAAGCAGATGCAGCGCGACATTATCGCCAAGCTCGCCTCCCTCTGGGAGGTCGCGCCTGAGTCTATCACCGTTAACGGCCCCTGCTACGCCTCCAACGGCAACAGCGCCACGCTGCAAGAGGTAGCGAAGCTGCTGGAGGAGAACGGGCAGCACGTCGCCGCCGCCGTCACCGTCAAGGGCCACAACAGCAGCGGCGCGTTCGGCGTGCATATCGCCGACGTGGAGGTGGACCCGGAGACCGGCAAGGTGGATGTGATCCGCTATACCGCCGTGCAGGATGCAGGCAAGGCAATCCATCCTTCCTATGTCGAGGGACAGATGCAGGGCGGCGTGACGCAGGGGATCGGCTGGGCGCTCAACGAGGAGTACGCCTACGACGAGGCCGGGCATCTGCGTAATGCCAACCTGCTGGACTACCGGATGCCGACGACGCTAGATGTGCCGATGATCGAGACGATCATCGTCGAAGTCCCCAACCCCGGCCATCCTTACGGCGTGCGCGGGGCCGGAGAGGTTCCCATCGTGCCGCCGCCCGCCGCCATCGCCAACGCCATCTACGACGCGGTCGGCGTGCGGATGCGAGAACTGCCCATGTCCCCGCCGAAGGTCTGCGAGGCCATCCTCCAAAAAGACGAGTAGGCCACAAGCGACGGAGGGCGCAGGAACGAGTATGGTTCCTGCGCCCTCTTTCCGTTTGGTATGTTATAATGCGAGTAGATTCAGTAGGAGGAAAGATAATGGCTATCGCAAAGGCAAAGCTGACCGAAGAGGAGTTTATGCGCCTGCCGGACGATGGGCGCAAGTATGAACTCGTGGACGGGGAGGCCAAAGAAGTGCCGGCAGGTTTCCAACATGCTGCTATCGTGGCGAACATCATTGCGCTGTTCATGCCTTATGCCAGAGGACGTGACATTCTGGCCGCTTCACAGGCAGGTTTCCGCATGGTAGACGGCAATATTCGCAGCCCGGACGTCTCATTCACTCTCAAATCTAGATTGCCCCAAGGTCGACCCAACAAAGGTTTCGGCAATTTGGCGCCCGACCTGTGCATTGAGATCATCTCCGATTCGGAAGACCGCGCGGACATGGAGCGGAAGGTAGGCGAGTATTTCACGGCGGGCGCGCAGCAGGTCTGGCATCTGTTCCCGGAGACGCAGACGGCCCGCGTCTTCACGGCTCCCGCTGCGTTCACCGACTACGCTCCTACGGACACACTCGACGGCGGCGACCTCCTCCCCGGCTTTCGCTGCCGTGTTGCGGAACTGTTCGCCCTGGAATAGATCTGGAAGGAGTTTTAAAGAAGGATGGCAACCGTCTATATTCCCGCCGCGATGCGCCCCGCTGCCGGAGGCGCGACGGAGGCCGTCGTGCCCGGCAGAACGCTTGGCGAGGTGATAGAGAACCTGGAAGCGGCCTATCCCGGCCTCAAAAGCCGTCTGGCGCAGGAAGATCGGCTTCGTCCCGGCCTGGCGGCGTTTGTGAATGGGGTATCCGTCCCGCCCGGCCTGAGCACGCGGGTTCCGGAGGACGCCGAGATCTATTTCGCGCCCGCCATCGCCGGGGGAAGATCAGAATAGCTTCCGCAGCACGTTGCGGCAGATGACGGCGGCGACTCGCTTGCCGTAGCCTCCGTTCTCCACGACGCAGGCGAAGGCGTAGCGCGGGCCATCGGCGGGGGCAAAGCCGATGAACCAGGAATGCGGCTGGCGGTCGGCCTGGTGGTTCTGCGCCGTGCCGGTCTTGCCGGCGACGGGCACGCCCAGCCCCTCAAAGACGCCGCGCGCCGTGCCGCCCGTCACCACACTGCGCATCAGTTCCCGCAGGGTCGCCGCGGTCTGCGGGGCCATCGCCTGCGCCAGAACCTTCGGCGCAATCACCCGCTTGGCGCGCGCGTCTTTCGGATCGGCGATGGCGGTCAGGAAGCGCGCCTTCATCATCTTCCCCTCATTGGCAGCAGAGGCGGCCAGCCGCGCCATCTCCAGCGGCGAGGCCAGCATCCGGCCCTGCCCATAACCGATGTCGGGCAGGTCGGCGTCGAAGGCGGCCTGCGGCGGAGTAAAGTGGAAGCCCATCTTCTCGGCCAGCGTCTTGCGGAAGGTCTCCGCGCCGATATGCACCGCCAGGTTGGCAAAGTAGATGTTGGAGGAGACGCGGAACGCCGGGGCCAGGCCGAGCGTGCCGAAGGAGGGATCGCCCACGTCATCGCGCACGTTGCGGCGCACGTAGGTCTTGCCGTGCGCTCGCCAGCGAATCTCTGGGTCCACCTGGTTGCAGGGCACGCGCAGATCCGAGACGCCGTTATCCAGCGCGCAGGCCGCTGTCGCCACCTTGAGCGTCGAGCCGGGCGGATAGACCCCGTAGACGGCGCGGTTGATGAAGACGTGCTCGCGCTCCGCGTCCGGCCCGGTCACGTACTGGCGCATCCGCTCCGGAGTCAGGATGTTCGGGTCGAAGGTCGGCAAGGTCGCCGCCACCAGCACGTCGCCCGTCTCCGGGTCCATCAGGACGAAGGCCGCGCGATCCTTGACCTTGCCGGTCTGCTTATCCTTTAACTGCCAGGCCGTCTCCTGGAGCAGATGCTGCACGCGGCGCTGCAAGTCGGCGTCCACCGTGAGATGGAGGTCCAGGCCGCGCCGCGTGTGGTGCCAGGGCCAGGGCATGTCCTTGCTGCGGTAATCGGTTAGCAATTCCCCGAACCGCTTGAAGCCGCGCAGCTCCGCGTTGTAGCCCCGCTCGAAGCCGAACGGCCCACCGACCGCCGGATCGAGATATCCGACCAGATGCGCCAGCGCCGGGCCGTAAGGATAAAGTCGGGTATGCGCCTCGATCAACCGCCGCGCCTTCGGGATGTCCGGCACGAGCTTAAGGATCTCGTCCGGGCGGGAGGTCGCCAGGACCTTGCCGTTGCGGTCGTAGAGGCTGCCGCGCTCGATCTGGCGCTCCATCGCCAGCAGGCGCGGGTTCTGATGGGGCCGCGCCACGCCGTCGGCATCCGGGGTGAGGATGGGCCGGGTGGCGATCTCGTCGGCCTGGATCGCCTGCATCCAGCCGAGCCGCCCCAGGCCAATCACGCCGAGCAGCACCAGCGCATAGGTCACGGCAAACCGGCGGGCGGCGCGCGTCACCTCCGGTTTTGCCTCCAGCGCGGGCGTATTGCCGGTCGCGTGCGCCGAGATGCCACGTAGCAACCCAAGAAGGGCGAAATTGGCCACCAGCGCGCTGTTGCCGTAGGAGAGGAACGGCAGAGAGATGCCCGTCAGCGGCAACAGCCCGGTGATGCCGCCGAGGATCAGGAAAGTTTGCAGGCCCAGCAGCGCCGTCAGGCCGAACGCCAGGGCGCGGTCGAAGTGGTTGGCGGCGCGCAGCGCGATACGCAGGCCGCGCCAGACCAGCACGGTGTAGGCCATCAGCGCCAGCCACGCCCCCAGAAGCCCCGTCTCCTCCGCCCAACTGACAAACGCCAGGTCCGAGCCGCTGCGCGGCAGCGTCTCCGGCATCCCCAGCCCCAGGCCGCTGCCCTCCGCCCCGCCCGAAGCCAGCGCCCAGTACGCCTGCCCCAACTGCATCCCGTTCGGATGCGCGTTGGCAAAGGGCGCGCGCCACATATCCACGCGCGTGGCAAAGACGCCCACGTGACGCGCATAGCCCACGAACGCGCCCAATGCAATCAGCGCCAGGCCCGCCCAAACGAAGCCGCTGCGCCCGGTCGTCAGATAGAGCAGGGCCACAAACGTCGCAAACAGCAGCAGGCCGGGGCCGAGGTCTTTGAGCACGAAGAACAGCGTGAGGGCAGCCAGGAACATGACCACGACCGGCCCGATGTCCTGGGCGCGGGGCAGCGCAAGGGAGAAAGTTGGGTGTCCGTCGGCGCGCTTGACGGCCTGGAACTTCGGCGGGGTCCAGCGCGCGGAGGCATCGGCGATTAGGCCAGCGCGGTCGGCCAGGTAGCTGGCAAGAAAGAAGACCAGCAGCAGCTTGATGATCTCGACGGGCTGGAAGTGGAACAGGTTGAGCTTGACGCCCTCCGGCCCGCTCCCGAACAGCCAGAGCGCAACGACCAGCGCCACCGCCGCAAACACCCACACATACTGATAGTGCTTGATGCGCCGGCGTGCCTCCGGTGCCAGACGCGCCAGGGCCAGCATCACCATGAGCGCGAGCGCCAGCCCGGCCAGGTGGTGTTCATAAACGGCCCGGTCCCGCAGGGGGTCTTTCACGCTGAAGAGCAGGACAACGCCCAGTCCGGACAGCAGCAGGGCCAGCGGGATCAGGAACGGGTCGCCCCCGATGCCGCGCTGCCGCAGCCAGGGCGGAAGGAGCAGCACGGCCAGCCCCAACAGTCCGGCCCCAAGCCAATAATGCCAGAGCACTTGCGCCGGTCGGCGTACGAGCAGGCGCTTCCCTACTGGGCGTATCTGCGCCGGGTCGAGGAGGGGTGCGCGCCGCAGCCAGCGCGAGCCGGCCAGGAGGGGGCTAGAGGAGCGGGCAACGACAGGGGCTACCTGGGTCCTGGTTCCCCCTTCCCTCTCCGCAGCAACGGCACCCGCCTCCGGCACAGTCGGCGGAGGCAGCAGGGAACCGCGGTAGGCGGCGAGACGGCGCGCAATGGCCGGAGAGACCCCCAGTACGGCGGCAAATTGCCTCGGAGTGGCCGTTCCAGGGTCCAGGTTAGCCCGGCGCAGCGTCTCCGCAAGCCGGTCGGCCTCGGCGGGCGTAAACAGGGGCACCTCCCCTATCTGGTCCACGCTCTCGAAGCCGCCCCACTGCGTTCGCCAGGTAATCAGCCGCTCGGCAATGTCCCTCTCCACCCCCAGCGTCAGGGCGAAGGTGGCGGCGGAGGCTTCGTTGACCATCACGGCGTCGGAGGGCATCTCCGCGCTCCACTTGGCCAGAAAGACCAGCAGCAGCGCGGGCATGAGGATGGCGAGGACGGCAAGGGTAAGTTTGCGTTCTATTGTGCGGGCAGCGCGTTCGCGCACGGCGGCGGGATTTCCTTCTTCGGGGAGTTACTTATCCGTATGGACGGACGGCAGAGGGCTTTGGCTTCAGTAAAAAACGCGAGGCGGCATCCTCTGCCGGCCTCGCGCCAAGTTCCGTTCCGGGGCGGACTTAAAAGTGATACCAGCGGTTCGTGCCGTAGGCGACCAGGACCGAGACGACAAAAAAGGCGATACCAATGTTGCGCGCCAGCAGATTCAGGCGCTCCTCGCGGCCCGCCATGCCCTTAAACGACCCGGTCGTTGTAGAGCCGATCTGGCCGGTCAAGCCCTCGTTCTTGCTTTCCTGCGAGGTAACGACGATTATCAAGGCCAGGCCAAGCACAGCCTGTAAGAAACAGAGCAGCAAGTAGATGTATTGCATATCGGTGGCAATCCCCTCTTTGCCGCAGCGAGGCGCCGCAGCGGCACACTTCTCCCAGATCAGACGTCTTCAGGTGGTTATGGTTTCACAGCCTTAGGCGCGGCGGCGCTCTCGCTCCTCGCGCTCGCGGCGTATCTCCGCCTCCACGCGCGCGCGGACTTCGCGCTCATGCTCCTCATCCGTGCGGGCCTGGGCCTCACGGTCGCGGCGCAGCTCGTCGTCCTCATGCATGCCCTTCTTGAACTCCCGCATGCCCTGGCCGAGTCCGCGCATCAGCTCCGGTAGCTTCTGGCCTCCGAACAGCACCAGAACGACGACGAGAACGATAATCCAGGGCAGCGGATTATTATAGAACGCAAGAGTCTCCATCTAAAGTAATCTCCTTCAGTTCACCCCCGCGCGTGCGGGGAATAAACCTAAATCTATCCTTATGGGCTGCGCGGTACGGTGCCTTCGGCGGGACGTGGGCTAGTCTCCCGCGGGCTGACCGGGGTCGAATGAGAGGTCGATCCAGCCTCCGACGCGGACGGCCCCAGCCCCACGCCGTAGTCGGCGGAAGCGTCCGCCAGCGCCGCGGCAGCGAAATCGCCGCGCGGGGTCTCCGGTGCGGAGAGAGCGGCCTGCGCCTGCGTCTCCGATCTCCAGGCATCCTCCTCTACTGTGGAGGAGTGCCCATAGTCGCCATAGCGCGGCGGGGTATAAGTCGTATCGTAAGGATCGTCCAGGTGCAGGGCATTGGTGAATTCGCTCGTCGTGCGCTTGAGCTCCCGCAGGGCGCGGCCCAATTGCTGCCCGATCTCAGGCAGCTTCTGCGGCCCGAAGAGGATCAGCAGGACAACCAGCACCACCATCAGTTGAATAGGGCTATCTATAAACGCCAGCATAAGCGATCTACCTCATTCCCGGAGCGCAGCACTGCTCACCGACAGCGAGCCAGTGGCCGCACCTGCGCCTGCGCGGCTAATTCATAGATGGATTGCCGGGAGCAGAACCCGGCGCCGATAACGGCGGCATTAGCGGCGCCCGCCCCCGTCGCCAGGCGCAAAGCATACGCGGCATCGCCCGGCTCTTCGCCGTGCCGCCAGGCCCACACAAACGCCGCCACAAACGAATCGCCAGAGGCCACCGCGCTCGCAAACGGAATGGACGGCGGGACGGCGGACCAGACTCCGGCATCTGTAACTAAGAGCGCGCCCTGCGCGCCGCGCGTGATGGCGACCACGGCAACGCCGTCGGCATGGAGCGCGCACGCCGCCTCCACGATCTCTGCCTCGCCCGGCAGCGGCCTGCCCAGGACGCTCTCCAGCTCAAAGCGGTTGGGCTTGACCATCCAGGGATGGGCGCACAGCCCTTCCCGCAGGGCCGGGCCGCTGGCATCCAGCACCGCCGGCGTGCCCGTCTGCCGGGCGATCCCGATCAGATCGGCGTAGAGCGTCGCGGGCGTCTGTGGCGGCAGGCTCCCGCTCAAGACGATAAAATCAAAGCGTTGTTGAGAGAGCAGGCGCTCCACACGCTGGCAGAGCACGCGCACGGCACGCGCCGGGATCTCCGGCCCGTATTCATTGACTTCCGTTTGCGTGCCGTGCTTCGGGTCCACAATGGCGATGCACAGCCGCGACTCGCCGCGCACGTGCAGGAACGCATCCTCGATACGCTCTTCCGCCAGCGCCCGCGCCACGATCCGACCGTTGTTGCCGCCCAGAAAGCCGGTCGCGACCGCTGTGCCGCCCAGCGTCTGGTAGACACGGGCGACGTTAACGCCTTTGCCGCCCGCCACCGTGCGCGCCTCGGAAGGACGATGCACGCGGTCCAGGCAAAAATCTTCCACGCGGTACGTCTTATCTACCGCGGCGTTGGGCGTGACCGTCAGGATCAAGCGCGCCTGTCTCCTGCCTGCTTTCTCTTATCCTACGTGCGGCGGCGCCTCAGGATTTCCGCGCCGCCCAACTTGACAAATTTTACCACATGCCGTATAATTTAGCAACAAAACGACGCGCTTTCGCAGGCGCGCTTGCTAACCTGCCCAGGTGGTGAAATGGCAAACACGCTGGCTTCAGGTGCCAGTGCCCGCAAGGGCTTGGAGGTTCAACTCCTCTCCTGGGCATACGGATTTCGGGCCGGTCTAAAGACCGGCCCGTTGTGCGTTTGGGTGGCAACCGGCGCCCGGCGCGATAACTTACCGCACGCGCACGAAAGGCCGCATCTTCTCGAACTTCTTCTCGCCGATCCCGGAGACCTGCAACAGATCCTCGACGCTCTGGAAGCCGTGGTTCTCCTTGCGAAACTCCAGCAGGCGCTCCGCCATCGCCGGGCCGACGCCAGGAAGCCGCTGCAATTGTTCCGCAGTAGCCGTGTTGAGGTTGATAGTGCCCTGGGCCGGGTGGGTCAGCTTGCCGGGTTTGCCGCTGCCGCCCTTACGGCCTGCCTTGCTCACGCCGCCCGTGCCTGGAGCGGCCTTACTCTGGGTTTTCGTGGCGGCGCTATACGCGGCAGGCGAGGCGACTTCGGCGGGAGCGCCGCCTTCAGGTTGCTCCTTGCGCGTCGGGAAGTAGAGCTGGCAACCGTCCTCCAGACGTGCCGCCAGGTTGACGGCATCTGTGTTGGCTTCAGGCTTCGGACCGCCGGCAGCTTTCAGGGCATCTTCACCACGGGCGCCAGGCCGCAGGTGATACACGCCGGGCTTGCGCACCGCGCCTGCCACATGCACGACGACCTCCCTGGACGGCTCCCCATCTGCAACCGGCTTCGGATCAGGCAGAGAATTGCCGGGCGGCGAAACAGGCTGCGGAGAGGATGCTTCCTGGGAAGGCGGCTCACGCAATATTATTCCAGAAGAGGAAGCCGACGAGAGCACATTCCGCCCGGCAGACAGCCCTACAATCCCTATCACCAGAACCAGCAGTACCATCAAACCGACCGCCTGCTTGCGCGAAGGATTTCCCATCCGCTTCCCCTTTCGTGGTTCAAAACTCACTGTTGCTTTGCTGGCCGGGATCGTTGGGCCAGCCTTGCGCGCCGATAAGCGGCACAAAGGCGCAGCCGCCGTGTTCGTGGGTGAAGGCACGGCCTGCGCTGTCTTTGGTGATGACGGTGAGGGTTTGCAGGCCGGGCTCGCCGACCGGGATAATCAGCCGCCCTTCCGGGGCCAACTGGGCGATCAGTGCTTCCGGCACGCGCGGCGAGGCGGCGGCGACGTGGATGCGGTCGTAGGGAGCGGCGGCAGCGTAGCCTTCCGAGCCGTCGCCTATCCGCACTGTGACATTGGTGTAGCCGAGTTCGGCGAGGCGGACGCGCGCCTGCTCGCCCAGGGCGGCGTGTCGCTCCACGGTGATGACCTCGCGCGTCAGCTCCGCCAGCACCGCCGCGCCATAGCCGGAGCCGGTGCCGACATCCAGCACGCGCTCACAGCCGGTTAGTTTGAGCATTTGCGCCATCAGCGCCACCATCAGCGGCTGCGAGATCGTCTGCTCCTGGCCGATGGGTAGCGGCCTGTCCTCATACGCCTCGGCAGCCGCCTCCGGCGGCACAAAGCGGTGGCGAGGGACGCGGCGCATGACCTCCAGCACGCGCAGGTCAAAAATGTCCCGCGCTTGTAGATGCTCGCGCACCATGCGCTCTCTCGCGGCGGCAAACGCTCTTTCGTCCATTCAGTGTTCCGGTTTCATCAAGGGAAAGAGGATTACGTCTCGGATGCTTTCTGCCCCGGTCAGCACGATAGCCAGGCGGTCCACGCCGACGCCCAGGCCGCCCGTCGGCGGCATGCCGTACTCCATGGCGCGCAGGAAGTCCTCGTCCATCGGATGCGCCTCCACATTGCCCGCCGCCAGTTGCGCTGCCTGCGCCTCGAACCGCTCGCGCTGGTCCAGCGGGTCGTTGATCTCGGAGAAGGCGTTGCCGAGTTCCTGCGTCGCGAGGTAGACCTCAAAGCGGCGGGCCAGGCTCGGATTGTCGGGATGCTTCTTGGCCAGCGGCGACGTTTCAATCGGGAAATCCGTGATGAACGTCGGCTGGATCAGATGCGGCTGCGTGTACTGCTCATGCAGCTTCTCAATCAGGCCACCCAGCGTGGTTTCCTTCTCCAGATCAAACGGAACGCCGATGCGCCGGCAGGCGGCCTTGGCCGCTTCCAGCGATGTCAGCTCTTCTGGCGCGATGCCCGCATAGCGCCGAATACCTTCGAGTATCGGCAGGCGCGTCCAGGGACGCAGAGAGAGGTCTATCGTCTGTCCCTCGTAGGCGAAGGTCGGCGTGCCGTTGACCGCCTCGCAGATGGAGAGATACATCTCCTCCACGAGCTCCATCATGTCTTCCAGGTTAGCGTAAGCCTGGTAGAGTTCCATCAGAGTGAACTCCGGATTATGGCGAGTATCTATGCCCTCATTGCGGAAAACGCGCCCGATCTCATAAACCTTCTCGAACCCGCCGATGATCAGGCGCTTGAGGAACAGTTCCAGCGCGATACGCAACTTGAAATCATAATCCAGCGCATTATGATGGGTGAGGAAGGGACGCGCCGCCGCGCCGCCCGCGACGAGTTGCAGCACCGGCGTCTCCACTTCCAGGAAGCCGCGCGAATCCAGAAAGTTACGCATGGCCCGGATGATCTTGCTGCGCTGGGTCAGGATACGGCGCGACTCCGGGTTGGCCAGCAGGTCGAGATAGCGCTGGCGGTAGCGCTCCTCTTTGTCGGTCAGGCCGCTATGGACGCGGCCCTCCTCGTCGAGCTTACCCATCGGGACGGGGCGCAGGGCCTTGGCCGCTAGCGTAAACTCCTGAACATGGATGCTGATCTCGCCGGTGCGGGTGCGGAAGACAAAGCCACGCACGCAGAGAATGTCGCCCAGGTCTAAGTCTTTGAACTGTTCGTAAGCCTCTTCGCCCAGGTCGTCGCGTCGCGCGTAGAGCTGAACGCGCCCGGATTCGTCGCGCAGGTGTGCAAAGCTGGCCTTGCCCATGAGGCGGCGGGCATCAAGCCGCCCCGCCACGGAGACGGTCTTGCCCTCCAGTTGGGCAAAGCTCGCCTCGTCGGTAATCTGGGCTGCCGTGTGGGTGCGCTCACAGCGCTCGACGCGAAACGGGTCGCGGCCCTGCGCGCGCAATGCCAGCAGCTTCTGAAGCCGCTGCGCCTGCTGATCGCCCAACTCTTCCGGGCGCTGTCCCTCTTGATCGCTCACCTTCAAATCGCCTCGTTCCGAATTTATTGACTGGTCAGGCATCTAGGTAGACACTCCCAGCCGTGTGGATCAATCTCACGCAGCCTGCTGCTGAGGAGATACGTCCACACCGTTGGGAGGGATTACCGGCATCTATGATTCCGGCTGTTATTTACGCCCTCGAGTAAATCATGCAACAAAGGAGCGGAACACATCGTTCCGCTCCCTCGCCGAGATGCCGGGAAGCGGGCCGGATATGCCCTGGTATCCCGGCGGTGATCGAGACAGATCCCTACTCTCTGTTTATCCCGGCGGCATGGGTTTGTTGCGCTTACTGCCTGCGTTTACTTACGGATGCTATCTATGCGGTACTGAAGGACGCCGTTGGGCACGCGGATGTTGACGATATCCCCTACCTTCTTGCCGACCAGCGCCTCCCCAACCGGCGACGCATCCGAGATCAAATCATTATCGGGGTCAGCCTCGATGGGGCCAACCAGCGTGAACTCCCATTCGTCATCCGTCTCCAGATTGGTCATCTTGACGATGGAGCCAATGCCGACATGGTCGGTAGGAATGTCGGTCGGGTCGAGCACATGGGCCACTTGCAGCACACGGCGCAGCTCCGCGATCTGGCCCTCTACCAGCGCCTGTTCGGTTTTGGCGTCTTCGTATTCCGCGTTCTCTGCGAGATCGCCAAATTGCTTGGAGTCGCGAATACGTTCGGCTACCTCCCGGCGCTGCACATTCCGCAGGTAGTCCAGGCGCTCCTCCAGCTTTGCGTGCCCGTTCGGCGTCAAAACGATCTCCACTTCCTGCGACATTCCCATCGTTCTCCTGTCCGTTTCCATTCCTCGGCGCACCCTCGCGCCTTCTCTAGACACAATACGAACGGCGCGCGCCCATTTGCGCCCGCTGCGATTGCGTCTGTTTTTCAGTCCAGCCTGCCCTGCGCGGGGCGCACCCTCTCGCATGAAAATGCCTCTCCCCTCCCCTGTTCTTGGGGGAGGGGTAAGGGGTAGGGGCCTATTTTCACTCTAGTGTATAACAAAAGCACCGAGGTCCAGCGCGGGCCTCAGTGCTTCATTCCAGCCGGTCGCACTCAATTATGCCGTAAAGGATAGCATAATTTCGCCTGGTTTGTCAACCTAAGCGCCCTTTTGTTACAACTCTTTCTGCCGGGCCGCCTCCGCTTGCGGCGTTTCCAGGCGCGTCAGCTTCCCGCCCGGCAGCAGGCGGAAGCGCTCGCCCCGCCAGACGATCTGATTACCGCAGAAACTGGCGAGATAGAGCGTGAAACTCAGCAGATCGCTGATCGGCAGCAACGGCAGAAAGCGGGCGATGTTGGGATCCTGGGTGTAGAGGCAGGAGATGGCCAGAGCGGTAGCCAGGCGCACGCCCAGCACGCCGCCCCACACCGCCCAGCCGAACGGAGAAAAGCCCGCTGCGCAGAGGAACAGTGACGACAGGGCGAATCCATGCGTGACGAACGATCCGGCATAACCGGCAGGGCGGCAGGCGCGCACCGTCCGCGCCCAGCGCAGCCGCCGCGCCCACATCGGGCCGAAACGTTCCTGCCCCAGAACGTCGTCTACGACGTAGTCGGAGAGGACCACCTCATAACCGGCCCGCTTTGCTCCCTCTCCCAGTCGAAAGTCGTCGGCCAGCTCGTCGCGAAGCGCATCGAAACCGCCTAGCTCTTCTAATATGGCGCGCGGAAGGAGGATAGTGGAACCGAACGCGAAGGCGACGCCCTCCAGCGCACGGCTGACCAGCGCGCTGGGAATGAAATCGGCCCCGATGCCCAGCGCCTCCAGTGCGGCGGCAAAGCTCCCGACCCGGCATCCCCGATAGGGGCACGTCACCAGCCCGACACCTAACCCCCCGGCCCCCTTCCCTTGTAGGGAAGGGGGTGACCCGGCTTCTCCCTCTCCCCTCCCCTCTTCTTGGGGGAGGGGACGGAGGTGGGGGCCTCTCCCCTCTCCCGCAGCGTGGGAGAGGGGAAGGGGGTGAGGGCCACAGACCGGGGGGTTAGGTCCCCTCTGAAACGGCGCGACGATACGGCGCAGGTAGTCAGGCCGGACGCGCATATCGCTGTCACAGAGCGCCAGCAATTCATGCTTTGCAGCAGGGAGCATAGCGGCCAGATTGCACACTTTGAGGTTGGGGCCGCATCGGGAAGCCGGACCGCCCGCGATAATGCCGATGTCGAGGTGCGGGAATTCGGCTTGCAGGCGGCGGGCCAGATCCAGGGCGGGATCGGCGGGATCGAGGGCGCCGAAGAGAAGCTGATAGCGGTCGGCAGGATAGTCCAGGCGGCAGAAGCTGGCGAAGTTCTCGTACGCCTCTGCATCCACGTCGCGCACCGGTTTCAAGATCGTGACTGGCGGCGTCCAGGTCGGATCGAGCAGTCGGCGTGCCCGATGCCACCGCCGGGCCGCCCAGACCCCCAGAAACGCATAGGCGCAGTAGGCGGCCAGGCACAGCCCCAGCAGCGCGCGCAACGCTATCAGCAGCCCTCCTGCCCACCATGCGATGCTCACGGCCTGCGTCCAGGATCCCCCAGCCCGACGACGATGACGCCTAGCGTGATGATGAGCGCACCGATCCAGCGCGCCGGCGTCACCGCCTCGCCCAGGTAGAACTTCGCCAGGGTCGCGCCAAGCAAGTAGGAGAGCGCGGTCAAGGGCAGCACAAAGCTCAGATCCGCCCAGCGCAGGGCCAGCATATACAGCCCGAAGTAGGCCGTCATCAGCAGCATCCCGGCCAGCACATGCCAGTTGGTCAGCACGCCCCGTATCTGCGCCCACAGTTCGCCATGCACCGAATTAGACTGCTTCATGCCCTTAGACAGCAGCGCCTCCCCAAACGAGACCGCCAGCACCGCTACCAGCATTATCAGCAACACTTTGAGCCTGTCTGTTGTCACTTTTCCTCCTGCGGCGCGTCCTATGACTCTATGGCTCTGCTCCCAGAGCAGGGCGACAGCGCACACTCACTCTTCCGGGATGCCTGATTTTACCCGACAACGGCCTGTTCTGCGGCGATGAGGTAAAAATCGAGAGCGAATGCCCGCGATAGGGAGAGGATAGCGCACAGGATAGCCGTATAACCCGGTGAATAAAAACGCAAACGCCACCCTGTGGTGACAAAGGAGTTCCCGAATGAAGCAATTTCTGCTATGGACCGGCGCGCTGCTTACGCTCGCCTCCGCCGCCCTGGCCGCGCCTCCCAAAGAGAAAGGCAAGAAGAACCCTACCACGCCCACCACGATCAGTTGCGCGGTGATGAAGGGCGATATGGTTAACATCAAGCAAGCGACGGCGAAGCATATGTATGCCGATTATAAGGGCAACCGCTACTTCTTCTGCTGCGCGGCCTGCCCGACCGCCTTCAAGCAGAACCCGCAGAAGTACGCTAAGAACGCGCACATCCCCACGCCGAAGGCAGCCAAATCCAGCAAGAAGGGTTAATGCGCTGCATTTTGGCTTCCATTCCGGCTCTATAGCCCTCACCCCCTTCCCCTCTCCCACGCTGCGGGAGAGGGGAGACTTGGCTTCTGCTCTCCCCTCTCCCGCAGCGTGGCTCGCCAGGCGGAGGGCTGTGGCCAGGTGTGGCTAGGCGGAGGCAAGGGCCTCGCAAGGCAGAAGGCCCAACCATGGCAGTGGCGCGAACCGTTGAGCGCCGACCCTGGCAGTGGGAACAGGGGGTGAGGGCCATAGAATGAGGGCAGGTTATCCCCCGAAGAGCCGCCAGCGCTCCTCCAGCCGGGCGCGCTTTTCCTGCCATTCGGCAAGCCGCTCGCGCTCCAGGGCCACGATCTCCGGCTTGGCGCGCTGGACGAAATTGGGGTTCTGAAGCTTGGTTTCGGCGCGCTCGATCTCCTTCGCTACTGCGGCCAGCTCCTTCTCAATGCGCTCCAGCTCCTTGCCCAGGTCCAGCGCCTCGCCGATCTCCAGGAACACCTCGCCGCCCGTGATCGGCGTGCCGACCCACTTGCCCGTCTGCCCTGACGGAGCCTGCTCCACCAGATCCAGCGCATTCAGGCGGGCCAGCGTTGCAATCAGGTCGGCATTGGCCGTCAGGGCCGCGCGCAGGTCCGGCTCCGCCGCCAGCACCGCGGCAGACAGGCGCGTGCTCGGCGCAATGCCGAGCTCGGCGCGCAGGTTTCGCAGCGCCCGTGTCGTCTCGATGGTAGCCGCCATCGCCGCCTCCGCCTCCGGGTCATTCCAGGCCGGATTCGGCTGCGGATAGGGCGCGAACAGGATGCTCTCCCCTTCATGCGGCAGCGCCTGCCAGATCTCCTCCGTGATAAAGGGCGTGATCGGGTGCAGCAGGCGCAGCGTGGTTTCCAGCACGAATGCCAGCATATTCTGCACCGTCTCCCGCTCCGCGCCTTCCGCACGCAGGCGCGGCTTGGCCATCTCCACGTACCAGTCGCAGAAGTCGTTCCAGAGGAACTGATAGAGGGCGCGCGTCGCGTCGTCCATGTCGTAGGACATCAGCCGCTCGTTGACCGTCTGGATGGTCTCATTCAGCCGCGACAGAATCCAGCGGTCGGTCACCGTGCGGGCGCCCTCCGGGGGAAGCTGCCCGGTCACCGTCTCGTCCAGGTTCATCAACACGAAGCGCGAGGCGTTCCAGAGCTTATTACAGAAATTGCCCGCTACATCCGTGCGCTGCTCGCTGTACTTGATATCCTGATTCTTGCCCGCCTGCTGCATGAGCGAGAAGCGGGTGGCGTCCGCGCCGTACCTGTCAATCAGGTCTATCGGGTCAATGCCGTTGCCCTTGCTCTTGCTCATGCGCTGGCCGTGCTCGTCCAGCACCGTCGCGTGGATATACACATCGCGGAACGGGATAATGGCCCGCGTTTTCCCGTCAGGCTCGAGCAGGCCGTCGTTCTCCGACGTGGTAGCGGCGGGCCGCTTGATGAAGTCCAGCCCGGTCATGATCATGCGCGCCACCCACAGATACAGGATCTCCTGCGCGGTCGAGAGCAGATTGGTCGGGTAGAAGTACTCCAGATCGCGCGTCTGGCGGGGCCAGCCCAGCGTGGCGTGCGGCCAGAGCGCCGACGAGAACCAGGTATCCAGCACGTCCTCATCCTGCCACACGTTCTCCGTGCCGAGCGCGGCCACCGCCTCCTCGCGGCTGCGGGCGAAGGCGTGCCGCCTGGCGCCGCCCTCCTCCGTCCACCAGATGGGGATGCGATGCCCCCACCAGAGTTGGCGGCTGATGCACCAGGGCCGAATGTTCTCCATCCAGTGAAGATAGATGGCCTTGTAGCGCTCCGGAAGGATTCGGATCTTGTCCTGCTTGACGGCCTCGATGGCGGGCGCGGCGAGCGGCTTCACGTCCACGAACCACTGCTCGGACAGCAGAGGCTCGATGATCTCGCCGGAACGGTCCGAGATGGGCGTCTGGATGCCATAGTCCTCAATCTTCTCCAGCAGGCCCAGCGCTTCCATGTCCTCGATGATCCGCTTGCGCGCCTCAAAGCGATCCAGGCCCGCATAGCGCGGCCCGGCAGCCTCCGTCATTTTGCCGTCCTTGCCGATGACCACCACCTGCGGCAGATTGTGGCGCAGGCCGCACTCGAAGTCATCGAGGTCGTGGGCGGGCGTCACCTTCACCGCGCCGGAGCCGAACTCCGGCTTGGCGTAGTTGTCGGCGATGAGCGGGATGCGTCGCTCGGTCAGTGGCAGCCGGAGCATCTTGCCGAAAAGCGGCTTGTAACGCTCGTCGTTCGGGTTGGCTGCCACCGCCGTATCGCCCAGCATCGTCTCCGGGCGCGTGGTCGCGATGGTGATGTGGCCGCTATCGTCGGCGAAGGGATAGCGGAAGTGATAGAGCTTGCCGGGGCGGGTCTCCGTGATCACCTCGATATCGGAGACGGCGGACTGGTAGCGCACGTCCCAGTTGACCACGCGCGTTCCCCGGTAGATCAGGCCGCGCTCGTACCAACTGCGGAACTCCTCCATAATGGCATCCACATAGGAGGGGTCCATCGTGAAGCGCACGCGCTCCCAGTCGTAAGAGCAGCCCAGCCGCTCGAACTGATGGTAAATCCGGGTTCCATACTGCTCACGCCACTGCCAGCACCGCTCGACAAATCGCTCACGGCCCAATTCCTGCCGCGTCAGTCCCTCCCTGGCCAACTCCTTCTCGACCACCGCCTGCGTGGCGATTCCGGCGTGGTCGGTGCCCGGCAGGCAGAGCGTGCAGTAGCCGCGCATACGGTGCCATCGCGTCATGGCGTCCAGGATGGTGTTATTGAGCGCGTGACCCATATGCAGGCTGCCGGTGATGTTCGGGGGCGGAATGGTGATGCAGTACGGCTCGCGATCTGGGTCGGGCTCCTCATGGAAATAGCCCCGCTCCTTCCAGAGCCGATACCATTTGTCTTCCACCTCTTTAGGGTCATAGGCTTTCGCCAACTCCCTCTTTGCTATCTGCTCCGTTGCCATAGTATCTCCCTCCAACCTCTCAAAATCAAAAACGCCTGCGCCCTTTCCATCACTGGAAGGGCGCAGGCGCAACAACCCGCGTGGTACCACCTTCATTCCCGCGCACGCGCAAAGAGGGCGCGCACGGACACTCAAAACGCGATAACGGGCGTACCCGGCAAAACCTAAGGAGGAAGAGCATGGGCGGGGGGACGACAAGAGCGACTGCTCTTATTCATCTTTCATTCTTCCGCCTTCATCCTTCAGTATGCGGCTCCAGGGCGACGTTCGGCAGCGCATCGGTCAGGAGGCTCGCACCTTCCCCTCCCTCTCTGAGACGTATCGCCGCTTACTCTTCCCCTTCTTCGCCTGATTCAAAAATAAGTGCTTCGGTACAGTATACCATATCCTTGCCTGAGGCGCAAGGCGATGGTTGCCGATAATCAAGCTTACAGGGTCGGCTTCATCGCCCCAACAGGCCGCAGGCCATGCACCATCAGCCCCGCGCGGCCCAACGATTGCCCGGCGATCTGCTTGTTCAGTGGGTCGCGATAACCCAGCCGCACCAGCCTCCGCCACCTATCCGTCCGGTTGATCTCCGAGCCGTGCACCGTGTAGATGCTGAAGGCCACCACGTCCCCAGCTTTCGCCGGACAGGAAACGGCATCCTGCAAGCGGTACTTGTCGGTGGGCAGATGGGGC
>DASRGZ010000099.1:0-43310 GCA_035650735.1 Chthonomonadaceae bacterium
TATGCAGCAGATGGTTGCCGCCATAGGCCGTGATGTAGAGGTCGTCGTAGCCGTCGTTGTCGTAGTCGCCGACCGCGACGCCCTGCCCATAGCCCAGATCCCTGTCGAGCCCGCTCCCTGCTGTCACGTCCGTAAACGTGCCGTCGCCGTTGTTGTGGTAGAGCGCGCAGTGGTTAGCGGGAGAGTCTTTGCCGGGCGTGCGCGGCATTTCGCCCGACTGCACCAGAACGATGTCCAGGAAGCCGTCGTTATCGTAGTCCAGGAAGGCGCACCCGGCTCCGGTCTCTTCCACATAGTAGAATTTGCCGGTCGCGCCGTTGCTGTGCGTGAAGCGGACGCCGGCGGAAACGGCGACGTCCCGGAACGGGGCCGATTGGCTCACTGTTGCGGATACCGGCGTCGCGGCGATTCTCGTCGGCTGGCAGGAGGCGCAAGAGAGCAGGAGAAGCGCGAGAGCGCCGAGGCAAGCCCGTTGCCGCTCGCGCGCCCGAATGCGAATAATTAAGGGAAACATACTGGAGATTCTACCGCATAAACTGGCCTGCCGAGGCCGTCATGCGCGTCGCGGCCTCCTGTGAGCGGGCGAGCAGCGCCTGTAGCTGCGGGTCGCCGGGCTTGATCTGATTGGCCTTCGTGAGATAGTAGAGCGCGCGGGTCGGCTCGCCCCGCCGCAGGTAGAGCTCGCCCAGCCGGCGGGGATATCTGGGGTCGTTTGGATAGGCGATGCACCGTACCGCCAGGATACGCTCCTCGCCCGCTAATCGCTCTAACGCCAGGAAGCGGGCCTGCGCCTGCTCCGCTTTGCGGCGTTGCCCGGTGATGCGGTAGGCGTCCGCTAGCTCCTTATGAATGCGAGCGACATCCGGCAGGCCGCGCGCAGCCTCTTCCATTTCGGCGACGGCCTTCTGCGGCTCTCCGATTCGCATATAAGCCCGCCCCAACCCGAAATGCGCCCCCGCGTTGACGGGGGCGAACCGCAGCGAGGTCTGATAGTCCTTGATGGCGTCGCGCGCGCCCTGCGACTGATCGGCCCGCGCCAGGTCCGCCAGGCCGAGCAGGTTATAGGCGTGCGCGTCGTTGGGGTTCAGGCGGAGTATCTGCGCGACGACCGGGCGCAGCTCGTCGTATAGGTACTGGTCTGTGAGCGCCTCGGCGTACATGCGCTGCACGGTGATGTCGTCGGGAACGAGCCTGGCGAGACGGCGCAGGTATTCCAACTGCCGCTTCTGCTCGGTGTTGGGGCGCTGCCGCATCAGGGACGAGATCAGGCCAAGCGCGGCGACACAGTTCGGGTCGCGCTTCAGTTCCGCTTCCGCCGTCTGAAAAGCATCTTTCTGATCGTCCATGCGCAGGAGACAGGCGGCCAGGCGGCACTGAACGTGCGGTTTGTGCGGGTCGGCCTTCGCCAGCGCGCGGAAGGCGTCCGCCCCGGCAGGCCAGTTGTGCCGGGACATATAGTACTCGCCCAGGAGCTCATACGCGGCGGCGTTCTTCGGGTCGTCGCGCACGATAGCCTTCCATTCGGCCTCCGCTGCCGGCCCGTTGCGCTGGCGCACGAACGTTTCGGCGCGCGCGAAATGGCGGCGCGCGGAGGCGGATCGGAACCACTTCCAGCCCGAAATGCTGCACACAATCAGTGCGCCGAGCAGGACCGGAAAGGCGAGTTTGGCGAGGAGAGAGGAACGTTTCATGGTGCGGACGGAGGGGAAAGCTGCGTGAACTAAGCGCGCAGCGTTCCCGGAAGGGCTAACGCGTCGGGATGTCTCGCTTGGGCAGCGAGGCTCCCTGCCGTTTCATCTGCTCTATCTGCGCGGCGGTAAAGGGAGGCCTCCCGGAAGGTAACTTTTTCATGTCGGCGTGCAACTGATCGGCAGCGTCGCTGCCGGTCGCGTGGCGTACATAGAAAAAGCCCACGATCAGGATGACAACGACCGCAGCCACAATGATTCCTGCGGCGACTGGGCCGGACAGTTTCATGATAAACTCCTCGTTTGTCTACTGGGCTTCTTTGGCCAGGTTGGGGTACCCGGTGAAGAAGCCGTCGCCGAAGCAACTGCCAGACGGATCGTCGAAGCGTGTCTCTCCCGGCGTCGGCTCATTGGTCTGCCACTCGTTCTTATCCGCCGGAACGACCGTCTGCGCCCAGGTCCTGGTTTTTACGTGCCCGTCGAAGTAGATGAAGTTGCCTTTACCGCCCGGCCCCGGCCACTTCATGTGCGTGAACATACGGCCTCGGTCGTACAGATTGTCTGCATCCTTCCAAGCCCAGGCCCACTGCGCGTTGAGGTCGGCGTCGCCGCGAATGCTTTCGGCGACCATAATGGTGTTGCCGGGACGCGCGATACCCGCGTCTGTAGCGTTGATCTTGCCCCAATCTGACTCCGCCGCCCAGTTGTCTCCGCCGGGAAAAGCGCTGGCAGGAACCCACGTGGAGGCGCAACTGCTGAATCCGTAGCTGATGGGGAACATCTTATTCGGCATGAACTGGTATCCCTCGGCGTTGTGGGTGTTCTGGGCGTCGTCCCATCCGCTTGCCGGGCCGGGGCCGAGGGGCTTGCCGTTGGGATTGGACGGGCACGAGAAGATGTCCACATTTTTTATATAGGGCTGGACGACGTTGCGCCAGGTCAGGATCGAGTCGGCGGGTACCTCGGGGTAGCGCGTAGCGCTGGCCTGGGCGACACGGATGGGCGAATATGCCCCGTCGAAGTCTTGCACGTACATGAGGGTCGCCGTGCCGAGTTGGCGCATGTTGGAGATGCAGGCGGTTTGGCGGGCCTTCTCGCGCGCCTGGGCGAAGACCGGGAAGAGAATTGCCGCGAGAATCGCTATAATGGCTATCACAACGAGCAACTCTATCAGGGTAAATCCTCTGGACGACTGGCCTGTGCTGCGTGGTATGGTTTCACACTCCATCGTCTTTCCTCCTCGTTGAATGATTTCTCGGAGCCGACAGGCTCCTTCACACCCCATTGCGAATGACTGCCTCGTTGCCTGGAATCTGGACGGTCCTCACCCTGCAGCGTCTCTCCCAGGGAAGAGAGCGGAGCGGTTATAGCCTCTACTTTCTGGCACGATAGGGCGCGGTCGAACCGCGCAGTACCAGTCGCGGCGCGATCAGCCGTTGGCTCGGCTCGACGGTTTCGCCCTCGATCTGGGCGATCAGCAGGCGCGTGGCCGTAGCGCTGATCTCCTGTAACGGCTGATGCACCGAGGTCAGAGGCGGCGTTACCAGCGACGCCGCCGGAACATCATCGAAGCCAACAAGGGACAACTCGTCGGGAATCGCAATGCCCATTTTTTGCGCCGTCTGCATGGCGGCAATGGCAATCGTATCGTTCCCGGCGAAGAGGGCGGTGGGCGGTTCCGGCAGTGCCATGAGCGCGCGTACGGCGGCATCCACCGTCTGCCCGTCATAGCGGGTTGCCACCAGATACTCCGGGCGAATCGCTATTCCCGCCGACTGCAATGCAGCGCAGTACGCCTCGCGGCGCGCCGGCACGCTCAGCATGTCCGGGTTGCCCGTCAGGTGGGCGATGCGGGTATGGCCGAGTTGCAGCAGATGCTCTGTCGCCAGCCGCCCGCCCGCGTAATTGTCCACATCCACCGACGGCACGCCGCAGTTCTCCCCGGGATAGGAGATGACGGTGAGCGATAGTCCCAGAGAGGCAAGCTCCGGAACGATAGGGCTGTTTACCGGAGGCGCGACCACCAGAATTCCGTCGGTGCGCCCGTCGCGATATCGCGTCGCCGTTCCCGGCTCGCCGCGCCAGGGTTCCGTGAAAATGGTAACGCAGTATCCGGCTTCCGCCGCCGCCGCTAGAGTCCCCTGGAGCACGCCGGCGGCATACGGGTTGGTGACAACGCCTTCGGCATCCACGACACCGAAGAGAATGCCGATGGTATGCATACGCCGCCGCACCAGGGCGCGCGCCATCGCGTTCGGATGGTACTTCAGTTGGGCGGCGGCTTCCAGAATGCGCGCTCGCGTGGCCGGAGAGACGCGCGTGTTGGAGCGCGAGCCGTTCAACACCGAGGAAACGGTATAGAGGCTGACGCCGGCGCATTCTGCGATGTCGCTCAAGGTAGGCGCTTTCTTATTTTGGCTCATAGCTATTGCTCGCAACCAGGAAAATGGGGACTCTGGCCCTGACCAAAGGTTTAGTCAACTTCGCCAAGCCATGACCAAGCCTTTAGTCACAGAGATGTGAACAGTATAACCAGGAAATAGCTCTCTGTCAAGAAAAATGGGTAATCCCTCCCAACGGTGTGGACGTATCTCCTCAGCAGCAGGCTGCGTGAGATTGATCAACATGGCTGGGAGTGTCTACCGAAAAATGGAAAAGGGCTCATAAAAACATGGGCAAGAGCTCTCCCTACGTTTACGCGGGGGAGGAAGGCCCCTCCGCATCAGGCCGATGCGCGAGTGGGCGTTCGAGGCAGAAGCACAGGCTCTCATCCGCGCCTCGTGCCGTCAAAAACTTGCTAACTCCTTTCCGCTTTTGTTGGAAAGCCGGTAGTATACCAGTATCCAGTTTTCGGAAGCCGTCTCGTCAGCGGCTTCTCAGGAACGGGTCTGCTTCTACACCCGGCAACCCGGTTGGTTCGTGCAATGCTCCTTCGCTGGCAACAGACGCCCTACAGCGAATGGTTGGTTTAACAGATTTCAGCAAGGTGTGCGAGCACTCTCAAAACGCTTGCCAGGACCTACCGGAAACCTTCCGTCCTCGGTGTGAAAAATTACACACTGGAAGCCGCAAAAATAGGTAAACCGGGCCAGGTTTCCTGCGTCTAAGATTTCAGAACGGTTGAGACAGTCTAAGTGAACGCGCGAGAGGGAAGGAATATGGACAAGTACAAAGTGATCGTCTGGTGGAGCCCTATGGATCGCTGCTACCTGGCGGAAATGCCGGAACTCCCTGGCTGTATGGCAGACGGCGCTACGCAGGAAGAGGCACTCGTAAATATTCGTGAGATCGCCCAGGAGTGGGTCAACTATGCCAAGCGGCGCGGAAGGCCGATACCTCAGCCGGAAGCCCTGCTGGCTTTAGCTTAAAGCCGACACACAGCACGCCCCCCTTGCCATTGAGCAAGGGGGATTTTTTATGCGGATTTAACAAGCTCCCCGAAACGAATCCATTCCGCAGGAAATACTGCCAGCAGGATATTTCCATCCTCGTACGAAACCATTACGGGGAAAGCTCGGCTAACGACAGCCAGTAACATTCCACCAGGGGACGCTCCCTATGCCCTTGTATCCTGATTTCCAGAGATCGTATCCGTCGGATGTGTCTGCGGAAGAGCCGATCCTGTGGCTGCTTTTTAACGAACACGGGGTCCTCATTCAGGCCGAAGGGGAAGCCGCCCGGCTGATTCCTCACTCTGCCGAGGTGCAGGCGGCGCTAGCGGTCTGCGCTCCGCTTGTGCTCGGCAGCCTGAACGGGGTCACCTACCTGGCCTGTGAGGTGCCGCCGGAAGTGGAATTGCCCGGCGACTGCCGCGCGGTGGATCTGAGAACGCTGTATGGCCTCGTTTGTGAACAGGATTGGCAGATCGCCGGTTACGCCTCTCAGATCCTGCACTGGCAGCGCACCAGCCGTTTCTGCCCGATATGTGGGCAGCCGACCGAGCCGATGCAGCAGGAATGGATGCGGCGCTGCGCGCAATGTGGTCATGAGCGTTTCCCACAGGTAAGCCCGGCGGTGCTGATCCTCGTGCATGATGGCGCGGATCGGATTCTGCTGGCCCATAAGCCGGGTTGGGGAGATCGGTACAGCATCCTGGCCGGGTTCGTGCTGCCGGGCGAATCCCTGGAAGAGTGCGTACAGCGCGAAGTGGAGGAAGAGGTCGGGGTGCGCGTCACCGACCTCCAGTATGTAGGCAGTCAGCCCTGGCCCTTTCCACATCAACTGATGATCGGGTTTACCGCACGTCACCGGAGTGGGGACATCCGCATTGACACGCTGGAGCTGGACCATGCCGCCTGGTTTGACGCGAACGCGCTGCCGGCTCTGCCCCCGCCCCTGAGCCTTTCCCGCCAGATGATAGACGCCTGGAAACAGGCGTGGCAAACGGGATAGGAACCGGCAGGAGGTTGGAACGTCAACCTGGAATCCTCTTTCTATCGAAAATTACAGTAGTCATCGAGGGGCAGGACGGTGTTGTCGTGTCCGCCTGGAATCATCTTTCTACCGGAACACACCCCCTCCTTCTCAGTGAGGTTATTATGGGACACATCCCTATTACAGATCATCCTGTGCAAAAGTATGGTCGCTGGCGGGCCGTGCTCCTGATGCTCGCCCCTCTCATCCTGGCATACGGACTGCCCGCCGCCGGAGCCGGTAAGGTCCTCAAGGCCAAACACCCTGTCGTTCGGGTGGATTTCGCGCGAGAGGTGCGGCCCATTCTTGCCAACAACTGCTTTGCCTGTCATGGCCGGGACGAAAAGAAGCGCCAGGCGGGACTGCGCCTCGATGTTCGGGCAGGCGCGGTGGCGCGCAGGGTTCTCGTGCCGGGAAAACCGGAGGCGAGTCTCCTGATCCAGCGCGTGACGGCGGGTAGCGCGTTCCGGATGCCGCCCGCAGTCACCGGGAAAAAACTGACCCCCACAGAGATAACGATCCTTCGCCAGTGGATCCAGCAGGGCGCGGTCTACAAGCCCCACTGGGCCTTTATCGCTCCCCACCGTCCGTCTCTGCCGAAAGTCAAGCAGGCGAAATGGGTGCAGAACCCGATAGACGCCTTCATTCTGGCGCGGCTGGAAAAGGAAGGGCTGACGCCCGCGCCGCCTGCCGACCGCTATACCCTCCTCCGCCGCGTATCGCTCGACCTGATCGGGCTGCCGCCCACGCCACAGGAGGTGGACGCTTTCATCCAGGATACGTCCCCGAACGCCTACGAGAAGGTGGTGGACAGGCTGCTGGCCTCCCCACACTACGGAGAGAAGTGGGCGCGCATGTGGATGGACCTGGCCCGGTATGCGGACTCCGCCGGATATGGCTCCGATCCGCTGCGCCCGAACCTCTGGCCGTACCGGGACTGGGTGATCAACGCCTTCAACCGCAACCTGCCCTACGACCGGTTTACCATCGAGCAGATCGCCGGGGACCTGCTTCCGAACCCCACACAGGAACAGTTGATCGCTACTGCGTTCCACCGCAACACGATGACCAACACGGAAGGAGGCACGGATCCCGAGGAGTTCCGGGTCGCCGCCGTCAAGGATCGCGCCATCACGACCGCGCAGGTCTGGATGGGAATAACGATGGGGTGCGCGCAATGCCATTCCCATAAATACGACCCCATCAGTCAAAAAGAGTTCTATCGGTTCTTCGCCTACTTCAATCAGACGGAAGACGCCAACCGAGCCGACGAGCAGCCCACGCTGTCGCTTCCGACCGAGGAACAGACCAAACGGATCGCGGCGCTGAAGAGCGAGATTGCGGCACTGGAAGCGAATGTGGCGGCCATGCCCGGTCGCAAGGCGGAACTGGAGGCGAAGCAGAAGGAGCTGGCCTCCATACAGCCGCTTGCGGTGCCCATTATGCGCGAGCTGCCGCCGGACAAGCGGCGCAAGACCTTTGTGCTGACGCTCGCCAACTTCCTCCAGCCCGGCGAAGAGGTCCAGCCCGGCACTCCGGCGGCCTTTAACCCGCTGCCCCCCGGTGCGCCCCAGAACCGCCTGGGCGTCGCCCTCTGGCTGGTCAGTCGGCAGAACCCGCTGACGGCGCGTGTAGCCGTGAACCGCTTCTGGGCGCAGATATTCGGCACGGGGATCGTGGAAACGGAAGAAGACTTCGGGCAGCAGGGCGCGCTGCCGACCCATCAGGAACTTCTCGACTGGCTTGCGGTCGAGTTTATGGATTCCAAGTGGGACATGAAGGCGCTGCTGAAGAAGATCGTGATGTCGGCGACCTATCGCCAATCGGCGCGGGTGACGCCGCTCTTATTGGCAAAGGACCCGCGTGATCGGCTGCTCGCGCGCTTTCCGCGACGCCGGCTGGATGCGGAGATGGTGCGCGACCAGGCGCTGGCGCTAAGCGGGCTGCTGAGCCAGAAGATCGGCGGGCCGTCGGTCTTTCCACCGCAGCCGGAAGGGCTGTGGCAGGCTGCCTTCAATGGCGAGCGGACATGGCCAACCAGCACCGGCGAAGATCGGTATCGGCGCGGCCTGTATACCTTCTGGCGGCGCACAGTCCCCTACCCGAGTATGGCGACCTTTGACGCGCCCAGCCGTGAGGTCTGCACGGTGCGGCGCATTCCGACCAATACGCCGCTGCAAGCGCTGGTCACGCTAAATGACCCGGCCTATGTGGAGATGGCGCAGGCGCTCGGTCGCCGGATCGCGCGCGAAGGCGGCGCGTCCCTCACGGAGCGGGTTCGGTTCGCGCTGCGGCTCGTCACGGCTCATCCACCGCAGCCAGAGCAGATTCAGCCCCTGGTCAGCCTTTATGAACAGGAACTGGCCTACTACCGCACCCACGCAGAAGACGCCAAGAAGCTGGCGACCGATCCGCTTGGCCCGCTCCCGCAGGGAATGGACATGGCCGAACAGGCCGCCTGGACCGTAGTTGCCAACGTGTTGCTCAACCTCGATGGAGTCTTAACGAAGGGCTGAGCAGGGAGACGATGATGGATTTTGAAATGGAACGGGCGCGTGCCATCACCCGGCGCACCTTTTTCGGTAAGACCGGCCTGGGACTCGGCGCCATCGCGCTCAGCGCATTGCTGGGACCGGAAGTTCTGGCCCAGGGGACCGGAAAAGGGAAGGCAGGCGTTGGAGTCAACCCGCTGGCGCCGAAAAAGCCGCATCACCCGGCGAGGGCGCGCTCGATCATCTACCTGGACATGTCCGGCGCGCCGCCCACGCTGGATATGTTCGACTATAAGCCGAAGCTGGTCGAGATGAACATGCAGCCCTGCCCGGAATCCCTGCGTAAGGGCGAACGGTTCGCCTTCATTAAAGGCGTGCCGAATATGCTGGGCACGCCCTTCAAGTTCAAGCAGTACGGACAGAGCGGGACCTGGGTCAGCGAGATGTTGCCCCATACCGCAAGTATTGTGGACGATATCACTTTAATCCGCTCCATGAATACTGACCAGTTCAACCATGCGCCGGCGGAAATGTTCCTCTACACCGGATCGGCCAACGCGGGTTATGCTTCGATGGGCTCCTGGGTTACCTACGGTCTGGGTTCGGAGAATCAGAACTTGCCGGGCTTCGTGGTCCTCATCTCCGGCGGCACCGACCCCACAGGCGGCAAAAGCCTCTGGAGCAGCGGGTTCCTGCCCTCCGTGTATCAGGGGGTACAGTGTCGCTCCGCAGGAGAACCCATCCTCTACCTGAACGACCCGAACGGGATGTCGCGCGAGACCCGCCGCCATAGCCTGGACGCCCTCACCCGATTGAACCAGTGGGAGGCAAAACAACTGGGCGACCCGGAGACGGTGACGCGCATCGCGCAGTACGAACTGGCCTACCGGATGCAGATCGCCGTGCCGCAGGTCATGGACATCTCGCAAGAGCCGAAGCACATCTTGGAGATGTACGGCGCGCAGCCCGGTCAGCCTACCTTCGCCAACAACTGCCTGCTGGCGCGGCGGCTTGTCGAGAAGGGGGTACGGTTCGTGCAGCTCTATGACTGGGGCTGGGATATTCACGGAACGGGGCCTGGCGATGACCTGATGACGGCCTTTCCCAAGAAGTGTAAAGAGATGGACCAGCCGGCGGCAGCCCTCATCAAAGATTTGAAGCAGCGCGGCCTGCTGGAGCAGACATTGGTCATCTGGGGCGGGGAGTTTGGGCGAACGCCCATGAACGAGGCGCGCGGCGGCTCCAAGTTCCTGGGTCGCGATCATCATCCGCACTGCTTCTGCCTCTGGATGGCGGGCGGGGGAATCAAGCCCGGCTTCGTTTACGGCGAAACGGACGAATTCGGCTACCAGATCGTCAAGGATAAGGTCACTATCCGCGACCTCCAGGCGACCATCCTGTACGCAATGGGATTGGACCCGTATCATCTGAGTTATCGCTACCAGGGTCTGGACCAGCGGCTCATCGGCCCAGCGGGGGAAGCGGTCATTCAGAAGGCGCTGTTTGCGTAGAGCCGCCGCGCATCCCTCTTGGGAGGAAAACCGGGAAGCAAGGCAAACACAGCCAGCAGCGCGCCCGTGCAGTGGCGCCTACCTGTTGGGAGGAAAACTCGGGTGAGACTGAGGGGGCGTACCAGCCTGGTCACAGGGAGCAATCGCGGTATCGGGGCCGGAATTGCGTTGCGTCTGGCGGCAGAAGGCGCGGACGTGGCGATCAATTACCTGGACGGGGAGGAAGAGGCCGAGACGATTGCCGCGCAAATCCGCCAGATGGGACGGCGTGCCTTGCTGGTACCCGCCGACTTGCGGGACCCGCCTGCTCTGGAACGGATGATGACCCAGGTGTTCGAAGCCTTCGGCACGCTGCATATCCTGGTCAACAATGCCGGCATCGGTATCTTCTCTCCCTTTCTGGAAACCTCGCTGCAAACCTGGACGGACACGATAGATACCAACCTGCGTGCGGCGTTTCTCTGCTCCCAGATCGCGGCCCGGCACATGGCCGCGCGCAAGTTCGGGCGTATCCTCCATATCACCAGCACCGGCAGCCAGGTCGCCATTCCCCAGTTGGCCCACTACTGCGCGTCCAAAGCGGGACTGGCGATGCTGGCGAAGGCGCTGGCGGTCGAGCTCGGCCCTCTGGGAATCACCGTCAACGCCGTCGGCCCCAGCACCATCCGCACCCAGATGAACGCGGCCCTGCTCGACATGGACAACATGGAGGCGCGGGAGGCGGCCCTGAACCCGACCCGCCGCATCGGCACGCCGGACGATATTGCGGCGATGGTTGCCTTCCTTGCCTCCGATGAGGCCGATTGGGTGAACGGGCAGAACATCCTCGTGGACGGCGGCCTCACAGCCATGTCCCCACAGCCGCCTTATCAAATTACAAGGGAGTAATGGGCGTCTTCAGCAAAGCAAACACGCTCGCCCGGCACCTTATCCAGTCACAAGGGGGAATGGACATTGAAACGCATCTCCATCGGAACGTGGGCCTACACCATCGGCCCTTACGCGGCGCACCCGGTTCCCTTCGACGAAGTGGTGCAAAAGCTGGCCGCGCTCCGCTTCGACGGCCTGGATCTGGGCAGCTTTGCGCCTCACCCGACCCCCGACGCCTTTCCCACCAAAGCGGCGCGGCGGGAACTGCGCCAGCGCGCCGCGGATAGCGGCCTGACGTTCGCCTCGCTGGTTCCTGACCTCTGGAGCCTGCAACTGCTCAACACCGACAACCCCTCCGTCTATCTCGATCACTTCCGTACGGCCCTGGAGTTTGCCGCCGACCTGGGTGTGGATTGCGTTCGCGTGGACACCGTGCAGCCGCCCACGATTTTTGACGAAGTCCCGGAGCCGGTCGCGCGGGAGCGCGTCGTCAACACCTGGCGTAAAGCGACACAGGAAGCCGCCGACCGGGGTATCCGTGTCGTCTGGGAGTTCGAGCCGGGGTTCGCCTTCAACAAGCCGTCCGACATTCTCGGCATCCTTGAGGAGGTCGGCCATCCCAACTTCAGCGCGCTATTTGACACCTGCCACGCCCATATGTGCGCTGCCGTCGGCGCGCGACAGCCCGGCGAACGCGAAACCCTGCCCGGCGGCGCGCTGGAACTCGCCCGTAAATTACGCGGCAAGATCGGCCATATCCACCTTATCGACTCGGACGGCACACTCCATGATGATGAGACGTCCACACACGCGCCTTTTGGCGACGGCGTTCTCGACTTCGACGCGCTCCTTCCGGAACTTAACCAATCCGGCTGTCCCAGCGACTGGTGGACGATAGACCTTTGCTTCTGGCCGGACGCCTGGGCCGTGACGGAACGCTGCAAAACCGCTGTGGATAAGCTGAACGCGAAATATGGCTGAGCGAGGGAGAGCGATATGCGCAAACTGAACGTCGGGATTATCGGCTACGGTTTCATGGGGCGGGCGCACTCCAATGCCTATCGGCAGGTGAACCGCTTCTTTGATCTGGACATCGAGCCGGTACTGAAGGCGGCCTGCGCACGGAACGAGGGCAAAGTACGGGATTTCGCCGCGCGCTGGGGATGGGAATCCGTCGAGACGGATTGGCGGCGGCTGATAGAACGGCAGGATATTGACGCCATTGACATCGCCAGCCCCAACAACACGCACCACGAGATCGCTCTGGCAGCGGCGGCAGCCGGTAAAATCATCCTCTGCGAGAAGCCGTTGGCGATGAACGGCGCGCAAGCGCGGGAGATGACGGAGGCGGTCGAGAAGGCCGGCGTCGCCAATATGGTCTGGTTCAACTATCGCCGGGTGCCGGCGGTCGCGCTGGCGCGTCAGATCGTGGCGGAAGGTCGGATCGGACGGCCATTCCACTATCGCGCGCAATACTTGCAGGATTGGACGATCAGCCCCAACCTGCCGCTCGGCGGACAGACCCTCTGGCGGCTGGATGCCGAGGTCGCGGGCGCGGGCGTCTCGGGTGACCTTATTTCCCACTCGGTAGACACGGCGCTCTGGCTCAATGGCCCGATCACGGCGGTCACGGCGATGACGGAGATATTTATCAAGGAGCGGCCCGTACAGGACGAACCGGGCCAGCGCAAAGCCGTCACCATTGACGACGCCTGCCAGTTCATGTGCCGCTTCGCAAACGGCTCGCTGGGCCTGTTCGAGTCCACGCGCTACGCCCGGGGCCGCAAGAACTACAACACGCTGGAACTGAACGGGGACAAAGCCTCGCTCTACTTCGACCTGGAAGACCCGCACCGCCTCCAGTTCTACGATCACGGCGACCCCGACCATCTGCACGGCTGGCGCAATATCCACGTCACCGGCTCCGAGCATCCTTACATGAAGCACTGGTGGGTTCCCGGCACGACCATCGGCTACGAACATACCTTCACTAACGCGCTTGCCGACTTTCTGCAAGGGCTGGCGACCGGGCAACCCGCACAGCCGACCTTCCGCGAGGGGCTGGCGACGCAGTTGGCGCTGGACGCGATTCTAGCTTCCGCGAAGAGCGGGGCCTGGGTGGACGTCGGCTCATGAAACTCGGAATCAATATGCTCCTGTGGACGACGCAGGTCGGCGAAGAGCATTTTCCGTTGCTGGCGGAACTGAAGGCCCTCGGCTACGACGGCGTGGAATTCCCCATCTTCACGCCCGATGACGCCCGCTACCGGAAGGTACGCGCGGAACTGGACAACCTGGGCCTGGAATGCACCACTGTCGCGGTTGTTACCCAGGAGGCCAACCCCATCAGCCCGGAGGCGTCGGTGCGCCGCGCCGCGGTCGAGGCCATCAAGCAGGCCATCCATACCACGTACCTCCTCGGCGGCAAGGTGCTGTGCGGCCCGCTCCACTCGGCGCTGGGCCATTTTGTAGGCCGAAGCCGCACCGAAGACGAGTGGAAATGGTGCGTGGAGACGCTCCAACAGGTCGGCGATTTCGCAGCGCAGGCGGACGTGACGCTCGCCGTCGAACCCCTCAACCGCTTCGAGTGCTACTTCCTGAACATCGCACACGACGCCCGGCGTCTGGTAGATGCGGTCGCGCATCCCCGTGTCCGCGCTATGTACGACACGTTCCACGCCAACATTGAGGAGCGGAGCATCAGAGACGCCCTCGCCGCCCTCGCGCCGGTACTTGCGCACGTCCACATTTCCGAGAACCATCGCGGCACGCCGGGAGACGGCCTTGTGCGCTGGCCGGAGACCTTCGCCGCCCTGAAAGCCAGCAGCTACGATGGCTGGCTGACCATCGAAGCCTTCGGGCGTTCCCTCCCTGACCTCGCTGCCGCTATCTGCATCTGGCGTGACCTTTTCGACAGCGAAATGGAACTGGCGCGGCAAGGACTGCAATTCATGCGTGACCATTGGAATAGCGGGTGATCGGCGCGGCGGAAGCCAGCCTTCCAGGAGGCGGCGACGAAGAGGGCCGACCGATTGCGGCGTGAGAGGAAATCCTATGAACTGCGAACCGCGCGGTCAGCAGACAAATGCCATACGCTGGCTGCAAAAGAAAGTCATGGAAAGGGCGCGTGCGTTACCGCGCGACTTTAGGAATTGCGCAGAATGGGAGAGCTTTCGCGCGAAGATACGAGCGGAACTGCCCCGCGTGATCGGGATGCCCGCCTTCCCGCCACTTCAGGAGAGCCGGGTGCGGTCGCGGATACGGGTGGGAGAAGGGGCCCTCTGTGAGCGGATGGATGTCTTCGTGGATGAGGACTATGCGATCCCGGCGTTCGTCTTCCTTCCGGCCCAACCGCTTGAGCGTCCCCGGCCCGCGCTGGTCTGGAATCCGGGCTGGCCCGAAGACAAGTGGAAGCCAGCGTACCAGGCGTTCGCCGTGCGCATGGCGCGACACGGGTACGTGACGCTGATCCCCGACCACGCGCCGTTCGGCGAGACTTCGGCGTTCGAGGACAAGGCCGACAGAGGCATGACGCTCATGCAGGGCATGGGCGACGTGCTGGGCATCAGTCAACTGGCGCTGCGCGCTGCGGAGACGATGCGCTGCGGGGAGTACCTGCGCTCCCGCGAGGACGTGGACGCCGCGCGGGTCGCCGTGTCGGGGCTATGCCAGGGCGGCATGGACACCTGGCTTGCGGGCGCACTCGACGAACGCTTCTGCGCCGCCGCGCCGCTCTGCTCGGCCTCCACCTTCGCTATTCACGCGGTCGAGATGGCCTCCTACTTTGCCAACGCCGACTCCTCGCCGTTCCCGTTCGGCATTCTCAACGTCTGCGATGTAGAACACTTACACGCGGCCATCGCGCCGCGCCCGCTCCTGGTACGCGCGAACCTGCCGGATCAGTGGTGGCCGGTGAGCGCGTTGGGCGAGATAGAGACGTTTACACGGCAGATATACCGACTCTACGGGGCGGAAGAGCGCGTAGACTTCCGCGCGGAAGTCCACGAACACAATCTGACAGGACCGTTCGCCGACGCCCTGGAGCAGTTCCTCCTGACCTACGTTTGACCCGAATGAAGGAGAAACTCGCCATGAATGAATTATCCGTCACCACAGCGCTCACCGTGCCCATTCTTTGCGGTGGAAAATGGATGCACCCTCCTGCCGAAAACTTCCACAATGTTTATAATCCCTCCACCGGAGAGGTGATCGCCCGGACGCCCCTGTGCGGCTACCGGGAGGTAGACGCCATCGTGCAGGCCGCCACCAAAGCCTTCCCCTCCTGGTCGCAAACGCCCGCGCCGAAGCGGTCGGAACTCCTCTTTCGTTATCGCGCTCTGCTGGAAGCCCATGCGGAAGAGATCAGCAGGCTCATCACGCGAGAGAACGGCAAGACGCTGGAGGAGGCGCGCGGGGATGTGAAGCGCGGTCTGGAAGTGGTGGACTTTGCCTGCGGTATTGCCCATCTCAGCAAGGGCGAGAGTCTGCCTCAGGTGGCCGATCAGATCGATGCCGTCACGATGCGCGAGCCTCTCGGCGTCTGTGCGGGCATCACGCCGTTCAACTTTCCCGCGATGGTTCCAATGTGGATGTTTCCGCTAGCGATTGCCTGCGGCAATACTTTTATTCTCAAGCCGAGCGAAAAGGTTCCACTTACAGCCTGCCGCCTGGCAGAGCTCTTCCAGGAAGCGGGGCTGCCGGATGGCGTGTTCAACATCGTGCAGGGCGGTAAAGAGGCTGTCGAGGCGCTCTGCTCCCATCCCGGAATCGCGGCGATCAGTTTCGTGGGGTCTTCGGCAGCAGCCCGTCACGTCTACGCACTCGCCTGTGCGAACGGGAAGCGGGCGCAGGCGGCGGGCGGGGCCAAGAACCTGCTGCTCGTCATGCCGGACGCCGAGCCGGACTCGACCCTCCGCGCCATCATGGGAGCCGCGTTCGGGTGCGCGGGTCAGCGCTGCATGGCCGGTTCGGTGCTGATGGGTATCGGCGCGTGCGCGGACACTGTCCGCGACCGGGTCGTCGAAGCCGCGGAGCGGTTGAAAGTGGGCGACACCAGCGCCAACGACGCGGCACAGATGGGGCCGGTTATTGACCAGAGCGCCCAAAAGCGAATCCAGAGGGAGATTGGACGCGCTGCCGAGGAGGGAGCGCGCCTGGTGCGTGACGGACGCGAGGGGGTCCCACCGCGCGGATTTTTCGTCGGGCCGACCCTCTTCGATAGCGTCACGCCCGACATGACGCTTTTCCGCGAGGAAATCTTCGGGCCGGTGCTTTCCATGCTGCGTCCCGCCTCGTTAGAGGAGGCCATTCACTGGATGAACCGCCTTCCCTACGGGAATGGCGCGACCCTCTTTACCTCCAGCGGTCACTCCGCCCGGCAGTTCGCCCACGAGATGCAGTGCGGCATGATCGGGATCAACGTGGGCGTTCCCGCGCCGATGGCGCTGTTTCCGTTCACGGGCTGGAATGGGTCGTTCTTCGGCGACCTGCACGTTCAAGGGATGGAAGGCGTTCAGTTTTATACGCGCCAGAAGGTTGTCCTCACACGTTGGGACAGCCGCTATCAACGTCATCAGGGATGGTAGGGAGGCGGGAAAAACAGTTGCAACGTTTCAGATTGCTTTCCACCATGCTCATCGGAGCGCGAGCCAGCCAGGAACTGCCCGCGCAGGTCGCGCGGCTTGAAGCCAGACGGGTTCTGCTGGTGACGGACCGTTTCTTCGCGCAAAACGGTTTGGCAGCTCGCTTTGCTCACAGGACCTAATCCCGGAGGTTGGAACCCGTTCCGCTTAGTCCCGCCGCGTGTCGGTGGGCCGCTGGATCGCCGGCGGCATGGAACACGCCTCTCTGCGGATCCCTGTAGAGCATGACAGGGCTTCCGATGGGGCCGGTGGCCACCTCAATCGTATGGCCGCGACGAGCCAACTCGGCGCGCACACTCTGGCTGACTGCCGTATTGAGGACTAATGAGCCTGCCTGAAGAAATGTCTGCGCCCGATTAGGGTTGGGATCAAACGAGTCCTGATGATGGTGCGTGGCAAAACGGGGCGCCCTGACGGCTTCTTCCGGCAGCATTCCGAACTCGATGAAATCCAGCAGCAGATTGAGCGTTGTCTGGTCTTGCAGATCGCCGCCCGCCACACTGATCGCCAGAACCGGCCGGTCGTTCTGGAGGACGAGCGTGGGGGTCAGCGTAATGCGCGGGCGCTTCCCGGGCTGGATACAGTTGGGATGCCCCGGTACCGTATTCAGGCTAACCAGGCGGTTGCTGTAGGTAACTCCGGTGCGGCCGCCATCGTAATTTTCCACGTTGGCGCTCGGTGTCGCCGAGACGACATTGCCCCAGCGGTCCGCCACCACACAGGTTGTTGTCCCGCCAATCCCCGGCCTGAACTGGCCGGATCCTTTGAGCGGCTGCATCTTGAGCGGATCGCCTGGGCGGGCCTCCAGGGAAGCGTGCTGCCTATCAATCAGAGGTCGCCGGACTTGGGTATACGCATCCGAAAGGAGCTCTGTCAACGGGACGTCAGCAAAGGCGGGATCCCCATAGTACGCATCGCGGTCGGCCATCGCCAGCTTGATGGCTTCAATCACAACATGTACATAGTCCGCCGAGAGATGGCCCATGGCTTTCAGATCAAACCCTTCCAGCAAGCGCAAGGCCTGACACAGATAGGGTCCCTGAGTCCACGGTCCGCACTTGCACACTGTATACCCGCGATAGTTGACGGTGACGGGCTTTTCGATCCGTGTCTTATGCGCGGCGAGATCGGCCTTACGCAGGAATCCGCCCTGTTCGATGTAATCCGCTTCCAGATCGTCCGCTATGTCGGAGCACTCCTTGTTCCGTCCGTAAAAACGATCCGAGACGGCCTGAAGCTTCTCTTCACGACTGCCGGAGGCCGCCTGCTCGGCCTCGATGAGCTTCCGCAGCGTAACGGCCAACTTCACCTGCCAGGGTTCTCTCCCGGCATCGAGAAGCGCTACCGCGGGTGCTGCCACGTCTGCGAAGGTCTTCGTGCCGTAGTGCTGGAGCGTGGTCGTGCAGAGATCGACGACTGAAGGCACGGGCGCAATTTTAATGTCGCCCCTTCTCGGGATCCCGTGGCGCATATACCACTCAATCGCTTCTTTCGACAGGGGCGCGGCTCCCTGGCCACAAAGGACTTTGGTCTCCTGCCTGTTTGCATCGAAGATAATCAACGGCACCTCTCCGCCAATGGAGCATTGGCCATGATCGGTCACGTTGAGAGCCAGAATCGTGGCCACAGCTGCATCGGCGGCATTTCCGCCCTGCTCCAAAAGCGCAATCCCGGCGGCTACCGCCTCGGCAGCCCCCGCCGCGACCACACCGGTTTCACTAACCGCGTGCCATCCTATCTGCTGAGGATCTATGCTTTGCATCGGCATTCCCATCCTATTGATCTAGGAGTCGTTTTCAGGTTGATTATACCCTGGATCTGATGCCCTTCGGGGCACCGCCGTGCATGAAAAGCCGGAAATGCGTACCCCTCGAACACCTCCCTCGAATGGTAGCAGTCCCTCCCGGTGGGTGGGGCCATTCCGTTCTGGCCCCCACCCCGGCCTGCGGCCACCCACTGCTAGGGTCGGTGCTGCGCACGCTCGCACCTCCGCCTAGCGATCCCCAAGGACAGGGGAGGGGAGAAGACCTCACCCCCAGCCCCTCTCCTTCTAAAGAAGAGGGGAGAGACAGAGTTGGCTTCTCGGTTCCCCCTCTCCTAGTATTGGGGATCGCCAGGCGGAGGGGTGTCGCTAGGCGGAGCCGGAGGCCGTAACTCCGGCGACCCTTGCAGTGGGCCGAACCATTGCAGGCCCGACCCTGGCCGTCCATTGTAGCCCCGACCCTTGCAGTGGGGACAAGGGGTGAGGGCCATAGGAGAAAACGGAAGGACCCTGCCGGTGGGTTGGGGCAGCAGGACGGACGGTCCAGCTTGGTGAATAGTACGTTCGGAGAAGCGTGTAGTATTCGCTTCCCGTGCGCCGGCGCTTTTCAGCCTGGAGGCGCTAGAAAGAACTTATCAGGAGTTACGTAATGCACCTCAGTCGCCTTGCCGCACTGATCGCCGTCTTGATCGCCGTGAGCGCCGCCGCGTTCGGCCAGAGGAGAGCCATGGAAAGTAGCGTCGTGGGACCGCCGACCGGCGGCAGTGCGTTCCACAAGAACGACATCACCTATTCCACCTCGGTCGTCACCCCCCACATAGACTGGGCGACAAAGCTGCCGGGTGGCCCCATCAAAGGCTTCTTCATTCCTTCCGTCGAGTTTGGCCGGGACATGGTGGAGCTGATGCAACGCCTCGACCTTCAGCCCACCACCGTCAGCATTGACCGTAACTGGGACATCAACTGCTGGGGCATTGGGGACTACTATGACCATGTGAACCGCGGCGACCGAGATGACTTCCGTATCGTCTACAGCTATGTGGAGAAAGACCTGACAGGCCCGGCGCCTTTCGAGGTCATGGTTATCCCCGGCCTCAACGGATGGACCCGCCTGACACGCCCCGCTCGCGATGCTATCCTGCGGCGCGTCCAGGAGGGCGCGGGCCTTGTCCTCATTCATCCCTTCCTCGGCGATGTGGAGAATCACCCTTTTCTCGGCGATGAGAAGATCGGCGACACCCGGCTCTGGGACCTCTCGCCCCTCGTAGACTGCCCGAACGACCGTATAAATGGAAGCGGCTACCCGGAACGGAACAAAGACGCGATCACGAAGGGCAAGTGGAAGCGTGCCAAGGCTCATTTCATCACCCGTGGCCTGCCGCTGGCCCTGCTCCCGGAAAGTACGCTCGGCGGCTCCTTCTACAAGTACCGCGCGACCGGCGAGGTCCTCCTGAAGTCCGGGGAATACCCTATTCTCGCCGTCAAACCGTATGGCAAAGGCCGTGTGGTCTCCCTGGCCTACGTCGAAGAAGGCTTTCTGCCCGAAACGGACAATTCGGTTACGCCGCGTGTGAACTGGGACTACTGGGAGTACCAGTACTCTCTGCTCTGCCGCGCCATTCTGTGGGCCGCCGGGCGTGATTCGGGCGTGGGCGTCGCCTCCTTCACCGCCAGGCCCAGCGCCGCCTCTCTCGTGCTGAACGCTTCCTCCGCCACAACAGCGACGATAGAGATTCATGGCAAGACCGCGTTTGGGCAGCGCCTCCCGGCCTACCATGTCCGGCTGAACCTACGTGCCGGCAAGAATACGGTGCCCATTCCCGTCTCTGCGCTCCGGCCCGCCACCGGCTGGCCTCAGGGGAAGCTTATCTTTGACCTCGTCGTGCGCAATACGGGAGGCGCGACCCTGGATTGGGCCTCCGCGACCTTCGATACCCCCCGGCAGGCGACCCTCGCGCAGATCAAGCCGGACGCCCCCTTCTACAAACGCGACGACACACTCCGCGCGGCCATCCGAGCTAACGGCAACGTCGCCGGTCTGCGTGTCCGCTTTACCGTCACGGATGACTACGACCGCGACCTCACCCGCCAAGAGCGCCCCGCCGCCGCGCATAGCGAGTTCACCTATCGTCTCGCCGACTTCCTCGGCAAGTTTGCTTCCCTCCGAACCGATCTGGTGGATAGGCATGACTTCATCGTAGACCGTCTGGAAACTCAGCCCCTCCTGATCGTTCCGAAGGAGCGCCGCGAACGCGAGTACAAAGCCCAGATCGGGTTCTCCAGCCTGCGCCCCTACTTCCGCTCCGTCCGTCTCCGCCAGATCCGCGCCGCCTCGACCGACATCGGAATGACATGGACGGAGGGCATCAACAACGGTCTGGACATCCCGCACGGCAGCTTCGGTATCTACTGGTACGACCGTGGGCCAGAGGACGAAGCGGGCATCGAGAAGGCGATCCAGGAGTACCAGCGCACCGGCAATTACGCCACCCTGCCCTACAACGCCAAGCGCGTCCTTTACAAACGCACGCACGATAAGAAGCTCCTCGTGCGCATCCCCTCCTTCTGCGATCCGGCCTTTCTGAGCAAGCTGCGCCAGATCGTCGTCCAGAGCGCGCGGAAGAAGGCCGGCTACGGGCTGGACTACTATTTTGTCGGGGATGAAGGCTCGCTCACCTCCTACGGAGATGCCTACGACTTCTCCTGGGACGAAGACACGCTGGCCGCCTTCCGGGAGTGGCTGAAGAAGGAGTATGGTTCCCTCGACGCGTTGAACAAGGAGTGGAAAAGCCGCTTCTCTGCCTGGGAGAGCGTCGTTCCCTATACGACGGAGGAGGCCCAGCAGGCTAACAACTACGCGCCCTGGGCCGACCACCGGACCTTCATGGAGGTCGTCTTTGCCAACGCTTACCAGCTCGTGCGGGATGCCGTCCGCGAGGGCGATCCCGACGGCCACATCGCCGTTTCCGGAACGCAGGCCACCAACGCCTACAACGGCTGCGACTGGTACCGCCTTGACCAGGTTATTGACGACTTCCTCTCCTACGGCGGCGGCAATCAATGGGATCTGCACCGCAGCTTTGCCAAGCCCGGCGCGATGATCGGTTTCTGGACCGGCTACGGCTCTCATGGCCTGGGCGTCCAGAACGCCATCTGGAACGCGGCGATCCACAACGTCCTCTACCCGCAGATATTCTGGCTTCCCTCCTTCCTCAACCCGGATTTCACGCACTCTATGTCCGCCCGCGACATGGGCGAGGCGTTCTCTGCACTGCGTTACGAGGGCATTGGAAAGCTCTTCCTAGAGGCGGAGCGGTTGCAGGATGGCATCGCTATCCACTACTCGATGCCTTCCGTCCACGCCGCCGTCCCATTGTGGCAGCCGAAGCAGGAAGGGGAGACGCGGCCAAACTTTGACGCCGACCGCGACGGCTGGGTGCGCGTCGTCAACGACCTCGGCCTACAGTTCGACTTCGCGGCCTACGGCCAGGTCGAAGCGGGCGCTCTAGCTTCGGGAAAATACCGCGTCTTCATCCTCCCGCTCTCTGCGGCGCTCTCGCCGCGCGAGGTGCAGGAGATCGAGGACTTCGCTCAGCGCGGAGGTATCGTTATCGCCGACGCCGCCGCCGGTGTCATGGACGCGCACTGCGCCTGGGTTCCGGGCGGCCTCCTTAATGACTTCTTCGGCATCGCGACCGCGCCTGCCGAGCAACGCGCTTTCACCCACCTTACCGGTTCTGTGTCGGTCACGGAGGAGGGAAAGAGGTGGGGACTCTCTCCTGACCTGCTGGAAGACCTCCCATTGGTAGAGGCGGTCACGGCTTCGACCAGTATCCCCTTGCTCAAGGTGGGCGATCACGACGCGGTCTTCGTCCGCCAGGTGGGGAAGGGATGGGCGATCTACCTTAATACCGCGCTCGACGCCTACAGCCGTTCTCGCCGCCGCAGCTATGGCGGGGGCAGCTACCGCGGCCTGGTGAGTGCGCTGCTCGATCATCTCGGCATTCAGCCCGCTGTGCGGGTTCTCGATGCCGACGGCAAGCCGCTCGCCCAGGCTCAGGTCGTGCGCTATCGCCTGGGAGATGCGCAAGCCCTGGCTATCGTGAAGGAGAACGTCGGCATGAAGGCGATCCAGGGCTACGACGGCGTCACCGTCTACCAGGATGCCCATCTGGGCCAGGTCGCCTCCCAGGAGGTGACCATCCAACTTCCGCAGCGCTTCCACGTTGCGGACGCACGCACCGGCAAGCAACTCGGCACGACGGATACGGTGAAGACCTCGATTACGGTCGGCGGGGCGCTGGTGCTGGGTCTCAGCCAGACCGCCAATCAACTCGCCCTCACCGGCCCGGACTCCGCCCGCCTCGGCGATCATGTGCGGTTCCGACTCACCTCCTCCGGGACGGCAAAGGCGCTCGTTCGCTGCCACGTCTTCGGCCCCGATGGTCGGCCCCTTCCTACCTACGCCAGGAACATCCTGCTGCCCAAGAAGGGGACAGCCTTCATCTTCCCTTCCGCCGTTAACGATGCGCCGGGGACGTATACGGTGCGCGCCACCGATGTCATTACTGGAGCCACCACGGAGGCGAAGATTACGCTGCGGCAGGCGGGGCAGACGACGGCGAAGATGCCTGCCTCTTAAGGCGACGGCGATAACGGCGGCATCCTGTCTGCCTCGCCGTGCCCTATCTATAGGAAAGGAGCGCTATCAGGCGAGCAAAGTCTCTATTTTCACGGAGAGAAAGCCTTTTAGATTCCAGGAAGGTAACGGAGATGGAACGCAAAACCGCAAACGAGTATCCGCAAGAGCTTCTTAACCTGTTCGACACCTACGTTCATGGAATGATTGATCGACGTCAATTCCTCGAGCGCGCCCAAAAGTTCGCCGTTGGAGGCATGACCGCCATGGCGATCTGGGAGAGCCTGCGTCCCAACTACGCCTGGGCGCAGCAGGTTCCTAAAGACGACCAACGTATCAGGACGGAGGTAGTCACCGTTCCCTCGCCCAAAGGCAACACAAACATCAAGGGTTATCTAGTTCATCCCGTCCAGGATAAGGAGTCGAAACACCCCGGAGTACTCGTCATCCATGAGAATCGCGGCCTCAATCCCTATATCGAGGACGTGGCGCGACGGCTCGGGACAGAAGGCTATCTGGCGCTCGCGCCGGACGGCCTGACCTCCGTCGGCGGTTATCCCGGCGACGACGAAAAAGGCGCGGAGCTGTTCCGAACAGTGGACAAACAGAAGATGCTCGAGGACTTTATCGCGGCGGCGAAGTGGCTGAAGGCGCGTCCCGATTGCACGGGTAAGCTTGGCGCGGTAGGATTCTGTTTCGGGGGCGGCATCGTCAATATGCTGGCGGTCCGACTCGGCTCCGAGCTGGATGCCGGCGTCGCCTTCTACGGCTCCCAACCTCCTGCCGAAGAGGTGGGGAAGATCAAGGCGCCTTTGCTTTTGCACTACGCCGGACTCGATACCCGCATTAATGCCGGCTGGCCTGCATACGAGGAGGCGCTGAAAGCCCATCATGTCCGATACCAGGCGTTCATCTATGAAGGCGCCAATCATGGTTTCCATAACGACACCACGCCCCGCTACGACGCCGCGAGCGCCAAGCTCGCCTGGACACGGACGCTCGACTTCTTTGCTCAATATCTTCGCAAGAAATGAATCCTCCCACCCCGCCCGAACAGGCGACTGGAATCTAGAACCGGAGGTCTCTCATGTCTCTTTTCGGCGATCTGCTGGGCGCCCTGGCCGCGCCTCCGATGGGCCGCAACCGCCGTATCTCCAGCAACGAGCAGCCCAACTGGAACAACGGCAACTTTGACATGACCCGGCTTGCGCCCGGACAGGTTTTCGAGCTGCCGGTGCTGGAAGGGCCGGGCGTCATCACCCATATCTGGTTTACCAGCCACGCCGGCGGCGTCAACGAGCTCAACGCCCTGAGCCTGCGCATCTACTGGGATGAGCGGCAGGAACCAGGCGTGGAAGTGCCGCTCGGCGAGTTCTTTGCGGTCGGGCAAGGCAAGCCCGCCATCGTGGAGAGCCTGCCGGTGCAGGTCTCGCCGACGGGCAGCCTGACCTGCTACTGGCGGATGCCGTTTGCCCGCTCCGCCCACATCGTCATCGCCAACGATAACCACGACCGCTCCTCCGGGCTCTACTGGCAGGTGGATTGGGTGGCGCTGGACGCCCTGCCGCCCGATACACCTTACTTCCATGCGCGCTATCGGCAGGAGTACCCGGCAGTCATGGGGCAGGACTATCTGATTGCCGATATTGCAGGCCGCGGACAGTATGTCGGCACGGTGATGGCGGTGACGCTGGCGCAGGATGGCTGGTTCGGCGAGGGCGACGACTTCTTCTACATTGACGGCGAGGAGATACCGAGCCTGCAAGGGACGGGCAGCGAGGACTACTTCAACGATGCCTGGGGCTTCCGGCAGCGCACCAGTCTCTGGTTCGGGCAGCCGCGCTGGCAGGGATGGAGCGCCGGGGATAGCGGCCTTTGCTACCGCTGGCACGTCCTGGACCCGGTCGGCTTTAGGCAATCGCTGAAGGTGACGATGGAGCACAAGGGCAACCGGGCGAACGCGGAGGAAGCCTGGTATATCGAGCGGCCCGACTTCTTCTCCAGCATTGCCTACTGGTATCAGCTCGGTGAGCCAAAGCCGTTCGGTTTTCTTCCGCCCTGGCCGGAACGGGGCGTGCCCTGGCAGAATCAGCATCTGGTGCGCACGTTTCGACAGGCGGAGGCAAGCGGGGGCACGCAGGTGACAGTACAAACGCTCGGCTTCTTCGGCGGGCGGCCCGCTCTCTGCTGGCCCAACACCGAGCCGGACGCCCACCTCACGTTGCCCTTTACGGTCACGGAGGAGGGGCGGTACGCTGTGCGCCTGATCGCCTTCACCGGGCCGGAGTACGGCCTGTTTGCTGTCGAACTCGACGGCAAGGTGGGTCTGCCCGCCGCCGATTTCCGGTCGCCTGAGCTGGAGGAGATCGATCTGCGGCTGGGCACGCACGCGCTCTCGGCAGGGAGGCACACGCTGACGTTTCGTGCTCTGGCCGCGCCCTCCGGGAAGGCGCAGCCGCTGGCGGTGGAGATGCTGCGTCTGCTGAAGCTGCCGGCAGAGGCGGTGCGCGAAATCAAAACGGACAACGAGGCCCACTTCATCCGCTTGGGCATCGGACGGGCTACCTATGCCTACCGGTTGGCCTTCGACACCGTGCCCGAATCGCTGGAAGCGTTGGTGGAAGCGGGCTTTATGCCTGTGCGCTACCTGACGGATGAGAATGGATTCAGGCTGCTCTCCCGCCGTGAAGGGGAAAATCTGGTGGTCGAGAGTACCGCTCCGGGGGGATGGAAGCATGGCTGGCAGGGCTTAGACGCCCGGCGCTAAGCGAGCTTGCCTTCCGGCAGGCGAGCCCTGACCGCGACGGTAGCGGCGTCGGAGGCGGGGACGGCGCGCAGGTTCCCTCTCGTCCGTAACGGAACGTAGGGCCTGCTTAGAGTGCCGAACAAAACCCGTTCTCCCTCTGCCTTGCAGGGAGAGGGCTGGGGTGAGGGGAGAGCCTGACAGCCAGGGGTTGTTAGGGGCTCTTAGTCGAAGAAGTCTTCCTCACCTGGAGGCAGATACTGCCTGGCCGCCTCATTGAACCGCACTCCCAGGCCCGGCGTGTCCCAGAGACGAATCTGGCTGTTCTCCACAATCGGATCGGGTAAGCCTTCGATGATGGAATACCACCATTCCGGACGCGCCACCGGGTACTCGAACGCGATGAAGTTGGCGGGAAGCGTCGCGCAGACCTGTACCAATCCGGCCAGCCCGATCAGCCCGTCAAAAATGCCGTGCGGAGCGATCAGAATTCCATGCAAGTCCGCGTATTCTGCCACCCATTTCAGTTCGGCAAGGCCCCCGATGTCCGCCGGGTCGGGACCGAGGATATTGACCGCATGTTTCTCGATCAGGTCTTTGAAGTTTTGGCGCAGATAGATCTGTTCCCCCGTGTGGATGGGCGTGGACGTGCTGCGCGTCACTTCCCGATACACATCCGCCAGGACGTAGGGGACATAGTCGCCCGTGAGTAGGTCCTCTAGCCACATCACATGCAGCGCTTCCAGCGATTTCGCCAGCCGAATCGCATCGGGCACCATCCAGCCGGGGCCACAGTCCAGGGCAAGGCCCACTTCGTCGCCCAACACGGACTTCATCGCCTCCACACAGGCGATCACATGCTTGAGACCGCGTTCGGTAAGCAGGCCGCGATTGGCATGAAACCGACCTGTGTGGACCTCGCCCAAGGTAAAATCGGGGACCTGGCGCGGCATGGCGCTATGGAAGCCGATGCCCTGCTTAATAATGCTGAACTTTTCCGGGGAGTTCTTCATCTTCGCGACGTTGTCGGCGTAGTCTTGTGGAGAACTGCCATGCATCGGAAAGCGAACGCCCCCATTGTAGACGCGCACCCTGTCGCGCACTTTGCCTCCCAGCAGCTTGTACACCGGCACATTGGCCGCTTTCCCGGCGATGTCCCAGAGGGCCATTTCGATCGCGCTGACGGCACTGCCCCAGGGCTTAAAACTCCCCAGGCGGCGAATACGCAGCATCACCCGTTCCACATCCGTCGGGTCTTCCCCCAGGAGGTAGGGCTTGTAGAACAGGATGTGAGGCCGCAGATAGGATTTGGGATTTTCTGCCTCCCCATATCCGTCGAGGCCGGCATCGGTGGTAATGCGAACGATGGGGTTTTCGCCCAGAAGAGTACACTTGAGGTCGGTGATTTTCATCCTGGTGTCTCCCTGTGACAGAAGCGAAGATAGGCTGCAAGCCAGACGCTCCAGGTTACCAAGCGTGCCTGCAACCCCTTCCAGGTTCTCCCATTCCTCACAGAGCGTCAGGCTTCCTGTTGGGTCACCACCCGCTCCGGCGTGTTCTCGATGCGGGTGAGCCAGTAGCCCATATCCCAACGCTCGTCACCGGTGAGAAAACGCCAGAACCGAATACGGTTGACGTACTCGATTCGGTCATCGTTGCCGTACCAGCGGTGATTGCGCGAGAGAATGCCGGGTATCTGGGGATCCTGCAAGTCGTCGGTGTTCCAGAGAAGCTTCTGCCGCACCGTCGGATTCAGGCGGAGCTTGAACATGGTGCGCAGCCTGTCCGTGCGGTTGGGTTGGGCACAGTGCCAGATGCCATGATGGGCGACAAAGAGCGTGCCGGCCTTGCAGACAGCGGGCATCTGCCCAACGAAGTTTTGATAGCGGGCAATATCCGTCTCATGGATGCGGCGAAAGTGGCTGCCAGGCAGGAACATCGTCCCGCCCATCTCGCGCGGCGTGTCATGGGGAAAGTAGAAAAGCTGGATATCAAAGTGCAGGCGGGTGTCTATGATAGCGTCGGCGTGCCATATCTGCCCTTCCAGGTGGCCTGGCCCCACTTTGTGGAAGGCATGATGGTCGTAGAGGGGATTGGGACCGACCAGGCTTTCTATGATGCCGCGAACCTCCGGCAGACGGATCATGGCGCCAAAGCCCTGCGAGTCCGGCCAGGCGTTGGCCAGGGGCTGCCCCTGGTACTCATACCGCAGGCTGATAAGACCTTCTTCGACCTCGCGCCGCGCCTCGGTGTTAATCGCCTCCGGAATGAGCTCGTCAAAACGCAGCAAACCGTCTGCGGCGAAGTTGGCCATCTGCACCGAGGTGAGCAGATACCGCTTCTCAACCATTCTCGACCTCCTCCATCTTCTCCAGAATGTATTCGAACCGCAGGTAGGATGTCGTCAGCTCCATGCCGGGATAGGCCGGAAACTGCTGGGGAAACTGCATGACGCGCCAGCCGTCCCGCATCGCGGCCAGCACCGAGGGATAGGGCGGCGTATCGCTGTCTCCGGTCGTGTGGTGCTCTCGGCCGGTTCCGTCATAGATAGCCCAGGCGCCTATCTCGCTGTTGAGATCCGGCGTGCGCGAATAAAGAATCAGTATCTTCTGTCGGAGATTGGACATCAGGAAAGCTCCTCCTCAGGTCTGCTCTTTCAAGCCAGCCCTTCATGCGTGGGGCGCACCACCGAGCATGAAAACGCCTCTCCCTTCTCCTTCTCAAGGAGAGGGGCCGGGGTGAGGTCTATTTTAGGTCCGAGCTGCTGCCTGGCTGTTGGGGCGTTCGGTAAACACCATCCTCAACCCGGGCCGGGTGCAGGAAATAGTTCTGAAGATGGGGGATGTATTCCAGAAAGACGATCTCCAGTCCCAGCGCAATATGGTTGAACAGAACCAGGTGCTGATGAATCTGCCCCATATCGCCAACGTGGGGCACAACCTTCAGCCCGAACTTGCGTGCCAACAGGCTAATGGTGATAAACTCGCTGATTCCGGCCACGCGCACTGCATCTACCTGGATAAACTGTGCTGCCCCGGCCTGCATAAAGTTCTTGAAGAGCACTCGATTGGGCACATGCTCGCCCAGAGCGAGGGGAATCGGGGCGATAGCGCGCGCCAGGGTCTGGTGCGCGAACACGTCGTCCGGATGGGTGGGCTCCTCGATCCAGTAGGGTGACATCGGCGCCAGCGCAAGGCAGGCGCGAACCGCGCGCGGCAGAGTCCACTGCTGGTTGACGTCCAGCATCACGCGCACCTCAGAGCCGACCGTCTCGCGCACTAGATGCGCGCGCCGAATATCCCGCTCCATATCCGCTGAGCCGACTTTCAGCTTCAGCGCCGTGAATCCCTGCCCGACGGCGCGGCGGGCGTTCTCGCGAATCTGGGCATCGTCGTAGTGGAACCACCCGACCGACGTATCGTACCCCGGATAGCCGGTCTCGATCACTCCCTTGCGTTCCGCGCGGCTCATGAGGTGGGCTTCCAGGAGGGCCAGCGACTCATCGGCAGAAAGCACGTCTTCCAGGTAACTCAGGTCCAGGAGTGCGACGATCTGCCCAGGAGAAAGATCCAGCAGCAGTCTCCACAGCGGCACGCCGCGCGCCTTCGCCCAGAGATCGAAGCAGGCATTGGTGATGGAGGCGAGAGCCAGATGCACCACGCCTTTGTGCGGGCCGAGCCAGCGGTACTGCGGATGGTCGGCGATCTGTCGCTGCACACGCCCAAAATGAGCCATCAACTCTTCGATGGCCTGTCCTACAAGCGGCTGTGCCAGCTCCTCAATCGCCCGACAGACCAGATCGTTGCCGCCACCCAGGGTGAAGGCGAGGCCTGTTCCCAAGAGGCCGTGATCCGTGCTGAGTTGCGTTACGGCATAGGAATAGTGCGGGCTGACATGGATAGCGTCCGCGCCCTCGCCGGGCCGAAGAGGAAATCGCATATCGCCAACCATGATCCGGGTGATAGTAGTCATGGGCTCCCTATCGTATACCTTAGGTATTTGTGCCGCTCTAGTGGAGCAAACCTCCCCCTTCTGCTTCGTGGCAGCCGCCTAAAACTCCTGCCAAAGAGCCAAAGAGGCAGGTTTTGGGAGTCAAGGAAGATCTTTAAGGTCGGACCGGACACCGGGCTTGAGGCGCTGCACGAAGCCCTGCGTTCTTGGCGGGCGCTGCCGTTATCTCTGTGCGGGTTCGCTCTCTCCGTGCCTGTCGGGCGAGAGACAGGCGTACGCAGGAGACCAGGCGTCTGATGGCGTACTTGGATAGGGAGATTCGCCTCTTCTGCCTGTCGGTGCGCCGCATGGAGAACCGCACCACCAGAGCGATGTTGGCAAAGCGTGTTGCCCGAACCATGCAGGTTTCCCAAAACTGAGATGTCTCCTCTGGTGACGCCCTCACAAACGGACATAGAGGAAGGGATAGATAGCGATGTCTGAAACCGTGCGCAAACATAAAGAGTATCTTTTTCCGGCGGTGGCGACTTACTATCAGGAGCCGCTGGCGCTGGTGCGCGGCGAAGGCATGTACGTCTGGGATGAGCAGGGAGACCGCTATCTGGACTGCTTCGGTGGGGTGCTGACCATCAGCGTCGGCCACGCGAACCCGGCGGTCGTGCAGGTCGTCGTCGAGCAGGCGCAGCGGCTCTCGCATACCTCTCCACTCTATCCGCATCCGTCCCAGTCCGATCTTGCGGAGAAACTGGCTGCGATCACGCCGGGGCGGTTGAAGAAGTCGTTCTTCACCAGCAGCGGCACGGAGGCCAACGACACGGCCATTATGGCGGCCAAACTCTACACGGGCCGCCAGGAGATTGTCGTCCTGCGCCACAGTTACAGCGGACGCTCGGCAACGGCCCTCTCTGCGGTCGGGCAGCGTCCCTGGCGTCCCCTGCCCGCGCAGGTTCCCGGCATCGTCCATGCGCCCGCGCCCTACTGCTATCGCTGCCCCTTCAAGAGGACCTATCCCGACTGCGGCTTGGCCTGCGCGGAAGATATCGAGGAGGTCATCCAGACGACCACGACCGGGGAGATCGCCGCCTTCATGGCCGAGACGGTGCTGGGCGTGGGCGGGTTCATCGTGCCACCGCCCGGCTACTTCGCGCGGGCGGTGGAGATCGCGCGCAGGCACGGCGGGCTGTTCATTTGCGATGAGGTGCAGACGGGATGGGGCCGCACCGGCAGCAAGTGGTTCGGCATCGAGCATTGGGATGTAGAGCCGGACATCCTGACCTCCGCGAAGGGGATGGCGAACGGCGCGCCCATCGGCCTGACCATCGCGACGCCCGAAGTGGCCGACAGTTATCCGGGGCTGACCTTCGCGACCTTCGGCGGCAACCCGGTCTCGACGGCGGCGGCGCTGGCGGTCATCAAAGTCATCGAAGAGGAAGACCTGCGGCGCAACGCAGCGGAGGTCGGCGCCTATCTGCGGGAAGGGCTGGAGGGCTTGAAGGAGAAGCATCCCCTCGTCGGCGACGTGCGCGGCCTGGGGCTGATGCAGGGGCTGGAACTGGTCAAGGATCGCCAGACGAAGGAGCCGCACCCGCAGGCCGTTCTCACGGTGTTCGAGGAGACGAAGCGGCGCGGCGTCCTGATCGGCAAGGGCGGGCTGTATGCCAACGTCATTCGCACGGGGATGCCGCTCATTGCCCGCCGCGCTCATGTAGACGAACTGATCGCCGCGCTCGACGCCGGGCTGGCGGCGGCTTCGCGAGGATAGCGCTATGCCACAAACCGACTTCGACCATGCACCCCTCGTTCCGTTGCTCTGCAACGGCCAGTGGATTCTACCGCAAACGCGGGCCTTCACGAATGTTCACAATCCTTCGACCGCAGAGGTGATCGCCCGCACTGTTCTACACGCGGCAGAAGCTTGTGCTGTCGCGCTGGGATAGGGATGATGCGCGAGAGCAGAGCTGGTAGACCGCGCGCCCGCGACCTGGGCGTCCCGTTCGAGGGAACGCCGGGGCCGCTCAACGCCCTCACCGACGTGGCGGGCGTCACGGTCGGTCACATGACCTTAATCGCGGGGGAGGGCGCGCTGAAGGTGGGCGAAGGCCCGATTCGTACCGGCGTGACCGCCATCCTGCCGCGCGGCGCAGCGTCCGCCTCGCCGGTCTTTGCGGGCTGGTTCTCCTTAAACGGCAACGGCGAGATGACCGGAACGACCTGGATCGAGGAGTCGGGCCTGCTGGATGGGCCGGTGATGCTGACCAACACGCACAGCGTCGGGACGGTGCGCGATGCGGTCATCGCCTGGCAGGTAGACGCCATTGCTGGGCGCACGGAAACTCTGCGTGCCTGCCGCCTCGATCTGCTCAGCCGGAATGGAAATCCCTCTCTGGTAGAGGCGGCATGGCAGAGCGCGGCTGTCGCCTGCCTTTTTGCGTGAACCAACCTACGACGCAGTCGGTGCCCTTTGCCCAGGATACCCGAACGAGAAGCAACGCTATTGACGTTTCCTTTCCAATCGAAATAGACCCCGCTTGCCAGGAAGCCCGATGAAAATCTATGTGATCCAGCATGGACAGTCCACACACAACGCCAATCAGGATGTTCCTTACAACCCCGATTCGCCGCTCACTCCGCTGGGACGCGAACAGGCGCAGAGGACTGCCCGCGCGCTTCAGGACGCTCGCCTCGGAGCCGTCGCGCTCTATGCCAGCCCCCAATGCCGCGCCCTGGAAACGGCCTTTGCGCTGCAACAGGCGCTGGGACTTGCCCCCAATTTTAGGAGAGGGGGAGCCGAGAAGCTCTGACTCTCCCCTCCCCTGTTCTTGGGGGAGGGGTAAGGGGTGGGGGCCGCTCCCCTCCCCTGTTCTTGGGGATCGCCAGGCGGAGGGCTGTCGCCAGGTGTGGCTAGGCGGAGGCAAGGGCCTCGCAAGGCAGAGGACCCAACCATGGCAGGCCCGCCCCTGGCAGTCCGTTGAGGCCCGATCCTAGCAGTGGGTAAGGGGTGGGGGCGAAAACTGAATGGCCCTGTGCCATCCGCAGCGAGGCAGGAAATCCTCCGTGCGATAGGGAATCCGGCCATGACACGATTTTCCAGGCAGGAATGGAAGGTAAGCGGACGGAGAGGACAGGGGTATGAACGGTTCCACAGAGCGCTTCTATGTCACCGGGGGGACGCTGCAATATGATGCGCCTTCTTACGTAGAACGCAAAGCCGATGCGGACCTCTATGAGGGCCTGTGCCGAGGCGAGTTTTGCTATGTGCTCACGTCGCGGCAGATGGGCAAGTCCTCCCTGATGGTCCGTACCGCCGCCCGCCTCCGCGCCGCAGGGGTCACGGTCGTCGTGCTGGATCTCACGGCGGTAGGGCAGAACCTGACGGTCGAACAGTGGTATGATGGCCTGCTCGCCAGCCTGGGGATGCCCCTGGATCTGGAAGAGGATCTGGAAGACTTCTGGCTGGACAACGCGCGCCTGGGTCCCTGGCAGCGCTGGATGGAGTCGATCCGCCAGGTCATCTTGCCGCGCTGCCCGGATCGCCTGGTCATCTTCGTAGATGAGATCGATGTTGTGCGCTCGCTGCCCTTTTCCACCGACGAGTTCTTCGCCGGTATCCGGGAGGGCTATAACCGACGGACCCAAGATCCGCAGATGCAGCGATTGACCTTCTGCCTGCTCGGGGTCGCCACGCCTGCGGACTTGATCCGCGATACACGCATGACGCCTTTCAATATCGGCAGACGCATCGAGCTGACGGATTTCACCGAAGCCGAGGCGGCGCCGCTGGCGGCGGGATTGAACCGTCCCTCCGCTTCAGGCCGGCGCGCCGCCTATGGACTGACGCTGCTCAAGCGCGTGCTCTTCTGGACAGGCGGGCATCCCTATCTCACGCAGCGGCTGTGCCAGGCCGTTGCGGAAGCGCCCAACGTGACGACGTCGGAGGGTGTGGACAGCCTCTGCCACCGCCTGTTCCTTTCCCGACGGGCGCGGGAGCAGGATGACAACCTGCTCTTCGTGCGAGAGCGTCTGCTGCGCAGCGAGGCGCCGGTGTCTCATCTGCTAAACCTGTACGCCCAGATCAGGAATGCGCGCAACGTCGTGCCAGACGATGAGACGAACATGCTGGTAAGTTGGCTGCGCCTGTCGGGGATCGTGCGTGTCGCCGAAGGCCGCCTTATCGTCCGCAATCGCATCTACGCGCGAGTCTTCGACCGGGACTGGGTGATGGAGAACATGCCCGATGTCGTCCTGCGCCGTCAGCGGGCCATCGCGCGGGAAGAGGCGCGCAAGCGGCGTCTGGCCGAGGAGCGGGAGATCGCGGCGCGGCGTCTGCTGTATGCCGCAGATATGAATCTGGCGCAGCAAGCCTGGGAGGCGGGGAAGATCGCCTATGCGCTGGAACTGCTCGAAGCCCATCGGCCCCAACCCGATCAGGAAGACCTGCGCGGCTTCGAGTGGCGCTATCTCTGGCGGCTCTGCCAGGACCAGAGCCGGCACACATTTCGGGGGCACGAGGGGCTGGTGCATTGCGCAGCCTTCTCGCCCGACGGAACCCTGCTTGCCACCGGGGCCGAAGACACAACGGTCAAGTTATGGGAGGTCGCCACCCGGTGCGCAGTGGCTGTCCTGAAGGGACATGCAGAGCGCATCGGATGCCTCGCCTTCTCGCCGGACGGCAAACTGCTGGCGACGGGCAGTTGGGATAAGACGATCAAACTGTGGAATGTGGGCGCGCGGCAGGAGAGGGCTGCGCTTACCGGCGCGAAGGAGAACATGAATCGGCTGCTCTTCTCTCCTGACGGCAAGCTCCTGATCGCCGCCTGCGGCGGCAAAACCATACGCATCTGGGATGTGCCGCGAGGACAGCTCCGGACGACCTTGAGGGGCACGAACACCGCCTTCCATACCGCAGCCATCTCCCCCGACGGCAAGACCCTGGCCGTCGGCAAGGACATGACCGTCGTGCTGTGGGACATCGCCCAGAAGCGGGAGACCACGACCTTCTGGACGCACGGCAGGCTCATCGAATTCTCGCCGGACGGCAGAACCCTGGCGATCGTGGACGAGGATAACGCCTTGGCCCTCTGGGATGTGGCGGCCAAGCATCGCTTTTTTACGCTCCCGGGCCATAGGGACCGTATCCAGGCCATCGCCTTCTCGCAGGACGGTAGGACGCTGGCTTCGAGCAGTTCCGACTGCACCATCAAGCTCTGGGACGTGCTTTCCGGCAAAGAGAAAGCCACGTTAAAGGGCCATTGCAATGAGGTCTACACGGTAGCGTTCTCGCCGGACGATACCGTTCTGCTTTCGAGCAGCAAGGACGGTACGGCCAAGTTGTGGGACAGTGCGCCGCCGCAGGAGATGGAAACGCTGCGAGGCCATCTGAGCGCGGCGCTCTGCCTCGCCTTCTCGCCCGATGGCACGCTGCTGGCGACCGGCAGCATGGATACGACCGCCAGGCTCTGGGATGTCCACACGACGCGGGAAATCGCCATGCTGGCAGGCCACAAGCACAACATCTGCTGTGTGGCCTTTTCGCCCGATGGCGCGACGCTGCTCACAGGCAGTCAGGATCGGACGCTCAAGCTCTGGGAGCTGCCGGAGCTGCGTGAAAGGGCGGTGCTGAAGAGGAACCTTCAGATGGTCACGGCCGCCGCTTTCTCTCCCGATGGCAAGACACTGGCGGTCGCGAGCGGCCTCTGGGACCACCCCGGTGTTCCGGGCGCGGTCGCGCTCTGGGATAGGGAAAAGCAGAAGGAGATCGCTGTCCTGCAAGGCCATACCGGTCTGGTCCTCTGCCTGGCCTTTTCTCGCGATGGAACCCTGCTTGTCACCGGCGGCAGCGACAAAACGATCCGAATCTGGGACATGGCTGCCCGCAAGGAAGCCGCTCCGCCGCTGCGCGGCTTCGGCGATTGGGTCAGCGCCCTGGCCTTTGCTCCCAACGGCAAGACCCTGGCCGTGGGAAGCCAGTACGGCACGGTCACCGTCTGGGAGGTCGGCGCGTGGCGCGAGCGCAAGACGCTCAACGCCCATACGGGCACCGTCGGCGGCGTCGCCTTCTCCCCGGACGGGAAGACGCTGGCGACCGGAGGCCAGGACAGGGCCGTCAACCTCTGGAACACGGCGACCTGGCGGCTGATGCAGACGCTGCAAGGCCATACGGCGGGCGTCTCGGACTTGGCCTTCTCCCCCGACGGCAACACGCTGGCCTCGGCCAGCAGCGACGGCACGGCGCGATTGTGGCGCGCGGCCTCCTTCGCCGCAACGGACAGCGCCAGACCAACCACAAAGCCACACAGCAAAACAAGAGTATCTAACCACCCGCTCCGCTAGAGGCATGGAGACACGGAGGACATACGGAGAAAAGCCAAAGACCAGAACAGAGACAGAGAAACGAGAAGAAAGGCAACAAGCACCGCACGATTCCTTTTGGTGGTACAACACGACTGCTACGGAACGGAACAAAAGCGCGGGCGACCCTCTGAGGGTCGCCCGCTTCGGTATCGAGCTTAGTGGCTGGCCGCGGCCGCGCGCTGGCGCCCGTCCCGGGCCTGAGCGACAAGGTCGTAGCGATCGAGGTTCATCACCTTGTTCCAGGCAGCCACGAAGTCACGCACGAACTTCTCCTGCGCGTCGTCACATGCGTAGACCTCCGCCAGCGCGCGGAGCTGAGAGTGCGCGCCGAACACGAGGTCGACGGCCGTGGCGGTCCATTTGAGCTCGCCCGTGGCGCGATCGCGACCCTCGTACACGTTCTCAGCCGAGGCCGATGGTCTCCACGCCGTGCTCATGTCGAGCAGGTTCACGAAGAAGTCGTTGGTCAGCGTCTCCGGTCGGTCGGTGAAGATGCCGAGTTTCGATTGCCCGAAGTTGGCGTTGAGGGCACGCATGCCCCCGACGAGAACCGTCATCTCGGGCGCAGTCAGCTTCAACAGGTTGGCCCGGTCCAGCAGGCGGGTCTCCGGCGACAGCGGGTCTCCCGCGCGCATGTAGTTGCGGAATCCGTCGGCGACCGGTTCGAGCACCTTGAATGAGTCCACGTCCGTCTGCTCCTGGGTGGCGTCCGTGCGACCCGGCGCGAACGGGACGGTAACGTTGTGCCCGGCGTTCCTGGCCGCTTGTTCGACGGCGGCGCATCCGCCCAGGACAATCAGGTCGGCCAGCGAGACCTTCTTGCCGCCGGACTGTGAGCTGTTGAAGTCCTGCTGGATCTGCTCGAGGTGCGCCAGCACCCTGGCCAGCCGGGCCGGTTCGTTGGCCTCCCAATCCTTCTGCGGCGCGAGGCGGATCCGTGCTCCGTTCGCACCGCCACGCTTGTCGGTGCCGCGGAAGCTGGCCGCAGCCCCCCAGGCAGTGGAGACCAAGTCCGGGATGGACAGGCCGGAGTCGAGTATCTGGCGCTTGAGGGCGGCGATGTCCTGCTCCCCGATCAGCTCATGGTCAACCTCCGGGACGGGGTCCTGCCACAGCTGCGGCTCCGGAATCCAGGGTCCGAGGTAGCGCGACCGGGGACCCATGTCGCGGTGAAGCAGCTTGAACCACGCTCTGGCGAAAGCGTCGGCGAGCTGGTCCGGATTCTCGTAGAAGCGCTTCGAGATCGGCCCGTAGATCGGATCTACTCTCAGCGCCAGGTCCGTCGTCAGCATCATCGGCGCGTGCCGCTTCGACGGGTCGTGTGCATCCGGCACGGTGCCTTGGGCCTCGGGATTTTTCGGAGTCCATTGCTTGGCACCGGCGGGGCTCGTCGTCAGCTCCCACTCGTACTTGAACAGGTTCTCCAGGAATCCGTTGTCCCACTTGGTCGGGTTGTTGGTCCATGCGCCCTCGAGGCCGCTGGTGATCGTGTCTGGGCCCTTGCCGCTGCCGAACGTGTTCTTCCAGCCCAGGCCCTGCTCCTCGAGGGGGGCGCCCTCCGGTTCCGGACCGACGTACTGGGTTGCCGGGGCCGCGCCGTGGGCCTTGCCGAACGTGTGGCCGCCGACGATGAGCGCAACCGTCTCCTCGTCGTTCATCGCCATGCGGCGGAAGGTCTCGCGAATGTCCCTGGCGGCAGCCAGCGGATCGGGGTTGCCGCCGGGCCCTTCCGGATTCACGTAGATCAGGCCCATCTGCACCGCGCCGAACGGTTCGGCGAGCTCGCGATCGCCGCTGTAGCGCTCGTCTCCCAGCCAGGTGTCCTCCGGGCCCCAGAAGATATCCTCAGGCTCCCAGACGTCGGGCCGGCCGAAGCCGAAACCGAACGTCTTGAACCCCATCGATTCCATGGCCACGTTGCCGGCGAACACCAGCAGATCGGCCCAGGAGAGCTTCTGGCCGTACTTCTTCTTGATCGGCCAGAGCAACCGGCGCGCTTTGTCGAGACTGGCGTTGTCGGGCCAACTGTTGAGAGGCGCAAAGCGCTGCTGGCCGTGGCCGCCGCCGCCGCGGCCATCGGCGATGCGGTAGGTCCCCGCGGCATGCCAGGTCATGCGGATGAAGAGGGGGCCGTAGTGGCCGTAGTCGGCCGGCCACCAATCCTGCGGCGTGGTCATCACCTCGATGAGGTCCCGCTTCAGCGCGTCGAGGTCGAGGGACTGGAACTGTTCTGCGTAGTTGAAGTCCTCGTCCAGCGGATTGGACAGGTGCGAGTGCTGGTGGAGCACCGAGAGGTCCAGCTGGTTCGGCCACCAGTCCTTGTTTGTCCTCGGCCGAGTCCGCTTCGGAGTCGGGGAGGGGATTGCAGGGTTCTCGCTTTCACTGACGCTTCTCGTCTTGTCCTTATCAGGCACGTCGATCCATCTCCTTTCGGTAAAACTTGAAGATCCTGCGATCTTCGTCAACTCTCCCCTTCGTCTTCGAGCGAAAAGAAGACGAGGCTTGAACTAAATCGTGAGGTAGAAGGTTCTCTGTTCCCACCGCCCAACATGGAAGAATGCCGCCTCGGTGCGGCGGGGAATGAATCCTATTCCTAAATTCTCGCACGGGTCCGCCTTTTCCTGCGGGAACCGGCCTGCCTTGAGGCCCGCCCTAAATAGAACCCCTAATTAAAGCCAGTTGCCGGAAACACCGAGCGCCGCAGCGATACCTTATATTTCATGATCATGCCCATTATTACCTCGAACGTTACGCTCGGCGTCACAAAAAGCGCCCTCTGTTCAAAAGGACGAACAATACCTTGGGAATGATCTTCTACCCCGTTGGGGCTGTAAAAAGGTAGAAGAAATTATCCGCATCGATGTTATTCGCGTGCTCGAATCTATTGCGTAGAGCAACGTGCGGCCTCAATTTTGGCTGCCTTGCCAAGCCTGCGAATCAACTGGATTCGTCAAGCATCCCTTTCGCAACAAGCCAGCGGAAAAACGTGCGCAGATGCCCGTGATAGGTATGGACCCTACGGGGGCGGGCCGGACGCCGCTGCTGCCCAGCTTGGGCCGGGTTGTAGGAAGCCTCCTAGGCTGCGCCCCAGCGCCCGCCCGGCTCCCTATGGCCGTGGGTGAGGTAGGCCCGGAATTGCCGCAATTCCGTGACACCGCACTGGGCGTAGCCGCGCTTCTTGAGAAACCAGAGGAGTTTATTGACGACAATGCGGCGAACCGCCAGAGTGGCCTGCGAGTGCTGGCGGATTTCGCCGTCCAGAAGACAGCCGACGGCGCTTTGCTCCAGGCCTGTGATCGAAAGCACGCCAGCGGTTTTTCGTGAAACTAAGCGCTTATCTCATCTTGCCAATTCTGACTTTCGTCTTTTCGAGGATCATCCTGGCGATCCACAATTTGTCCTATTCCTACGAACGGACTTGAGCTCCAAACACCTCTAAGAGAATCTCTTCCGCCAGGTTGGTCTGCGCACAGGCGGCAAGTTGATCCAACTGCCTCCCCCACTCTTTGAGTGTGCCCACGCCGGTATCAGGCCCGTATTGCGGCGCGATACGCCTCCTTTGCGCGCAGGAGTGAATCGGCTTGTCCACACACTGCCAGCCCGGCAAGAGCCGCCGCTTTGTCGGAACGCGCCCCCGGATTTTCGTTTGAGCGAGATAGCCAAACCTCGCTCTGTTCCAGCGCTCGGGCAAACGCCTGTTGTGCCGCCTCTGGCCTTCGCAGACAAAGCAGCACAGTGCCCAGCACGTTATCAAAATCCCATCTTGCACCAGGTTGATCGTCAGTCGGTTCCATCAGAAGGCGATACGCCTCGGCTGCCTTTCCCTGGGCGAGACGGGCCTCGGCCCAGGCACGACAGTACTCCCGCAGAGGTCGTTTTAGGTCACGCGCCTGCTCGTATGCTCTGGCTGCGGCATCCAAAGCGCTATCAATCTCGCCAATAGTCAAGAAGACCCCTGACTGCTCTCTCGTGTTACGTGCATATCCACCCAGGTCACCGATTCGAATCCGTAATTCTATCGCCTGCGCGATGTGCTGTAGAGCCTCATCAAAACGTCCCTGGGATTGCGCGCATCCTGCCAGGCAGGCCAGGTGATTGGCCTTCCAGAGCGGATTGTTGCTTTCGTCGGCAAGGGCAAGCGCCTCTCGATACAGCTCTTCCGCGCGTTGTACATTGCCTAGAGCTTTGTACTGGTTCCCCAGGTTGTGAATCTGCGCTTCTCTGGCGTCCAGGTCCAAATACTGCTGGGCCATATCCGTGGCACGCTGCTGACTCAGCAGAGCCTCGTTCAAATAGCCCAGCCCACGAAAGCAAACGGCAATATGATAATGGGTCCAAGTAAGGTTCTCGATTTCCCATGGATGCTCGCGCTCAAGCCTGGCTGCGACTTCACGAAATGCTTCCAGTAGCTCCTCCGTCACCCCTAAGTCTCTTTGAGAGACTAGCAGGTTGGCGTTCGCAATGAATGCGTCATAATCCCTTTCATCGTGCTCGAGCATTTCAGCTCGACGTTTCGCAGCATCCACTGCTTCGGCCAACCTGCCAAGACGCCACTAGGCTGAGGAGATATGATCTAAAGCCTTGCAGAGGATGTCTTCATCGGTCGTTGACTGTTTAAGCGCTAGTGCTAAGGAAAGCTTCTGCTCAAAGGCGCCTCGGCAATCCAGAAAATCGGCTATATCGCCCAGAATTGACGATGCGGTCTCGCCATCGCCCGCTTCGAGGCGAAGTCGAAACTGCTCAAGGTGCGGCTCGATGTCTGCGCGCTCCTTCCATTCGCTGCGTGGACGCTGTATTTCCCGATAGTAGTCTGCGGCACGGGAGCGTAGGTGGTGCTGCTCGGCTTCTGAAAGAAAACTCAGCGCGTGTTCCCGATCAATGGGATGAAGGTAATAGGCGCGGTCTTCCCGACGAACGAAGTGCATCCCTATAAGCCTTTTGAGCACAGCAGCGCTGTCTATGTAGGGCGCCCAGTTGTCCAGACGGTCTTTGCTAAACCAAAACCAACGGCGAGAATTACAATGTCGAACTGGCCGTTTCGAATACGTCGCCCGCCATCGGAGTAGTTCGGATTGACAGGTTCGTTCCAGGTAAGAGCAAAATGATTCCTATCTCCACTGTGAATCCCCAGGTTTGTCACCTACGTTTTGGGAGGATTAATCCTAAACTGCTGCTCTATCCGCTTGTACTCATTGAAGAGCTGGGCACGCACATCGGCGACGGAGCCGCTCTTCCAGTTCATAATCGGCAGCCCCGCATTTGGATCAAGGGGATGGGGAAGGTCAGGGTCTTCCATCGGCCATTCATAGACGTGTGGGTGAAGCCATCTCTTCGTGCTGTTTCCAATCAAAGCAAAGGGACGACTGGATTTTTCAAATAGAGTTACTTTTGCACCCAGGCAGGCAGCGCCAGCCGCAGCCGTCAGTCCTGCAATGCCCGCGCCGATAATAGCAACAGAGGTATCTTTCTTCAGGCGGTTGGTCTCATGAAGCGAATAGACAAGGTTGAGGGCGCGAACCTGCTGGGAGTAAATGGTAACTTTGGCATCAAACACCCCGAGAACGTAGAGAAAGGGGGGTTTGGCACCTGCATATGCTGGATAATATCGCGGGGCCGGATTGGCATATGCGTACCTCACTGCCGGGCTGATAGGGGGTGTGGCGGAACATTTCGACAATGAGGAGGAAATTCCTGCCTTCGATTAACGAGCAGGTATAAGTAGCTGATAGAGGAGGAAGGGGCTTAGCGAAATGTTAAGCGCCAAAAGAGAAGGGCGTTCGACCTTAACGAACGAGCGGCCAACTGAGAGAGGCAGCAAGACACCAACTAATGCGCTGCAAATGAGATTGAAGTGTCGCAGAACCGCTCAAAATAAATGGGCGAAGAGGGACTCGAACCCCCGACATCTTCGGTGTAAACGAAGCGCTCTACCGGCTGAGCTATTCGCCCCTATCCCGATCTTTAAGCGGATTGGCAGTGGAAACCGAGGGAAGAGAGATTTCCGCTCCATGCGGCCCCTGCCTCCCCCAGATAGTTCATTATTGCATGTCGCGGGCGGAATGTCAACGCGATCCAGCAAGCTTATTCGTTCTTTTTGACCTGTGACCATTGTACCGAGTGCCGCCCAATCGGAGTTGCCTTTGCCTGAGGGGGGATGGGAACATGGTGGCGTGTTGGTTCAGTCTTCCTCTTCCTTCCGGTAGGACAGGAGGGAAAGTCCGCCATCCATGACCAGCACGCTGCCCGTCATATTCTGGTTGGCAGGCTCACAGAGGTTTGCCACCTGCCAGGCCACCTCTTCCGGCTGAATCAGCTTGCGTACTGGAATCCGTCGGGAGTCCCGCTCGCGCAGTCCCGGCGTGGCGTCGTAGATGCGTCCGCTCAGCCCGGCATCCACATTGCCCGGCGCGACCTCGTTGACCAGGATGCCGTGGGGCGCGAGGTCTCTGGCCAGGCACCGGCAGAGCATCCGTATGCCCGCCTTGGAGACACAATAGGCCGGGATATGAGTCTGGGCGGCGTGGCCCACCCAACTGCCGATAAAGACAATGCAGCCCGGCAGTTGGTGATGCAACAGGCGCTGCGCGCCTGCCTGCGCCAGATGGAACGCGCCGTCGAGGTTGATACGCAGCTCACGACGCCACTGCTCCGGCGTCAGCGTGCGAATGCCCTCCAGGGTGACGACAGCGGCGTTAGGAATGATCAGAGTCGGCACCCCCAGGTCGGTCTCCACCGCCGCCACCCATCCCCGCACGGCGTGCGCGTCGGAGACGTCGGCGTAGTCATAGCGGGCCTTCCGGCCCATCTGCTCTAGCTCTTGCAGCATGGGCTCTGCTTTCTCCGGCTCCAGGACATCGCCCAGGGCGATATCCGCGCCCCGGCGGGCCAGTTCGCGCGCAATGGCCCGGCCAATATCGCCCAGCCCGCCGCTGATGATGGCGCGCTGGCCTTGCAGCGTTTCTCCACCGTTCATTCCTTTTGCTCCTTCATATGCCATTCAGCCCAGGGTTGGTCTCTGTTTCGGCATTCCTCTGCCCTTTTCCTTATCCGATGGCGCTATCGCGTGCGCTACAGGTTGCTTCCGTTCTCTCTTATCTCCCCTCATCCCAAAGAGGGGTAGGTATACCAAGTTCAGCCTGTATCTGGCAGGCAATGAGTGACCAAGCTCACCTCGGCTGGTGGCTCTGGCAGCGGTTGCCGACTCAACCGTAACCGCTGCCACAGACCCCCCGATGCCAGTGCCGTTGC
>DASRGZ010000100.1:0-21027 GCA_035650735.1 Chthonomonadaceae bacterium
CCTCTTGAGGAGATAGGCCAGCCGCTCATTATATCAAGTCCGAGGGAATACTTATCGTATGGCTACCTCAAGGTGCAGCGCATATGGGAAGAAATTCGCCGGATTGGATATTAGAGGCTTTGGGCTCGCTTTTTAGCGAGCCAAAGCGGTCATCAGCCTCCAAGTCCTCTCTCGAAGCAGGCAAAAAAGGGCATAACACCCTCTAGGAAGTGGAGAGCAGAAGCCGGGTCACCCCCTTCCCTGTGAGGGAAGGGGGCCGGGGGGTTAGGTCAAGGTAACTGACGGCTCTGGCTGCCCTCTTATCTAGTCCGTTCCTCTATCTTGCGTTCCAGTTCCTCCTCAATCGCGCGGGCTGCTTCCTGCTTCTTACCATTAGACCGCTGGCGTAGGCGCTCAAACTGCTCCTCGAGTTGATCCAACTCCTCGTCGGAGAGATTTTCGATGCTGACCAGGTTGGGACGCGCGCCCGCCACCACGCGCAGCAGCTCGTCCAGCTTAATCTGGGTCGCGCTGCTGTCGCGGTTCTGGGTGCTCTGGAGCAAAAAGAGCAAGGGGAAGGTAAGCACATTGGTGACGGTATTCATGATCAGTTGCCAGGTATCGGAGAAATGGAAAATCGGTCCCAATATCAGCCACACAACCGTCAGGCCGAGGGCTCCCATGAAGGCCCAGGGCGAACCGGCGGCGTCCGCAATGCGATCCGCAAGCTTGCGAAAACGGTGCCTCATGCCTGGATGGACTCCTTTGCGCCAAGTTTCCTGTCTCTGGGAGTATGTGACTGCATAGACCGAACTCAAGTTCCCGTCTATAAACAGCGATCCCCTGCCCCACGGGCAAGGGATCGTCGAGGAGAGAACCATGCCGATGAGCTTCCAGGGTTCAGGGCCCGGGCCACATCGGGTTTGCAGACGCAGAGTAGATCGGAAAAGCGTCTCCGAGGGTATCAGACTCAAGTAGGAAATTAAGCTATTCCGTAAGGCTGCTCTGCAATGGAACCGGCGATGGATTGGGTGTCTCCTATGCTGTGGGCAGTTAAGGCAAACTATTCGCCGGAGCTAACCTTGCAGCCTGGTGAACTCCCGCAGCTGCGCGTCGGCCCAGCCCGCATCCACATAGCCCTGGTAGACAAGCAGCCGGTAGCGCAGCGTGAGGCTAGCGGAGGGCGCCAATTCCACGGATCGCCAGGCGAACGGCGAGGGCGAAAGGAGGCCCCCCTCCCGCACGAGCCAGGGCGTGGGGTGCCAGGGATTGTCCGGGTGGTCGAGAAAGGCAAAGCCGACCGTTTCGCCCTGCACGACCCCGACGCCCGCGCACCAGGCCGCGCTGCGCCCGTGCATTGCCGCCGGGCCGTAATCGCCTGTGCTGTTACGCAGCAGACCGCCCTGCGTAGGGAGCAGCGCCCGGGCAGCGCGAAGCTGCAACAGGGCCTCTTCCGTGCGTCCCAGCGTCACGCCCCCATCCTCCGGCGCGGTCAGGCACAGGGTCAGGTCCAGGGTGCGGCCATCGCCGGGTCCGGGCGCGACACGGATGGTGCGTATCTCGTTCAACAGGCAGCGGCCATCGGGCGCCCTCCAGGCGCAGGTCTGCTGAAACCCGACCGAGTAGGTCCCGCGCCGCGCCATTAGCTCCAGCGACTCGATTCGCCCCGCCGACTGGCCCTCGACGCCTGGCTCCGAAGCGGTCAGAAACGCGATCCCATTGACGTTGCCGTGCGCCACCCAGAGCGCCAGCCCCCCTGCCTCGTCGCCCTGTGCGACCGCCCGCCCGCCAGGCGCTAGCAGGGTGGTGAATCCTGAGCCCGCCTCTCCATAAACGTAGGTCGTAAAGCGCTCCCCACGCACGCTAAAATCCAGGCGGCCCGGCCCGGCTTGCAACGCCACGCCCATTCTCATTTCCCGTCCTTTTCCGAGGAGGAGATGCCTGCAACTATTTTCCCGCGCCCCGGTAAAAAGCAACAACTGCATCTTTTGTCAAAGTGGCGGACGCTGAAATTGCCTGCTAAAAAGGAGTTCGCTGCGGCCATGCAGAAGATATTTCCTATGAACCCGGGAACGTCCGCCACATCCGAGCGGCCCACTCCCCTCGCCGTTCGCCAGCTTACCGCCAGAGATGCGCCCGCCTTTGAAGCGCTGTGTGCGCGGGAGCCGCTGCGCCTGCTGACGCCGCGCATGAACATCGAGAAATACGGCCTTGAGAACCCAACCGTGCGCGCCTGGGGCGCCTTCGCCGGCGCCGCGCCGGACGCGCCGATGCAGGGCGTACTTTTGCGCTTCGGCAACATCGCCATCGCCGTCGACTCGGATGGGACGTGCGGCCCCGCCTTTGCGCGGGTGATTGATACGGATGCCGGCGTGGCCGGGGTGCGGGGCGCGGTGGAGACGGTGCGCGCTCTTCGCGACGCGCTGCGCCGCTACACGCCCACGGATTGGGAAGACAGCCCGTTCCTGTGCCTGACGCGCCCGCCTGCCTGCCCACCGGAGACGCTGGCCCTGGCCCGCCGCGCCCGCCCCGACGACCTGGACAAACTGGCCGCCCTCTACGCCGGCGCGGGGACGATGTACCGCAGCCGCGCCAACGTCGCCGCCAAGCTGGCCGAAACGCGCGTCTTTGTCGTCGAAGAGCCGACCACGAGCCGACGGATGGCGCGCATCGCCTCCTGTGCCCTGCTCAACGTGGAAGGGCGCGACGCCGGGCTGATCGGCGGCGTCTATACGCTGCCGGAGGCGCGCGGCAAAGGCTATGCCTCCGCCTGCACGGCCGCTCTCTCTCTCGACCTCCAGCGCGACGGCAAGCTGCCCTGCCTGTTTTACGAGAATCCGGTGGCCGGGCGCGTCTACCGCCGCCTGGGCTTTGAGGATGCCGGACAGTGGGCCGTGCTCTACCTCTCTCCCCACCATGCTCCCATCTACGAGAGAACCGGAGAGCATTAGCCCCCGAGCAGATAAGAAAAGGACAGTAGCGCATGCTGGAGATACGTCTGGGAGCCGGCATCGGCCACGCGGTTTCGCTGCCGACTCTGGCGCTGGTGGGTCTGTATATCGGCTATATTGCCGGGATGTTTGGCGTCGGCGGCGGCTTTCTGCTGACGCCCATGCTCATCTATCTCTTCCGCGTACCCGCTCCCATAGCCGTCGGCTCCGCGCTGTGCCAGAAGTGCGGCACCTCCATCGCCTCGTTCCTCAAGTACCGCAGCCTCAAGCGCGGGGAGCCGCGCATTGACCTGGTGATGATCGGTGGCAGCTTGCTCGGCGTGGACGCCGGCACGCGCCTGCTGGCCTATTTAAGCGACCTGGGCCAATGGCGGATCGGCGCGGGCCCGCCGGTGCCTGCGGTGCGGGTCGTGCTGGACATCCTCTTTATCTTCCTGCTCTCCTTCACCGCCTATTACACCTTCCGCGACGCCTGGGAGGCCCGCTTGCGCGTCGTGCCGCGCGGCGACCGGACGATCCCCGGCCCGCTGGTCACGCGCGTGCGCATCCCGCCCTATATAGACCTGCCCAACGTCCAGTTGAAACAGGTTTCCGTACCTATGCTGTGCTATATCGGGTTTCTGCTGGGGATGGCGTCGGGGCTAATGGGAATCGGGGGCGGCGTGCTGTTCATGCCGATCCTGCTCTATGGGTTCGGCCTGTCCGTGCGTAACGCCGCCGGAACGGGCGTGCTGATGCTGTTTGTCACCGTCGTCGTCGGGACCGTGGAGCAGGCGTTCCACACAACAGCAGACGGCCATAACTACGTGAACCTGCGCCTGGCGATGGCGATCCTCATTGGCTCCTCCATCGGCTCGCAACTCGGCGCGCTGACCACCCACTACCTGCCCAACCGCATTCTGCGCCTGATCTTTGCCCTGCTGGTCGCCTCGACCGTGGTCATGATCGCCTGGGATCTAGCGGGCCTGCTGCGCGGCAGCTAAGCCGATCTGCGTCCAAAGCGCGTAGTTTACCGAGATGGAATTGCTACGCGGTTGGGCTGCCGGGCTGCTTAGCCATCCCCTCGCGGACAAGCGGCCTCTCTTGGCAGGCGGGCCGCAAATGGGAGTTAGCGGACCGGTTGTGTGGCGGCTAATCCGGGCTTTTGCGCCTGTTGCTGCCGCTCCCCTTGCGCCTGAGCCAGCAGTTGGCGCAGCGTCGCATCTGCCCCTAACTTCTGGGCCGTTTCCCGAAGCGCCGCCTCTGCCGCGCCGAACTGGCGGTAGGACAGACACAGACGCGCCAGCGCGTAGCGGCGGGCACGGTCGCGCGGAGCCGCCTGGATGGCGCGCTTGAGCCGGGCCGATTCGCGCGTATAGCCCTGGTACGCCCGGTACTGGGCCAGCATCTTCTGGCCCTCCTCAGTGCGGCCCGCCCGCAGCAGCGCCTGGCCGAGCGTGTAGCAGAGCGGCCCGGCATCGGGAGAATCGTGGAGCGCCGCCTGCAAATGCGGGATGGCCTCCTGCCACTGCTGCCGCTGCATATAGGCCCGTCCCAGCGCCGCCTGCGTCTCCCCATCGTCCGGGCGAAGTTCCAGGGCTTTCTCGTAGCTCTCGATGCCCTCCTGCACCCGCGCGCCGTTATTAAGCTCGGCGTAGATGTGCCCCAGGATGGCCCAATAATCCGGGTTGTTGGGGTTCGAATCGAGCGCGCGCCGGGCATAGCGCTCCGCATTGGCGGCATCGGCCCGGCGATAATACATGCGTGCCAGCAGATAGTAACCCGGTTCGGGATTGGCCGCGCGCTTTAGATAGGCTTGCAGCGCCTGCATACTCTGTTTGGCCGTGCCGTGATTGCTGTAGATGCGCGCCAGCAGCAGATAGGGCGCGGCGGCCTGCGGGTTCTTGCGGATAGCCCGCTCTACATACCGGCGTGCCTCCTCGTAGCGCTCCAGGCGAAAGCAAGCCAGCCCCGCCATGACCTGCGGATCGGCCTGGTTCGGCAGCAGACGGGCCGCCGCCTGAAGTGGCGCGAGCGCCTCGTCGTTCTGGCCGAGGTTGAGATAGAGCAGGCCAAGCTGGTACGGCCCTTCGGCAAAGCGAGGGAATTTATGCCAGAGCGCGCGGAGCTCCTGTTCCGCCGCCGGAAGGTTGTTGGCGTCCCGGTCGAAGAGGGCCAGTCGGAGATAAGCACGCGGGTCCTGCGGAGCGGCCTGAACGGCGGCGGCAAGGCGCGCACGCGTCTCTGCGGCCGAGGGAGGCGGGGAAGGCAGCATCGGGGGCGCGCTGCTTGCCGTGACGGCGGGCGGAGTCGGCGCCGCGCTCCCCGGGGACGCCGATGCGGCGGGGGGCGGAGCGGACGGGACAGTAGGCTGCGCGCCGCAGCCATAGACGGCTACGCCGACGAGAGCGGCAAGCGCCAGCCGGCAGATACGGCCTGCCAGAGAAGAAGGCTTTCGATTCCTGCGCTTCATAGGTAGCGGTCAGGTTCCTTTATCTTTACGGGCGGCTCAAGCCGCAGCAACAAGAGCACCAAGTCGCCCTACGGCGACTCCAAACCTCACCCCTCTCCCGCAGCGCCGGGAGAGGGGGACAGGGGGTGAGGGCTTGCTGCGAATTTATTCGCCCGCTATCGCGAACCGCCGGAAGGCTGCAACGTCTCCAACAGACGCCGGGCCGCCGCGTGGTTGGGGGCCAGCTCCAGGGTCCGCTTTAGCTCCGCGATGGCGCGCGGCGTGTTGCCCCCCTCCTGGTAGACCTGCGCCATCTGATAATGCGCGTCGGGATCATTCGGCTTCGTGGAGACCAGCAGCCCGGCGCGCGCCTGCTTTTGCCCCTGCACCTCCGCCTGGTGCGCTTCCGTCAACAGCTTGCGGCCTTCCTCCGCGCGACCGGTCTGCAAGTAAAGCTGGCCCAGGAAAAGCTTTGTCTGCTCGTAATCGGGGGCGCGCTGCAGCACGAACTCCAGCTCCCGGACGGCCTCCTGCGGCTGGCGGGCGCGCTGGGCGCACAGCCCCAGATAGTAATGCGCGACGACATCCTCCGGGGCCAGGGCGAGCACCTGATGGAACGTTTCCCGCGCCTGCGCCAGGTCGTTCAGGCGGAAGTAGGCCCTGCCCATCTCGTTCATCACCGCGACGTTGCCGGGCGTCCGCGCCAGCACGTCGCGCGCGGCGGTCACGGCGTCCCGATCCCGCCGGGCGCTCAGGTAGAGATGGACGAGCGGGCTCCACAGCGTCGGGTTCTCCGGGTACTGACGCCGTATATCCAGCAGCAGCCGCTCGGCCTCGGCAAAGTTATCGCCCTGCATATCGGCCAGCGCCAGGGCGACCTTTAGCTCCGGGTTCTCAGGATGGGCGCGCACCGCAGGCCGCAGCAGAGAGCCAGCGTCCCGGTTCCAGCCGAAGGAGATATACAGGTAGCCCAGGCCGACCAGGGCGCGCGGATCCTGCGGAGCGACGACCAGCGCCGCCTTGTAAGCCCGGATGGCTTCGTCATAGCGGTGGGCGCGCTGCTGAATGTCGGCCAGGGCCAGCAGCGGCTCTACGTCGCGGGGGCGCAGATGGGCGGCGGCCTCGGCCCGACGCGCGGCCTCCTCCAACTGCCCGGCATCCGCCAGCACTTGGGCATAGCGCAACTGCGCCGGGGCGTTGCCGGGAGCGCCTTCGGCGGCAGCACGCGCGGCTTCCAGTTGGCTGCGCGTACCGGCAAGGCGGGCGGCCTCGGCCTGTTTTGCAGCGGCCACACGCTCCAGCCGCCGCGTCTCCGCCGACATATGCCGCAGCCAGGGCAGCAGCGCCAGATAGAGGAGGACCAGGCCGACCAGCCCGCCAATCAGCAGCCGTTGACGCCGGGCCGCAGGGGAGGCCGCAGCCGCTTTCTTCTGTTCCCTGTTTCCTATCACCACGGCCCTACTTTAACGCCTGCGTGAGCGCCTGCGCGCCCTCATGCGCGGTATAGAGGTGGTCGCACGCCACGTTCGTAAACTTATCCACCTGCCCGGACGGCCAGCGGATCTCGACATCGGCGGTCGTCTGCGCGCCCAGGCCAAAGTGCGGGCGCAGGTCGCTCTGGGAGAGGTAGCTGGAGCCGCTGCGCACCATCGCGCGCTGCGTCACGCCGCCCGTCGTCACGATGACCAGCGCGCCGATGCCGTCGCGGTTGCTCTTCGTGCCCACCAGCTTCAACGCCAGCCAGTGATTGCTCGTCGGGGTCTCGTTGCGCCAGAGCATCGCCGGGCCGTTGTTGCTGGAGAGGAGCACAGCCAGCCGTCCGTTGTTCTCTATATCGCCGACGGCCAGGCCGCGCCCGACGATGGTTTTGGAGAAAGGCTCGCCGCTTTTGAGGCCCACTTCCTGAAACGTGCCGTTGTGCTGGTTATGGAACAGCAGCGTCGGCTGGGCGTAGCGCACCTGCGGCTCCCGCTCCTGAATATCATCCTGGACGTGGCCGTTGGCCTGGAGCATGTCCTTGTAGCCGTCGTTATCGTAATCGAAGAAGAGCACGCCAAAGCCCAGCACCTTGCTGGTCTCCGGCCCGATGTTGGCGGTGAGGCGGTCGTCACGGAAGGTCTGCTGGGATACCAGGTTATAGAACGAGGTCTGCTGGCCCTGGTAATTGGTGATCGCCAGGATCGTCTTGCCGTCGTTGTTAACATCCGTGGCGTCAATGCCCATGCCGGAGTGCGGGTTGCCCTCGTCGTCATAGGCGATGCCGCTCTCGACGCCGATCTCCTGGAACTTGCCGTTGCCCAGATTATGGAACAGGAAGCCCGGCACCGTATCGCAGGCAACGAAGAGGTCCGGCCAGCCATCGCCGTCGTAGTCCCAGACGCTCACGCCCAGGGCCTTGCCCTTGGCCGCGCCCACGCCCGACTCGGCGGTGACGTCCTTGAAGCGCCCGCCGCCCTCATTGTGATAGAGCGTGCAGGAGCTGGTCTCGTAGGCGGAGGGGATGCAGTAGACCAGATGCTTCCCGCCGGAGGCGTAGCAGGGCTGGTCGTCCTTGAGGCCGGCGTACTTGACGTAGCTGCATACGAACAGGTCGAGCTTGCCGTCCTTATCGTAATCCACCCAGGCGCAGGAGGTGCCCCACTTGCCCGCATTGCCGACGCCAGCCTGAGCGGTCACGTCCTTGAAGCGCCCGCCGCCCTCGTTATGGAAGAGATGGCCGGGACCGAGCGCGCAGGAGGCGTAGAAATCCTCGCGCCCATCGTTGTCGTAGTCGCCGACGGCCACGCCGAAGGCGTACATCTCCTGATCCAGCCCGGCCTGCCGGGTCACGTCGCTGAAGGTGCCGTTGCGGTTGTTGTGGTAGAGGGCCATCGTGGGGCGACCGACCACCTTGCCGCCCGGAATCGGCCGGTTGTTGAGCAGCAGAATATCCTGCCAGCCGTCGCCGTCATAGTCAATGAAGGCGCAGCCCGATCCCATCGTCTCGATGAGATATTTGCGGGGCGTTCGGGAGTTCTGATGGCGGAAATGGATGCCTGCCTTCTCGGTGATGTCCACGAATTTGACGGGAGCCTCGGCGGAGACAGGCGCGGGCGAGGCCGCCGCGCTGTCGGGCGGCGCTGTGGCAGCGTTATGCGGCGCCGTGGAGGGCGCATGGCAGCCCGCGAGGGCAATCAGCAGCAAGGGGGCCGCAAGGCCCGCCAGGCGAGTGAGACGCGCGAACGGAATAAGAGAGCGGATAGAGAGAACGCAAATCATTGGCGAACTCGTCGAGGGGAGGATGCGGCGGCCAGGCGCTGTGCCTCGGTGACCCGGCCATGCCGGGTCAGAGCGGCGATTAAGGCCTGCCGCGCGCGGGCATCTCCCGGTCGCAACAGCAATACCCGCCGAAGCTCCACAATTGCCTGCGGAAACTCTTCGGCGTCCAGGTGAAATTGGGCTAACTGATAATGAAGGCCGGCATCGTTCGGGCGGGACTCCAGCCGGATAAGCGCGGTCTCGTAGCCATGCGTGTTGAGGTCCAGCGTCTGGTAGGTCTTCAGCAATTTCTGGCCCTCCGCCGCGCGTCCCTGCCGAATATAGAGTTTACCTAAATGCCAGAGCACATTGCTATAGTGCTTATCGGCGGCAGCCACCCGCTCAAATTGCCGGGTAGCTTCCGCCACATCGCCCCGCTTCTCCGCCAGCACGCCCAGCTCAAAAGCGACATCCAGGTTGTCGGGTGCCTGCTGCTGTACCGGACTTAGCTCCGTATAGGCTTCCTGTGCCTTGCCCTCGCCTAAGAGCGCCTGCGCCAGCGCCAGACGGTCGGAAACATTCTGCGGGTCACGCTCCAGAGTCTTCCGCAAAATGGCTTCGGCTTGGGGAAAGCGGAACGTCTTGATAAGAATAGCGGCATGAAGGTTAGCAAGTGCGGTATTGGCGGGGTCCAACCGCCGGGCCTCCTGGATGGGCTTTAGCCCGAGGGCCGGTTCGCTGGAGTAATAATACCGGAGCGCGCGCGTGACATAGCTGCGCGCGTCCTTGGGCGCAAGTTGCAGAGCGCGGTCGCTGGCCTGAGCGGCTTCCCGCCTCCAGCCCAGGTCGAGATAGATATAGAACAGCCGCAGCCAGGGATGCTGGTCGCGCGGCGCGGCGACAGCCCACTGCCGGACCGTTTCGATCTCCTTATCCAGATACCCGGTCGCCTTAAAGAGGTCGGCTTTAAGTTCGAGGACGGCAGGCCGGGGTACACCTTGTTTTTGGGCGGCCTCGCACTCCTGGAACGCGGAGCGGAAATCCTGTCGGGCCAGCGCCTCGCGGGCTTTTGCCAGGCGCGGGTCACCCGTCGGCGGCGTGCCGGCATCTGTGGTGACGCCCGCAGAGCCGGGCCAGGGCGCTGCGGCGGATAGACGGGCGGCCTGCGAATGGGAACCGGGAGGCAGGCGCGCCTCTGCAGAGCCAGGCTGCCGGGCGGCACTGGAGGGAGCGGGCGTTGGCCCAGAAGCCGACGGAACGACCGGGGTGACCGCCGGCTTCTGCCACGCCGCATTGCAGCCGGTCCAGAATGCGCTGAGGGTGACTGCCAGCACTCCAGCAGCCACCCCTGCTATAAGGCCATGCTTACTGCGCCAGAAGATTGCAGACATCCGTGGTCTAGCGGTTAGCGCCTCCGCCACTATAAGGCGCGGCGGCAGAGGGATGTTTTCCCATCACCTTTGACATATCCACAGGCTTTGACGGACCGTCGGTGCGCGGTCCCACACCCTTCCAGATGAGCGCAGCGGCCACTGCCACGACGATAATGATAACAACCGCAGCCACAGCCGGATTTACGTTCTGTTTCATGTCACCTTCTCCTCGCAAAACTCTCTCAAAACCGCTTCGCAGGGCCTATACACGCGGGCGTCCACGAAAGCAGGTTTTGAGAGAGTGCGTTCACGGCTTTACAGCCCTATATTCGGTTTAGTGCCCAAACAGATCGATCGTACACTTGCTAACCGGACGATACTTCACATGGCCATCGGCGAAGCCGATATTGTTGCCGTTGCTATGCCGGCCATAGGCATCCCAGGCCGGGTCGAAGGGACCGGCCCAGGTCGCGTCGGTGCCCCAGAACCAGGGCTGGGCGGTGCCGTTGGCGTAGGCGACGCGGCGCAGGCGCTCATGGTTCTTATGGTTGGCGTTGTTGGGATCATACTGGTCCCAGTCCTCCCATCCGGTCAGGCCGGTCGCCATATCGGCCACGATCAGAGTTTCCGCCGGGCGGGGCAGGGCAGCCAGCGCCGGGTGATCGTAGGTCACGGGCTCGTTGGAGCCATAGCTGATGGTGATGTCCAGGAAGCCGCACACGACGCCCTGGGCCGGGTCGCAGCCGGAATTCGGGAACTTAAACCAGCCCCAGTAGTCGTTGCTGTTGGGATCGCGCAGGGCCGTTTTGAAGTTGTAGTTATCATCCGGGCAGTGATAGACGCCGAAGTTCTTCACATACGGATAGATGGCGTTCCACCAGATCGTCGTGCCGTCGTTCTTGTTGCCGCCCTCTACAGGGTTTCCATCTACATAGTGCTGATCCCACTTCCACTGCGGAAACTTCTCATCGTAGTCTTGCGAGTACATCACCATGCCCATCGTCAACTGCTTGAGGTTGGAGACGCAGGTGATGGCGCGCGCTTTGGCGCGGGCTTGGGCGAAGACGGGGAACAGAATGGCGGCTAGGATCGCGATAATGGCGATCACGACGAGCAATTCGATCAGGGTGAAGCCACGGCGCGACGTGTTCGCGCGGTGTGCCAAATGAGACATTGAAAACCTCCCAGTTTTCCTGACTAGATTAGCCCTACCACCTTTGGCTGGTGGGCTACGCACAAGTGAAAAGGGGCCGTCCTATAATGCGTAGGTTGAAAAAAGAAGAGCGCCGATAGTGCCAATTAGCACTGAACGGTAGTAAATAAAACGGGGGAAGTAGCTGTTTTGTTCCAGGTTCGCGTCGCCGAGGGTTTCCTAAGGTAAGGACGGCCGCGCATGGCGACCTCATGCCATACGACGCCAGGCATCTCTCCTTTCAACATAATTTCGGCCAATGGAGCTCTTAAGCAGCCAATGGGGTGTAGGTCAAACTGTCGTGCGCATTCGCCAACGCGGATTCGTCACGGAGGCCACCAGCGGGGATGCAAGCATACCAGCAAGCCCTAACATTGATCAGGAGTATAACATAGAGTCCCTAGCGAGTCAATAGGTTCGCTGCTTTTGACAGCTTGCCAATGTAAAATAGATGCCTCCGGGCACAAATTCCGGTTTCTTTGCGGGCGGCTGAAGCCGCAGCAACCAAGGCACAAAGTCCGCCTTCGCCGACTCCTCTCTCCCCTCCCCTAGAATTGGGGAGGGGTAAGGGGGGGCCGCTCCCCTTGTGAAGGAGAGGGGTCGGGGGTGAGGTCTTTAGTCGCCGCAGGGACACTTCGTGCCTTGGTTGCCGCGAATTCAATCGCCTGCACCCAACTCGCTTGCCAGCGGGTGGGACGAACTTCCATATTCCCGGAAACGTATCTAGAGGCTGGAGAATACGATAGAGCGATGCGAAAGGAGCCGGAGATGGCCGACACCGAAACGAAAGCAAAGTTTCGTGGCTGCTATGTTGCAACCTTGACTCCCTTCAACGCTGCGGATGAGCTGAACGTGGACGTTGTGCGGGCGCACGTGCGGTGGCTGATAGATAACGGCGTGCAGGGGCTCTGCCCTGCCGGGACGACGGGCGAGCTCCTTTACCTGACGGAGAAAGAGAAGCGCCAGGTGGTCGCGGCGACGGTAGAGGCGGCGGCGGGGCGCGTGCCGGTCATGGCGGGCGTGTGGGCTTTGCGGCCGGCGGCCATCGCCGAACTGGCCTGGGCAGCGGAGGATGTCGGGGCGGATGCCGTGTTCCTGCCGCCTCCCATCTACTATCCGGCCAATGACGAGGTGATCTACGCCTACTATGCCGCCGTCCGGGAGGCGACGGCGCTGCCGGTCTTCGCTTACAATATCCCGCAGTACGCGGCCAACGAGGTCTCTCTGGCGTGCCTGGAGCGGCTGCTGGCCGACGGCGTTATCGCGGGCGTCAAGGATTCGAGCGGCAGCGCCGAGCGGATGGGCGAGCTGGTGCGGCGGTTCGGAGAGGCGACGGCGATCTTTGCCGCCAGCGACTCGTTTGCCACGCAGGGGCGCCGGCTGGGCGCGGACGGGTTCATCTCCGCCATCGCCAACGTCGCCCCCAGCCTGTTTGCGCGGCTCTGGGCCGGCGACGAAACCCTGCAGGGGGCCGTGGATAATCTGCGCGCGGCCATGAAACGGGTCGGCTCCATCCCGGCGCTCAAATCCCTGATGGCTCGGCACGGCTTTGCCTTCGGCGCCTCGCGCCTGCCCTTCTCCGGGCTAACCGCCGAGCAGCAGGCGCAGTTGGCCGCGCTGACGATACCAGCCTGAGGCTGCCGGGCATGGCAATCGGCTTTTATTGGGCTACGTGGCGCAGTTGGCCGCGCTGATGATCCCGGGCCTGCGACCTCCCCTCAGCTCACCGACATGGTGGAGTAGACGGCGGTGAAGACCTCGCGCGGGGTCGTGAGGCCCTGAAAGATCTTGGCATAGCCGTCTTCGAGCATCGTGCGCATCTGCTGCTTGGCCCGGACGTACTCCATGATCTGGCCGATGGTGGCACGGCGCGCGATCAGTTCCCGCAGTTCGGGCGTGCTGACGACGATCTCAAACAGCCCGATGCGCCCCTTGAATCCCGTGTTTCGACACGTATCGCACCCGCGTCCCTTGTGGAAGGTGCGGCCCTGCACGCGCGCCGGGTCAATTCCAATCTCCAAAAGCTCGTCCGGAGGCGGCTGGTAAGTGACCTTGCAGTTGGCGCAGATGGTGCGGACCAGCCGCTGCGCCATCACCGCCTGGAGGGTAGAGGCGATTAGATAAGGCTCCGCGCCCATGTCCATCATGCGCCCGATGGTCTCTACGGCGTTATTGGTATGCAGCGAGCTTAAGACCAGGTGCCCGGTCAGGCTGGCCTGGATGCCGATGCCAAGCGACTCCGGGTCGCGCATCTCGCCGACCATCATCACGTCCGGGTCCTGGCGCAGGAAGGAGCGCATGACGCGCGGAAACGTCATCCGCTCGGTGACCTGCACCTGCGTGATATGGTCGGGGAACTCGTATTCGATGGGGTCTTCGACCGTGACGATGTTGCGCTTGGTGCTGTCGAGCTTGTTGATGGAGGCGTAAAGGGTCGAGGTTTTGCCGCTGCCGGTCGGCCCGGTAACGAGCACCATCCCATAGGAGGATTGGACGGCGTTGCTCCACTTTTGCAGCACGTCGGGAGGCATTCCCAGCTTATCCAGGTCCACCTTGGCTCCCATTGGGTCGAGGATGCGCAGGACGACCTTTTCACCGTTGAGGTTGGGCAGGCAGGAGACGCGCGCGCTGAGCCGTCGCGTGCCGTATTCCATGTCTATGCGCCCATCCTGCGGCTCCCGGCGCTCGTCAATGTGCATTCCGGCGGCCAGCTTGAGGCGGGCCAGGATATTGGGCACCAGATCGGGCGGCTCCTGCCCGACATCGTGCATGATGCCGTCAATCCGGTAGCGCACCAGCATCCGGTTGCGTTCCGGCTGTAGATGCACGTCGGAGGCGCCCAACTCCAGCGCCTTGCGCAGGATAAAATCCACATCGGTGACGGCCTGCGTCAGGTCGCCGCCCATCTCGCGGGAGACGCCCGCCTCGCGCAAGATCAGACGGAACATCGTCGGTGCGCCCGGTTTTCCTCCACCCACCTGTGTCATTGCTCTTGCTCCTTTGCCGGGTACTGAAAGTACCCGGCTCCAGGGCCTACGGCCAAGCGTCCTGGCGGACGCCCCGTAAAGCCAGGTTTTCCGTCCGAAGGACGGTTGGCGGCGTAGCCGCCCTAGAGACGGGTACTTTCAGTACCCGGTAAGGACCGGCGGTTCTCAACCCCCGGCACTATTTCAAGAATTGCCCCACGTTCTCCTTAGTGACGACCACCATATCCGTCTTGACGACCTGCGGCGGCTTTTTGCCATCAAAAAAGTCCTTCATCGTGTCCACGATGGTCGCGCCGATCTTTTTGGGCTGCACGGCCAGCGTCGCGCTCAGCTTGCCGTCGCGCACGTCCTGCAGGGCCGTGCTGTTGCCGTCAATGCCGATGGTCAGCAGGGGATGGCCCGCGTCGGCGGCAGCCTTGGAGGCGCCCTGCGCCATCGCATCGCTGCACCCGAAGACCAGATCGAGGTCGGGATACTTCTGCAGCCAGTCTTTGGTGATGCTGGTGCCCATCGCCCGATCCCACTTGCCGTTCTGGTGGGCCACAACCTGAATATTGGGGTAGGCCTTGAGTGCATCCACAAAACCACCCATACGCTCGTTCGTGTGGTCGCCAGGCTCGCCTTCGAGGATAGCGACCTTGCCCTTGTAGTCGCCGTTCTTCTGCTTGAGCAGTTCCGCCGCCTTCTGCCCGCACAGCTTGCCGCCCTCGCGCTCGTCGTAGCCGATATAGGCGACGACATCGCCCTTGACCGGCGTGATCTGGTTGTGCACGAAGATCGGCACTTTGGCGGCGTTGGCCTTCTCGACAATGGTGTTGAGCGCCTGCGGGTTGATGCCGCACACGCTGATGGCATCCGGGCGCTTCTGGATGACGTCCTGGGTCAGCGCGACCTGGCCGGTATAGTCGTCCTCTTTGGGAGGCGCCTGGTCAATAATCGGGGGCCAGCCCAGTTTCTGCGCCTCCTCCGCCGCGCCCTTCGGCAATTCTACGTGAAATTCGCTGGTCTTGGCCGGGGAGATGATGGCGATCTGCTTGCCGCCCGCCTTCGGCGCCGCCGCTCTGCCAGGCCCGACATTGGGCGCGGCGCTCTCCTCATTGGCTTTGCCGCCGCACCCGGCCAGGCTCGCCCCACCGATCACGCCGAGGGCGGCCAGGCCGGCCAGCAGCTTCAGCGCGCGGGCCCGCCTGTTATGGTAAATCATGCTCTGAGCGACCTCCTCTTCTGATATTCGTCGAACGCCACCGCGATCATAATAATAGCCCCGATGGCAACTTTCTGCCAGTTTGAGTCCACATCCAGCAAATTCAGGCCGTTGCGGATCAGGCGCATTAGCAGCGCGCCCGCAAAGGTTCCGGCCAGATTGCCGCGCCCGCCCATCAGGCTCGTGCCGCCGATGACCACGGCGGCAATGGCGTTGAGCTCCAGGTCAATGCCGGCCTGGGGCACCGCCGCGCCCACCATCGCCGTCTCCACCAGCCCGCCCACCGCCGCCAGAAAGCCCCCGACGATATAGACGCTGAGCTTAATGCGATCCACGCGCAGCCCCGAAAGCCGCGCCGCCATCTCATTGCCGCCGATAGCGTAGATGGCGCGCCCGACCTGCGTGCGCGAGAGAATAAGCTGCCCGACCACGTACACGACCAGCATCACCAGCACTGCCAGAGTCAGGTTCACGCTGGAACCGTTGGCCGTCGGAACGGAGATGAGGTTGCGCGCTGTGATGGTGTAGCCTTCCGGAAGGCCGGAGGAGATGCCCGTGCCATGCGAGACGACGAAGGCCAGCCCGCGCACGATGCTCATTGTGCCCAGCGTGGCGATAAACGGCGGCAGGAAGGTTTTGGTGATAGACAGCCCGTTGACGGCGCCGACCAGCGCACCGACGCCGAGCGCGACGAGCAGGCCGGCGAGGGCCGTGCCCGCAAACCCACCGAGCGCGCCACCCTGCGTTGTCATCACCCACGCGCCAAGGAACGGGGCCAGCGCGGCGATGCTGCCCACCGACAGATCGATGCCGCCGGTCAGGATGATGGCGGTCATGCCGGCGGCGACGACGGCGATCTCGACGGACTGATCCAAGATATTGAGCAGGTTGGAAGGCTGCCGGAACTCCGGCTGCCGGATGGCAAAGATAAGCGTGACGACGACGAGCGCAATGTACGCCCCGGCGTTGCGCCAGAGATTTCGCATAAAGCCCCCATCGGAGCGGAATCTAATGTCGCTCTGCGGCGCCGATCTCGCGGATCGACAAGGCTAAATTCGCCGATGCAGACCCTTTTTCCTGCCCGGCGTTTTCGGTTGCGGCCCTCACCCCTGTCCCCCTACTGTAAGGGTCGGGGCTCAACGGACTGCAAAGGACGCCGCTCAACGGTTCGCGGCTCTGCCTTGCGACACCCCTCCGCCTTGCGATCCACGCTGCGGGAGAGGGGGAACTGGGAAGCCAACGCTGACTTCCCCCCCTGTTCTTGGGGGTGGGGACCGCTCCCCTCCCCCGTTCTTGGGGGTCGCCAGGCGGAGGGGCGTCGCAAGGCAGAGCCGTGTCGCTAGGTGTGGCCAGGCGGAGGCAAGGGCCGTAACTCCGGCGACCCTGGCAGTGGCCCGAACCATTGCAGCCTCGACCCTAGCAGTCCGTTGAGCCCCGACCCTTGCAGTGGCGCGAACCGTTGTAGCGCCGACCCTTGCAGTGGGAAGGAGGTGGGGGCCAGAACGGAATGACCCCGGCGTTTTCCCGGAAAAGCAGGAAACCGGCCCGCCTCAGGAGCAATCTAATCCGGCAGGAGCAGAAGGCAGGCGCTCCCGTAGGAAGGCGAAAGGCAGGCCCGGCATGCAAAACGAGACGGACGAAATCCTGGTCAACTATTTTGTGCTCTGCGATCAGGTGATCACGGAAGCCAATACGAACAAGCAGTCGCTCATCGGCATCTATTCGGCGCTGATGACGGATCAACTGCCCATGATCACCAACCTTTCCGTCGCCTTCGGGGCGCGCGTCCAGAGCGCGCGGCCCCGCGAGTTTCTCCTGCGGCTCACCGGGCCGGACGGCGAGATCGTCTTCGCCTCGCCGCCTCTCTCCTGCGACTGGGAGTCTATCCAGGCCGGACTGCGTAACAATAACTTTGCCACGCTCCAATTTGGCATTAACCTGCGCTCCATCCGCTTTGCCCGCCCCGGCCTCTATACGGTCACCCTCCACTGCGAGGGCAGCTTATTGGCTACCTATCCAGTGGCCGTGGCGCATGGCGGGCCAGGCGGCCTTTCCGCTCCCCCGCCGCCTCCGGAATAGTAGGACTTCCCGGAGGGCCAAATCCCCACATCAAGGAGGTCAATATGTTGCGCACCCTAGGAATCCGGACCGCATTACGCCTGGCCTGCGCCGTTGCGCTGGCGCTGTCTCTCTCGCCAGCCGCGCGAGCCCAGGAAGTCAAGATCGACCAGAAAGTCTCCTACCTCGGCTCCCCCAACAATATCCGGCTCAGCAACGGCTCGGTAGAGCTGATTCTGACGACGGACTACGGCCCGCGCATCATGCGCTTTGCTCCGGTGGGCAGTGGCGACGACGACAATGTGTTTGCCACCATCCCAGGCCCCACTGTCAAGACGGATCTGGGCGAGTGGTATATTCGCGGCGGCCACCGCCTCTGGCACGCCCCCGAAGGCATGCCCCGCTCTTATGTGCCCGACAACGATCCTATCCAGGCGCAGATAGACGGCAACACGGTCAAGCTGATCCAGCCGGAGGAGAAGGTGACGCACATTCAAAAGGAGATATGGGTGACGCTCGATCCGCAGAGCCCGCATGTCACGGTCGTCCACAGGCTGACCAACAAGGGGCTGTTCCCGGTGGATATGGCCTGCTGGGCGCTCTCGGCCATGAACAAGGGGGGCACCGCCATCTTCCCGCAGGAGCCCTACCAATCGCATGATGTGGCGCTGCTGCCGGTGCGCCCGGTGGTGCTCTGGGCCTACACCAATATGAAAGACCCTCGCTGGATGTGGGGCGAGCGCTACTTCACGTTGCGGCAGGATACGAACATGAAGGAGCCGCAGAAGGTCGGCATCGGCAACCGCCAGGGCTGGGCTGCCTACGCCCACAACGGCGCGCTGTTCCTCAAGCGCTTCGACTACGACCCGGCGAAGACCTATCCTGACTTTGGCTGCAACAACGAAACCTTCACCAACGACGTCTTCCTGGAGTTGGAGACGTTGGGCTCGCTGGAGAGGGTACAGCCCGGCCAGACCATCACGCACACCGAACACTGGTGGCTGTTTAAGAACGTAGACCTGGGCAATGGCGAGGCCGGTCTCGCTGCGGCCCTGCAACCCCTCCTGACCCAAACCGCCAACAAATAGGAATCACAGCTAAGCAAGACCATTCCGTTCTGGCCCTAACCCCTTCCTCCCCTCTCCTAGCTTTGGGAGGGAGGACAGCGCAGCGGGATAGGTATGCCCGTTCGGTGCTGCTGCAAGCCTGGCTCCCCCCTTCCCTGTGAGCATAGCGAACGTGGTAGAGAAGGGGCCGGGGGGTTAGGTGACCCCGGCAATGGGGTAGGGTACAATAAGGCATGTTGACCTTCATTCTCAAGCGGCTGGCGCTGGCGATCCCGACGCTGCTGGCGATCTCTCTGGTCGTCTTTATTGCGGCGCGGCTGGCTCCCTCGGATCCGATTGAACTCATGGCCGGGGAGAAGGCAAGCCCCGAAACCGTCGCGCGGCTGCGCCGACAGTACGGCCTGGATAAGCCGCTCCTGGTTCAGTATGGCAACTACGTCTGGGGCATCGTCGCGCATGGGGATTTCGGGCGCTCTTTCGCGCGGGGTGGGCAGCCCGTCTCCCAGATGATCGCTCAAGACTTTCCGGTGACGGCGCAGTTGGCGGTGACGGCCATGCTGTTTGCAGTGCTTCTGGGCCTGCCGGTCGGCGTGCTGGCCGCCCTCTATCATAACGCCTGGTTCGACAGGGCGGCGATGGCGGTCGTGGTGGCGTTGGTCTCCGTGCCGAGCATTGTGCTGGGGCCGCTCCTGGTGCTGGCGTTTTCCATCCGGCTGGGCTGGCTGCCGGTCAGCGGTTGGGAGTCGCCCATCTACCTCATCCTGCCGACGGTGACACTGGGGGCGCGTTCCGCCGCGCTCATTGCCCGCTTCATGCGCTCCTCCTTGCTGGACGTGCTGCGCCAGGACTACCTGCGCACGGCCATTGCCAAGGGGCTTTCCCGCTGGCGGGCCGTCTGGCGGCACGCGCTCAAGAACGCCTTTCTGCCCGTGCTAACAATCCTGGGCACCAACTTCGGCATCCTGCTGACTGGCTCGTTCGTCGTGGAGACCCTTTTCCAGATTCCGGGCATCGGCTACGAGTCGATCAATTCCATCAGCAAGCGCGACTATCCGGTAATTCAGGGCATGGCGCTGCTGGTCGCCATCCTCTTTCTGGTCGTCAATCTCATCGTGGACATTCTCTACGGCCTGGTGGACCCGCGCGTGAGCGCGCAGGAGGGGCAGGCGTGATACAGCGGATACCCCTGGAGGACACGTCGCCTGCCTCGCCCGGCCCCGGCGCGGAAGCCTGGCGGCGTCTGCGCCGCCATCCCGTCGCCCTCGCCTGCGGCCTCTATATCCTGCTGCTCGTTCTCGTGGCGCTGTTCGCTCCCGCCCTGGCGCCCTATCCCTACGACGCGATGGACACGCGCGGCGTGCTGCCCGCCCCGCCCGACGCGCACCACCTGCTGGGCCGGGACAACCTGGGGCAGGACGTGTTCAGCCGCCTGCTCTACGGGGCGCGCGTCTCGCTGAGCGTGGCGGCGGGCGTCGTGGCGATTGAGGTAGTCATCGGCGTGACGCTAGGGCTTATCGCTGGTTACTACGGCGGCACGACGGACCTGATCCTGATGCGGCTTACCGACGTGATGTTCGCCTTCCCCGATATTTTGCTGGCCATCCTGCTGCGGGCCATCGTGATGTCGGGCAGCAAGGCGGTCAGCCTGGGAACGAACCTGGCCACCCTCTTTCTGGCGCTGGGCCTGGTGGGCTGGCCGGGGATAGCGCGCCTGGTGCGCGGGCAGGCGCTGGCCCTGCGTCAGAAGGAGTTCATCGAGGCGGCGCGAGCCATCGGCGTGCGCGACCGGCATATCCTCTGGCGGCATATGCTCCCCAACCTGCTCAGCCCCATCATCGTGCAGGTGACCCAGGACGTGGCCGGCGTGATTCTGGCGGAGGCGACGCTCTCTTTTCTGGGCATCGGGGTGCCTCCACCCTTCCCCAGTTGGGGCCGCATGATCAACGAGGCGCGGGACTTCATGCGCTCCCAACCCCTCTTGCTGCTCAGTCCTAGCCTGGCGCTGGCCCTGACGGTGATGGCGTTCAACTTCTTTGGCGACGCCCTCCGCGATGCGCTGGACCCGCGATTGCGCCAATAGGCACTTTGGGCTGCTTTTGCGCGTAGGAGACGTATGGCCGATTGGTTACCTAACTCAAGTTGCTACCTTGCCTCTTCGAGAAGGCAAACGGTGATGCAAAAGCCGGTTTCCAGAGCGATTCTCTCTCAAACGTGTTCCTAGGTAGCAACTTGGGTTACCTATTGACTTAAAACTAAAGGATATGTCCTAATGAAACATTCGATCTGGCTTCTTGGCGCGGCTCTGCTTGTGGGAAGTGCCTTCTTGTCCCCGGCAATCGCGCAGGATACCGCCAAACCGGGGGAGGCGACTTCGGCGCAGACGCCGGAGAAACCCGCCGCCAAAGACGCGCTGGCCCCCGACATCAAGGCAGCGGCTCTCTGGGATGGACGCCGCCTCACTCCCTTCCGCGCTGCCAACTTCCCCAAGATGGTCAAGGCCGCCGACGCCGACTTTCTCGATGACGATGAGTACGTCCTGGGCATCACC
>DASRGZ010000101.1:0-14081 GCA_035650735.1 Chthonomonadaceae bacterium
CCGCCTTGCCACAGCCCTCCGCCTCGCGACACCTAGCGACCTCTACGGGGACACCACAGAGCTTATCGCAAGGGAGTGCCCGCGTAGGCGGGCACTGGGCCGGAGGCCACCCAGCGAAGGGCTTTAGCCCGTCGAAAACAAGGGTCCGCCCTTGAACCCTACAAGGGAAGGGGGCCGGGGGGTTAGGTTAAAAAGGCCGGAAATAAGGCAAATGTGGTATAATATATACAGACAAAAGTGAACATAAACTGCCTATTTTATCTCAGAAGGAGCGCGCTGCCGCATGGTCGCCAATACTTCCACCGCCGTCCGCACCAAAAAGCTGGTACTCGTAGACGCCTATAGCCTGCTCTTTCGCGCCTTCTTCGCCGGGCGCTATCTCTCCACCACCGATAACCGGCCCACCGGCGCGCTGTACGGCTTCACGAATATGCTGTTCTCGCTGCTCAATAACGAGAAGCCGGACGCCATCGTCGTCTGCTGGGATGCCCCGGAGCAGACCCATCGCAGCCGCGAGTACGAAGCCTATAAGGCCCACCGGCCTGAGGTGGACACCCAGTTGATCGCCCAGATGCCTATGGCGCGCGAGATCATCCGGGCGTTTGGCATTCAGTCGGCGGAGCTTGGCGGCTATGAGGCCGACGACCTGATCGGCACGCTGGCCGTCAAGGGCGCCAGGGAGGGCTATGCCGTTACCATCCTTACCGGCGATTCAGATCAGCTTCAGCTTGTGGACGACGGCATTACCGTCCAGATGACTCAGAGAGGCGTCTCCGACGTAAAGCTCTACGACGCGGAGGCGGTGCGCGAGCGCTACGGCGTCGGGCCGGAGCAGATCGCCGACTGGAAAGCCCTGGTCGGCGATACCTCCGATAACATCCCTGGCGTGCCCGGAATCGGCGAAAAGACGGCCACGGGCCTGTTGCAGCAGTGGGGCACGCTGGAGAATATCCTGGCCCACCTCCCCGAAGTGACGCCGCCCAAGGCTCGCGCCGCCCTGGAGGCCAACGTCGAGCAGGCCCGCTTCTCCAAGCGGCTCGCCACCATCGTCCGGGACGCGCCCATCGCGTTTGAGATACGCCGCTACGCGCCCACGGAGGAGGATTGGGAGCGGGTGCGCGACCTCTTCACCGACCTGGAGTTCAAGTCGCTGCTGCCGCGCATCCCACGCGCGCAAGGGCTGCCCCCGGTCGCGGCGCGCGAAAGCCTGGCGCCTGAGCAGGCGTTTGTGACGGCTGCCGTCTGGATACGCTCGGCGGAGGAGCTAGAGGACGCCCTGCGCTCGGTCCAGCGCAGCGGGCAGGTTGCCATCCAGATGGAGATGGAGTCCGGCTCACCGATGCGCGCGGAGGTGCGCGGCATCGCCTTTGCGCCCTCGCCGGAAGTCGGCTACTACGTGGCCCTCGCCGCAGAGGAGAAGGCGGCCAGTGGAGCACTGGGCGGGCTGTTTGAACAGGAGGGTGCTGGGGCGGAGAACACCGGAGAGTATCGCGCGCCCTTGAGCGCGCTGCGCCCGCTGGTGGAAGACGCGGCGATCTCCAAAGTCGGCTACAACGTCAAGCTGGCCGAGATCGCTCTGGAGCGGCACGGCCTGCACCCAACGCCCTTTGCCTTCGACGTGCTCATCGCCGCCTACCTGCTCAACTCCGGGCGCTCGTCCTATCCGCTGATGGACCTGGCGGAGACGCATCTGGGCGTGCGTTTGGAGGCGCAGGACGCCTTCGCGCCCCAGGAAACGCTCACCCACGAAGCCGCCCTCATCCTCGCTCTGGTCGATCCGCTGCGCAGCAAGCTGGCGGAGGTCGGCATGACCGACATCATGGACCGGATGGAGATGCCGCTGGTCCCGGTGCTGGCAGGGATGGAGGAGACGGGCCTGCTGGTAGATCGCGCCTATCTGGAGCAGCTTTCGGCGCGCATGGCCGAGCAGATGGAGGCGCTGGCGAAGGAGGTCTATGCGCTGGCGGGGGAGGAGTTCAACATCAGTTCGCCCAAGCAGTTGCAGACGATCCTCTTCGATAAGCTCCAACTGCCCACCGGCAAGAAAGTCAAGACCGGCTACTCCACCGGCGCCGATCTGCTGGAGCAGTTAGCGCCCAAATATGAGATCTGCCGCAAGATACTCGACTACCGCGAGGTCGCCAAGCTCAAATCTACCTATGCCGACGCCCTGCCCCGGTTGATCAACCCGGAGACGGGCCGCGTGCATACCTCGCTGAACCAGACGGTAGCCAGCACCGGGCGCCTTAGCTCCTCCGAGCCGAATTTGCAGAATATCCCGGTGCGCTCGCCCATCGGGCGCGAGATTCGCCGCGCCTTCATCGCGCCGCCGGGCAAGGTGTTGCTCTCCTGCGACTACTCGCAGATCGAGCTGCGCATCCTGGCCCACATCACAAAGGACCCGGCGCTGGTGAAGGCATTTGAGGCTGGCGAGGACGTCCATACCGCCACCGCCGCCACCGTCTTCGGCGTGCCGATAGATCAGGTGACGCCCGACCAGCGCCGGCAGGCCAAGACGATCAACTTCGCGGTCATCTACGGGCAGAGCGGCTTCAGCCTGGCCGCGACGCTAGGCGTGGACCCGGCGACGGCGAACGAGTGGATCAAGGACTACTTCGCGCGGCTGCCCGGCGTCAAGCGCTACGTGGAGGAGACGACCGCGCTGGCGCATCGGCAGAAGTACGTCAGCACCTTGATGGGCCGCCGCCGCTACCTGCCGGAACTCGACAGCGGCAACCACAATATCCGCCAGTTTGCGGAGCGGGCGGCGGTGAATATGCCCATCCAGGGCACCGCCGCCGACATCATGAAGCTGGCGATGATTGACGTCCACCGCTACTTGAGTCAGGAATGTCCGGGCGGCTGTACGCTGCTCTTGCAGGTGCATGACGAGCTGCTGTTCGAGGTAGAGGAGGCGATGCTGGGGGAGGTGACGCCTGAGATTGTCCGGCGGATGGAGGCAGCCTATCCGCTGGACGTGCCGCTGCGCGTAGACGCCAAATACGGCCCCAACTGGTCTGAAATGCAGCCCGTTTCGAAAGCGCGCTAGGCATTCCGGCTCAAAGCGCCCGGCTCTAAAGGAGCGGGCTGCGGACGGCAAGCCCCCTGATGACCTTTGACAACCTAAATCGGTAACGTCTGGCTTTGCCGGCAGGCTAAACCCTGCCGCTGTGGGGCCTGCGGCCCGTTGACGGCAAGGGGCGGGCCTGCAATGGACTGCAAGGATATTATCTCGGCCTGGTAGAAGCGGCGCTTAAGGTTGACTGCCAGGGTCGGGCCTGCAATGGACGGCAAGGGTCGGCAGGGTTACGGCCCCTGCCTCCGCCTTGCCACAGCCCTCCGCCTAGCGACACCTACGCGGGCAAGGACCGATTCAGAAGGGCAAAGATCATCAGGAGGCTCTCCCTTCTTGTAGCCCCTGAAGGGGATTAACCCACCCTTCGTAGCCCGCTTGAGCGGGCTTGCCGTCCGCAGCCCATCCCTTTAGGGGTGGGCTGCCAGAAGGTACAGTACTACTCTTAGAGGGAGCGCCTTTAATAAATTCATAGAGACAATCCTGCCAGGGACAACACTCTGTCCCTGGCTTTTTGTTATACTGATAGGGTTTCCAAGAATCCGGATTTTCTAATGGGCGCGAGGATGGAGGTGGAATATGCAGCGGCTGAAAGGAAAAGTGGCGGTGGTCACCGGGGCGACGCGCGGGGCAGGGCGCGGCATTGCGGTCGAGCTAGGAGCGGCGGGAGCGACGGTCTACTGCACGGGGCGCAGCGTGCGCGGCAAGCCCTCGCCTTCCCACCGTCCGGAGACGATTGAGGAGACCGCCGAGATGGTGACGGCGCGCGGGGGCGTGGGCATCCCCATGCAGGTAGATCACACGGTCACAGAGCAGGTGAAGGCTCTGTTTGAGCGGGTTCGGGCCGAACAGCGAAAGCTGGATATATTAGTGAACGACGTCTGGGGCGGCGACGAGCTGACCGAGTGGAACAAGCCCTTCTGGGAGCATTCGCTGCAAAAGGGACTTCTCATGCTGGAGCGCGCGGTGTTTTCTCATATCATCACCAACCACTATGGGGTTCCACTGATGGTCGAGCGGGGTCAGGGCCTCGTCATCGAGGTCACCGACGGCGATAGCTTCTCCTATCGCGGCACCCTCTTCTACGACCTCTGCAAAGTCTCGGTCATCCGTCTGGCCTATGCCATGTCCGAAGAGCTGCGCAAGCACAACGTCACGGCGCTCGCCCTCACGCCCGGCTACCTACGCTCGGAAGCCATGCTCGACGGGTTCGGCGTCACAGAGGCGAATTGGCAGGAAGCGGTGAAGAAGGATCCGCATTTTGCCGCATCTGAAACGCCCTACTATATCGGGCGGGCGGTCGTGGCGCTGGCCTCCGATCCGAATGTGGCGGAGAAGTCGGGGAAGGTATGGGCTACGTGGAACCTCGCGCCGGAGTACGGCTTTACGGATGTGGAGGGAAGGCAGCCGAGATGGCAGCAATACTACGAGGAGAACATCGCCAAGGAGCCAGCAGAGGCGACGTAGTTTGATGTCCGGTTGGAAATAGGATCAGCGCAGGGAAGACGTCCCACCGGGGCGAATTAAGCGTCCGTATTCGCAAAATCCGGTAATCCCTCCCAACCGTGTTGACGCTTCTCATGGAGCGCACGCTTTTGAGATGTATCCACACGATTGGGGGTGTCTACCCAAAATCCTTTAAGGGCAGGTATCAATGACAGTACCAACCTATGGCGTCGGCATGGTCGGGTATGGGTTTATAGGCAAGGTACATTCGGTCGCTTATCGCTCCTTACCACTCTTTTATGACCCGCTTCCGGCGAAGACGCGGCTTATCGGCGTCGCAACGGCGACGGCGCAAAGCGGGCAGAAAGCGGTTGAGCAAGCAGGGTTTGAGTTCGCAACGACCGATTACCAGGAACTTCTGGCGCGGGACGACATCCAGCTTATTCATGTCTGTACGCCCAACGACGCCCACCGGGCTGTGGTACTGGACGCGCTGCGCGCCGGGAAGCATATCTACTGCGACAAGCCGCTGGCGCTGAACGTGGCCGAAGCGGAGGAGATCTGCGCGCTGGCGCGCACCGTCCCTGCCGTGCACCAGATGACCTTTAACTACCGCTTTGTGCCGGCCCTGATGCGCGCCCGGCAGATGGCGGAGGCCGGGTTTCTGGGGGACCTCTTCTCCTTCCGCGCCGCCTACCTGCACGCCGGGTATATTGACCCGAACCGTCCCTTCTCCTGGCGGCTGGATTGGGAGCGCAGCGGCGGCGGGGCCATTGTGGACCTCGGCGCGCACATCATAGACCTCGTGCGGTACCTGGTTGGGCCGGGAACGGGAGTCGGGCGGGCTGGCGAATTTGCCGCCGTCAGTGCCGATCTACAGACGGTAATCAAGGAGAGGCGTGCCCCGCAGACCGGCGCGATGCGCCGCGTGGACGTGGACGACATCGCGCTGGCGCAGTGCCGGCTGGAGGGCGGGGCCGTCGGCACGCTGGAAGCCTCGCGCCTGGCCACCGGCGTCCAGGATGAGATCCGGCTGGAACTGCACGGCTCGAAGGGCGGCTTGAAGTTCAACCTGATGGACCCGAACTGGCTGGATGCCTACGATGCCACGCAGCCGGAGGCTCCGCTTGGCGGCAATCGGGGCTACACGCGCATCGAAGCCGTCACGCGTTACCCCAAGCCCTACGCGCTCGGCGTGACCAAGAACACGGTCGGCTGGCTCAGCTTCCATATCCAGAGCGTCTTCGATTTCGTCTCCAACGTCGCCCGCCTCGCCGAAGGCAAGCCTCTGCCCCCACAGTCGCCGACCTTTGAAGACGGCCTGGCTGCACAGAGGGTCATCGCGGCCTGCCAGCGTTCCGCCGCGCAAGAGGACGGCTGGGCGCCCCTCTAAGAGTGGCTACGGAACCCCGGCAGTGCCCACCCCTGAAGGAGTGGGCTGCCAGCAAGAAGATACCAGGGCTAACCTTTGATCACGCCGAAGGGACGCAGGCGTGCCACTCGCCGCGCTAGGCCCGCCCGCTCTACGACCTCGGCCACGCGCTCCACGTCCTTGTAGGCGAACGGCGCCTCCTCGGCCAGCCCCGCATTGGTCGGACAGCGGACGACGATGCCCTTCGCTTCCAACTCCCGCCGCAGCTCCGCCCCACCGATCTTCTTCTTGGCCGCCGTGCGGCTGAGGCTGCGCCCGGCGCCATGACAGGTGCTGCCCCAGGCGCGCTCATCCGAGGTATCCATCCCTGCCAGCACGTAAGAGGCCGTGCCCATGCTGCCCGGAATAAACACCGGCTGGCCGATAGCACGGTAATCGGGCGGCATCTCCGTATGGTGCGGCCCGAATGCCCGCGTAGCCCCTTTCCGGTGGACGCACACCCGCTTGCCGTCGTATTCCTCTACCTTGGCGATGTTATGCGCAACATCATAGACAACGCGCACCTCTTCGGGACGCACATTCGGAAACAGGCGGGTGACTACCTGCCGCACGCTCTGACCGATCAATTGGCGGTTGGACCAGGCGAAGTTGGCCGCGCAAGCCATCGCCGCCAGGTAATCCTTGCCCTCCGGGGAGGAGGCGGGCGCGCACGAGAGTTGCCGGTCGGGCAGGGTGATGCCATAGGCGGCCAGGCGAGTATCCATCAGCCGAACGTAGTCCGTGCAGACCTGATGCCCCAGGCCGCGCGACCCGGAATGGATCAGGACTGTCACCTGCCCCTCGGCAAGACCCATTGCCGCAGCCGCCTCCGCGTCGAATATCTTGTCTACCTGCTGGACCTCGACGAAGTGGTTGCCCGAGCCCATCGTGCCTAGCTGATCGCGGCCCCGATCCTTGGCGCGCTGGGAGACTTTCGACGGATCGGCTCCCGGCAGGCAGCCCTGTGATTCGGTATAGGCCACGTCCGCTTCCAGGCCCAACCCCTTCGCCCGCACCAGATACCGGCTGCCTTCGGCCAGTACCCGATCCAGTTCGCGGTCTTCCAGGCGCAGGGGACCTTCCTTGCCCGTGCCGGAGGGAACGCTGCGCGAGATCTCATGCACCAGCCGCTCCGCCTGGCTGTCATTCAGGTCTTTCCGGCGCAGTGGGGTCGCCAGCAGCCGGACGCCGCAGTTGATGTCGAAGCCAACACCGCCGGGCGATACCACCCCATCGGGCATTGCGGTAGCGGCAACGCCGCCGACCGGGAAGCCGTACCCCTCGTGCATGTCCGGCATGCCGCAGACGGCGCCCGCGACGCCGGGCAGCGTGGAGACGTTGATCAACTGGGTAATCGTCTCGCCCGCCAGCATCGCCTCCAGCAGATCCTCATCGGCGTAGATGCGGGCCGGCACGCGCATATCGGCGCGGAAGGAACTGGGAACTTCATAGACGTTAGGCCCAACTCGGTTCAGATCCTGACGTCTCACAATCGCATCCTCCTTCACACATCAAACAACACGACCGCTTTCCAGCGCTGGCCTTCGCGCGCAAATTGCAGGCCATGGTAGGTCGCGGCCTTGAGTGGCGACCGCCAACTGGTTACAGGCCGACCGCGTACCTCGGCCTCCAAACTTCCGTCGGAAAGCTTGATCTCACGGACTTCGTCATAGGCGCGCCAGGCGACTTCCGAGCGGCCCAGCAACTCATTGAGCCAATCCACCAGCAGGGTTTCCCGGTCGCGGGCGGTGAGCGCGATATGCTCCCAGGGTCCCGGTTCACCCCGGGTCGGGCCGCATTCCCGGCTCACCACTCGCGCCGCCTCGCTAAAGACCTCTTCGGGAGTGTCTGCCAATATCGTCAGCTTCCACTCGCCGACATGCTCTTCCGAACGCGAGACGGGCCGCATGGGACGCCTCACTTTCGCTCGTAGCGCCCGACCAACTGGGCCTGTCCGAGTATGTTGCCCTGCATGGCGGCCTCAACGTCGGCACGGCTGGCCCCAGCCGGCAGCCCGAGCGTCTCCACGCTGAGCGCGTAGACGGTGAAGATGTAGCGGTGCGGGCCGTGGCGGGGAGGCGGGCACGGGCCACCATAGCCCGTCTTACCGAAGTCGTTCTTGCCCTCGGCGGCGGGCTGAGGCAGCTTGCCACCTTCGGGTATCTTTTCGACCCGGGCCGTAATATCGTAGAGCACCCAATGAGTGAAGTCTCCCCTGGGTGCATCCGGGTCATGGACGATCAGCGCGTAGCTGTGCGTGCCGTTCGGCGCGCCGCTCCAGGCAAGGTCAGGCGAGCGGTCGTCGCCGTCGCAGGTATACTGCTGCGGAATATTCTGGCCCTCCGCAAAGGCGGTGCTGGTCAGCGTGAACGCCATGCGTTCTTCCTCCTTCCCTATCGTCTCTCAGAGCATGTTTGGCAAAACCGGCTTCTGCTCTCCCCCGTCTTTGACCTAACCCCCCCGGCCTCCACTGCCAGGGTCGGGCCTGCAATAATTCGGCCCTCCGCCTCGCGACACCTTGCGACCCTGCGAGGGAAGGGAGAGACCCGGCTTCTGTTCCCCCTCTCCCGCAGCGTGGGAGAGGGGTTGGGGTGAGGGCTGTGAGAGACAAAACAGGCCGCGCCTACACGTTCCACGGATAGGTTTCCGGCGGCTCGCCGCCCAGATAAGGCTCCATGTGCAGCGGGTGCAGGGCATGAGTCCTATCAATATAGAGCAGAGCGTCGTAGCGCAGCGGCAGCACCGTGGGCACGTAGTTGCCGAAGGCTTCGTAATCCGGGTCGTAGACAACGCCGATGGCCCGGTGCCCGCGCGGCTCCAGGAACCCGCCCATCTGAATGTCGGCGTTAAGTGTGCCGTCGGTCAGGAGGAGCAGCTTGTCCTGTGCGCTCGCCTGATGGAGCACGTCTTCCCAACTGCCGGGCCGGCCCGCCGGCACCCGCATGCGCTGCATCGGCGCGCCCCATTCGTAGCTGGCGATGACGCCGCCTTCGTAGGAGCTGAAGCCGATCAGTACAACCTCATCCTTATGGTGGGCCTCGCGCACCAGTTGCCCGACGTTGACCATGCCGCCGCGCGCCATGTCGGTGGCGCGTGCGTCGCCGATGTGGGTGTTGTGCTCCCAGACGATCCCTTTGGCGTCCGGGCCGTGGAAGCGCATCAGACGCTCCAGCGTCTCGACCATATGGTTATCGCGCACGTTCCAGGAGGTGCGGTCGCCGCGTATCATCGTGCGGTAGTAGGTCTCCGCGTTCTTGACCACCAGCGCGTTCTGCTCGGCGACAAATCGGGCTTCGCGCTCCTCCGGCGCCAGGGCGGGCATCTCGCGCCGCATCTCCGCCAGCAGCGCGACCGCCTCCTCCTGGCAGGAGGCCGGAACAAAGTGGTAGGTCGCGCGAGCGTACTCCTGCATATCCTCCGCGTAGGGCTCGAAGCAGTGATACGCCTTCCGCGCCGCCTCCGCCGCCTTGCTGTCCACGCGCTCCAGGTAGCGAATCACGGCCTCCAGCGAATCCCACAGGCTGTAGACATCCAATCCGTAGAAGCCTACCTTCTTCTCATCCGGGAGATTCGCATTGTATTTGCGCAGCCATTCGGCCAGCGCGACGATCTCCCAGTTGGCCCACATCCAGGTCGGCCACCGCTCAAAGGCATGCAGCACGTCGCGCGCGCGCTCCCCGGAATCGGGGTAGCCCTTCACGTAGCGGTTGACCTGGTAGCAGTCCGGCCAGTCGCCCTCGACGGCGATAAAGGAGAAGCCTTTCTCCTGAATAAGCCGCTGGCTGAGCCAGGCCCGCCAGATATAGTATTCGGAGGTGCCGTGCGACGCCTCGCCCAGCAGCACGTACCGGGCATTGCCGATCCGTTTCAGCAGGGGATCCAGATCATTGGGCCCTTCCAGCTTGTGGCTGAATTCCCGGCATCGGACCGCTAACTCCGCGACGCCCTGCGTGCCATGCGAGAGCGATCTCTCTCGAAGCGTTCTCATGGTACTGCTCCTGTTTCCTAGCTTACGGGCGCCGCCACGCCCTCCGGCGGAGGCGCGCTGATCGGCTGTCCGCCCGCCGCGCCGATGCGCAGCAGGGCATCGGTGACGATCAGGCCGGGCATCATGCGGGTAAATTCCGAGACCATATATTCCAGCGTGTCGAACTCCGCCGGGTCGCCCAGCGCCGCCCGAATCTCCTGTTCGTGAATCTCGACCTGCGGGCGCAGGCGCGCTTCCGCCTCCTGGCCCATCCGGGCGATCTCTTCCTGCAAGCTCCGATACTCCGGGCGATTAAGACACGGCTTGATGTCGTCCCAGGCAGGCTGAAGGAACTGCGGCCACTTCGCCAGCGCCTCGTAGTCCGCGCTGATCACCGGAACGTCAAGCGTCCGCCGGATATCCTCATAAAGCTGCAGGATCATATCGGAGGCTTGCCGCTCCTCGATAAGGTGCATCTCCGGCTGGCGATAGCGCTGCGGCAGCAGGCGTGGATGGGCCGGGCCGCTCTGCCCGGCGGCCTCCCAGCGCAGGATGCGGCTCAGGGCCGCCTGCTGAATCAGCAGCTGCGGGTTGCCGAACTCAAAGGCATCCAGCTCCCACTGGATACGCGCCCGCTCCTCGTCGGTTAAAACAGGGTTGAAGTTGGGGCGATACCAGCGGCTTGCCTCTCGATAGGCGTGCTCTGTGATGCTGAGCGCATCGTTGAGGAACTCCTCGGTCGCCACTGCGGGCCGCAGGCGCTCCCAGAAAAGCTGCATGACATCCGGGTAGAGGCCGTAGGCCAGCCAGTTCGTCGGCGGCCAGGGAATGGCCATCGTATCCTGAATATCATCCAGCAGTGCCTTCACTTGCGCCGGCGCGGTCTTTCTTCCCACCGGTCGGATCTGTGGTTTGTCAGGCATTTTGGCTGTTCTCCTTACCCACTCCCTTGCTAGGGGAATCCCATCCCGCATCGGAATGGTCTGGCGCATTTACCTGCAAACCGGACGAGTCACCGGCGCATTTTGTTGACTTTTTTCCGCCTTGCTTCTCACATGATCGAACGCAGACGGCAAGGGGAAGATAAGGAGACCATCGGCCCGTGCCTGAGCCAGCGATCTGGGAGAGGTTCCGTCAGCAAGGGGAACATAAGCAGATCATCGGCCTGTCCTACGCCACGAAAGGAAGACTGAGGCGATGCCTTATCCGCAATTCGACTACGATATAATCATCCTCGGCGGCGGCTCGGCGGGTATTGTTGCCGGCGTGATGGCGGGCGGCCTGGGAATGCGCGTCCTCCTGATCGAGAAGGAAAAGATGGGCGGGGAGTGCCTGAACACCGGATGCGTGCCCAGCAAAGCGCTGCTGCATGCCGCCAGCGTGGTCCATGCCCTGCGGACGGCCGCCTCGGTGGGGCTGAAATCGTGCGCGGTATCGCGGGAAGAGGCCGCCGGAGCGCTTGCCTATGCGCGCGAAACCATTGCCAGAGTCCGCGACGCCGACGCTACGGAGCAACTGCTGGGCAAGTACGGCGTCACTATCCGCTTCGGCAATGCCTCGTTTCAGGACGCGCACACGCTCATGCTGGAGGAGCAGGCGATCCGGGCGGCAAACTTCCTCCTTGCCACCGGCTCTAGCCCGGCCCAACCGGATATTCCGGGGCTCAAAGAGGTCGGCTACCACACCAACCAGACCATTTTCGACCTGGAAACCGTTCCCGAAACGCTGCTGGTCGTGGGCGGCGGGCCTGTCGGGGTGGAGATGGCGCAGGCGTTTCATCGGCTTGGAAGCCAGGTTATCCTGATACAGCGCGCGGATCGGCTGTTGCCGCGTGACGATAGCGAACTGACAATGGCGCTGGAAGCGATGCTGCGCGCCGAGGGGATGGATATCCGCTTACAGACCACGCTAACCGCCGTGCGATGGGAAAACGGGCGGCGTGTCGCCACGCTCATGCAGGACGGCAACGCAAGCGAGGTTGTCTGCGAGGAGATTCTGCTGGGCGTCGGGCGGGTTCCCAATCTGGAGGGGCTGAATCTCGCTGCCGCCGGTGTCGCCTTCGACCCGCAAGGTATCCCGGTGGACAGCCGCCTGCGCACCTCCGCCCCCAACATCTATGCCTGCGGCGATGTGCTGGGCAAGTACCAGTTCTCCCACATGGCCGAGTACGAGGCGAAGATTGCGGTGCGCAATATCGTCTTTCCGGGCGCGTCCCGCACCTCGTTCCGTATTGATCCCTGGACGACGTTTACCGAGCCGGAACTGGCGCATGTGGGTCTGACGGAGGACGAGGCCAGAGCGCAGGGGATCGTCTACGATGTCTGCCGACAGTCCTTCGCCCAGGATGACCGTGCGCTTACGGAGGACGCAGGCAAAGGCATGGTGAAGGTGCTCACGCAGGGATGGAGCGGCAAAATCCTGGGCGCGCACATTCTCGGCCCGCGTGCGGGCGAGTTGATCCAGGAGTGGACGCTGGCGATGGAGCAGGGCCTTTCCATTCGGGCTATCGCCGACCTGATTCATGTCTATCCGACGCTCTCGATGGCCAGCCAGCACGCCGCGCAGCGCTGGTATGAGCAGAAGGCCGAGCAACCTCTCGTCCGAACCGTGCTCCAGGCGTATGTGAATGTCGTCCGCCCGCGCCAGACCGCCCTCGTCCTGGGCCTGATCGGCGGGGGGCTTCTGGGGATAGGGGTCGGCCTGGCGCGCAAATTCACCCGGCAGAGATCCGGGCAGTTGAACCACCCGCTGCGCTAGAGGTACGGAGACACAGAGGCATAACACGGAGAAAAACGCGGGTGGTTCCAATCGCGCGCTTCTTTCAGCGCCACCACAGTGAGGCCAGGAAGCAGCCCGTAAACCAGAGGGAATAGAACGTTTCGCCCAGGCCGACCCGCTTGAGCGGCGGCAGTTTGTTGGAGAGAGTCGCCCAGCCCCGGAAGGCGCGCAGGAGAGCCGGTAGGTAGGCGATTGCCGCCAGCGCCGCGCCCGTCCCACCTTGCAACGCCGCTGCCGCCGTCACGACGCAAGCCAGCAGGAGATGGTAGAGGAGGTTATCGCGGCCCACGCGCCAACGGTCTCCGGGCGTAAAGGCGCCTTTGACCTTCACGGCGGCTAGCAGCATCTTGACGAAGAAAATGCTGCTGCTGAAATAGAAAGTGCAGGCGGCCCATAGGTACCAGGCTCGGCCATCCAGCGAGCCGCGCGCTACCACATAGGCGGCGGGAGCCGTCAGCGCCAGCGCGCCCACCGCCAGTATCTCCCCCCATTGCGAGCGATCCAGCCGCCGCCGAGCCGGCCAGAGGAGCAGCAGCGCATGCAGCGCGAAGAGTCCGGCGGCCAGCAGACCAATCGGCAGCAGCGCCATGCGGTGATAGACCAGGAACAGCGGCAGCGCGCTCAGTGCGGCGGTAGCGGTATAGATGCCGAGCCACAACGCCGTTCCTTCCGTTCCGCGCCGCCGAAGGAGCAGACCCGCTGCCTCGCGCCACAGGAAGAGGGCTGTGACGGCCAGGACAAGCAGCAGTGAGGGCATCCAGGCGAAGGGCAGGGTCGCGGCCAGCGCGATCAGCAGCGGCATATACAGGATGACCCAGGCTCCGTGTTCGTGAGGTATGGGCGGGCGGCTGATGCGCAGGCCAGGCGTCGTTGCAGGTAAGGCAGGAGTTTGCGTGCTCATATTGTTATGGGGATAGCGCTGCCGTTCCGCGTGGTTGCCACTGGAAGGCTCACATTCTAATCACGATTCAGGCAGTGCTGCCTATTTTGGTCCTACTACCAAATTATAGCCGATCTCAGCTCCCAAAGGTTAAGGAAAATTAAGGTTAGGTTAATGCGATTTTAAGCTCGTCCCTCTATAATGCGGACATATATCTCATTTCTTCCTACCAGGACCGCGAAGAGGGGCTTCTATGAAGACTTCCTGGCTTATCAGCATAGTGTTGTTGTTCGCTGGAAGCATCATTTCTCCTATTGCACAGGCACAAAACCCCCAGGCTGGCGACTCCATCTCAAAGACCGCAACAGCGGCTCCTGGTAAAAATGCGCTGGCCCCCGACATCAAGGCAGCGGCTCTCTGGGATGGACGCCGCCTCACTCCCTTCCGCGCTGCCAACTTCCCCAAGATGGTCAAGGCCGCCGACGCCGACTTTCTCGATGACGATGAGTACGTCCTGGGCATCACC
>DASRGZ010000102.1:0-27117 GCA_035650735.1 Chthonomonadaceae bacterium
CGCCTGCTGACCGGGGGCAGCCGCACGGCCCTGCCCCGTCAGCAGACCTTGCGCGCCCTGATTGATTGGAGCTACGATCTGCTCTCGGAGGCGGAGCGCACGCTGTTGCGCCGCCTTTCGGTCTTCGTCGGGGGCTGGACGTTGGAGGCGGCAGAGGCCGTGTGCTCCGGCGAGGGGATCGAGCCTTGGGAGGTGCTGGACCTGCTGACCCAACTGGTGGATAAATCCCTGGTGCTGGTGGATCCCGGCGAGGAGGGAGAAGCCCGATATCGCCTGCTGGAGACCGTGCGCCAATATAGCCGCGACCGGTTGTGGGAGACCGGGGAGATAGGAGAACTGCGCCAGCGGCATCGGGATTGGTTTCTCCAGCTGGCCGAGCAGGTTCAGCCGGAGTGGGGCGGGCCGCGGCAATCGTACTGGCTGAAGCGGTTCGAGGCGGAACATGGGAACCTGCGCGCGGCGCTGGAGTGGAGCCAAGCTGAGGAGGAGGGAGCGGAGGCGGGCCTGCGGCTGGCTGTAGCGCTCTGCTGGTTCTGGTACGTGGGAGGCAGCTATTGCAGCGAGGGACGCGCCTGGTTAGAGCAGGCGCTGGCGCGCAACCCGGAGGCCCCAGCGGCGCTGCGGGCGAAAGCGCTATCGGAGATCGCGCGCCTGGCCGGATGTCAGGGCGATTATGGGACGGCTCGCTCCCTGTATGAGCAGAGCCTGGCAATACGCCGCGAGTTGGAGGATGAGCCGGGCATTGCGATGGCGCTCAACGGGCTAGGCGGCCTGGCGGTGAATCAGGGCGACTACGCGACCGCGCAGGGCCTGTTTGAGCAGAGCCTGGCAATACGCCGGGAGATGGGGGATAAGCGGGGCATCGCGACGGCGCTCAACAACCTGGGCATTATCGCCTGTGTACGGGGCGACCTCGTGCAGGGGCGCGCTTTCCAGGAGGAAAGCCTGGCGTTTTTCCGCGATCTGGAGGATACCACAAGCATTGCTGACCTGCTCCATAATCTGGGCATTATTGCCAGCAAGCAGGCCGACGATGCGGCGGCGCGGGCGCTCCAGGAGGAAAGCCTGGCGATGTATCGGCAGCTTGGCAATGAGTGGGGCGCTGCGCTCTGCCTGGATTGCCTGGGCAGCATTGCCTGGAGGCGGGGGGACAATACGGCGGCGCGCGCGTTCGCCGAAGAGAGCCTGACACTTTTTCGTAAGCTGGATAATCGTGATGGCGTGGCCGGGGCGCTGCAAACCCTGGGATGGCTTCATTGCAGTCGGGGCGACTATGCCACAGCCCGGCGATGTCTGGGGGAGAGCCTGCGCCTGGAGCAGGCTTTGGGGAATAAAACCGGGCTGGCCGAAGCCCTGGAAGGGTTTGCCAACTTGGCGCTGGCGGAGGGACGGGCTAGGACGGCAGCCCGTCTGCTGGGAGCGGCGGAGGCGCAGCGCGAGGCGATAGGGGCCCCGCTTGCGCCGGGCGAGCAGGCCAGGCAGGAGCAAGATCGCGCCGCGCTTTGCCGGGCGTTAGGGGAGGAGGCGCTGGCCGCCGCCTGGAAGGAAGGCCGCGCCCTGACGATAGAGCAGGCTATCGCGCTCGCACTGGAAGAGGACGGAGGTTAGATAGGAGTAGCACTATGCGGCTTGGATTGCTCGGTTCGACCGGCCATTGGCAGACGTATGCGCCCGCCCTCAAGAACATACCCGGTGTCGAACTGGTTGCGGTCGCTTCTGCCGGGCCGGAAGAGACGACCGGCGCGTTTGACCATGCTCCGGGCCTGACGGTGGGCACGCGCCGGTACGAGGACGCCCGCCGGATGCTGGATACGGAGCGCCTGGATGTGGTGCAGCTCTGCTGCCGGCCCGACCGTATCCCAAACTGGACGCTGGCCTGCCTGGAGCGCAGAGTGCCGGTAATGGCGGAAAAGCCGCTGGCAATGGACTTGCCGACCCTCAAAACGCTCTACCAGGCGGCGCAGAAAGCCAACGTTCCCCTGGTTCCCATGCACACGATGCGCGGGGAGGCGGAGTTGGCGGCGGTGCGCGAGGCCGTGCGCGCGGGCAAGATCGGCACGCCGCTGATGGGCTTCAGCCAGAAGACCTACAAATGGGGCAAAACCCGGCCCGACTACTTTCGTAGCCGCCGAACGTTTCCCGGCATCGCGCCCTTCATCGGCATCCACGCCTTCGACTGGCTGCACTGGATTCTGGGTGACGTGTTCACGGAGGTGCGCGGGCGTGAGGGAACGACGGCCCGCCCAGACTATCCGGCCTGCGCCAGCCAGGCGGCATTCGTGCTCACCATGAATAACGGCGGCGTGGTCGCCGTGACCTGCGATTATCTGCGCCCGGAGGCTGCGCCTACGCACGGAGACGAGCGGGTCCGTATCGCGGGCACATCCGGCGTTGTCGAAACGGCTTTGATTGAACAGAAAGTGACCCTCATCACCCACGAGCAGGGGCCGCGCTCCCTGCCGCTGCCGCCTCAGCCGGACCTCTTCACGCAGTTTGTACGCACTCTGCGCGGTGAAGCGCCCCTTCCCATCTCCCTCGCAGAGGGCTTTCGCGTCACCGAAATCGCCCTGAAGGCCCAGCAGGCCGCCGACACCGGGCGGACCATCTCCTTACGCCCCTCCGAACTACCCTAAAATCCACCGATGACACCGATTAGCACAGATTAAAACCCAAGAAGAACACGGATTGAACGGATGACACGGATGCAACGGATAAGGGCCTGGAATCCGTGGTATCCGTCCGATCCATCCCATCCGTGTTTAGGTTGTTGAAATCTGGGCTAATCGGTGTCATCGGTGGATTCGTTTGGCGGTTGACGCGCCCCGGCGAGCGCGCTATAATGCGCGTATGCGAGAGGGAGGCGCACCGATGAAGATTACCGAGATACGTACGATTCCGCTACTTGGCGAGACGCCCGACGGCGGTTGGGCGCAGGGCTTCGACCCCAATGAGAACCTGCACACGCTCGTGGAGGTGCATACCGACGCGGGGTTGGTCGGCTATGGCAGTTGCTACACCAGCAAGGCGCTGGTAGATGCCTCGCTGCAACTGCTGCGACCGCACTTCCTCGGCGAGTGCGCTATCGAGCCGGAGCGGGTTTCCGAAAAGCTCCACCAGATGACCTTCTGGCAGGGCCGGGGCGGGGCGGTCACGCACGCCATCAGCGGCATTGATATTGCGATGTGGGACCTGCTCGGCAAGGCGACCGGGCAGCCCATCGCCCGGCTGTTGGGCGGCATCTACCGCGACCGCATCAAGCCCTATGGCTCCCTGCTGTTCGATGAGCCGCCTGTTCTTAAGGAGAAGCTGCTGGCGGCGACGGCGCGCGGCTTCAAGGCGCTCAAGCTCGGCTGGCATCAGTTCGGGCGCGTCAGCCGCCAGTATGATGAGTTATTGGTGAGGACGGCGCGCGAGACCGTCGGCCCGGACGTCGAAATTATGGTGGACGCGGGCGGCTCGGAGCAGTTCTGGCCGCACGGCTACAAGTGGGCGGTCGAGACGGCCCGGATGCTGCACGACTACGACGTGACCTGGTTTGAAGAGGCGCTGCCACCCGACGACATCGAGGGCTTCAAGAAGCTGCGGGAGCACGCGCCGCTGCCCATCTCCACCGGCGAAGTCATCACGCGGCGGCAGCATTTTCTGCCCTGGATCGAGCAGGGCGCGGTGGACATCATTCAGCCGGATACGACCAAGTGCGGCGGGCTCTCCGAGGCGCGGCGCATCGCCTGGATGGCCTACGATCACAACGTCCTGATGGTCTCGCACGGCTGGAACACAGCCGTCGGACTGCTGGCCGACCTGCATCTGGCCGCCGCTATGCCCGTCGCCCGCTGGGTCGAATACATCACACCCTCGCCCTACATCGAGGACATCGTCGCCCAGCCCTTTACACTCGACCCGGACGGCATGCTATCCATTCCGACCGCGCCAGGATTGGGCCTTGCATTGAACTCGGACGGCTTAGAGCGCCTGTCCCGACGTGCATAGCCGAAGACAGGGAACGGAAGAAGGCAACAATGATCCGATTGACGCGGGGAGAAGCTGCCATGCGGAACCTGTTGCGTGTCCTCCTGTTCGGCTTTGTCGTCACGATACCGGGATGGGCCACCCCGGCCCAGGGGGCGGACTGGGAAGGGAAGCGCGCTAACTCGCTTGTGCTCAATGGGAACTGGGAGTTTGCTCCTGGCGATGGGAGCGAGCGGGCCGAGACCTCCGAGGGCGCACGCCGCCTTCGCTGGCAGGCGGTGACGCTGCCCGGCAGCGTGGTGAAGTACAGCGACCCGGCAGCCGCCAACATGCGGTTTGCCTGGGTCCGGCGAAGCTTTTCGGTGTCGGCGGCCCAGGCGAGGGGGCTGGCCGTCCTGCGCTGGAACCAGATCACCTTCGGAGCCGTCGCCTACGTCAACGGGCGCAAGGTGGGGGAGAACGCTCCCACCGGCCCTTAGACCCCTGTCGCCGCCGAGGTTCCCGTCAGCGGTGGGAAAGGAACGATCCTCTTCTCGCAACTGGACGTGCAGGGTCCTATTGACCGCGCGAAGCCGGGCTATGACCCGGTGGCGGAGAGAGTTCTCCTCAATAGGCTGCAAGGGCAGCAGCCGGGAAGAGATCATTGAGGACAAAAGGAGGCTGAAATATGGACTCGCTGGATAAAATTTACTACGACGAGCTGACCTGGCCGGAGATCAACGAGGCCATCCGTGCTAAGAAAGTCGTCCTGCTGCCCATCGGCAGCACGGAACAGCACGGGCATCACCTGCCGCTCGATGTGGATAACTTCCTGGCCCGCAGCGTCTGCATTGCCGCGGCCAAGCACGCGCCGCGTGAAACCCTGGTCATGCCGACCATCCCCTACGGCTACAACGAGCACGCTCAGGACTTCCCCGGCACCATCCATGTGACCTACCAGCACTTCATCGAGTACTGCCTGGATGTGTGCAAGAGCGTGGCCTATGCAGGCTTCGACCGCATCATCATCATAGACGGGCACGGCTCCAACGAGCATCTGTGCGAGTTCATCGCGCGGCGGGCCACGCTGGAGACGGACGCCATGGTCGCCTCTACCATCTGGACGAACCTGGCAATAGAAGCTTTCGAGCGGGTACGCGAGTCGGGCTTTGGCGGCGCGGCCCACGCCTGCGAACTCGAAACCTCCGCCTACCTGTACCTGGAGCCGTCGCGCGTGCAGATGGACAAAGCCCAGGATCACTACGGCGGCGCGGCGGGCAAGGAAGGCTCCAAGTTCCTGCGTGTGGATCTGACGAAAGGTTGGGGACCGATGAAGCTGGTGCGCTGGACGAGCAGCGCCACGCCCAACGGCGTCTCCGGTGCGCCGACGCTGGCAACGCGCGAGAAGGGCGAGGCCATCATCGAGGGCGCGGCGGAGAACCTGGTCGCCTTCATTCGGGAGTTCCGCGCCATGTCGAAGGGCGAGCGGGTAGACCACCGCATCGTCAAGCCGCAAATGCCGACGCTGCCCAATCTGGATTAGCCCTGTCCCGAAAAAAAGCTTCTAGCTAAGTAGCCGTGCCGCCAAAGTGCGTAGCAACTCCCTCTCGGAAGGCTACCGACTTGAAGGGCAGATCGGCTTAGGAGGATTAGTTATGATTCGCCGCTCTCTTCTCGTTCCCTTGTTGGTCCTGGCGCTGGCGTTGAGCGCGCTGGGCGCCCGGCAGGCGCCGCCTAAAATCCAGGTGCTCATTCTGACGGGCCAGCACGGCCACAACTGGCGGGAAACCACGCCGCGCCTGCGCGAGATTCTGGAGAACACGGGCCGCTTTGAGGTGCGCGTGACCGAGGAGCCGACGGGCGCTGGTCCCGAAACCTTTGCTAAATACGATGTTCTCCTGCTTCACTATCGCGGGCCGCGCTGGGGCGAGCGCACGGAAAAGGCACTGCTGGATTTCGTCTCCGGCGGCAAGGGGCTTATCGTCTATCACCATGCCGACTCGGCCTTTCCCGATTGGCCCGAATACGATAAGCTCATTGGAGCCGCCTGGCGGCAAGGAGCCGGGCACGGCCCGCGCCATGAGTTCACCGTCCAGATAACCGATAAAGAGCATCCCATCACGCGCGGCATGAGCGACTTCGCGCACGCCTCCGACGAGCTCTATCATGGCCTGACCGTTCAGCCCACCATCCATGTCCTGGCGACGGCCTTCAGCGACCCGGCCACGGGCGGCAACGGCACCAACGCGCCGATGGCCTACGTGCAGGACTACGGCAAAGGGCGAGTCTTCGGGCTCGTGCTGGGCCATGACACGCAGGCGATGGATGCCGGCTTTGCCAGCCTGCTCACGCGCGGCGCCGAATGGGCCGCGACCGGCAAAGTGACCCTCGGATCTGGCGCTTCACAATGACACGCTCAGCCGCTCCCGCTGGGGGGTGGTGAGGGGAATAGGAGGCGCAAACGAACCTGATGGCGAAATGGGAAGGGACTTTTGGCGGATTGGATGCGGAGTTCTGGGCGCGGAAGCCGCTGATCGGCATGGTGCATCTGCCGCCGCTGCCGGGCAGTCCGCGCGATACGGGCATGCTCCTGGAGGCGATGCTGGCGCAGGCCGTGGCGGACGCGCGGGCGCTGGAGGCGGGCGGCGCCGACGCCGTGATGGTGGAGAACTTCTTCGATGCCCCCTTCGCCAAAGACGCCGTGCCGCCGCACACGATAGCCGCCATGACGCGGGCAGTCCAGGTCGTGCGGGAGGCGATCTCCTTGCCAACAGGCGTCAACGTCCTGCGCAACGATGCGCGCTCCGCCCTCGCCATCGCCCACATCTGCGGGGCGCAGTTCATCCGCGTCAACATCTATGTCGGGGCCGCTGTGACGGATCAGGGGATCATTGAGGGAGCGGCACGGGAGGTCGTGCTCTACCGGCGGCAGTTACGGGCAGACGTAGCGATCTGGGCGGATGTTTTTGTCAAGCACGCGGCCCAACTCGGCGCGTTCACGCTGGAAGATGCCGCTAAAGACGCCGTACTGCGCGGCCTGGCCGACGCCCTGATCGTCAGCGGCGCGGCGACAGGCTCCGCCACCGAGGTTGAGGACGTGCGGCGCGTCAAAGCTGCCGTGCCGGCAGTGCCCGTCCTGGTCGGCAGCGGCTTCCGCGCCGAAACGGCCCCGACGCTGCTGGCCCACGCGGACGGGGCCATCGTCGGCACCAGCCTGAAGCGCAACGGCCAGGTCGCCGAGCCGGTGGATGTGGAGCGCGTCCGCGCCTTGCGGGCCGCCATGGACGTTTTCCTTTCGGGCGCGAAAACCGCAACAACCAAAGCAGAGTGACAGGATACAAGCGGCAAGAAAGCTCGGTACTCCCCGCACTGCGGCATTGACTCCATCCCGTTCCTGCGGCTATAATCCAGAGGCATCTGCCGATAGCATCCGGGAAATCGCCGCCTGGCGGGAACCGGCACGCCCATCCGGCAGTAAAAAAGCAGTATAGTAGCTATTCTCGATGGAGAGGCAATCCCCGATATGGTACGTAAGGTCATTATCATCGGTTCCGGGCCGGCAGGCTATACCGCCGCCCTCTATACCGCGCGTGCCAACCTCAAGCCCCTGATGATCGATGGCGGCGTGGGCAAGGGGCAGGAGCAGTTGGGCGCGGGCGGCCAGTTGATGATCACGACCGATGTGGAGAACTATCCCGGCTTCCCGCATGGCATCCAGGGGCCGGAGCTGATGCAGGCGATGCGCGAGCAGGTGCTGCGCTTCGGCACCGAGGTCATCGAAGACATGGTGACCCAGGTGGACCTGTCCCGCCGCCCCTATAAGGTCTGGGTGGGCGACACGCTCTACGAGGCGCGCGTCATCATTATCGCTACAGGCGCCTCGGCCAAATGGCTCGGATTGCCGGAGGAGAGACCCGTCTGGGAAGGTGGGCTGGGCGGTGCCGGGATCTCGGCGTGCGCCACCTGCGACGGCTTCTTCTTCCGGGGCAAGCCTATCGCGGTCGTTGGCGGCGGCGATACGGCGATGGAAGAGGCCATCTACCTGACCAACCACGCCAGCAAGGTTTCCGTCATTCACCGTCGCGATACGCTGCGCGCCTCTAAGATCATGCAGGAGCGCGCCTTCAAGAACCCCAAGATCGAATTTATCTGGGACTCGGTGGTCGAGCGCATCCACGATCCCGCGCAAAAGCGGGTCACGGGCCTGACCCTGCGCAATATCAGGACGGACCAGCGCACCGAATTTGCCGTCGAGGGCCTCTTCGTTGCCATCGGCCACAAGCCCAACACGGACCTCTTTGTCGGCCAGTTGGAGCTAGACCCGAACGGCTATATTGTCACCACGCACGACGTCCGCACCAGCGTCTATGGGGTCTTCGCCGCCGGTGACGTGCAGGATCACGAGTATCGCCAGGCGGTGACGGCGGCAGGCTCCGGCTGCATGGCCGCCATCCAGGCCGAGCGCCTGCTCGAAGCCGAAGGCGACACCGACCTCCTGGAGACGCCGACCAACTGGTAGGTTGCGTCACCTGCGCAGAAGCGAAAAAACATGGCCCATGCACGGTAGATACAGGGAATCGGTTCGATACTCCCCAATCGATTAACTTGACAGGGCGTGCTGCGGCGCATATAATGTGAGTCCTAAATGCGATCAGCGACGCTCGCGGTGGGCCAACGCAATGCAGGGCGCGTTGCAGGCCGTGAGCGCCGGTTTGTCCTGCCTGGATTGACAACTCACCTGCATATCGTGCGTATTTAAATCCACCATTTCGCCTCGGAGCTTGCCTGATGTCTGATTTGATCGGCGCGTCCACTGCGGCGCAGCCCCGATCCGCGCCCGTGGGCGAGGCGGCGCCTCTAGCGCCTGCCGCCGCCATCATCCTGGCTGCGGGCAAATCCACCCGCATGCGTTCCAAGCTGCCCAAGCCGCTGCATCCTCTCTGCGGCCTGCCGATGACGGCCCACGTGATCCGCGCCTGCCGGGATGCGGGCGTGGAGCGCGTCGTCGTTGTGATCGGGCATGAGGCCGAGAAGGTACGCGCCGGGCTGGGCAGCGACGTGGAATATGCCCTACAGGAGCAGCAGCGCGGCACCGGCGATGCCGTCCGCGCCGCGCAGCCGCTGCTTGCGGATTGGCAGGGAACCATCGTCGTGTTGGCCGGCGACGTGCCGCTGCTGCCCGCCGAAACCGTGCGGCACCTGATCGCGCACCAGCAGGCAACCTGCGCGCAGGCCACGCTGCTGACCGCCTTTCTGGAGGATGCGACGGGGTATGGCCGCATCGTGCGCGATGCCGCCGGACGTGTGACCCGCATTGTGGAGGAGAAGGACGCCACCCCGCAAGAGCGCGCCATCCAGGAATGGAACCCCTCCATCTACGCCTTCGATGCCTCGGCCCTCTGGTCGGCGTTGACGGCGATAGAGCCGAATAACGTCCAAGGCGAGTTCTACCTGACAGACGCTATCGGTGTGCTTGTGGGACGGGGAGCGCGGGTAGAAGCCATTCCCGCCGCCGATGTCCGCGACGTGCTCGGCGTCAACACGCGCGTGGAGCTGGCCGCCTGCGCCGCCGTGATGCGGGAGCGCCTCCTGGTAAAATTAATGCTTTCTGGCGTGACGGTGATGGACCCGCGCGCCACTTACGTAGATGTAGATGTGGAGGTCGGTCAGGATACCATCCTGGAGCCCAACACCTTCCTGCTGCGGGGCACGCGCATCGGCCAGGATTGCATGATCGGCCCTCACGCGCGCATCGAAGCTAGCACGCTGGGCGACGGCGTCAAGGTGCTGGCCTCCCAGATCGTCGAGAGCGTGCTGGAGGACGGCGTCAGGGTCGGTCCCTACGCCAACCTGCGCCCCGGCAGCCATCTCGGGCCGCGCGTCAAGGTAGGAGACTTCGTCGAGATCAAGAACGCGCGGCTGGAGGCAGGCGTATCGGCCTCGCACCTGGCCTATATCGGGGATGCGGAGGTCGGCGAGGGCACTAACATCGGCGCCGGAACCATCACCTGTAACTATGATGGCTTCCAGAAGCACCGCACCGTCATCGGCAAGCGCGTTTTCGTCGGCTCGCACTCCACCTTGATCGCGCCGGTAACGGTGAGCGATGGGGCCTTCATTGCGGCGGCTTCCGCGATCACCGAGGATGTGCCGGGGGATGCCCTGGCGATTGCGCGTTCCCGGCAGGTTGTCAAGCTCGGCTGGGCTGCGCGCTACCGGCAGGTACATTCCCAGCAAGCCCAGGTGAAGACGCCCACCGCACCAGAACCTTCCGAATCCCATTCCGGCCAGGAATAGCCAAAATACAGGAATTTCACGTGATAACACCGATCCAGAGCCGTAGGCTCCGGTAAGATAATAGTAACAGGACGTGGGCTGAGAAAGAGAGCGGTACCAGGCAGTACCAGCGCAATCGGGGCGCAACGGCGCGCGCCAGCACGCACAATCGGCAACAGGAGAAAAGGATGCGGGGAGCTTATGGCCTGCGGATTTTTACCGGCAATGCCAACCCGGCGCTCGCAGCGCGCATTGCCGCCGAATTAGGCACGCCGCTGGGCGAAATTACCGTCACCAAGTTCTCGGACGGTGAAATCTGCGTCAAGATCGAAGAGAGCGCGCGCGGCCAGGACATTTTTATTGTGCAGCCTACCTGCGCTCCGGTCAACGATAACCTGATGGAGCTTCTGATCATGATTGATGCGTTCCGCCGGGCCTCCGCGCGGCGCATCACCGTGGTGCTGCCCTACTATGGCTACGCGCGCCAGGATAAAAAGATCAAGCCGCGTGAACCGGTGACGGCCCGGCTGGTCGCCAACCTGATCACCCAGGCGGGCGCAAGCCGCGTCCTCTGCGTTGACCTGCACGCCGGGCAGATACAGGGCTTTTTCGACCTGCCGGTGGATCATCTCTATGCCGGGCCGCTGATCGCGGAGTACCTGATCTCGGAGGGCCTGCACGACGGCAACACGGTCGTCGTCTCCCCGGATGTCGGGGGCGTCTACCGCGCCCGCGCCCTGGCCGAGCACCTGAATACGCCCATTGTCATTATCGCCAAGCGCCGTCCGGAGCCCAATAAGGTCGAGATCTTCGAGATTATCGGCGATGTGACGGGCAAGGTCTGCGTCATGATTGACGACATGATTGACACCGCTTCCACTATCACCGAGGGGGCGGCGGTGCTGATGAAGCGCGGAGCGGCTGCCGTCCATGCCTGCTGCACGCATCCGATCCTGTCGGGCAAGGCTATCGAGCGGCTGAGCTGCGCCCCGCTGGAGTCGGTCCTCGTCACCGATACCGTTCCGCTGCCGCCGGAGAAGCAGATCCCCAAGATCAAAGTGCTCTCCGTGGCCCCGCTGCTGGCCGATGCTATCCTGCGCATCCATGAGGACAACTCCGTGAGCGAGCTGTTCAGCCACTATGCCCCGCACTGATCTCTGGCTCCTTATGTGGGAGAACCCAGTTACTCTCGTTACGCAATCGAGCTATCCTTAGATAGACGCATAACAAAAGCCGCCTCTCCGTTGCACGGAAGGGCGGCTTTTGCTTGCCACGGCCTAATGTTGCCCGGGAATTAGTAGGCACGATGGCGGCGGTGATAGTGATGCCGCCGGCTGCGATGGTAGCGCGCGTAGGACTCGCCGCGCCGGAAACCTCTGTGGTAGGCCATCGCCCGCTCGCGAGCGTGCCGCGCATTGATAGAATGCTCATAGCGGCTGTAGGCATAGACTGCGCCCACGCCCGCCAGGATGCCGGGCAGCTTGTTCTTCTGGGTCAGCAACAGAGCCGCCGAAGCCGCACCCAGACCGAGGGTGGTATTGCGCCGACCCTCTTCGCTAGCCCGCGCAGTGATCGGCGCGATAAGCGTCGTTCCCATGAAAGCGGCTGCCAGAGCCACCGCTGCGAAGCGATTCTTAGGCTGCATGGTTCTCGTTCTCCTCCCATATGAAGTTTACTCGGGGCGCTTTCGGTTGGCGTTGCTGCCCGCTAAAGACATTTATTGACAACAACAGCGATACTTTTAAGACGTAGCACGTCCCCTTTTTGTTCCCAAAAGCGGCCTGCCGATTTGCAAAGTTATTGGCGAACCATTTACCCTACAGAGAACGCGCGACGACCTATGCTGTGACACAGGCCGTTCGCCTTGCGTAGCGGGAGGATAGCAGCCACCGCCTCAAGAGGAGGTTGAGTCCATTTCCATAACGGGCGTTTCTCCGTGGAGAGAAGCCCGGCCGGCGGCGAAGATGGCTTCCACCTGGGCCATGGTTTCGGCGGCATGGATCTGGTCGCGGATGCGGGCGGCTCCGGGAAAGCCGCGCACGTAGTGGGGCAGTTGCCCGCGCAGATGGCGCACGGCGCGCTCCTCGCCCAGCGTCCGGGCGAGATCGCAGACGTGAGCCAGAGCAGCCTCCACGCGCTCCTCCCAGGTCGGCGGCGGCAGAAGCTCGCCCGTCCGCAGGTAGTGGATGGTATCGCGCAGTATCCAGGGATTGCCGATGGCCGCGCGCCCAATCATGACGCCATCGCAGCCGGTTTCGGCCAGCATACGGGCGGCGTCCTGCGGGGTTTTGATATCGCCGTTGCCGAGTACCGGTTTGGAGACGGCCTGCTTGATCTCGGCGATCAGGTTCCAATCGGCGCTGCCGGAGTGGCCCTGCACGGCGAAGCGGGCGTGCAGCGCAAATGCTGCCGCGCCTACCTCCTCCAGCCGCTTCGCCAGTCCTGCCGTCGCCAGGTGGCCGTAGTCCCACCCGGCCCGCGTCTTGACCGTCACCGGCACGGGAACCGCTTTGACAATCGCCGCCACGACACGGCAAGCCGTCTCCTCGTCGTTCATCATGGCCGCGCCGCCGCCCGTCTTGCAGACCTTCGGAACCCAGCAGCCCATGTTGATGTCAATGATGTCCGCGCCTTCATCCACCGCGATACGGGCCGCCTCCGCCATGATGGCCGGGTCGGCCCCGAAAAGCTGGACGGCGATGGGATGCTGATCTTCGGTGATGTCGAACATGCTCATCGTGCGGGCGCTCTTGTAGTGGAGCGCCATCGTGCTGATGAGCTCTGTGACGAGCAGGCCCGGCCCGCCAATGCGCTTGACCAAGCGGCGAAACGCGCCGTTGGTCACGTCCGCCATCGGGGCTAACACGACCGGCGGATCAATTTTAATCGGCCCGACGTAATAAGGGTGTAGGGTGTAGGGTATAGGGCGTAGGGTATTCGGTTGTGTTGCTGTTAGCGTCATAATCCGTTTGTCATGGTACTCTACTCGGTCCGTCATCTAACGGACGGTCACACGATCGGAACGATAAGGAGAAGATGGCACTTTGGCAACGAAGAGTAGAGAAATGAGGAAAAATAAACCGCGCGTTCTGGATAATCAAGTTGATGTATAAAGGGAAGATGCTCTCGCCGAAACCGAAATAACCATGCGCTCAAAGCGGTTCTGGCCTACTTTGCGCCACTCTTCTCCCGCTCGGTGTTTGCCCACGTGCAGGTTCTGGTCGTTGGCGCAATCCTAGCTCCGGGCAAGCGCACCGTCACGTCGGCTCTGCGTGCGATGGGCCTGCACCAAGAGAAGCACTTCCAGAACTACCCTCGGGTTCTCAACCGGGCCAAGTGGTCTAGCCGCCAAGCCAGCCGTATTCTGCTTTTCTTGCGGGTCCAGACCTTCGCTGCTTCGGGGCCTCTGGTGGTTGGCATTGATGAAACTCTGGAGCGTCGGCAAGGCAGCCAAATTGCCGCCAGAGGCATCTATCGGGATGCCGCCCGTTCGTCCAAAAGCTTCTTTGTCAAGTCCAGTGGCCTGCGCTGGGTCAGTCTGCTGCTGCTGGTGTCTGTTCCCTGGGCCGGGCGGGTCTGGGCGTTGCCTTTCTTTTCGGCGCTGGCTCCTTCCCAACGCTACGACCAGGAGCACAAGCGGCGGCATAAGCGCCTGACGGACTGGGCGCGTCAGATGCTCAAGCAACTGCGACACTGGCTACCGGAGCGCGCCCTGGTTTTGGTGGCCGACAGTGGCTATGCGGCTTTGACCTTCTTGGATGCTTGCCGCAACCTCAAAAACCCCGTCACGGTAGTCACACGGTTGCGTCTGGATGCCGCTCTCTCCCAACCGGCTCCGCCCAGAGCGCCCAAGCAAAACGGACGGCCTCGCAAGAAAGGGAAACGGTTGCCCACCTTGCAACAGGTGCTCCACAACCCGACGACCGTCTGGCAGTCCCTGGAGGTGGCCCGTTGGTACAGCCAGGGGCAACGGGCTATCGAGGTCGTTTCGGACACCTGTGTCTGGTTTCATGGGGGAATGCTCTCCGTACCGAGCCGGTGGGTTCTGCTTCGTGACCCGGAGGGCAAGTTCCCACCACAGGCGCTCTTATGTACCGACCAGGCGGCCACTCCTGAGCAGATTATGTCCTGGTTCGTGCTGGGTTGGCAGTTGGAAACCACCTTTCAAGAGGTGCGCACGCATCTGGGCGTAGAAACCCAACGCCAATGGAACGGGTTGGCGCTTGCGCGCACGACCCCGGCTTTGTTGGGACTGTTCTCGCTGGTGACGCTGCTGGCCGACCAGCAGTTTCGACAGGGCCGACTGTCTGTGCGTCAGGCAGCCTGGTATGTTAAAGAGTGGCCGACCTTCTCGGATGCGATTGCTTCCGTGAGAAGACAACTGTGGAGTGAGACGGCTTTTTGCCTATCCTCCTTTAAAACGACTGACATGACTCCCATATTTTAGGCCAGTCGGAAAGTTAGTCTCCGGTGGTCATAGGCTGCTCGGACAGCCACTTCTGTTTGAACTCGCTTGGGGTTAGATACCCCAGCGATTGATGCGGACGCGCTTCATTATAGTCTCTGCGGAAGGCTTCCGACAAGACGCGCGCCTCCGCGACACTGGCAAAAAGCATCTCGGCAAGGAACTCGTCCCGGAAGCGCCCGTGAAAGCTCTGGCAAAACCCGTTCTGCCAGGGACTGCCTTTCTCGATATAGGCTGTCTGGGTCAGTCTTGTAGCTAGCCAGAGTTTGGGTAGTGTACTCATAGAGAGTTGATACTTCGTCGCCGATGACCTTAGCAACTCTGTAGAGGGACACTACCAGAGTTTGAGTGCCTCAGCAATGAACTCCGGCCCGTTGTCACTCTTGAGATAGGTAGGCGCTCCGTGTGCCGCCACGAGCCGCGACAGCACCGCGATCACCTTTGCCGAAGGCAGCGAGGTCGCCACTTCAATCGCTAGGCATTCGCGGGTGAAGTCGTCGCCGACGGTCAGTCTCTTGAGTCGGGTTCCGTTGGCGGTGGCATCGAACACAAAGTCCAGCGACCAGACCTGACCAGGATGGTGCGCTGAAAGAACCGGCGTCGCCTGTCCCGGCGGCTTGCGCTTCTTGCGCTTGCGCAACGGAACCTGAAGCCGCTCCTGTCGTCAGAGGCGTTGCACCCGTTTGATATTGACCGTCTGTCCTTTCCGACGCAGCGCATCCCAGGCCTTGCGAAAGCCCCAACGTCGGCGACGCTGGGAAGCGTGCAGTTGTTGAGGCAACTCTGCATTCCGGTCGGGACGTGGCTGATATTGGAAAGTCGAGCGATTGAGCCGCAAGAGCCGACAGGCATAACGCTGCGAGACGCCCTTCTGTTGCAAGAAGCCGAGGGCTTCCTGTTGTTGCTGGCGCGTGGCTACTTTTTTGCTAGATACTCCTGCAAGGCATCAATGGCCAAGTCTCTCTCGGCCAACCGACGTTTGAGGCGGGCGTTCTCTTTTTCGAGTTCCCTGAGCCGTTGGGCTTCGGGAACACTCATACCCCCGTACTTCTTGCGCCATCGGTAAAAGGTGGGTTGGGTTAAGCTGTGTTCGCGGCAGAGTTCCGTGATGGACTTCTCGCCCACTTCGGCCTGGTGCAGAAGGATGATGATCTGCTCCGGTGAAAACTGGTTCTGCTTCATGGATGCTTGGCTCCTTTTACTGTGGAGTCTAACACATCCAATGGCCTAAATTTCGGGAGTCAGATCATACTCTCAAGCAAGCCACACTGCGTATGTAGACTCATAACCACGTTATAACGTTCGCTGTAAGCTTTCTATACTCCTTCAAGATACGAAATATTACCAATACGGCCCGACAAACAAATTGCCTGACTGTATGGCTTCTCGTTATCGGGTATGCCGGCGGTCAGCGCGACTATAGCCGATTCGTTTAACACAAGTCTCTCTCCTGCCAGGGCAGGGCAATCGGCATCCAGACCTGCATCGGGCCGGGTTCGCGATTGGCCCAGGCGTAGTAGGGAATGGCCGTCACCGTCACAGGCGAGAGTAGAGACTCTGGTGCCTGCCACTCTTGTATTCTCCCGTAAAGACGATCCGTATCTGTATAGTAGAAGGTAATCGCTCGTCCGCGCAGGACAGTCACCCCGCCCAGCAGATCAGGCACAAATTCAGGATGCAACTCCACATACGGATGCAGGATGGTATCCCATACATCGGCGTCGGGGTTGTCGGCCTGCTCAAAGCAGTAGATGAGCGGTCCACGCTGTAGGGCAACACGCCCCCAATTGCCTTGAACGTGCGGATGACTGCCAAGACGCTGAACGGGTATGAGCAGTCCGAGCCGGATAACATCGCCCGCCTGCCATGTTCGATGCCATCCTACGTGCCTGGCATACCAGCCACCCGCGCCCTCTTCATTGGAAAGCCCATGATCGGAGATCTCTTGGCCGTTGATCTCGACACTTCCACCCACGGCCCAGCCTGGTATCCGTAGCTTCAATTCGAAAGGAACGGTCGGGGCTTCTTCAATTAAAATCTCAATCTCGCCGTCCCAAGGATAGTTGGTCCTCTGGACGAGCCGCACCGTTTCACCGTTGGCGAGCGCGATGTTCGCCACGCCGGTCGCATAGAGATGGACGTGGACGCCGCTTTCCGAGGTGCTGTAGAAGTAGCCGGGCAGCGAGGCCAGCAGACGCGCGATATTGGGCGGACAGCAGGCACAGCCGAACCACTCCTGGCGGCGGTGCTTGCCCCGGTCGGCGAGCGGGTTCTGATAGAAGTAGCGTGTGCCGTCCAGGGACAGGCCGGAGAGTACCGCGTTGTATAGCGTCAGCTCCATCAGGTCGGCAAAGCGCGCCTCGCCCGTCAGGTTGAGCATACGCCAGTTCCACATTACGCTGCCGATGGCCGCGCAGGTTTCCGTATAGGCGCGGTCGTTGGGAAGCTCGTAGTCGTTGCCGAACGCCTCGCCCTCATAGCGCGAGCCGGCCCCGCCCGTCACGTACATCCGCTTCTGCGTCAGGTTCTCCCAGAGGGCTTCCAGCGCCTCGCGATAGCCAGGGGCGTCGGTTTCGGCGGCGATGTCGGTCGCGCCGCAGGCTAAGTAGAGATGGCGCACGGCATGGCCGGTAAACTCCTGCTGCTCGACGAAGGGCAGGTGATCCTGGTAGTAAGGGCTGTTGCCGAAGAGGCCCGGCTTCTGCCCACGCTGATCCACCATGAACCGGGCCAGCCGGAGGTAACGCTCCTCGCCTGTCTCCCGGTAGAGCTCAACCAGCGCCATCTCCGCCTCTTCGTGGCCGCACGCGCCGGAACGCTTGCCCGGCTCCGGCCCGAACGTGCGGTCCAGGCAATCGGCGAGGCGGCGGGCCACGTCGAGCAGCGTGGTTTTGCCGGTGGCGCGGTGATGGGCGACCGCCGCCTGAATGAGATGCCCCGCACAGTAGATTTCGTGCAGGTCTTTTAGATTGCTCCACCGCTCCGGCTTGCGCTCGAAGGTGAAATAGGTGTTCAGGTAGCCGTCCTCGTCCTGAGCGGCGGCGACTTCGGCGATCACGGCATCCACCTCCGCTTCCAGCTTCGGATCGGGATGCGTGGCGAGCGACCAGGAGGCCGCTTCCAGCCACTTATACACGTCCGAGTCATTAAAATAGATGCCCTGGAAGTCGCACTGCTTCTTGCCGGAGGCGCGGCGGAAGTTATCAATGCGTCCCGTCTCCTCGCACTGGCGCAGCTGGGCAGGCAGCGTCACCTCGCGATTGATGGCTAAGCGCGGCGCCCAAAAGCTATCCTGCAACTGCACCGCCGACACGGGCACCGGGCGAAGGGCCGCGTAAGGGCTGCGCGCCATATCCACCACCGGAGCCGCAGATCGCGCCGTCACTGGATTATCGAGAATAGACATGGAAGGTTCCTTTCTCGCAATCATTAGAGCCATCTCTCCGGCCTGTGAGGGATCGGGACGGCCCTTCCGTGATTCTACTATTCTACACGGGCAGCGCGTCGTCGTCAATCGTTGGCAGAGCAGGCAGAAGCGATCTCGGCAGGATGGGCGGAATGGCAGGGGCTCCGGGGTAGACGATGCCGCACGATGACAGATTCCATATCTCCGCGCGCACGCCCTCAACCTCGTGACGCATGGCTCAGGGGTAGATAACACCGCCCATTTGCGGGTTCCAGAGGCTGACCTCCGGCCCGCCGCGATAGTCGCCGCTGGCCAGCACCGCGCCCAACGTCGCGCAGTTGGCGTTAAACCGCTCAAACTGGGGCTGGTCGGCAGCGGCCCAGGTCGCTCCGGGTGACATCGCCTTGACGTGCGTATCACAGAAGAGGAAGTCCGATTTGCGGGCGTGGTAGTTCTGCGGCATGCCCATACAGAGCGGCGGCGTGGCGCTGGGACCCGTACTGAAAAACGGTGAGCCGTCGCGATTGACGTTGTGCCGGGTCGTGTGCTGCGCCGACTCGTAGAGCAGAATCGTCTCGGTGAGCGGATGGCCGATCAGGTCCGGGTTAATGCCGCCGGCGTAGGCCGAACCGCAAAGCGTCTCCCGCTGATCGTAGGCTGCTTCGCCGGGATGGCAGGCCCGCAGATAGTCGTTCATCACGTAGTTCTGGCCTGGCGAGAAGGCGCTGTCCGGCCCCGGCAGCGCGTTCGGGCACGACCAGACGTTGCTTGTCCCCGCGTTGCCCCGCTGCCGGACGTAAGGATAGATGCCGCCGACGTCCTTGCCAAGCCCCACACCGGAACTCAGGAGCCAAGCAGATTCGATGGTCTTATTAAAGAGGGTTCCGCCCGGATTGGGGAACACTCCATCGTAGTCAGAGGCGTAGAGGGCGAAGGCAGTTCCCATCTGCTTGAGATTCGACTGGCACATCGCCTGCCGCGCCTTCTCGCGCGCCTGCCCGAATATCGGGAACAGGATCGCTGCCAGAATCGTGATAATGGCAATGACGATGAGAAGCTCGATCAGGGTAAAGGCGGGCCATACAGCAGAGTGGATCTGGATTCGGCGCACGGTAAATCTCCTTTCAACGTAGAGTACAGTATAGAGAGACCTATGGCGGCAGCCCAGTCCTAAAGCGGCAGGCTAAACCCTGCCGCTGTGGGGCGCAAAGCGCCCATCGCCCACCTACGTGGGCGAGACTTTCTTTGGCGGCAGGAGCTTCTGCGCTGGATGCGGTGGAGGCGTCACCCCCTGCGTGAGCGAGACGTTCTGCCTGCACAGGCATCGCCAGGCGGAGGGGTGTCGCCAGGCAGAGCCGTGTCGCAAGGCGGAGGCAGGGGCCGTAACCCTGCCGACCCGTGCAGTCCATTGCAGGCCCGACCCTGGCAGTCCGTTGAGCGGCGTCCCTTGCAGTCCATTGTAGCCCCGCCCCTGGCAGTCAGCGGGCCTGGCTAGGCGGAGGTTCCGAACCGTTGAGGAACCGACCTTAGCAGAACCCCACAGCGGCAGGGTTCAGCCTGCCGCTTCAGGGCCAGGCAGAGCCTTGCATACCCGCTCTCAGGCTCGCCAGCGCAGGGATACCTTCATAGTATACCGTATAATATTGCCTGGCGGCCAGGGCCAGGCGAGGAAGGGCCGACAACATAGGCTCCGGCTGCGCCCTTTGTTCTTAATTTCACAAGCCGCTTGACGCGTTGAGCAGGCGGAGGTATACTGCATTTATAGAACTAAAGGATAAGAAAAACGACGGCGCGGCTTGACCGCTCCCCCTTGGGCAGTATTTGGCTCAGTAAGAAGGTGGCCACCTTGACTGCAATATCTAATGGTAAAGTCCCGGTGCCGACGCTGGAGCGCCTGGCAACCTATTTGCGTTTCTTAATCGATCTCGACCAATCCGATATCGAGACTATCTCCTCAGCGGAAGTCGAACGGCAGACAGGCATCAACGCCGCTCAGTTCCGTAAGGATCTATCCTACTTCGGGGAGTTCGGCAAGCCTGGCGTCGGCTACAACGTCAAGGACTTGCAGAGCCGGATCGCGCGCATCCTCAAGATTGATCGGGAGCAGAGGGTCATCCTGGTGGGCGCGGGCAACCTCGGCTCCGCGCTGGTCGGATATCCCGGTCTCAAGGAGCATCGCTTTAACCTGGTCGCCGTCTTTGACAACAACTACGGCAAGATCGGGCGTCCGCTCTGGGAGCTGGAAATTCTGGACATCGTCCGCCTCAAAGAGGTGAATGCGAAGTTGCGGGCGCGCATCGCCATTCTCGCCGTGCCCGCCAGCGCCGCGCAGGGCGTCGCCGATATGCTGGTAGACGCCGGCATCCATGCGATTCTTAACTTCGCGCCCGTGATATTGCGCGTGCCGGAGTATGTGGTCGTCCGCAACGTCTCGTTCCTGCAGGAGCTGGCCGTTCTCTCCTACCATCTCTCCGCCGAGCAGAGTGAGGACGGCCATGAACTCGGCTCGCAGAACGGCGCCTCCGAGTCTTCCAACGGCAATAGCGCATTCCATCCTCTCTCCGAAGCTACTCCGGAGACGGCGGAAAGCCGCGCCCAGGCCCACGACGCCGTCTAGAGAGTGTGCACGCTAACTTATGGCCGCCACCCCTTTAGGGCCGGAAGGCGCCTCTAAGCAGATTCAGGGCACGTCATGCCTCGCTACTATCCGATCCACCTGAATATCGAGGGGAAAACCTGCCTGGTTGTGGGTGGCGGCGCGGTCGCCGAGCGTAAAGTCGGCGCGCTGCGGGAGGCGGGGGCGCACGTGCGCCTGGTCAGCCCGAGGCTCACCCCGGCGCTGCAGGCCCTGGCGGATGCGGGCGAGATAGAGGCCGTGCTGGCTCCCTATACCCCTTCGTGCCTGGAAGGGGCCTGCCTGGTCTTCGCGGTCACCGATGATCGGCAGGTCAACGCGCAGGTAGCGGCGGATGCAGAGGCGCGCAGCCTGCCGGTTAACGTCGCCGACTCGCCGGAAGAGAGCCGCTTTCTCGTGCCGTCGGTGGTGCGGCGCGGCGAGTTCTGCCTGAGCGTTTCGACCGGCGGCAATCAACCGATGCTGGCGGCGCGCGTCTGCCGGGAGCTTGAAGCCCGCTTCGGCCCGGAATACGGCGATTTCGTGGAACTCCTGGGCCAGATGCGCGCCTATATAAAGGAGAAGACGCCCGATCCGGCCCGCCGCCGCCAGGCCCTCTCCCGCCTGCTGGATGCCGAAGCTCCTCTGCGCGCCCTCTTGCGCGCGGGACAGCGGGAGACGGCGCAGGAGCGCGCGCAGGCCCTGGTCGCGGCGGCGCTCGCCGCGCCGCCTGCCGAAACGTGACAGCCGGGGCCGTGCACGGTAGATACACTACGGAGGCCATCGGCCTCCCATCCCCGGTTTCCGGACCGCCTGCGGAGTCAACCGAGTGCAGCTTGTCCTTGTCGGCCTGAACCATCATACCGCCCCGATTGAGATACGTGAGCGGTTAAGCTGCGCGGCTCACGCGCTGCCGGGCGCGCTGGCGGCGGCTGCGGCACGCCCCGGCGTGCGCGAGGCCGTCATCCTCTCCACCTGTAACCGCATGGAGGTTTACGCCGTCACGGATCTGCCCGACGCGGAGGCGGCGTATGCGGCCCTGCGCGCGCACCTCGCTGCCTTCCACAACGTTCCTGAAGCGGTCTTCGCCTCCCATCTCTATTATAAGACGGAGTCCGAGGCGGCGGCGCATCTGCTGCGCGTGGCCGCCGGTCTCGATTCGCTCGTGCTGGGCGAGGCGCAGATCCTGGGCCAGGTGCGCGCCGCACTCCAGCACGCCCAACAGGCCGAGACCGTCAGCGCGACGCTGAATGCGCTGTTCCAGCAGGCCATCGCCGGCGGCAAGCGCGTGCGCAGCGAGACCGGATTGGGACGAGGCGGGTTCTCCATTGGCCACGCCGCCGTGGATCTGGCGCGCAGCATCTTCGCCGATCTTGCCCATGCCTCCGTGCTGATCCTGGGGGCCGGCAAGATGAGCGAGTTGACGGCCCGACACCTGGTCAGCAGCGGCGTGCGCTTCGTCGTCGTCGCCAACCGGACCTACGAGAAGGCGGTGGCCATGGCTCAACGACTGGGCGGCAAAGCGATTCACTACGATACGTTCCCCCAGGAGATGATCACTGCCGACATCGTTATCTCCTCCACCGCCGCGCCCCGCCCCATCCTGCGCCGGGAGACGCTTGCCCCCATCCTGCGGAAACGGCGAGGCAAGCCGCTCTTCCTGATCGATATCGCCGTGCCCCGCGACATTGACCCGGACGTCAATGACCTGGACAACGTTTTCCTCTATAACATTGATGACCTGGAGGCGGTCGTGGCGGAGGAGGCGCAGAGCAGGCGGGCGGAAGCGGCCAGGGCCGAAGCGATCTGCGCCGTAGAGGCTGCGAAGTTCCTGTCCTGGTATCGCGCGCGGGAGGCCGCGCCGGTCATCACCCAGCTTCGAGAGCGCCTGGATCAGATCCGGCAGGACGAGCTGGCGCTGCTGCGCTCCCAGCTTCAGGACCTCTCCGAGCGCGAGTGGCAGAAGATCGAGACGGCCATGCGCTCTCTGATGAATAAGGTCAGCCGCGAGCCGATCCTACGCCTGAAGCGGGAAGCCGCCGGGGAGTCGAGCGCCTCGGCCCGCTACGACCTGCCGACGGCGGCGCGCGAGATCTTCGGCCTGCCGCACGCGGACGCCCCGGCCTCCTGGCCTGCCCCCAACGCTGCCGGGGAGGATGCCGCCGCCGAGACGCCGCAAGCCCCTTCCCTGCCCGGAGGCACGCCTAGTTCCCGGCCACCGGATAGCCCCTGCGAACGGGCGGAGGTAAGCGAATGTCCGTTGCGATCTTGACCACGTTGGCTTTCGCGCTCTATCTGGCTTCCGCCGTCGGGCACGGGGCGTACCTGTTCCTGCGCGCGCCCGCCGCGCCCTCGGGCCAGGCACCCTCCGGCTCTCAGGCTGCGCGCCTGGCCCGTCCGCTGCTCCTGCTGGGCATCGCTGTTCACTTTGCGGCCATCGGCGCCTGGTGCGTCACCACGCACCGCTCCCCCTTCGCCAGCGAGTACGGCACGCTCTCGGTCTTTGCCTGGACGATTGCGCTGGCATTTGCAGCGGTAGATTTCCGCGTTCGCCTGCCCGCCGTCGGAGCGGTCGCCCTGCTGGTGGCCTGCCTGGCGCTGGCCTGGGGCGTGGCGCACGCCCGCGCGCCGATTGCCGCAACGCCGCTGTTGAAGAACGGCCTGGTGACCCTGCACGTCATGGCGATCCTGGTCAGCTTCGCCCTGTTCGCGCTGGCGTTCGGCTGCGCGGCCTTCTACGTCCTTCAGAACCGCCTGCTCAAAGCGCGCAAAGTGACCGGGCTCTTCCGCCGCCTGCCGCCGCTGGAGACCCTGGACTCGGTCGCCTACCACTCCGTCGCCTACGCGCTCCCGCTGCTGACGATAGGGCTGGCGGTCGGCATGGCGCTGGTGTTCGGCGGCGGATTGGCCCGGCCCGCCGGCGCCTGGCTGACCGATCCGCATAACCTCGCGGCCATCGTCACCTGGTTTCTCTATCTGTTCTATCTGCTAGCGCGGCTGGTGACCGGCTGGCGCGGCGTGCGCCTGCAATACATTCTCATCGTCGGGCTGGTAGTGACGCTGGCCCTCTATTTTGTGCCTTCCTCCACGCACCAGTTCAGCTAATGCCCTTGAATTCTCTGATCCGCTCCCCTTCGGGATGGAAAATGGCCGGGTGAGAGTGTCCAAGGGCATCCTCGGCCTCCCCAGGAATGCCTCAAAAGTCGTTGGTGTCGCCACCGACAGGCGGCCAAAACCCCTGCCATCCGGCGCAGCAGCACGATCTGGCGAAGTGATAGGCGTTGGGCAGAGCGCTTTCGGCCAGATCGTAATCCACCGAAGTATCCTCGCGTTCGGGGCCGGTTCTATCGGCCATCTCTTGTGCCAGCGTTTTGCACGCCTCTACCCCGGTCAGGAAATCAGCGACAAGCGTGGGCCAGGTTCCCGGCGCAATGGGCGCAAAGGTATCGTCCAGGTGTTGAGGCTGGGGCCACTCTTCGCCGCGCACTTTGGCTATCTGCGCGCTCGGAAAGAAGTGCATATGCGCCAGAATCTGGGCAATCGAGTATGGGGAGCCTGGTGGGATGCTGACCGCCTGCGCTTCGGTCAGGTCGGTTAAGAGACGGGGAGGCGGCTGGTATTCACCGCCTCCGTCCAGGAATTCTTTGACGGCATCCGGGGACGCCGCAAATACCCATCCATTCATGCTGTTGCTCCTCCAATGATTTATTTGGGCCGAATGGAGTAGATTCGGCCGCGCGTTCGCCCAGAGTGTAGAAGCGGCTGGCCCTCCGATAATTTAAAAGTGCAAATGCGGTAGATGCTGTGTATGATACCCCCTACCGGACAATAAAGGAGACGTAGTAGCCATCATGTCAGAAGAGCCGGGGCAGAGGGCGCGCGCCTTTTTGCAGCCGTTTGGGGAAGGCTGGATCGCCGAATATGAGCGGGCCGCCGGATTGAAGAAGCTCTCCCCGCTATGGGCTAAGCTGGAGATCGTGCTGGGGCTGAGCGCGGCGGTGTGCGGGCTGAAACTTTTGCCGGAGGAGGGGTGGCTTGGCTGGGGCAGCGGGGCGTTAATTGTCCTCGGCCTCTATCTGGCGCTGGCGGGCAACCGCAGCCACCTGTATCAGTCCATGAACCGTCAGCACGCCTACCTCTTGCAGATGCTGGAGGCAGCCACGAGCCGCCGCGATAAGAGTCCCTAACACAACGTGGCCGTAAGGCTCTCCCCTCACCCCGACCCTCTCCCTGCAAGACAGAGGGAGAACGATTTGGTTAGACGCTCCAAGGATACGCCGCTCTCCTGACGAGAGAATAGACTGGGATGGCATCTTTGCTTGCAGAAGCAGAGAATGCTTATAGATGCATGCTATTTCATGGTATACTGAGTTTGCCGTTCCAAAAGGCGGAATTCTCCGGTATCTGATCACGTATCAGGTATACTGAAACGGACCAAGCTTATAGGTTTCCAGGGAAACGCCGTGTCACCCGTCCCTGAACTGCCGCGTTGCCGGCGACATCAGGGATCATGCTGTCTTGTGCGCCGCACTCTCGCTCGGTCGGCCCCCGGCGACAGCGTCGGCCTTTCCTTTGGAGTTACATAAACCATGATTGAGACATCTACCCCCACTGAAGCGCAGGAGCCCTTGCCTCTTGCGCCGGTGCCGTCCCGGCCTCTGTCCTGGGGCAAACGCATTCGCCGTCTTCTCCTGGGCCAGCCCATCGCCAGCGAACATATGGAGCACACGCTGCTGCCCAAGTTCCTGGCCCTGCCCGTCTTTGCCTCCGATGCTATCTCCTCCGTCGCCTATGCCACCCAGCAGATTATCCTGGCGCTGGGTGCGGCGGGCCTCTGGCTGGCAACAGAGCGGGGGCAGTATACCCATTACACGCTGCTTATCTCGGGCCTGATCGTGGCGTTGCTGGCCATCGTGGTCATCTCCTACTGGCAGACGATCTTCGCCTATCCCAGCGGCGGCGGCTCCTATATCGTCTCGAAGGATAATCTGGGCACGATGCCGGGCCTGATCGCGGCGGCAGCCCTGCTGATCGATTACGTGCTCACCGTCTCCGTCTCCATCGCCTCCGGCGTCCAGAACCTGGCCAGCGTCCCGTTTCTGGCACGCTGGCACATTGACCAGCACCTCGTGCCCTGGTGTCTGCTCTTTATTGCCCTGCTCACCCTGGCCAACCTGCGCGGCCTCAAGGAATCGGGGGCCTTGTTTGCGGTCTTCACCTACGGCTTCGTGCTGATGTGCTACGTGATGATCGCCCTCGGGCTCTTCGGGCCGCTCATCGGCTGGCATTATCATCTGCAATATGTCAATCAGGAGTGGCCGGGGGGCATGGACGCCGCCAGCAAAGCCGCTGCAACCTTCGGCATTGTGGTGCTGCTGCGCGCCTTCGCCAACGGCTGTTCGGCCATGACCGGAACGGAGGCGGTCAGCAACGGCATTCCGGCCTTCCGTGAGCCCAAATCCAAAAATGCGGCCCTGACTCTTGTATGGATGGGCGTCATCTTGGGCACCATCTTCCTGGGCATCTCCTGGCTGGCGACCAGGCTGCATGTCGTCTACTGGGAAGCGGGCGGCAAGACCGCTCCCGCCGTCATTGACCAGCTCTCCGGCGCGGTCTTCGGCAAGGAGGGACACTTTGCCTTTGCCTATCTGCTGACCCAGTTCTTCACCGCCGCCATCCTGGTGCTGGCCGCCAATACCAGCTACGCCGACTTTCCGCGCCTTTCGTCCATTTTGGCCCGCGACCGGTTCCTGCCCAAGCAGTTGGCCAACCTGGGCGATAAACTCGTCTTTAACAACGGAATCTTGCTGCTGGGGCTGTGCGCGGCTCTGCTGATCGTGGTCAAGAACGGCAGCGTGGATGCGCTGATTCCCCTCTACGCCATCGGCGTGTTCCTGGCCTTTACGCTCTCGCAGAGCGGCATGGTGCAGCACTGGCGCAATCTCCGGGGACCGGGCTGGATGCGCAAGGCCGTTATTAACGGCATCGGCGCGCTGGCGACCTTTATCGTCCTGCTGGATATCGCCGCCGAGAAGTTTCTAGAAGGCGCCTGGATCGTCATTTTGCTGATCGCGCTGCTGGTGTGGGTGTTCCGCAAAATCTATCTCCATTATGCGGACGTGGCCCAGCAACTCAAGATGAGCAACTACCATCCGCCCGCAGCGCCGCTGAAAAATACGGTGCTCGTCCTGATCCCGGCGCTGCACCGGGGCGTGATGCCGGCGCTGGAGTACGCGCGCTCCCTCTCGCCGGACTGCCGGGCCGTCCATATCGCCACCGATCCGGAGAAGACGCCCCAGCTCAAGGCCCGCTGGGAGGAGTGGGCCCAGGACGTGCCTCTGGTGGTGCTCAACTCCCCTTATCGCTCTCTCATCAGCCCCATCATGCGCTACCTGGACGCTGTGCAGG
>DASRGZ010000103.1:0-2491 GCA_035650735.1 Chthonomonadaceae bacterium
TCTCTGCCTGCGTAGGCAGCAGGGCTGCCCCTAGAGAACGATGGTGACGCCCCTGGCGTTGTCAACGGGTATTCTGCCCGCGTCGGTGTCGCAGGGCGGAGGGCCGAATTATTGCAGGCCCGACCCTGGCAGTCAGCATGACCTCTGCCCACGCAGGTGGGCAAGCAGGCTGCAGCCTGCTCCTGAAGGCTCAGGGCCACGCACGTTGCCTCTTTTCTGCCCACGTAGGTGGGCAGCGGGCCGCAGGCCCTACAGCGGCAGGGTTTAGCCTGCCGTAGAGCAAAGAGCATTAAGGAAGGAGCCCCGTTGGGTTTGATTTGGCGGACTACTTATCGGCCTTCTTCTTATCTGCGCGCTCCTTGTCCTGCTCGGGCGTGGATTGCTGCGTCCCGGAACAGCCGACGACGAGCGGCACAACGGTACTGATGACGACCGCAAGCGGTATCAGCCTTTTTGCAAGCGTTGTCCAGTTCATTCTCATCCTTACTACTGCGACAGCTTTACGCGGTCGCGGGCGATATTCTCGGCTACCTGGCCGCAGGGGAGACCGTTGCCGTAGCCGCCATTGCGCTCCTGAACGGCATCCACGTTATAGCAGTAGAGTTTGATGTTATTGCCGTTCTCCGGCATGACGTCAAAGGAGTCGCCGTCCACCAGGAAGGAGTAAGCCGCCATCTTCATAGACTTGACATGGCCGTCTACGAAGGCGAACTGGTAGTTGTTGCCGTGCCGGATCGCGCCGGGCGTGCGGCCATCGCCATCCTGGAAGTAGAAGGTCAGGGTGTACATGTTGGTGTCGTTGGTGTCGCCGATCATGATGGTTTCGGCAGGATGGGCGAACTCGGCCAGGGCACGCCCGCGCCACATGCTGCCGGGATCGTTGGGCAGGTCGGTGCGCGGATCGCGCACCGGCATATGGAAGATGCCGTTGCCGTTGAGGTAGGAGTAGATGCCGAAGTTCGGCGCATAGCCGATGCACTTGCCAGAGCTATCCACGCTCTTATCGCAGCCCGTCCGGCTGCGGGAGGGACAGTAGACGATCTGGCGGTTCTTGATGTAGGGCTGGAGGAGGTATTGATATTCGCCCCGGTCGTTGAGGTCATCAGAGTTGTTCTGGGTCAGGAACGTCTCATCGTAGTCCTGATTGTACATCAGGAAGGCCATGGCGAAGTTTTTGCAGTTGCTGGTGCAGGTAATTCTGCGGGCTTGCTCGCGCGCCTGGGCAAAAACCGGAAACAGAATCGCGGCCAGGATTGCAATAATGGCGATAACGACGAGGAGTTCAATTAGCGTGAACCCTTTAGAACGTTGCATTTACCAACCTTTCTTTGCTGCTCTCTCGCAGCGCCCATGAGATAGTTTGTGGTTTCCCACTCTAGCGCAGGCAAGCGCCAGCACAACGCCTTGTGGAGCGGGCAGCGCCGCCTGCGCGCCGAAGACGGGATCTGATTATAACACGACTTGTGCCTTTGTTTCAATATCTGCCCAAGTTTTTTGCCCGTTTGCCATAGAATCCAGTCAAAAATTAAGCGCTCCACTGTGAATATTGACAGCAATATCCCAATAGAGCGCAAAACAGGACAAAACCGAGGCCCGAAGCGGAATAGAAGGCCGTTGGTCGTTCTTATTCCGCCGGGCGCGGCTGCGGCGGGAGCTCGGCGCGGCGCAGGCACCAGTCGAGCACCCAGGGCCATTCGCCATAGCCATAGTAGGGGCTGATGTGCCCCGCGCCTTCCAGCTTGTAAATAGGAATGTTGAGCTTGACCGCGTAGCCGGAGGATTGGTCGAAGGTGGCGTAGTCGTCGTTGTCGGAGGCGACCAGAACCGTCTCTTTGGCGGCGATCTGGATGGCGCGGGCATCCAGAGGCGGCGGGAAGAAGTTGGTCACGCTGGGCGGCGCATCCGGCGGCGGGGCTTGCGGAAGCACATAGGGCGGGGCGACCAGCAGCACGCGGTCGGCGACCTGCTTACCGGAGGCGGCGTTGTTGATCGTGAAGTGCATCCAGTTGATGCCGCCCAGGCTGTGGGCCACCACCGTCAGCGGTGCATCCGGCGATTGCTTCTGGATCTCGTCTATTTCCCCCTGGAGGCGATCCTGCCAGGCGGCAAGGTCCGGTGCGGACGGGTCCGGCATCTTGGGATAATGGACTTTCGCGCCCGCCTCCGTTAGCTTCGCGTGGAGATATTCCTGCCAGTGCGTGGGCTTGTTGCCGCCCCAGCCATGCAAAATTAGAAACACGTCGTTTGCCATGTCGCGGCTCTCCTTTGCTGGCGTTTCGCGCCCGGCCTTGCAGCCTCACCTAACCCCTGCCCTTGTGTTTGACCTCACCCCCGGCCCCTCTCCTTGAGAAGGAGAGGGGAGAGTGCTTCCTGTCAGGCCCCTCTCCTTACGAAGGAGAGGGGTGGCCTCGCTAGGCGGAGGGCTGTCGCAAGGCAGAGCCGTGTCGCAAGGTGTCGCTAGGCGGAGCCGGAGGCCGTAACTCCGGCGACC
>DASRGZ010000104.1:0-14418 GCA_035650735.1 Chthonomonadaceae bacterium
GCGGGCAAGTTCGACGCCGAAATCGTGCCGGTTCCCGTGAAAATCCAGGAGCCCAACGGCAGCGGCTTTGAGATCAAAGAGGCGGCGTTCGGCAAGGACGAGGGGCCGCGCCGCGATACGTCGGCGGAGGTGCTGGCGAAACTAAAGCCGGCCTTTCTTGCGGAGGGCATCATTACGGCGGGCAACGCCTCCCAGCGCAGCGACGGCGCGGCGGCGGTCGTGCTGACGACGCTGGAAAATGCAGAGCGGCACGGGCTGAAGCCGCTGGCCCGCTTTGCGGGGTATGCGGTGGCGGCGGTGGCCCCGGAGAAGTTCGGAATCGCGCCCGCCTACGCCATTCCCAAGCTGCTCAAGCAGACAGGACACGCCATTGAAGACATAGATTTGATCGAATTTAATGAAGCGTTCGCGGCGCAGGTGTTGGCAGCAGATCAGATCTTCCCGCTGCCGATGGATCGGGTCAACGTCAACGGAGGTGCGGTGGCGCTCGGCCATCCGCTCGGCGCGACCGGCGCCCGCCAGACCGTGACGCTGCTGCACGAGGGGCGGCGGCGCGGCGCGAAGTACGGCCTGGTGACCATGTGCGCGGCGCTCGGCATGGGCGCGGCGGGGCTGTTTGAATTACTGTGACGGCTTGACCTGGTGCAGAATGAACGAAGAGTATACGTGAATTCTCTTGAATTCCGTTAAGGAAGTTTTGGCGCCTCTTGGGTTTCGACGCAAGGGCAGCACTTTCTTTGTTCGGCATGACGATGTGCTGCTGATGGTCAACCTCCAAAAGAGCACCAGCAGCACCAGCGCCAAAGTGATTGCCACCCTCAATTTAGGGGTCTTCTCGTATCCTCTGGCTCAGGCACTTGAAGAGCTTGAGTATCTGGAAAGCAGGATTAGTATTTGGCTTTGTCACTGGCAAGAGCGTATTGGTGCGGTAATGCCTGAGCATTATGATAAATGGTGGGCAGTATCCTCCCTCGAGGAGGCCGTCCAGGCGGGTAAGGAGATGGTGGAGGCGCTGCAAAACTATGGCCTTCCGGCCCTAGAGAAGGTAGATTCGACGGCGAAACTCCACGCCTTATGGGAGAGTGTGGTCAATCACCAGGTCAGACCGATTTTGTACGAACTCAATATCTTTCCGCATTAGCAACATTACGAATCTAAGGGCGTTCCCGCAGGCACGGCCTGCGCGGGAAAAATGACCGGGAAAGGGGTTCCAGGTTGGGAGAACAGATAAGCCGTCGCGCCCTGCTGGGCAGTGGCCTGGCGTGGGCAGGAGGACTGCTGCTTGGGGAGAGAGCCGGGGCGCCGCGTGGGACCGCCAGGAGCCAGAGCAAGCGGCGGGTCGTGGTCTGGTCGGAGGCAACGGCTCCCAGGAACGTCTACCCGCGCGATGTCAACACGGCCATTGCCGAGGGATTAAAGCCCTTGAAAGGCTGGGAGATTGTCACCGCGTCTCTCGATGAGCCGGATCAGGGATTGCCGGACACGCTCCTGAACAGCGCCAGCGTGCTCATCTGGTGGGGACATCAGCGCCATGACGAGGTCAAGGATGCGCTTGTCGCCCGCATCGTCCACCGGGTCAAGGCCGAGGGGATGGGCTTTATCGCCACGCACTCGGCGCACTGGTCCAAGCCGTTCAAGGCCCTGATGGGCACTTCAGGCAGTTGGAACGGCGGTTATGTGGAGGATGGCTCCAGGTTAAACGTGATCGTCCGGGCGCCCCGGCACCCGATTGCCAGAGGGATACGGGATTTCGTGGTGCCACATACCGAACGCTATACCGAGCCGTTCGACGTGCCCACCCCGGAAACGCTGGTCTTTGACGGCATCTACACCCGTCCCGACGGCTCGACCGAACACTCCCGGCAGGGGCTGACCTGGACGGTGGAAAAGGGGCGCGTCTTTTACTTTCAGCCCGGCCACGAGTCCTACCCTATCTATTTCCAGGAGGAGGTCCGGCACGTATTCCGCAACGCCGTGGCATGGGCCGCGCCCACAAAGCAATAACCGTTCTAAAGGAGAGGGGCCGGGGATAAAGATGCAGAATGAAGACGTCCAAGTTGGGTTGACCGCAGAACAGCGGCGGCAGTATGAGGCCAATGGATTTCTAGCGCTCGAAGCCTATCTGGATGCAGAGACGGTGGCGGAGATGGCCAGGGCTGCCGACGACCTGCTGACCTCCATCGGCCCCATCGTGCCTGAGAACCCGCGCATCCAGGCGGACCCCATCGGAAACGGCTATGGCATCCGACAGCTCTGGCCGGTGGTGGACATCTCCCCGACGTTTGCGCGCCTGGCTACCGATGAGCGAATCCTGGCGCTGTTCCGCAGTCTGTTTGACGGGGATACGCCGGTCCTGTTTGAGGATAAGCTCAACTACAAGCAGCCCGGCGGCGGCACGCGGTTTCCGATGCACCAGGACTACAGCTACTGGCAGCCCTATTCGCCCCGTCTGACTTCGGCGATGATCTATATTGACGAGGCGACCGAAGCCAACGGCTGTCTGGAGGTCGTGCCCGGCTGGCACAAGCGCGGGCTGCTGGAGCGGTCCGAAATGCACATTACAGAGCAGGTAACCGACCACTACATTCCCGGCAGCGTGCTCGATCCGGGGCAGGCGGTGAAGGTAAGCGGCCCGCCCGGCACGGTGATCCTCTTCTCCTGCTTCACGCCCCATGCCTCCGCGCCCAACTTGAGCGCCAGGCCGCGCCGCGCGTTTATCCTCTCCTATAACCCGGCCCGCGACGGGAACGCCTACGCGGAGACCTCCGGCGCCAACGCAGCCCGCGCCCGCGCCTGGCTTGTCGCGCAGAGGAGCAGGACGACGGGCGCGAGCGCGCCATGAGACAGGAGCCGCCGCTACTGGATGTCTGCTGCGCCGCCGACCTGTGCGTGGATCTGATCGTGACAGGCGACGTAACGCCCCGCTTCCGACAGGTCGAGCAGCTTGTGGACGATTACACGCTGGAGCTTGGCGGCTCGGCGACCATCTTCGCCAGCCAGTTCGCCCGGTTGGGCGGAAGGGCGGGGCTGATTGGAGCCGTGGGCGCGGACGCCTTCGGCCAGTTCGTTCGGGAGAGGCTGAAGGCCCTCGGCGTGGATGTGCGCCGCGTTCGGCAGCAGACGGCCCTCAAGACGGGGCTGGGACTGGCCCTGATCAAGCCGGATGGCGACCGGGCCATTCTGACCTACTCCGGCACCATTGACGCCGTGCAGCCTTCCGACCTGACGCCCGACCTGGTATCTGCCTTCCGCCATTGGCACATCGCCAGCTACTTCCTGCTCAACAGGCTGCGCGGATACTGGCCCCTCTGGCTGGAGCGGTGCCGGGCCGCAGGGCGCACCACATCGCTGGACACCAACTGGGACCCGGAGGATCGCTGGGAGGGCGTGCGCGAGCTCCTGCCGCTGGTGGATGTCTTCCTGCCCAATGAAGCCGAGGCGCTGGCGATCTCCAAAGCGGCGAGCGTGGAGGAGGCGGGCGAGCGGCTGGCTGTGTGCGGGCCGCTGGTCGTCGTCAAGCGGGGCGCACAGGGGGCCGTGGCGTTTCAGGGCGGGCGGCGGTGGGAGGTCGGCGATGCGGAGGCGGCGGAGGGGCCGCTTGCTATCGTGGATAGCGTGGGCGCGGGCGATAACTTCGATGCCGGGTTCCTGCGAGCCTGGCTGCTGGGGCATGACTCGGAGGCGTGCCTGCGCCTGGCCTGCCGTTGCGCCCGCGCCAGCCTGAGCGCGCCGGGAGGCTTTCAAGGCCAATTATGGGAGGATTTCGCCTGAGATGCGCTTTATCGAGGCCCTGTGGGCGCAGCGGGACACAGGAAGGGCGTTCCTGGCTGCCAATTTCTATAACGCCGAGACGCTGTTGGCGATCCTGCGGGCCGCACGGGAGCGAAGCGCGGCGATCATCCTGCAAACCTCGCCCTCCACGCTGGAGTACCTGGGCCTGCAATTGGCGGCGGCGATGGCGCGAACAGCGGCGCAGGAGAACGGCGTCACGGCCTGGCTGCATCTGGACCATGCGTCCGACCCGACTCTGATTCGGCGCTGCCTCGAGGCCGGCTACGACTCGGTAATGATAGATGCCAGCGACCGGGATTTCGAGGAGAACGCGCGCCTGACGCGGCAGGTGGTCGAAATGGCCCACCCGGCGGGCGTAGCGGTGGAGGCGGAGCTTGGATATGTGCCCAAGCTCGGCCAGGCGGAGGCGGATGAGGCCGGCCTGACCACGCCGGAGGAGGCGCGGCGCTTCGTTGAGCAAACGGGCGTGGACATGCTGGCGGTCGCCATAGGCAACGCTCACGGGTTCTATAAGCGCGCCCCGTCCCTCGACCTCGTTCGGCTGGCCGCCATACGAGAGGCGGTGGAGACGCCGCTGGTGCTGCACGGCAGCTCGGGGCTGACGGCGGCGCAGTGGCAGTCCGTGATCGGCCTGGGCATGGCCAAGATCAATTTCGCCACCGAGATCAAGGACGCTTTTGTTCACGCCATCAAGCGGACGCTGGAGCACACGGAGGAGATCGATCTGCGCAAGACGTTCCCCGCCGGAATGGAGGCCGTGACGCGGCTGGTCGCCTCCAAAATCGCCATCTGTCAGAGGGAGGATCAGAATTCATGACGGAATTGCTGAAGGATATTCTCCGCGAGCCGGAGGAGTTGGCGAAGTCGCTGGCCTACACGGTGGGGCCGGGACGGGCCGCCCTGCAAGAGGCCGCGCAGATCGTCAACGCCGCCGATCTGATCTACATCACCGGCATCGGCAGCAGTTGGCACGCAGGCATGGCCGTGCTCTGGCTATTTCAGGCGCGCGGTCGGCCTGCCGTGTTCGTAGACGCTTCGGAACTGCTCCACTTTGGCGCGCTCGCGCCCAACGCGGCCCTGATCCTCCTCTCCCGCAGCGGCAAGAGCGTCGAGGTCGTCGGATTGATCGAGAAGGTCAAGCGCGCCGGGACAAAGCTTATCGCCGTCACCAACACGCCGGAAAGCCCCCTGGCCCAAAGCGCGGACGTGACCCTGCGCCTGGAGGCGGCCTTCGACCACAACGTCTCCATTACCATGTACTCTGCGCTGACGCTGGTGGGTGGGCTGCTGGCCTGCGCCGCGCTGGGCGAGTTGGATGCCGGCCTGACCGGCGCGCTGGGCATGACGCTGATGGATATGCCCGAAGTGATCGCGGAGTGGCAGAGCCAGATCGCGGAGAGCGATTGGTTTGCGTCCGACGCGCCGACGTACTTCCTGGCGCGCGGCGGCAGCCTGGCAAGCGCCCACGAGGCGCGGCTGCTCTGGGAAGAGGCCGCCAAAGCGCCCGCCTCCGCCCTGACCACCGGCGGCTTCCGGCACGGCCCGCAGGAGATGTTGGAGCCGGGCACGCGCATCGGCCTGTGGCTGGATGCCCAACGCCTGCGCGCGCAAGACTTGGCGCTGGCGGCGGACCTGCGCGCGGCGGGCGCAAAGGTGATGCTCATAGGCCAGGAGCTTCCCACCGGCGCGGGCGACCTGACGTTCCAACTCCCCTTCCTGCCCGCCGCCTGGCAGTTTCTCCTCGACATCGTCCCGGCGCAGCTTGCCGCCGAGCGCCTGGCGCGTCTGCGGGGCGTGGACTGCGACTCGTTCCGACTCTGCCCCTATATCGTGGATAGCGAGGGGGGATTGGGGCATTGAGCGCGCCGGAAGTCGTCTCCCTGGGCAATATGCTGGTCGAAGTTATGCGCCTCGAACGGGACGAGCCGCTGGACAGGCCAGGAAGGTTCGCCGGGCCGTTTCCCAGCGGCGACACGCCCATCTACGTGGATACGATTGCGCGTCTGGGCCGTTCCGCCGGGTTCCTCGGCGCGGTCGGCAAAGATGCTTTCGGCCAATGCCTGCTGGATCGGTTCGCACGCGACGGCGTGGATAGCGCGCGCGTCAAAGTCCTCTCCGACTACAGCACTGGCGTCGCCTTCGTCGCCTACTTTTCCGACGGCAGCCGCACGTTCCTGTTCCACTGGCGTCATGCGGCAGCGGGACAGCTTGGCCCGGAGGACGTGCCCGCCGACTACCTGCAAGGGGCGCGCTGGCTGCATCTGACGGGCTGCAACCTGGCGATCTGCGAGTCGGCGCGGCAGGCGTGCCTGCGAGCGATGGAACTGCTGCCGGAGGGCGCGCGGGTGAGCTTCGACCCCAACCTTCGCCCGGAAGTCCTGAGCGTGGAGGAGATACGGGCGCTCTGCCAGCCGGTCCTGGGGCGCGCTGATGTGTTTTTTCCCAGCGCGGGCGAGGCTCGGATGTTCACCGGAGCGCAGAGCGATGAGGAGGGCTGCCGAAAGCTGGCGGCGGAAGGCAAGCTGGTGGCCTTAAAGCAGGGGCCTGCGGGCTGTCGGCTCTTCACCGCCGAGGAAGAGCGAACGGTTCCCGGCTTTGCCGTGCCGGAGGTGGACCCGACGGGGGCAGGAGACGCCTTCTGCGCGGGCTTCACGGTCGCCCTGCTGGAAGGGATGCCGCTCTCGGAGGCGGGGCGCTTTGCCAACGCCGTCGGCGCGCTGGCGGTGACCAAGCGAGGGCCGATGGAAGGCGTTCCCAGCCGCGCGGAAGTCCACGCCCTGATGGAGGCCGCTGCCAGAGGAGGATAATCCTCTCTCTGAGCGAAGCGAGGAACTTAATGGAGATTCGCATCATCGAGCGCGAGGGCCTTCCGGAAGCCATTGAAGCCGTCACCCAGACTTTCTTTTCGGGCAATCGGGCTGAGGTGGAACGGCACTTTGAAGGCCATGCGGAGGGCAACAGTTCCACGCTCCTGGGCTACGATAACGGTGAACTGGTAGGTATCCTGACAATCCGCTGGGACTGCCGCTATCCTCCCTTCCGTGCGGTGGGAATCCCCTTCATTCACTACATCGAGATTAAGTGGGAGCGGCGTGGTCAGGGGTTGGGCAATCAACTCATGGAGTACGCCGAGCGGTTTGCGGCGCAGCGCGTGGGGCGTATTGGTATCTGCGTGGGCATCTTCGATGCCTATGGCCCGGCGCAGCGGCTGTATATCAAGCGCGGCTTTGTGCCGGATGGCCGTGGCGTCTGCCAGGGACACAGGCCGCTCCATGAGGGAGAGACCGTGGTCGTGGATCACGACCTGCTGCTGTGGCTGGTAAAGGATTTATCTGCCTGACCTATCCCATGCTCTTACGGGGCTTACGCCCGCTTCTTTTGCCGTAAACCTCTCATGCTTCCTCTGGGGAGTGTCTCCCCTCTTGCCGGATTTCGATTTCTTCCTCCTCTTTTTCCAGGTTTCTGCTCCTCCGTTGAGTGAAGCAGAAACCATGCCGCTCACAGCGGCTAGATGCCTTACCTGGATGCATTACATCGCCTGGGTTCTGGTATATCTGGGCCACGACAGCCCTATGGCGCCCGGCTAGAAGGAGCGATCCCGTGCAGAAGATCACCCCCTTTTTCCTGTTCGAAGGCACCGCCGAAGAAGCCATCCACTTCTATCTATCGTTATTCGCGGAGTCAACCATTCTGAGCCTCTCACGTTATGAGCAAAACGAAGAGGGGCCAGCAGGAAGCGTACGTCATGCACTCTTCTCCCTCAACGGGCAAGAGTTCATGGCCATTGATAGCGCCGTCAGACATGAGTTTACCTTCACGCCCGCCCTGTCCCTGCATGTTCGATGCGAGACGGAGGCGGAGTGGGATCGGCTATACGCGGCCTTGACGGAAGGGGGACAAATCCTCATGCCGCTGGACGCTTACCCCTTCAGCCGAAAGTATGCGTGGGTGAACGATAAGTACGGAGTTTCTTGGCAGCTAAACCTCGCAGACGGGTAAGGAAAGGCTCGCGCGATGGTCTCTACGGTATCCTTTGTGATCTGCTATCACTGAAGTCGCCAATGGTATCCGTACTTGTGCGGCGAGAAGGGGATGAGGATCACGAAGGGCCGGGGAGGTCAGGCCGAACGCATACGCTGCTGTAACTGCGCTTGCAGCTGCAAAATGCGCTCGGAGAAACGAACCGGATAGGGCGCGGGCGGTGTCTCCAGGCCCCGTATCGGCTCCGGGAGCTGCGCGATAGCCTCGCGGGCGTGCCGCTGAATATCCCTGAGATCGGGCAGTGAACCGACACGCCGGCCTCCCTGGAGGATGGGCACAAGCAGCGGCGCGGCGTCCGGGGCGGGGGACGGCTCATCGTAGAGCGTGATGATGTCGCCGGCAGCCACGCCGTCCTGGCCCGTTCGTCGCCATACCTGCTTCTGGCCGGGATAGGTCTGCTTGGCCTGGCTGGTCTTGATCTTAAACTCGCGCTGGCCGTCGTGGCGCAATTCGGCCAGCTTATAGACGCCTCCCAGCGCGGGCGCATCGCGCACCGTCGTTACATCCGTACCGACGCCAAAGGAGTCGATGGGAGCGTTCTGGGCGGCAAGATCGGCGATGAGCCGCTCGTTGAGGTCGCCGCTGGCGAAAATCTGCGCGGAAGTAAAACCGGCCTCGTCGAGGATTCGGCGCACGTCACGCGAAAGCGCCGCAAGGTCGCCGCTGTCGAGCCGCACGCCCCTAATCTCGCCGGGCTGAAAGAGCCTGGTAATGTCGCGGGCCGCGCGCAGGGTGTCATAGGTATCTATGAGCAGAATGGCATTGTGCGGGAAGAGGCGCTGGTAAGCGCGAAAGGCGTCCCCCTCCTGCGCGAAGGACATCACCCAGGAGTGGGCGATGGTGCCGTAGACCGACAGGCCATAGCGCAGCCCTGCCTCCATGTAGGAAGTGCCGACACAGCCGCCCAGGCACGCGGCGCGGGCCGCTCTCAACGCCGCTTCCGGGCCGGGAGCGCGCCGCGCGCCAAACTCGACGACGCTGCGCCCCTGTGCCGCCGTCACCACGCGCGCCGCCTTGGAGGCGACCGACGTGGGATAGTTGATGAGCATGAGCAAGGCCGTCTCGACGATCTGGGCCTGGAGGATGGGCGCCACGACCGTCAGCAGCGGCTCTTCGGCAAAGACAGGCGTGCCTTCCGGGATCGCCCACAGATCGCCCGTGAACCGGAGCGCCGCCAGAAAATCGAAAAAGCCGGACGGTATGGAGGCGAAGACGGGCAGGCCGCGCAGGTAGGCGATCTCTTCGGCGGTAAAGTGGAAATTTTCCAGGTAGGCGACGACGTCCTCCAGCCCGGCAGCCAGCAGATAGTTGCGGTCGCGCGGCAGATGGCGCACGAAAAGCTCAAAGGCGGCCTCTTCCTGGCGCCCTTCGGCCCAGTAGCCTGCCGCCATAGTCAGCTCATAGAGATCGGTTGCCAGGGCGGGCGTAATGGGGATCATAGCCGGGTCTTTCCTGCAAGCTGAGATTGACCCTACAATTTCGCATTCGCTGGCTGCACTCCTGCCGATTTTAGCGGCAAAACTTGACCTAACCCCCCGTCCCCCTTCCCTATAAGGGAAGGGAGGGACCCGACCGGAGATGGTTCTGGCCCACCTCCGGTCCCTCACCTTTTCAAGGAGAGGGGAGCAGCCCTAGTTCCTAGGTTCTTCCCTTCTCCCTGCAAGGGAGAAGGGAGAGCAGAAGCCGGGTCCCCCCTTCCCTGTGAGCATAGCGAACGTAGCAGGGAAGGGGGCCGGGGGGTTAGGTAAGAAACCCGGCTTCAGCCGCCCGAAATGAGAACGCGAAGGCGTTCTCGCTGCGGGGAGGCCATCGGCATAAACTCGCAGCCCAGGCGCACGCCCAGACCACCGCGCGCCGCCATTTTCCTGCTCGTGCCGATGCGGGCCAGCAAGGGTGTCTCCGCCAGGGCAGGCAGCGGCAGGCGCACGCGCAGTACCGTTCCCGGCGCAAAAAGCTCTGTCAGCGCGGAAGCCTGGCTTGCGCTGAGGCCCTCCTGCACTTCCGCGCAAAAGCCTCCCTCTGAAAGATCGATGATCGTGCCGGAGAGCGGGCTGCTCCGGGCCGTCTGGAGCGCCCGTACCTGGTCCTCGCGCTCCAGTGCGGCGGGCCATTTTACGGGGAAACGCGGCCAGCGCCGCCGCTGAATACGCGTTATCCAGCGCGGGCGCGCTATCGTTAGAAGGTGCGTCTGCGGGAGCCGGGCGTCGGATTCGAGAGCGCGCACCGGCGTTGTAAAGCGATAGATCGCATCGGCGCCGGTGATCTCAACGGCTATGGCTGCGCCCGAAACGAGCCGTTCCGCAGCAGCACCTCGGCCCGGCCTCCGTTCCCCGTGCGGTTCCAGCGTCAGCGTTAGGGTCGCCTTCTCCAACGCGGAGATGTAGGCGGGCCATGCGCCGGTATCCGCGCTCTCCTGCGGCCAGACGCGCGCGACAGCGCCTACCTGTAGGATCTTCCGGCTCAGCACGATCTCGCTCGTGCCGCCTGCCGGGGTGTACCCGCTGCGCCGCAATCGCCGCTCAAATCCCCACAGACCGGCCAGCGCTATTCCGGCCGGGAGCGCTCCCCAACCCAACCATGCCATCCCCTGCATACTGCCTACCCCCTTAAGGCGGGGACAACCGGCTGTCGTTTCTGGAGGCGGCATTCCCCAGCCGCCTCTACCGGTATCCCCACTTTGCGGTACGCATACGCTGTGCCAATGGCAGCGCCCTGGAGGGCTATGCCTGGCGTTCCGGCAACAAAACCGGTCGGAATCAGGAGGCGGCGTGCGCAGCCTTGCCGTTACCGCTGGCGAGTGCGGCACGCCGAGAGGCCGAGGTCTGTTTGCGGATCAGATCCGAGACGGCCACCAGCACCACATAACGCAGGCGGAACTCGTGCTCCATGCCGGGCGCGCTGGTGCGTTTGGCGTCGCCGTTGAGCGTGGCGCGCATCCGATCCCGCGTCTCCAAATGGCGGCAGGCTATCTCTTCCGGCAGGGAATCTAGATCCACATCCACGGCGGCCTGCGCGGTCGGACCATCGCCATAGATCTTAAACACGGTTCCTCGTAAGCCACGATAGAAGTTATAGTACAGCCCGGTTCTGGCATCCGCGACTGTCGGAGCGCGGTCCACAATCTGCACTCGATCACCTTCCTTGAGCATGGCAACCATCCTCCCTATTGCGCCACTAAGTGATTACATATAGGCGCTATTTTGTCTACTATTATAGCAAAGCTCGGCCTTCCTGGCAAGCGTTTTTTGGAGGACAGCCTACAATTTTTCAATTCCGGAGACGGAGCGCAATTCTTGCTGCCATGACAACGGCAACGAGTCCCATGAATACCGCATAGCAGAGAGTTAAATGAGCGGCATCCGAATTTCCCTTCACACCGAATAACTCGGTAATCGCTCCCAACGGTGTTGACGTATCTCCTCAGCAGCAGGCTGCGTAAGATTGATCCACACGGCTGGGAGTGTCTACCAATAACTCCAAGGGGTTAGGGAAAAGAGCCATCATTAGCCCAATGATGCAAAGCCCAACCGTGCCCATGACCCGATTTTCGTTCGCTTCGTTCTGCAATAGGATGTGCTTTCCCGAAAGGAAGCGCTATATCTTTGTCCCTAACCAATCTGCGATTCCCCATAGGCCCCACGCTATGGTTGCCGCAAAGATAGCTATTAACTGAATTGGCATGGGAGGCAAATAGTTTATGTCCGGGCTATGGGCGCGCGCTATCAATGCAAACAACGTACACGAAACTATAATTATGCCGAATCCAGAAGCAATGAAATTGCCAATTCTCTGCATCTTACTCTTATTTTGTTCCTCCGATTCAGAGGCTTTCAACCATCTGCTGGAACTCCTCCTCGGTCAGGACGGGCACGCCTAGCTGCTGCGCCTTCGTGAGCTTGCTGCCCGCGTTCTCCCCGGCGACCACGTAGGTGGTCTGCTTGCTGACGCTGCCGCTGACCCGCCCGCCCAGACGGCGGACGAGGGCCTCCGCCTCTTCCCGCTTCCTATGCGCCAGCGTGCCCGTAAACACAAAGGTCTTGCCTTTCAAGGCGTCCGATTGCGGCGCATGATCGTGGGCTTCCGGCTCAACCCCGGCGGCCTTGAGCTTGGCGATCATCTCCCGATTGTGGGGATCGGCGAAGTAGGCGGCGATGCTTTCGGCGGTCGTCGGCCCGATCTCATGCACCTGCCCTAGCTCCTCCGCGCTCGCGGCCATCAGCCGCTCCAGCGTGCCGAAGTGCGCCGCCAGTACCTCCGAGGCGCGCTCGCCCACGTGCCGAATGCCCAGCGCGTAGATGAGGCGGGAGAGGGGACGGCGCTTGCTTTTGGCGATGTTATCCAGTATCTTGGTTGCCAGCTTTTCGCCCATGCGCTCCAGCGGCAGAAGCTGCTCCAGGGTCAGCGCGTAGAGGTCGGCGGGGTCTTTGATCAAGCCGGTCTGTACCAACTGCGCGATGTGGCGCGTGCCCAACCCCTCGATATCCATCGCGTTGCGCGAGACGAAATGAAGTATCTGCTCCTCGACTTTGGCCGGACACTCCGGATTGGGGCAGCGGGCCACCGCCTCCCCAACTGGCCGAACGACCGGCGTGCCGCAGGCCGGGCAATGGGTCGGCATGACGAACTCGCGCTCGTCGCCGTCCCGCTCGGAGGTAATCACCTCCACAACCTCAGGGATGACCTCGCCCGCCCGCTGAATGACCACGGTATCGCCGATGCGCACGCCCTTACGGCGTATCTCGTCCTCATTGTGCAGCGTGGCACGGGAGACGATCACGCCGGCCACCGGCACCGGCGTCAGGATGGCGACGGGCGTGAGCGCGCCCGTGCGCCCAACCTGAACTATGATGTCCTCTACCTTCGTTCGTACCTGCAAGGCCGGGTACTTATAGGCGATGGCCCAGCGGGGCGAGCGGCTGACCTGCCCTAATTCCCGCTGTAGCGCGAACGAGTTGACCTTGACCACCACGCCATCAATATCATAAGGCAGCTCTTCCTTCCTGGTGGCCCACTCTTCACAGAAGGCAATGACCTCTTCGATATTGGCGCAGAGGCGTACGTTCGGATTGGTTCGCAGCCCCCATTCCCGGTAGGTTTGCAGCAGCTCATACTGGCTGGTGAAATTGCACCCCTCGCACTCCCCAACCCCATACAGAAACACATCCAGGCGGCGGCTGGCAGTTACGCGCGGATCTTTCTGGCGCAGGGAGCCGGCGGCGGCGTTGCGCGGGTTGGCAAACGTCCTTCCTCCCTTCTCCTCTAGCTCGGCGTTGATGCGCGCGAACTCCTTGTGCGACATGAACGCTTCCCCGCGTATCTCGATGAAGGCAGGCAAAGGGGAGGGTTTCGCCTCCTGCGCGGGCATCTCGAAAAGGCCCAGGCTTGGTTGGTCTTCTGTTCCCGCTCCCTTCCCACTGCCAGAGGAGCGGCCAGACCTCACCCCCGTCCCCTCTTCTTGCGACGGAGAGGGGGGAGAGTCCTCTCCCAGGTTCTTCGGTTCTGCCTTATCTCCCCTCATCCCCGTCCCTTCTCCCTGCAAGGGAGAAGGGAGAGCCGAAGCCGGGTACTCCCCTCCCCTAAAATTGGGGGAGGGGTTGGGGGTGGGGGCCTCTTGCCCTTCCCTGGCGAGGGACGAGCGAGTAGGGAAGGGGGATGGGGGGTTAGGTAGAGAGGAGGACCGCCCGACAGGCCGCAGGCGCATAGGAATAGCCGGAATCGTGCGCAGGTTCTGCGTGATGTCCTCGCCGATCTCGCCGTTGCCGCGCGTAGCGCCCGCGACAAACTGGCCGTTCTCATACACCAGTGAGATGGAGAGGCCGTCAATCTTGAGCTCGCAGACATACTCGATGGCAAAATCCGATCCAGCTCCGAGCAGGCGGCGGTTGCGCTCCTCCCAGGCGCGCAACTGCTCGATATTAAACGCATTGTCCAGCGAGAGCATGGGCTGGCGGTGGCGGAACGGTGCAAAGGTGGTGGCAACCTCCGCCCCTACCCGTTGGGTCGGAGAGTCGGGAGTGACCAGCTCGGGGTAGGTCTCCTCCAAATGCCGCAGTTCTTGCATCAGCGCGTCATAGGCAGCATCGGAGACCTCCGGCGCATCCAGGACATAATAGAGGTAGTTATGGTGGCGTATCTGCTCGCGCAACTCTTCGGCGCGTTGCCGCGCGGCCTCGGGAGCGCGCGGCAATGCGGCCTCCGAAGAGGGAGATGGATTCGTTTTGTCGTTATTGTCGTTGGTCATCGTCGTTTGTATCGCCTGGAGTATTCGATTTAAGCCTGCCAGTCTCCTGCTGTAATCACTGCGCCCTGCATAACAAACCCGGAAGGCCCCACCCCAGAAGACCTCACCCCCGGCCCCTCTCCTTCGCAAGGAGAGGGGAGAGCAGCCGCCGGGTCCCCCCCTTCCCTTGTAGGGAAGGGGGCCGGGGGGTTAGGTAACCCAGGAGGAGAGGGGAGAGTGCTTCCTGTCAGGCCCCTCTCCTTACGAAGGAGAGGGGTGGCCTCGCTAGGCGGAGGGCTGTCGCAAGGCAGAGCCGTGTCGCAAGGTGTCGCTAGGCGGAGCCGGAGGCCGTAACTCCGGCGACC
>DASRGZ010000105.1:0-29451 GCA_035650735.1 Chthonomonadaceae bacterium
CCGCCGCCAACGCCGCCGCCGCCAACGCCGCCGCCGCCAACGCCGCCGCCGGTGCCGCCGCCGGTGCTGACAAGCGGGTTAGTCCGCAGGATGACCGCATTGACCAGGTAGCGGTAGGTGTTGCCCGGAGTCAGGCCGGTCGGCAGGCCCGGGAAAGCCACGGTGACCTGCACGCAGGAAACGTTGCCGCCCGTTCCGCCCGTGCCGCCCGTTCCGCCCGTGCCACCGGTGCCGCCCGTGCCGCCGGTACCGGTGCCGTTGTTGCCCGTATTGATGAACTGGCCGGCGGTGCCGACCAGGTAGTTGAGCAGACGGTTATCCGGTCGGTCCACAAACTGGCGGAACGTGGCGGAGGCGATTCCGATGGGCGGGTTCTGGATGAAGACGTTGTTGCCGGTGCCGCCCGTGCCGCCGCCGGTACCGCCCGTTCCCCCTGTGTTGCCATTGCCGTTATTGAGGAGGTTGCGGGCGAACGGGAAGTCGGGGTCGCGGAAGATCTTGTACTGCTGGATGTTGGCCTGCCCGAAGATGTTATCCCGCCAGGTGATGAGGACTTCCGGGGTAGTGCCCTCTGTGGTATCCTGGGCGATGACGTCCTCGGTGGTGGCCGAGCCGCCCTTGCTCGCTGCCGTCAGCAGCACGCCCAGGCCCAGCACGGTCAGCACGCTGCCGATGGTGGTGAAATTGACGCGCCCGGCGCGCTGGGTGCGCTCCACCTGGCCTCCTGCCAGAATGACGCCGGGCCGATAGAGCACCCGCGCGGCATCTTCGGGCTTGATGCCGCCGATATTCTCGGTGACTTCGGCTTCCGAATCGGTGGCGTAGGAGCGGGCGACGCGCGCTCTGCCGACAGGCACGTTATCGCGCAGGATGATAACATCGTCTCCGACCTTGATGCCATCACGCAGGCCCCGGTTGAGAATGACGATATCCTGGTTGATGTTAAGCACGGTGGCCGGAGGGATCTGGCGCTCGACGATCCGGCGCACGGTTTCCGAGGCAGCGTTGTTGGTCGCCTCGATGAGCAGCGCCTCTGGGTCGTCCAGGCCGGGGCGGGGCGGGGCTTTGCCGACGGCCTGCCCCCCGTTAATGAGCTCGCCGGAGGCGGTCTCCATAATGGTGACGGTCAGGCCGACGGTGGCGCCGCCGCCTTTGACATAGCGGGCTATATCTACGCTGCCCTGGACAACGCCGGCGGCGCCCAGCTGGCGGGCGATGCGCCGCAGCTCCTCTTTGGTATAGGCAGCGCGCTGTCCGGGCTGGCTGGGCACCCGCAGGCCGAGCTCTTTGGCTGCGTTCTGGACCTCCTGGGGCTTAAAGACCGTGAACCGTCCGGAGTTGCTCAACTCCACAACGACGGCATCGGTGGCGGACCGCGCCAGGGCCTCGCCCCCCTCCTTGGTATTGTTTACGAAGTCGGCCACGATCACGTCCATGGTCGCCGTCTGCTGGGCTTGTGCGCCTTGCATCCCCAGCAGCAGGCTCGGCGCGATCAGGGCCACTGCCAACAGCCACGCGAGCACGCGGCTGACAGGACTCCTGCGAATGCCTTTCACTCTATCGTCTCCTCCCTCGTCATCCCCCACCCTGAGGGTGAGCGGGTCCTGGGCAAAGCTGCCCTTTCGATTTACTTGCGGTCTGTTTCCATCCACGCTCGTCTGGATAGTGCCCCATTGAGTTCGTGATTTAATATTGAGCCTTTGAGAGAACCACGCTGGATGGGGGGCTACCCTCGCCTGCGGGACGAGCGCAACAAACGTGCCGCTGGTATTGCAGAAGGAGCTTCCATCGGCACCCACCCTGATGCTCTTTTGCGAGTCTGGACCCGCAGCAGAGCATCAAGGCGAGTGTACTAAGCCGGTCTGCCATCCAAGCCCGTAGTGTTCCGTGAGGTTGTTTCTACGCACTTTGGCGGCACGGCAACTTAGCGAACTCAGGGGTAAGTTTCCCCTATCACCCTGTTTTACCGAGGCACCAGCAGCGGCACCGAGCGGCGCACCATGTGGCCATCCTTATCTATGGCGCGGACTTCGACGGTGTAGAGGCTGCTCGGCACCGTCGCGCCCTGGTCGTTGGTCAGATCCCAGGTCGCATCGGCGGAGCCAGCGGCGCGGGTGCGGCCCGGCTCGACGGTGCGGATATGCCGGCCGTTCTGCTGGATGCTGATCTGAACGGTTGCATCGGCCGTCAGCATATAGGAGATGCCGACGGACTTGACGGCCCGTCCATCCGCTCCGCCGTTCAGGTGCGCGCTGAGATTGACCAGTTCCAGCGGCTGCCGCACGGCCCGGCGCACTTCCAGGCGGAAGTGGCGGGTAATGGCACTGCGGCCCGCCGGAATGGTATAGCTGCCGCGCGCCCGCAGATCCATCTTGGTGTTGGTATCCAGGTCGGTCAGGATCAGGTCGTTCCTGCCGGGAACGGCGGCGGCGTTGGGCCAACTGAGCGTGACCGGCGTGTTGGGCACGTTGGAGGTGACGGTGAACTCCCACTGCTGGGTGCTGGCCGTCGCCGAGCGCACATCCATGCTATACTTGCCGGATTTATCCGCCCAGTCGTTGTGGTCGAACGTGAGCGTGACGTTCTGCTGGCCGATCAGCGGCGGCGCCTCCAGCTTGTACTTGTCGTAGGCATTGGTCGCCGCGCGGTTGACGCCCAGGTATCCGGGCGCGGAGAAGACCTGCCCGGCGCGGGCCGTCAGGTGCAGCCTCCAGCCCTGGCCGGAAGCGTTATCCAGATCGACGGCGCGCGTGGCGGCGCCGGAGTTGCGTTTGGCGCTGCGATTCAACTGCTGGGCCGGGTCAAGCACCAGCTTGGCCGGCTGGAAGACGCGCAGCCAGTAGCCGCGCCAGGGCTCGATGGTATAGGCGATCTGGTACTGGCCGTTCTGGAGCGTCCAGAGCGCCCCGCCGATGACCGGGTTCGGGCCACCCTGAGCGGTGGGAATATCTATCTGGGTTCCGTCCGCCAGCTCGATCTTAGAACTCAGGAAGTCGAGCGTGAAGGGGAATGGATCGCCTATCAGGTTCCATCCCGGCACCAGGTCGATCTTAAAGGGCGTTCCCGGCGTGGTCGGCAGCGACGTGCCCTGGGTCGTCAGCGCCATGTTCTGCGTGTAGGCCAGGAAGTAGCCACGCCCGATGTGGAACGTATCCGCCGGCGGGGTCGGATAGGACACGTAGCTCGTGCCGGTCCAGGCAAAGAACAGGAACTTGCCGTTGGTCCGGTCGGAGGCCGGGATGCCGAGCAGGTCCCCGACGTCGGTCGTGTAGCCGTAGGGCGCCGAGACCATCGAAAGCTGGGCAGAGAAGGTGTGCAGGGGCTCCAGGGTGAAGTTGACCCCCTTGGTCTCCTGCCCGGACTGGATGGTGACGCCCTGCGTGGTGGGCGAGGCAGTATAACCGGCCAGGCTGGCCGAGGCGTTGAGCGTCTGGCCCGCCGGCACGTTATCTATCTTATAGTTGAAGGTGTAGCCGCCGACCGTCTGCGCCGCGCCCGTCGTGCCGGTGGCGACGACGTTGCCGTTCGGGTCGGTGAGCGTGATGGTCACGCCGGCCACCGGCTGATTGTCCGAGGTGCGCGTTACCAGGCCGGAGATGCTGCCGGGCGGGATTGTGCTGAGCGCGAAGTCCACGGTGAGCGTGTCCTGGCTCTTCAACGTCACGGAGACCGAGCTGCTGGTGGCGTAGCCGGGCGCGCTGGCCACGACGCCGTAGACGCCCGGATCGAGGTTGTTGATCGTGTAGGTGCCATCGGCGGCGGTGGTCGCCGAGACGGCGCCCGTGCCCGATACCGGCGTTGCCGTTACCGTTGCGCCCGCGATGGGCGTAGTGGTTCCGGCTTTGGTTACCTTGCCCTTGATGGCGCCGGGCAGGGGCTTCAGCTGGAAGTCCTGCCCGCCGGTGTCCTGGGCGGCGGTGACGGTCACGTTCTGGTAGCTGGGCGGCACGCTGGAGGCGTAGCCTAACTGGTTGAGGTTGGTAATGGTGATATCGTACTTGCTGGCCGGAACGTTGGTGATGGTGTATCGGCCATCGGCGCCCGAGGTTGCAGTGAACTTATCGCCGGTCAGCACATCCTGGGCCTGCACCACGGCGCCGGAGACGGGCTGATTATCCGTAATCCGGGTGACCTTGCCGGAGATGCTGCCGGGCTGGGCCTGCGTCAAAAACAGGTTCACGACGCCCTGATATCCGCCGTGGAAGAAGGTGCCGTCGGCGTGTTGGGCCAGGAAGCCCGGCTTAAAGGCATCAATCGAGTAGATACCGGTGGCATCCAGTCCGTTCAGGATGTAGGTGCCATCGCCGAGAGTCAGGGCTGTAGCCATCGTCTGACCGGTGTAGGCCGAGACGGCGCGAACGAGCACCCCGCCCAGAGGCGTGGCGCCGGAGACATCGCGCACCTGCCCGATGATGCGCCCGGTGCGCAGGAAGTCGCCGACGTTGTGGACCATCTCCGTGCGGCGGTTCTTGCTGGCGATGATGTTATTGCCCGGGGAATAGGTCTCCGGATTAATCGATTCCCAGGGGGCCGACGAGAAGACGACCTTGGAGTGCTGCGTCGTGTCAACGAACCAGGTGATGCAGCTGCCGCCCTGGGAATAGGTGCCATCCACCTGCGCTACGTCGGTGGCCGGCGCGGGGAGGAAGTCCACCACATCGGGCGAGCCGGGGTTGAGCGCGCTCCACTGGCGGGGCGTGTTGGGAATGCTAGCCAGATAGATCGGCCCGGCCGACGGTGGGTTATCGTTGCCGGCGTTATCGAAGGGCAGGTAGATATGGACGACGACCGGAGAGGGGCTCCAGTATTCGGTAGAGATGGGATGGGTCGTGCGGCCGTTGACCAGATTGATCTGGAAATTTTGCACCGGCGGGACGGCGCTATCCCGATTGAAGTTGACCTTGAGTACCTGGCTCAGGAAGGCGTTGCCGCCCGGGCTTCCGCCCAGCGTCAGCCCCCAGGCGATGTCCTGGCCATTGACGAAGAGGCGTCCACCGCCCTTAACCCAGTTGGTCAGGCGGGTCTGCGTGTCGCCGTCGAGCAGCGTGCCGGGCCCAACGAAGAGGTCGCCGGTATAGGGCGCGTGCCAGATGATGCATCGCTCCGCGACGGTGACCGGGCGACTGCTGCCTCCGCCGGAGATGATGTCCGGCGGCTGTATCTCGACGTGGGCGGCGTAGTTGGCCAGCACCGCATCGGGCACGGGGCCGCGGCTCAGGATGCGCCAAATATCGTAGCGCTGCGTGACCGGGATGCCGCTGCCGTCATCGTTGAGCGCATCGCGATAGGAGTTGGCGCCCAGCGTGTTCTGGACATCCACGAGCGGATGCAGCATCCCGCTATTGTCTATCCATTGCGTGGGCAGCAGGTTCGGGTCGATCTCGGTCATCCAACTTTCGGTGGGGATGCCGTTGAAGAACAGATTAAAGAAGGTTCCCACGCCGAAGTGGGTCTGGAAGAAGCGCTGGCCGCAGTCATAATCGCTGACGTAGAGCAGCTGGCCCCGCGATTGGAACGGCTGGGTGGTGAAGCCCCAGATGTTATCGTAGATCTTCCAGTTGCTCTGCTGGGTGGTATCGAACGGATTGACCGCGCGGTCATAGACGATGACATCCAGATACCAATCGCTTGGCAGGGTGGAGGGCGTCGTCCAGTTGGCCGTATAGACGCCATCGCCGGCGGTCTCCCCTTCGGGCTCGTGGCCGCCCTTGGAAACCGGGCCATCGTCATAGAGCTGGAGCCAGAACTGGGCATCGGGCGGATGGGCGCTGCCGGAGAAGGCGAACTGGTCGTCAACGCCGGCCGCGTATTTGTTCGGGCTGGGCCAGCCGGCGGGTAGCCCGCCGCCGCCCGTGGACGGCGCCCGGAAGCTGTAATCTGTGGGGTTAATCGCCTGGCAATCAACTTCGTGCGGCACATTCACCGCCGCCTGCCCTGTGTTAAACGCATCGTTGCTGGGCACATAGACCTTGTGCTCGATGCCGTCGGCGCTCTGCTGCTTGCTGTTGGGGTTCTTGATCTGGATATAGACGGCGGAGACGCCGGTCTCATAGTCGGCGGCGCGCACGCGGAAGCGCACCGTGTCGCCAGCCGTCACTTCCCGCGCGCTGACTTCAGGGGACGAAGCGCGCGCGACGTGGACGATCTCGTTCTTGGTCAGATCATACCTGAGCAGCGTGGGCGCGTTGAGGTCAAAGATGGTGGAGGCCCAGAGGTTCAGGTTGCCGCCTCGGTCGCTCTGGAAGGCGATACGGTACGAGTTTTGGAACTGCGGCCAGGTCGGCCAGTCCTCGTTGGAGGTGAAGGCCGGATCAAAGGCATGGGCCGGATCGGTCTGGTCAATGGAGGTATCCGGCGTACTGGTGCGCAGCTTGAAGGCGCGGTTGGTCCCGGTTTCGGCCGGGAAGGCGGGCATAAAGTAGATATCGTAGGTGCTTTTGACATCCACGGGCACGCCGGGCTGATTCGGGTCGCTATCGGCGCGGGTGCTGGCGAAGGCCAGAAGCAGCGACCCGCTCGGCACGATGCCGCGCGGGTCCGGGCGGGAGGTGCTCCAGGCCGGGTTCTTGTTGTTGCTGGGCGTGCCGTTGACGGTGCTGACAAAATTGGTGATGCGCACGGCAAAGCCGTTGGTGGGGCCGGGGGTCATCACCCAGATATCGTCGTTGCCCTTGGTGCCGGCAGAGCGGTTGGTAGCGCCAGCAAAGCCGGTGGCGTTGGAGGTAAAGGCCAGCGCCCGACCGTCGGGCGACCAGGCCGGCGCGTAGTCGTTGGCCGGGCCAAAGGTCATCTGCTGGATGACGCCGGTATCAATGTTGACCTGGAAGAGATGGTAGGTGACATCGTTGACCAGGCGGCCCGCAAAAGCCACCAGCACGCCGCCCGGCGACCAGGTCGGATGGCGCACATCAATAAAGGTCAGGTTGGAGGCGTTGGTCGCCGTCAGGGAGCGGATGTCGCCGGTGTTGAGATCCAGCACGAACAGGTTGTAGCCGGTGGTGCCGGAGCTGGCGACGTAGGCCAGACGGTTGCCGTTGGCCGAGACGGACGGCTCGATCTTGTTATCGGTGCCGCTGGTGATCTGGGTGACGCCGGTGCCGTCCGGGAAGATGCGGAAGATGTTGAAATTGGTCCCGATACCGGTGTTGCTGTCGCTAACGCGGTTGCTGGCAAAATAGATGTACCGCTCGTCGGCAGACCAGTAGGGATTCTGATCCTGGGAGGGAGCGGGGATAATGGAGTTCCGCTGGGACGGATCCTGGCGCGTCAACAGGATGGTCTGGCGGGGAACGCCCACATCGCCGGGCGCGCGGGTCCTGCTGAAGAAGTCGCGCGGCAGCGCCCGGCGCGTGACCGAAGGCGGTATCGCAGGCAGGTCACCCACAAACTGATGCTGTATGCCGGACGCGATGGATATCGGCGGACGGGCCCGGTTCTGCTGGGCCAGGGCCGCGCTGCAGGCAGCAAAGAGTAGACTGAGTAGCAGCAGGAAAGCAGGCAGCGTATGCCGGACGACGCTGATCGGTTTGGCTCTTTTCAAGGTGAGTCCTACCTCCTATGAAGCAACGCTTGGCACACTTGAGGGGGAAAACCGGGTTGCCGGGAGGGGGGGATTTTCCGGCGCTATGAGTAAGCTACTTTGTCAGGACGCGATTATAACATAATCATCCGGAGATTGCAAGAATTTTTTTCGGCCGGTTCCTCACAATCTTTGCCATTTCGGCTGACGGGGGGCAGCCTGGAGCCGTTGATAGAGGGCGGCGACGGCTTGGGCGACTTCCGAGATGCTTCCGTTGTTCTCGATGACGGTATCGGCGCGGGCGATCTTATCCGCCAGGGGGCCCTGCGCGGCCAATCGCTGGCGCGCTTGGGCTATATCCAGACCGTTGCGCGCGCGTAGCCGGGCCAGCTGGACGGCCTCAGAAGCGCTGACGACCACGATGTGGTCGAACCAGTCTTCCAGATGGGTCTCGAAAAGGAGCGGCACCTCCACGGCGATGACCGTATCGGGGGGTAGGTCATCCAGGGCGCCCTCGATTTGGGCGCGGAGCAGCCGCAAAATGGGGGGATGGGTAATGCGATTGAGTTGAGCGCGGGCTTGCGGGTCGGCAAAGATCCGCTGGGCGAGCCGCGCGCGGTCGAGGGTGCCGTCCGGGCGCAGCATCTCCGGGCCGAAGGCCTGGGCGATGGCGCGCAGCACGGGCCCTCCCGGGGCGAGCACGGCGCGGGCCGCCTCGTCGGCGCTAAAGACCGTTGCGCCCTGCGCTTGGAATAGGCGGGTCACCAGGCTTTTGCCGGTGGCGATGCCGCCGGTAATGCCGACGACTGGCATGGACTTTGGACAGGGCCGCAGCGCTGCGGCCCTCACGCTAGAAGACTTTGCCCGGCCCGAAAGCGGCAGGCTAAACCCTGCCGCTGTGGGGCGCAAAGCGCCCGTCGCCCACGCAGGTGGGCGAGAAAGGCGTTTTGCCCGCGGAGGTGTCGCAAGGCAGAGCCGTGTCGCCAGGTATCGCCAGGCGGAGGCAAGGGCCGTAACCTTGCCGACCCTGGCAGTGGCCCGAACCATGGCAGGCCCGACCCTGGCAGTCCGTTGTAGCCCCGATCCTAGCAGTCAACGGGCCGTAGGCCCCACAGCGGCAGGGTTTAGCCTGCCGAGGGCTTAGGCCTCGGAGCCGGGCTCCGTCTCCTCTCCGATCGGTTCCTCGGTCGGCTCCTCGAAGCTAATATCCTCGAGGTCTTCGTACTCTTCTTCGGGGCTCGGGCGGCGTTCCCGGCGGCGCTCTCGTTCGCGCCGCTGGGCCGCGAGGGCATCGCCAATGGTAAAGCGGGGCTCCTCGCCACGGCCCGGCGCGTAGCGCGCGTAGTCCTCACGCTCGGGCCGCTCCCGTTCGCGGCGTCCACCACCCCCGCCCTCGCGGGGAGCCGCCGGCTCCTCCGGCTGCAGAGCGCGCAGCGAGAGGGTCATTTTGCGCTCTTCCGGCCGCAGGTCAATGACCTTGACGGTGACCTCTTCGTTGGTGGATACGGCCGGTCCCTTGCCTCCTCTGCCGCGCGGCATCTCGCTGTTCGGGATAATCCCCTCGACGCCGCCCTCCACCTGCACAAACGCGCCGAAGGGAACCAGGCGCGTGACCGTGCCGGTGATGACGTCGCCGACGTGGTAGCGCTGGGCCACAGCGATCCAGGGATCGGGCAGGATCTGGCGCAGACCGAGGGAGACGCGGTTGTTGTCCAGGTCCAGCTTGAGCACCTGCACATCAATTTCCTGGCCTTCGCGCAGCACCTCTTTGGGGTCGTTGATGCGCGTCCAGGACATTTCGGAGATATGCAGCAGCCCATCAATGCCGCCCAGGTCCACGAAGGCGCCGTAGTTGGTCAGCCGCCGCACGACGCCGCGCCGCACCTGCCCAACGGCCAGGCTGGATTTGGTTTCGGCGCTGCGCGCCTCCCGCTCCTCCTGCACGGCCAGCTTGTTGGAGAGGACGACCTTGCGCCGGTCCTTATCCACCTCGATGACTTTGAGCGGAATGGACTGGCCGACGTACTTCTCCAGGTTGTTCTTGAGGCTGCCGGTGCCCACGTGAGAGGCTGGAACAAAGCCGCGAATGCCCAGGTCCACCACCAGCCCGCCCTTGACCCGGTCGGTGACCATGGCCACGAGCGTTTCGCCGGTCTCTTTGGCGTGCTGCACCCGCTCCCAGGCCTGCTCGAAGTCGGCCCGCTTCTTGGAGAGGACAGGATTGCCCTCCTGGTTGGCCGGCTCCAGCACGAAGACCTTGATCCGCTCCCCTACCTTAACGACGTCGTTAGGGTTGACATTGGGCTCGCGCGAGAGTTCGTTTAAGCGGATGATGCCCTCGGATTTGGCTCCCACATCTACCAGCACGCCCTCCCGGTCCACGCGCATGACGGTGCCCGTGATGACATCGCCCTCGTGCAGCTGGCGCAATGATTCATCGTATTGATGATTCATATCGAGGGCCTGCATCGCCCGCTCGAATTCGCCGGTGTCCGTGCCGGCGCTGCTGGCGACCGAGGCGGCGGCGGGGGTCGGTTCCGGCGCGTGGGTCGAAGCCAGCGGAGCGCCAGGCACCTCCGGCTCCGCCGGGGCCGGCGCCTCGCCTGCCTGCTGTGCATAGGCGACGGGGCTGCTCGGCGGTTCCGGCGGGGCCGGGGCCGCTGTATCCGTCACTGTCGGGGGCGCGCCCGTTTCGGAAGAGAGAGGTCCAGCCGCCGTGGGTGCGCCGGTTGGATTCTCCGCACGGCCATCGTCCGGCTTACTTACGGTAGCCGTTTCTTGCTTTTCCTGAACCATCTCGTCAGACATGATACGATCCACTCCTCTCAGCGCGGCCTATTCTTCGGAGTCTCAGGGCTCTCAGGAAAGTCCGCGACGGGTTGACAATGGGGGCAGAGGGTCGTGCCTCGCCCGCTCAGATGCATTTTTTGAAGGGCCTGGCCACAGGTCGGGCACGACTGACCGGGCCGGTCGTTGACTTGCGACGCATAAATTCCGGCGAAACTATCCAGATTTGCCTGCTGCGCTGCCAGCCTCTCGGCCAGCGCGCTGCCCTGCGCGACCGCCGCGCCCAGGATGGAGACGATGGCCTCATGGAGACGCGCCACCTCGTCCGGGCGCAGCCGATGGGCCAGACGCGCCGGATGCAGGCGGGCGCGGTGCAGGCACTCATCGCAGTAGATGTTGCCCAGCCCCGCCACGACCTGCTGCCCCAGCAGCAGCGGCTTGAGCAGGCCGCGCCGCCGCGCCAATTGCCGGGCCAGATAATCAGAGGTGAAGCCGGGCTCCAACGGCTCCGGCCCCATCGCGGCCAGGCCGGGCAGGCTGCGGCAGGCAGTCCCGGCAGACACTAAGGCCCATTCTCCCCAGCGCCACATATCGTAGTAACGCAGGGTACGCCCATCGGTAAGCCGGAGTTCTGCGCAGAGGTAGGGGCCGGGCGGATCGCTCTCGGACTCGATCCTCAGGCGACCGCGCATCTTCAGATGGATAACAAGATCCCACGCGCCCTGTCCTTCCGGTGCGGCGGCGTCAGGGCCGCCCCTCTCCGGCTTCTCCAGGCGCAAGAGCAGATATTTCCCTCGTCGGCCTACCCCTGTAATCACGGCGCCGGTCACCGCCGCTGCCAGGGCGGCCGGGTCCGGCGCGCGTAAAATCTTGGCCGCGATCAGAGGGACCGCCTCAATGCGCGCTCCCGCCACGCGCCGCGCCAGCAGTTGGCGCAGAGTTTCTACCTCCGGCAGTTCGGGCACCCGCGGTTCACCCCCACGTGTGTAGGGAATAGGGCCTTTTCGGGCTCACAGGCGCGAGTCAGCGGCCAATACGGTGAGATTCTACGCGAATACGTGGAATCCTGCCGTATCTTAAACGAAATCAAAAAACTTTTGGTTCACCCGCGCTTGGGGAGAATAGGGCCTTACTCTCACGCGCCGCTATCCGCTTTGGCTATTATAGCATGTAATGTGGCCAGAGTCACGGCTAAATCACATCGCGCCCTTATGCTATCTGACAGCGTTAAGGGCGCTTCAAGTTGCGCGAATCTAATTCGGGAGGCATGGTTGGCCAGAGAAATGCCGGGCCGGAGGGTAGCTGCCGGATCGCTTGGAGCGGAAGCGGTACGGAGAGCAGCAGGGCGGCTATTTGACCGCCTCCGGCAGACCTGCCGGGGCCGCTTCGGGCTGGGGCTGGACCGAGGGTGGCGGGCGGTCGGAGGGGATATGCTTGTGCGGGCGCATGTGCAGCCAGTAGCGGCGCACCATCACGCGCACCAGCGCGGCCACAGGCGCGGCGAAGAACATTCCCAGCAGCGCGCCAAGCTGCCCGCCAATCAGCAGCCCGCCCAGGTTCCCGCCGATCAGCAGGACGACAATGATGATGACCGGGTGGAGCTCCATGCGGTCGCCGATGATCAGGGGCATAATAAACTTGCTCTCGGCAAAGTGCAGGAAGGTAAAGAAGGCCAGCACCGCCAGCGCCGTGCCCAATCCTTTGGTCACCAGAGTCAATAGAACAATCGGGAAGCCGCCTATGATCGGGCCGATGATGGGGATAGCGCGCGTGATCCCCGCCAGCACGCCCAGGATGACCGGGTATTTGACGTTGAGGAGGGCCAGACCGACTCCGACGACGACCCCGGCCAGTACGCACAGGATGAACTGCCCGGCGACGAAGGCGCGCATGATCCGGTTAAACTCATCTATCGTGCGCAGCGTCTCGCGCCGGTAGCCGTGCGGCACCAGGGCGATAAACTCCCGCTTGAGCTTGTGGCCGTCAATGATGAAGTAGAAGGCCAGCACCGGCAGCAGGACGATCTCGACGATGTTTTTCAGGCTCTCCAGAACATAGCTGCCGGCCTGCGCCACCATATTCGAGAGGATCTTGGGCAGATCCGACTTTTTGATCATGTCCTCGACTTTGTCGGACTGCGCCCAGGGCGGCGCGTGCGTGTTGTACCAGGTCAGGCATTTCTCTTTCGTGTCCCTGATCTGGCGCTGCCCCTCTTCGCTGGCGATGTTCTTGATCTCGCTGACAAAGGGCGTGACGACGAACCGGGTGCCCTGCCAGAGCACGAGGACGGCCAGGAGAAAGACATAGAACGTGGCGTAGACGCGCAGGATGTGGCGGCGGAGGCGGACACGGTCGGGCTGTGGTGGCCTGGAGTAGCGGAACATGCCCAGGAACACGCGGCGGTAAGCGCTGACCACGCAGGCGGTATAGTAGGCTAGCTGGCTATGGAAATGAACAAAGCCGGGGCGGCGGGACATCCATTCGACAATCGGGTCGAGGACGTAGGTAATAATAGCTGCGACGAAGAGGGTAGTGATGATGCCACGCAGGCGATAGCAGGCGTAGAGAACGGCGCCAATCAGTGCCAGCCGCACCAATAGACGCCAGATGGCGTTGACCGTACTTTCGGAACGAGTGGCCCAGACGGCCATACGCTCTCCTCCCCGGATAAAGAATCCACAGATTACACAGATTAACACAGATTAAAGGCAAAAAGACAAGATTTTAGACAGGATGAACAGGATTTACAGGATTACACAAAGGTAGGCAAGCCGGGCTTGTCTGTATGATTGAAATCCAGTTCATCCCGTTAATCCTGTCTGAATCGGTTTTTTAAATCTGGGTTAATCTGTGTAATCTGTGGATCATGCAGTGCCTGACTTACATGCGGCGGCGGCGCGGGGGCGGGCGGCGGCGGGCCGCGCTAGGCCGCGCTGGACCGGACGGCGTCGCCGGGACAGCGCGCTCGGCCCCGGTCATGCCGCCTTCCATAGTACTTGACTCTACGGCGGCGGGCGCGGCAGGTTTCGGCGTTACTAGTGGGCGCTCTGCGGGAGCGGCGGTGATACGGCCTCCCGCTCCGGCTGCCGCCAGGGCGGCATCCCGCTGCTTCCACATCACCAGCAGGACGCTCGCGTTGAAGATGGACGAATACGTTCCGCTGATGATACCAATGAGCAGGGCTGCCACGAACAGGTGGATCACCGAGCCGCCGAAGAAGAACAGGGCGAGCAGCGTCAACACGACCGTAAAGGAGGTGTTGATCGAGCGCGCGATGGTCTGGTCAATGCTGCGGTCGGCCAGGTCGCTGAAGCTTTCGCCCCGCTGCCGGTGCGCTAGGTTTTCCCGGATGCGGTCAAAGATGATGATGGTATCATGCACGGAGAAACCGATGACCGTCAGCATGGCCGTCACGAACAGGCTGTCTATCTGCCAGTTCAGGAAGTAGCCCAGGATGGCAAACGCGCCCCAGACCACCAGCACGTCATGCAGCAGCGCAATGACGGCGCAGGTGCCGTACTTCAACCCCTCCACGAAGCCGCCGATGGCAAAGCGGAAGGCCAGGTAGAGCACGATGAGCACGGAGGCGGCGATGACGGCGTAGATGGCGTTCCAGGTCAGCTCCTTGCTAATGACGCCGCTGACGTTGGCGTAACCCACGTTCTGTCCGGGCGCCAGCGGACCGACCTTGCTGACTAGGGTGGACACGATCTGATCGCGCTGATCCGGAGTCAACTGCTCGGTGGTGACGTAGGCCATCTTGGCCGTCGCGTTGACCTCATTGGTGACGACGACGCGGCTATCCTTGTAACGGGGGCTGACCGAGACCAGTGCGTTCTTGATCTCATCGGCGGAGTGGCGCTGCGCGAAGGGCACCTGAAGCTCCGTGCCGCCCCGGAAATCAATGCTTGGCTTGATACCGTGCAGGCCCAGCCAGAAGATCAATCCAGGAATAATGATCGCGCCGGAGATGCCTAGCCACAGCCACTTGCGCCGCATGACGTGCATGTGCGGCGCGACCTGGAAATTGACGCCGTAGAGGGCCGGGTTCTGCGCCCAGCCTCTGCCGACCAGGGTGAACAGGAACGTCCGCGTGACCGTGATGGCCGTGAACATACTGATCGCGACGCCGACGCCCAGCGTCAGCGCGAAGCCGCGAATGGGGCCGGTGCCGAAGTTGTACAGGACGATACAGGTCAGTATGGTACAGGCGTTCGAGTCAAAGATGGCGGTAAAGGCGCGCTTGAACCCGGCATCAATGGCGGCGCGTAGAGGCTTGCCGCTGCGCAGCTCCTCCTTCAGCCGCTCGAAGATCAGGATATTAGCGTCCACCGCCATACCGATAGAGAGGATAAATCCGGCGATACCCGGCAGAGTCAGGGTAATCGGATAGAGTTTGAAGACGGCGATGGAGAAGAGCGTATAGAGCACCAGGGCGATGTCGGCCAGGAAGCCGGGCAGGCGGTAGTAGAACAGCATGAACAGCAGCACCAGCCCCAGGCCGATCAGGCCGGCGATGGTGGTGGCGGCGACGGCCTCACGCCCGAGCGTGGCCTCCAGCTTGCGGACTTCCACCGTCTCCAGGGGCACGGGCAGCGCGCCCGCGTTAAGCTGATCGGAAAGGGCTTTGGCGCTTTCTAAGGTGAAGTTGCCTTCAATGATGCCCTTGCCGGGGATGACGCTGTTGATGGTCGGGGCCGTCAGCAGCCGCTTATCCAGGAAGATGGCCAGGTAGTCGCCGATGTGAGCGCGGGTGGTCTCCTCGAACTTGGCCGAGCCTTCCGCGTTGAACTCGAACTCGATGACCGGGCTGTTGGTGGTCGGGTTGATGACCGCGCGGGAGTTGGGCAGCAGGTCTTTGCCGGTCACGATGGGCGGGCGGCTGAAGACGTATTCATCAAGCTGCTGGGGCGTTAGCGGCTGGCCGGTGTTGTTGTCAATGAGCACCTCCTGCCTGCCGTTTTTAGTCTCCTCCTCGCGGATGCTCCAGGTGGCGGGCCGGGTGCCGTTCTTGTTGCCCAGTTGGGGCAGCAGGTAGAACTCCAGGCTGGCGGTGGATTGCAGTTGATCCAGCGCTTCCCGCTCATTCTTGAGGCCGGGAAGCTCGATCACCACCTGGTCTGGCGGCTTGGTGATGATGGCCGGCTCAGAAACGCCCGTGAAGTTGACGCGCCGCTCCAGGATGTTGCGCACGGCTTCGAGCTTGCCGGCATCCCATTTGCCGCCTTTGTACTCTTCTGTTTTGGCGCGCAGCACCACGCGCACGCCGCCCTGAATGTCCAGGCCGTAGCGGGCCCGCGTGTCGCCGATACCGGGCACGCGATTGGAGAACGTGACCACTGCGGCGAAGGCGGCAAGCCCGACGATGAGCAGCCACATCCATCTAGTTTGTTTGCCGGTCAAAACGAACCTCCCGAAAAATCCGATCCTCTTGTCCTCTTGCCTGCTTGAAGGCACACACGCCAAGAGGCGCGGAGCGAAACCCACTCGTCTCCGCGCAGTATTGAGCGTCTCAGAGTCCTACTATTATAGACCGCAGAGGCCCGCTTGTCAAGTTGGATACGACCCGGTCAGGCGGCATCATCCAGGCTTTGAAGAGGGGAATCAGGCTCGGACGTGGAGGCCGAGAGCGCGTCCGTCCGCAGCCCCTCGGGGCCGTCTGCGGCCTGCACCGATTCCGGCGCATAAGGACGGACGCGCAGGGAGCGCAGTGCCGCCGCGCGCACGAGCGGGCAGGGATCGGCGGCGCGGGCGGCGACGGCAGCGCGAGCCTGCGGTGTCTCGCCCAGGCAGAGCGAATGCAACAGCATCAGACGGATGGAGGCGGGCGTCTTGTCGCTCCAGAAGGCCAGCTCCTCCTGATAAGAGCGGTTTTCGGGGCGGTGCGCCAGCCCCGCCAGCAGCTGGCCCAGGCCGTCCTCGGCGTGCAGGGCGACCTGCACGGCGTCGTAGACCTCCGGACGGGCGTAGACCCGGGCCAGCGGCTCCATCTCCGGCATCTGCGCCAGCAGGGCGCTGCTCATCTCGCCGGTAGCGGCGGCATGGAAGACGGCGGCCACCTGCTCCTGCGAGTAGGTGGAGAAGCCCAGGCGCAGCGAGAAGATCTGCGCCGCGGCCAGCAGCGCATCGGGAGGCGCTGTGGTTATGTCCCAGCGGTGCGTTCGCGCCAGATTGAGGGCGCCGACAGCCAGGCTGTCTCCGGCTTCGGCCAGCTGTTTGATCTGGCGCTCCTCCCCTTCGCCCCAGATCAGCCACTGCAAGATGGTGGCGCGCGTGCGCTCCGGCGCGTCCAGTTTCCCCTTATGGGCATCCAGAGCGGCGCGCACGGCAGCCGGATCGCACGCGAGCAGCGCCTGCAAGGCCGGATAGGCGTGTCCGCGCAGCAGCGTCTCGACCAGGCGCTCGATGGCCCAGGGGGTGGAGGAGCCCTGCAGCACGGAGGTCATCACCTGGTCGCGCTGATTGGCGGGCAGGCGCTCTAGATACGTCGCGGCGACCTCCGGCTCAAGCGCCCGGTGCGCGCCGAGAATACAGGCGATTTGCGCGGTAATCTGCAGGAAACGCTGACGGGCCGCCGCATCGCGTTCGGCAGGGGGCTGGGCGGCAAGCGCCCGATGTAGCGCCTGCCGGGTTTCCTCACGCAGCCGCGGCAGAGAGGCGAGGGTGTGCGCGGCGGCAGATGAGCCATTGCGCAGAAGCTTCTGTACCCAGAGCGCTTCATGCCGGTCGCCTCCTGCTTCGGCCAGAAGCTGTACGGCATCGGCCTGCACTTCCGCAGGCGTCTGCTCATCCTCCAGCAGGGCCAGCAGCGTCTCTTCGGCACGCCGGGGCGCGTGGGATAGGAGCAGACTGGCGGCGGCAGCGCGCAGTTTGGCATTGGCAGAGGAAAGCAGCGCGGCGATCTTTTCCGCGCCGATGTGGGGCTCGGCATCCAGCAGGGCGCGCGCCTGGCGGCGGACGGCAGGCTCCAGCAGGCGGTGCGTCTCCAGGATGCCTTCGAGCCACTCCCGCCCGGAACGGCGCGCGATGGGCGGAGCGTTAAAGGTGAAGGGCGGCGCGGCAGGCGCCGCCTTGCCGTTTTCCGTCTCTGCCGCCTCTGGCACGGCTTCGGCGACAGGCCGCGCGTCCGCTTGCGGCTTTCTGGAAGGCCGGCCTAGCAGCCCGGCAAGAGAGCGAGTCGATTTATTCATAGCTTGATTCCCAGCGTACAGCCGCCGCAGCAGCCACCACGCCAATAACACAAACAGCGCCAGCAATGGCAGCCACCACAGCCAGGCGAAGGGCAAGGGAGGCGGCCACGGCGTGACCGGGTGAAACCGGGCGGCCCCTTCCGGCGAAAACGGACGATGGCTGCGCGCCTTCTCCTCTGGATAAGGTGCGGTGGTATTTGACCTAACCCCCCGACCCTCTTCCCTACCCGCTCGTCCCTCGCTAGGGAAGGGGGTGCCCCGGCCTGGGATAGTTGCGGCCCTCACCCCCGGCCCCTTGCGTAGGATGTAGGGTGTAGGGTGTAGGGTGTAGGGTCGCCCTGCGGCGAATGCCCTCCCCCCCACCCCCTCTCCTTGAGAAGGAGAGGAGAGCAGCCCCACTCCCAGGCTCTTCCGTTCTGCCTTCTCTCCCCTCCTCCCCGGCCCTTCTCCCTGCAAGGCAGAAGGGAGAACGGATACTCCCTTGCTCAAGGGAGAAGGGGGAGCAGAAGCCCTCGCCCCCGGCCCACTGCCAGGGTCGGCGCTCAACGGACTGCAAGGGACGCCGCTCAACGGTTCGCGGCTCTGCCTTGCGACACCCCTCCGCCTGGCGCCCCCCGGCGCTGCGGCAGAGGGGAGAGACCTCACCCCTGGCCCCTCTCTTTGTGAAGGAGAGGGGAGAGCAGAAGCCTGCATTGCCTCTGCCTGCGCAGGCAGGCAGAGGGCCGCAGGCCCCACAGCGGCAGGGTTTAGCCTGCCGGAAGAGGGGGCAGGAGGCGAAGCCGGTTCCCTCCTGTTCTGATTACCCGCCGTGCGCCGCTCAAGGCAGGAGAAGCCGTAGCGCAGCAGGGCAGCGGTCTCTGCCCGCCAGTCCGGGCTGTTGAGAACGACGGTTATGATGCGCCGCCCGCCCCGCCGCGCTGCGCCAACAAAGCAGTAGCCTGCCGCACGGGTCCAGCCCGTCTTGATGCCCTCCGCGCCGGGAAACGTCCAGAGCAGCGTATCTTGATTAGTAAGCACGGTGGGCGGCTGCCCATCCCTGTGGGAAATGCGATAGGTGCGCATGCGCGCCGCCGCAGCAAAGAGGGGATTTTGCATGGCGTGGCGGGCGAGGGTGGCCAGATCGCGGGCTGTGGAGTAGTGATCGGGATGGTCGAGGCCGTGCGGATTGACGAAATGGGTATTGAGTGCCCCCATCTGCCGCGCGGCGGCATTCATCTGGGCGACGAATCGCTCCGTCGTGCCGGAAATATGCTCGGCAGCAGCTACGCTGGCATCGTTGGCGCTGACGAGCAGGATGGCGTGCAGCAGGTCGCGGGCGGCAAACGTCTCGCCGTGCCTCATACCCAGCGCATTGCCGGGCGTCGCGGCGGCAGCGGGCGAGACGGGGATGTGCTGCTGGGGCGGAACGTTGCGGGCCAGGAGCAGTGCCGTCAGGATCTTGGTCGTGCTGGCTGGCGGCAGGCGCTTATCGGGCTGCTTGGCGAAAAGCACCGCGCCGGTCTGCGCCTCTACGACGATGGCCGCTCTGGCGCGAATGGACGGCGGCTGGGGAGCGCGGGAAGGCGCGTTGGCAGGCGTGCCCTGCGCCATCGCCGCGCACAGGCTCGCCAGCAGCCATGCCCCAACTATGCCTATCCTTAGACCGCCACGCACATCCCACCCCTAAACGCGACTCCCTATAATGGGTAGCAGAATTATCGGTTGCAGGGCCGTCTCTCTGGCGAGCAATGTGAAACTTCGGCGCTTGAGAGCGTGCATGGTACCTGCTGGCAGACATCCCGGCTTGTGTAATGGTCTTGTAATCGGCAGGTAATGTTGTCTGCGTAAAATGGGGATGCTGAAGCGGCTCCCTCGTTGATCGGGAAGTCCGAACAGGCGCTACGTAGATCAAAAGGCTGCGTGTGAGGCAGCAAGCGGAGAATTGACCTTGACCCCTTTCCCCTATGACAGATATAGGTATCGTTTTTGGCTCGACCACAAGCTGCGGGCACAGGCACGCCGGGCGACTCAGCGCCGGCTTATGTTCCTGGTTGTGGCCGTTATTCTGCTTATCGTCCTGGCCGACACCCTCGCGCTGCACCAGACCCTGCAACCCCTACACTCATCCCCGTGCGGAGTCCCCCTGGAGTGTGGCCCTGCGATTCCCCGCCGATATGGGCCTACACTCATCCCCGTGCGGAGTCCCCTGGCGGGTTCTTCCTGCCGAGAAACGACGAACAAACGCTGTGTGGCTGCTTTGCCGCACCACCGGAGGTAACGAATGTCCCCCTTCCCCCAGCCGTTCCCAGGAGAAGGGAATGCGGATAGGCATCCTGACTCTGCTGATACCTATGGAGGCGAACAGCAGCTTTGGGAAATAGACCTAGCTCCCCTGCTTCAGATTACCAGCCGGGATTATCGGGCTTACATGATCCGTCTGGAAGTGGGTCAGGAGCGCATGAGCGTGGATGAGCTGGTTCTGCGTATCCTGATGCGCCTAGAAGTGGAAGCCCAGCGCGCTGCATTGGGCATGGAGGAAGCGTTTACCCCCCTCTACGACCTGGCAGACCTGCCGATTACACGGGAGGAATACTTTCAGGTAGCCGAGATAGTGCGGGAACGATTGCCGAAGCGGAGGTGGCCGAGGAATCAGACAGAGTAGGGCAGACCGCACCGCAGAGCATAGTGAGGACAGAGAATCACATAGCGGACTTTGTTCTGTGCCAGATCACAGGTCTGGGTTATCACAACGACGTCCATCTGGGTGACTTCAACCGCCTCATTCAGACGAAGCAAGGCCTCTGTGTTACCATGTATGCTGACCGGGCCTTCTCGCCAACTTACGACCGGGCAGTCGACGATGAGGTCCCCTTGATCCAGAGGCGCCTGCGCAGGAACCAACGCATACCAGGGTTGATTCACTCCGATTCCTCCGGTTCCTTCTCTAGAAGGATATGCGGTTTGCGTTTAGGAAGGGCAGAGAGATTAACCTCTATGTCCATCAGCGCCACTTGTTTTTGGGAAGACGCAAATTGACTATGGTTTCCTTGGGATAATCTTCCAAAGGGGACGACTCTTCCGTCGTAACCTCCGCTTTGATCTGCCGCTCTGTCGTTTGCGGTTCCATAGAAACCTCTCTTGAACCTGATTGTTTGCCTTATACTATGCTGGGAAACCGAGGAACGAATGGAAAGCGTTGCCCGTCAGCATGGCATCACAGCAGGCCTCTCTCTTTGAGGCTGACCCAGCGGTTGTCGCCGATGATGATATGGTCGAGCAGGTCAATACCGACGATTTGGCCGGCCTCTGCAAGCCGTTGCGTGACCCGCTTATCCTCGGCGCTGGGCGTCGGGTCGCCGCTCGGATGGTTGTGGGCGACGATGAGCGACGCGGCGGAGGCCAGGATAGCATCTTTATAGACCTCGCGCGGATGCACTAGGCTGCTGTCCAGAGTGCCTACCGAAACGGTTACGATTTTCAGCACCTGGTTTTTTGTGTCGAGCAGAATGGCCTTAAAGTGCTCCTTCTTCACGTCGCGCAGTTCGGGCAGCAACAAGTTGGCTACGTCTTGGGGGGAGTGAATAACCGGCTTTGCCTCCTCGCTCAAAGCCGCCAGCCGTTTGCCCAGCTCAAAGGCGGCGGCTATCTCGACGGCCTTGACCGGCCCGATCCCCTTGACGCGGCTCAATTGCTCGATGGAAGCGTTGGCTATGCCGCGCAGCCCTTCAAAGTGGCTGAGCAGCAGTTCTGCCAAGCCCAGCGCAGAGCGTTCCTGGGTGCCGATTCGCAGTTGAATGGCAAGCAGTTCCGCTGTGGACAGCACGGAGGCACCATAGTGTTGCAGGCGTTCGCGGGGACGCTCGTTGCAGGGCAGTTCGCGGATGGCGACGGTATAGCGTTCGGGCATCTAGGGCTTCTCCAGGACGCAGGTTAGCAGCTTGGTCTGCTCAAAACTTCGCTAGCTTGCTTCGCTTTTCCTGCTGAGTAAGAGACACGGTGAGCATCTTGTTGCCGCCCTTCTTGCTTAAGCTAATCGCGCTACAGTCGGAGGACAGCAGGGTGCGCGCACTGGCTACGGTGGACTCAGTTCGGGCGCTTTTGTACTCTATTGCGGATTTCCCTCCTAAACCGGAGTCCAGACCGTATGATAGCGCAGATAGCGCTGATCTCTGCCGGCCCAATGCTGGTGCCTGTCGGGAGCAGCAAGACACGAGGGACGAGCCTCTCTGTCTCCGGCAACATCAGGCCCGCATGGGGAAAGTAGGAGCGGTAGGGTTCCATACGGTGGCAGCCAGGAAAGAAATAGCGGCGTGCCAGGATGTTCTCCGCGCGCAAGACTTGCAGCAGCGTATCCCGATCTATGCCGGCCTCCGCTTCCTCTACTTCCAGCACGATATACTGGTAGTTACACGGCTCCTGCTCGTCGTAAGTCATGCAATAGATGCCAGGCAAGCCTTTGAGTTCCTGCTGGTATTGTTTGTAGTTCCTATAGTTGATAGAGATGAACTCCTCCAGGCACTCCAGCCCGGTCAGGCCCATCGCGGCGGACGCTTCCGACATCTTGCCGTTGGTGCCGATATAGATAACCTTGTCCTGTCCAGCGAAGCCAAAGTTTTTCATCAGGCGCATCTTGGCGGCCAGCTCGTCATTATTGGTCACAACCGCCCCACCCTCGAATGTGTTGAGGAATTTTGTGGCATGAAAACTGAACACCTCCGCATCGCCGAAGCTGCCGATCATGCGCCCTTTATAGGAGCACCCGAACGCATGCGCGGCGTCAAAGAGCAGCGCGAGGTTGCGTCGGCGCGCGATCTGTTCTAACGTCTCTATGTCGCAGGCGCGGCCCCAGAGGTGCACGCCGATAATCCCGGTGGTGCGCGGCGTGATCATCTGCTCCACCCGGCAGGGATCGATAGTATGCGTCTGCGGGTCTATATCGCAGAAGACGGGGGTAATCTCCTGCCACTGCAAGGCGTGCGCCGTTGCGATAAAGGTAAAGGCGGGCACAATCACCTCGCCGGTCAGCCCGGCAGCGCGAATGGCGATCTCCAGAGCGACGGTGGCGTTGCACATGGCGATGCAATGCCTGGCCCCCACCAGATCGGCGATGCGCCTTTCAAACTCCCGCACATACGGGCCGTTGTTCGTGAGCCACTTCCGCTCGAGCATATCCTCTATGCGCTGGAGCAGACGCTCGCGGTTGCCGATATTAGGGCGGCCTACGTGCAGCGGCTCCGCAAACGCCGGAGCGCCGCCGAAAAGCGCCAGATCCTGAATGTCCTCTTTCACCACAGTCCTCCCTACGCGGCCTCTCACCTAACCCCCCATCCCCCTTCCCTCTTAGGGAAGGGGGTGACCCGGCTTGTGTTCTCCCCTCTGCCGCAGCGCCGGGGGTCGCCAGGCGGAGGGCTGTCGCAAGGCGGAGGCAAGGGCCGTAACTCCGGCGACCCTAGCAGTGGGCTGAACCATGGCAGGCCCGACCCTGGCAGTCCGTTGAGCGCCGACCCTGGCAGTGGGTTGGGGGTGAGGGCGATTTTCACCGCAGATGGAACGAATGCACGAACTTGAGTGTGAACCGGTCCGGGCTGTCCGGCTCCGTATCGTAGACGGCAAAGATATCGAACCCCCGGCGCACCTGGCGGCGGTAGGCGATGCGGTAGGCGTTCCCGCCTGACTGTACCCAGCGCAGTGCCAGCGATTGCTCGGCGCTCATCTCCCAGACAAACCAGAGCACCTGCTGAGTCGTCACGCCGAAGGAGTCGGCGCGCTCGTAGCTGTAGCTGATATAGGTCTGGCGGCTTGGCTTGAACCAGATATTGGGAGCCAGGTCGGAATAGGGGCCGCCTCCCAGGTTGCCCCAGGAATAAGAGATTCCGTAGCCGCGCCGGTCGCTGCGCGTATCGAAATAGATCGAGGCCGTATAGTATCGATCGTAGTTGACATCGGAGGACCAGTCCCCCGCCTTCTTGTCCCAGGGGCGATAGGGCCCTTGCGTCATTCCCAGGCTGAACTGAAGGTTTGAGCGCGTCTCAAAGCCTCCATAGAGCGATAGGCTGCGCGTCTGAAGCAGTCCGCTCAGGGTATTGCGCCCGGCAAACGACAGGCTGGCGTTGGCGCGGCGGAAGGGGCCGTTGGCAAACTCGCGGCCATAGTTAAAGAAGGCGTAGCCTCCGAGCGTTCCGATGCTATCCTGCGCGATGAACCCATCGGCGGGGAAAAAGCCGGGCTCGGTGCGCTGTACCGCCACTCCCGTCTGCCAGTAGGGAGTCTCGTAGCCGAGGGAGAGATTCGTGCTCAGCCCGTTTCCGAAACGCCCCCGCGTGGTGGTAGCCGCCAGCCCGGCATTGAAGACGAGGCTGCGCCGGAAGCGGCCTCCGACGTCGAACGCCAGCAGTTGGTTGCTCAGGTCAGGGCGATCCGTGCCGACAAAGGTGAGCGAGGCGTTAGCGGTCGGGCCAAGCTCGCGCAGGAAGCGGGCGATGTAGTCCCGGCGACCATCCGGAGCCTGGACGCCGAGCAAGCCCATTTGCAACGGGCCGACCTTGCCGAAGGACTTGAGGCCAACGTCGAAATTGGGCAGGCGCGGGGTGTAGAAATAGGTCGAGCCGCCGAAGAACCCGGAGCCCTCCTGAAAGAACGGGCGGTGGTCTGTGCGGAACTTTTCGTTGTAGTCGAAGGCCAGGCTCAGCACGTCCTCTTCGACCTGGCTGAAGTCGGGGTTGACCGAGACGACGCTGCTCAGGTTATTGGCAATGTCATAGCGCAGATCGAGGCCGGTAGTGGCAAACAGGTTCTGGATGCCGCCGCGCTTATCCAGGGTATTGTGCCCGGCGGTGGCGTACTGCATCAGGGTCAGCTTGTTGGAGGCGGCGGTTCTCGGTGGCGCAAGTCCTGTCAGGTGACCCATCTCTTCCGGCAGTCCCTGGGGCGTTATGTCGGCCCAGCGGCTCCACTCCTGCGTGCGGTGCTGGAAGCGGAGAAAATTCACCCCGAAGACGTCCGCGCCGCGCTGAAAATTGAGGATCGCGAACGGAATCCGTATCTCCGCCGTCCAGCCCTCCGGCGTGGTCTGCGCTGCCGCCTGCCAGTCCCCTTTCCACTCGATCTTGCGCGCTCGTCCGCCCGCGATTGCGTCCGCCTGCGTCCCGCGTGCATTGACCGCGTATTCGGAAATCTGGCGGTGATTATGGTAGGGGTCCAGCTCGACCACCACATGATCGTCGTTATCTAAGCTGCCGTCCCGCATCCGCTGCTCGGCATGAATTTCGGCAGGCTTCGCGTCATGGCAGCGGAAGCCGAAGTAGAGCGCCTGCTTATCGGCCAGCACCAGCACTTCCGTGGCTTCCGTCGGGGCGCGGTCGGATTCGGAGACCCAGAAATCGGTCGCCCGCGCGGCATATTTCCAGCCCGCATCGTCCAGGCTGCCATCTATCTTCGGCGGCGTTATCGTCCGGGGAACGGCCAGGGAGCGCGTATGGCCGGCAGGCGGGCGCGCGCCCTGCGCCCGCGCGGGCAGGGGCGGAAGCAGGAGCAGAAGGCCCAGTATCAGCAGGATGAGCAAGGGCAGAGGTCGCATGGCGAATTATTGGCGAGCGGCTCTGTAATCCGCATAGCTGACCAGGCGCAGGCCCAGTTCCTCAATGGTCTGTCGGATGCGCGGGTCGGTTAGCGTGCGCACTTCCGCTTCGCGCTCCTCCAGGTAGACGGCGGTATAGTCCGGCGAGCGGTAGCCGGGATGGCAGGAGAACTCTGTCCAGCCTTCGGGAACCTCCTCGCGGAGCATTCTTTGCAGGAAAGGCACGCTGACATACTCCAGGTTGGTGACCATCCATTCCCATTGGGCGTAGAAGCCGCCGACAAAGCCCACGCGGCCATCCTCGCGCAAGGGCACGCCCAACGGCTCTACCAGTTCCCGAAAGAGGGGCATCACCTTCTTTTCGCGGTGCGCGTGGCGGTGGGAGTCGATGTGGGTCGGCATACGGCCCATCATCTCGCAAAAGAGCCCTAGCTGTCGGTGAAACTCGGCGCGGACGGCGGGCAGATCTTCGATGTCGAACTCCCGCTCGTCCTCGCCCCAGACGTCCCAGTGCAGCCCGACAGACAGCCCGGGATGATCGCGGCTCATCGCGACCGCCTCGCGCGCGGCGCGGCCCGTAACCATCAGGCTGGCGCTGGTGACGACGCCGCGTGTATGGCACTCCAGGATGCCGCGATTGACCCCCGTTGACGCTCCGAAGTCGTCGGCGTTGAAAATGAGAAATCTCTTCATAGCGCTGCCCCCTACCCTCCATCGCTATCAGGATTATTCCGTTTTTGGTAGCGGGCGAATAAATTCGCGGCAGCAAAGGCACAAAGTCGCCCTTCGGCGACTAAACCCGAACCCGCGCAGGCGGGTTTCGTGCCTTAGTTGCTGGAGCTTGAGCCGCCCGAACAGAAAACGCTTGCTATATCAGCCCCAAGTCCGTTAGCAGACGGGCCGCCACCTTGCGCGCCTCCAGATACTCCTCCGCAATCGCCCGCGCGGCCTTGCAGTGCCGCCGATAGTCGGCGTTGATGGCCTCGACGGCAGCCAGCGCCTCCTCCGTTCGCGTGAAGCTAAAGAGACCCTCCCCGGTGGGCAAAACCTTGCTGAAGCCGGTCTCCTGCGCGATAACCGGCTTGCCGCAGGCCAGATAGCAGGCGTCCCGCTCGCTAAACCATCCGCTGCGCAGGCGCACGTTCTGGTCTTTGGCGACCGTCAACTCGGCGCGCGACCGGCGAATGTAGTCGGGATACGCGCCAAAGACATCCAGCGACATCTGCAAGGGAGAGACCAAACGCCAGCCGTGCGATTGCAGGCGCTCTCTATCCGCCGGAGCGTCCACGTTCATCGCCAGCTCAAAGGGCTGCTCTGTCCGCAGGGGAAGGTCTATAAACTTTTCCCATTCGTGGTGCTTGCTCCAGGAATAGACCTCGCCCCGGTACTCCACGTCGTTGCCCTCCTGGCGATAGTTGCCGATGGTGGTGAAGAAGCGGGCTTCGGGCGTGTAGACCATCGGCCACTGTTCTAAATCCACGGGCTGGCGCGTCTTGCCGTAGCGGATGCCGTTCAAGGGCACGCCGCAGTCGGATTCGCCATAGTTCTCGCCATAGGTGAAGATGGCATGGTGGTTGGCGAAGGCCGTCCGCGTATGCGCGTCGCCGTTCGCCATCTGGAGCTCTGCCGTCACGGGGTCGCATTCGACATAGACCCGCAGCGGCGCGGCCAGATGCTCCTCGCGCAGGTCGGTAGCGCCCACCACGTTGAGCAGCGCGTCGCAGGAACGATACAGCTCCTCCAGCGCCGTCGGCGACAGGCCCCAACAGGCATCCGCGCGATCCGCCAGCCGAAAGGCCCATTGCCCCGGCAGCTCGACACGCTCCATGCACCCTGCGATATGCCGCACGGCGTAGCGGCAATCGTCGGTGATGGTGTTCTGCTCCGGGTCATACGGCCAGACGGTATCATCCTCGACGTACCAGACCTCATGGCCTGTCCTGGCTAGCCCGCACAGCCAGTTCAGGTAGAGCCAGGTCTGTCCGCCAAAGGGACACCGCCCCATCATGCCCAGCACAACAAGGCGCAGCTTAGAACGTGTCATATTGGGTGTTCTCGATGGCCCCGGTATGGCGCATCCTATTAAAGGCCTCGTCACTCACAAAAACGTCCTCGATCACCCGGTAAAACCGGACTTCCCGGATAGTAGGTCGCCGGATCGCTTCCCGCAAAACGAAGTGCCGGATGCACATCTCCGGCTCGTTGTAGCCATAATAGGCGCGGGCCGAGGTCGTACTGGAGAAGCGCGGATTGACCTCGAAGATCACCGGGCCGCGCTCGGTAAGGCGAAGCTGGACGTTACACGGCCCGATACAACCGCTTCCAGCCAGAACCCGCTCGCAGTATTCTCCGAACGGCGAGTCAGGAAGAGTCTCCGCGCGCCAGGTCATTCCCAGGCCAAGCTGCCGCTTCATGACGATGCTGGCGGCGGGGCGGCTGTCCGCCTCCAAAAACACGCCGACGGTATACTCCTGGTCGTCAGGATGCAGGTACTCCTGCACCAGCGGATTAGGGATCGTTTCGATCAGATAGTCAAGCTGCTTACGATTGCGCGCTATCCCCAGCCCCTGCGATCCCGCGCCCAGCCTGTCCTTGACCACATAGGGAAAGGGAATCTGAGCCAGGAACGCCTCCCAGGCGCTCCGATCCGAGGGCAGCGCGGATCGCGGGAAGTCGAAGCCCGCCCGCCCCAAATAGCGGGTCAGCTCCCACTTATCTTCCATCCTTTGCAGCGCTTCCGGAGGGGAGGTCACCACCGTCGCGCCCGTCTCGGCCAGGATCTGATGGCGGTGCCGGGCCAGCACCCGCATCTCGGCCATGTTGCCTACCAGAATGAGGCCGATCCGCTCGCGCTTGCAGAGGGCAAGCAGTTGTGGCAGATATTGGGGGTCCGACGCCCCCGGAACCACATAGCCGGCATCAAACTGGTAGAGTCCCGCGCCTTCCGGGCTGTAATTGCAGCCGACAACTCGCACATCCAGGCACGACCGCCGCAGCGCATTCCAGATGAAATGCGCCTGATTTCCTGCCGCGCCGGTAATCAAAACGTGAATGGCCAACCCATTGCCTTTCGTCAACTACTCCAGGTCTAAAAACTAGGACTTGCGCCCCTGGCGCAACCAGGTTACGAGGATAGCGTCCCACGTCACCGTGATTCAGGCTCGTTTCGGCCAAACTCTCCCAGGCGGTACGCGGGGAAGTAGTCGGTCGCGGGAACGCCCATGGCGCGCACGATCTCTGCATAGCGGCGCGGCGAGAAGATGCGCCCGCAGAGATAGGCGGTGCGGGTTCCCGTAGCCCAGCCCTGCTTGAACCGGCTCAGCCCATCGTCGCCCGCATTCTGAACGCCGGCCCCTGCGCCCAGATCGAGCCACCGCAGGCCGCTCTCCCGAAAATAGTCAATGGCGAATCGAAACAGCGCAAAGGAGGCGTGCCGCAAATACCCCTCCTCGCTGTACGCGCCCAGATGATAGTAGCCGACCTCCTGTTGCTGGTACCAGAGCAGCATACCGACGTTCGTCTCATTCCAAACGGCCCGAAAAGCGACGATGCCGGGAACCTGGAGTTGCCTAGCGAAGGCGCACCGGGAAAACGCCGGGATGCCTCGAATAGAGTGCCTCGCTATCAAAACCGCATAGAGGCGCGTCCAGTCGTCGAGCCACTGCGCAGGCTCCTGAGAGCATTCCACGCGAAGCTCGCGCAGCGCCTTGCGCGCATACCGGCGATGATGGGCGGAGAGGGACGTCTCCGCGAATCGGTCCAGATCGAGAACGAAATGCTCCTTGAAAGCCGCCATGCGATCCGGGAAGCAGCAGCGCAGCAGGGCCGCATCCGGCGGGCCGAACGGATCGGCTACTAGAGACAGGCTCACCAGCTCCTCGCCGACCTCTTCCAGGTCGGCGGCAAGCTGCGACCAGTCCGCGCAGGCAAACAGCGGATAGCTCCCCATCGCATCGCGGTATTCGCAATGCGGGATCGGGCGCTTCAGAATCCATCCGCCGCTGCGAGGCAGGTAGCGCGGAGTGCCGAACTCCGAGAGCGAGTCGGCATAGGCGTGATGCTGATATCCGGTCACAAGATGCATTTTGCGTATCCACTTCAAGCCGCTAAGTTTCGGGTCCTGCCTGGCTTTGCCGGCAGGCTGAACCCTGCCGCTGTGGGGCGCTGCCAGGGGCGGCGCTGCGCTCGCTCGACTGCCAGGGACGCCGCTCAACGGTTCGCGGCTCTGCCTGGCGATCTCCGCCTAGCCAGGCCCGCCGACTGCCAGGGTCGGCAGGGTTACGGCCTCTGCCTCCGCCTTGCGACATCAACATCAAGGTGGAAGGATTGCGAATACTGGCCGTCGGCAGGGTTAGGGCCCCTGCCTCCGCCTTGCCACAGCCCTCCGCCTGGCGACACCT
>DASRGZ010000106.1:0-32451 GCA_035650735.1 Chthonomonadaceae bacterium
TCGGCTCTAAAAAAACGGCTGGGTCTACTTAGCCACGGCCGTAGACCGAGCCACCCGCTGCCTCCTGGGCTTTGCCGTGTTGACCACACGGATATTTGATACCCTTCAGCCGCTAGTGGATGCCGCCCGCGGAGCCAAGCACTACTATAGCGATGGCTTGGAAACCTACCAGACCCTGCTCTATGCTACCGGAGAACATCAGGTGGCTCCTGGCAAGAGCCAGACCTATTCGGTCGAGGGCGACAACGCCGACCTGCGCCATTACCTAGCCCGGTTGCATAGAAAGAGCCGTTGTTTCAGCCGGTGTCCAAAGGTGCTGTGGCGGGCGGTCTGGCTGTTTGTGTATGCCTGCAACACCAGACAACTCAAGAAGCGAGCGCATCCAGCCTACAACTTTTCGCTGATTGAGTGTCTGCCCGCATTAACTTAGACACTCCCTGTTGTGATAGGAGCATCGCAACGGTTGCCAGTCTTTTTATCAGATGAAGTGTCACAAGCTTAACAGAGTATCAACGCTCACCTGCTTGGCTTGGAAATTTGTTTTACACCGTTGGGTTCTATGGCTCTATCTGGCATGTGCGTCGGATTAGCGTATCGTAGATCGCCTCCATTCTGCGCGCCATCTGATCAAGCGTGAAATGTGCCAGGACGCGCTCGCGTCCATGCTGCCCCATGCGCGCGGCCCGCTCCGGGTCGGAGAGCAGCGCGCCAATCGCCTCGGCCATCGCCACTGCATCGCCCATCGGAACCAGCAATCCCGTCTTGCCCTCCTCCACGATCTCGGGAATGGCGCCGCCGTCGGTGGCGACTACCGGCTTGCCCTCCGCCATGCCCTCGATGATCACCTGGCCGAACGGTTCTCCAATGGTAGAGGCATGAACCAGGATCTCCAGGCTGGCGATCAGGTCCGGCACATCGTTGCGAAACCCGGTAAACTCCACGCAGTCCTCTAATCCCAGCGTGTGCGTTAGCGCGTGTATCTGCGCCTCATAGTCCTTTTCCGCGAACAGGGCTGCCCCGATCACCAGGAACCGGGCGGCGGGGAAGCGGCGGCGCACGAGAGCAGCCGCGTGGAGAAAGATATGCTGCCCCTTCCAGGGACTGATGCGCCCGACAAGCCCGATGCGCCGCTCCATCGGCTTCGTTTCTGCCGCGCTTGCCTTGCGCGCGCCCTCCTCACTCTGCGGGCGTATCTCGGCGCCGCAGGCGATGACGGCGCAGCGGTGCTGCCTGGGATAGCGCAGCGTGGAAAGCGTGGCCTGGGAGTTCGTGACGATATAATCCGGCAGAACGCGGCAGAGCCAGCGGAAGAGACGCGCCACGCTCGCGGGCAGGTAGTCCTCGGCGATGCGGTCGTGGATATGCCAGATCACCGGCGTTCTCGCCAGGCGTGCCGCGCACCCGCCGAGGATGTCTGCCTTGAGGGAGTTGGTATGGACGATGTCGGCCTGCTGCTGGCGAATGAACCGGGCCAGTTGCCGGATATAGGCCAGCGTGGCGAGCAGATCCCTGCCGCGCAGCAGTGTGCGCCCACCCAGGCCGTCCTTGCGCGCCTGAGTGATCCGGGGAGACAGCGACAGCACATGAGTTTCGATGCCCGCCGCGCGCAGGCGCTCGACCAGCGGGCCGTCGGAGGCGAGCACCACCAGCGGCGTATAGCGCGTGCGATCCAGGCGCGACGCCAGCCGCAGCAGGGCGATTTCCCCGCCGCCCAGATTGGCCGTGTGGTCGAAAAACAGGATTCGCTTGCAGGCCGGCCCAACGGAAGTCAGGACAACCGGCGCCGTTTCCCGGCGTTGTGGGCCGCTAGAAGTTTTCTCTGGAGCGTGAGTCATGGCAGGCCAGGTTGTTGTGCGCTGCCGTCGCAAACAGGCCCGACAGCCGGGGCTCCCTCTAAGCCGCCGCGCAGCGTTGGTTCGCCGTTTCCCGAGAGGAAGCGCCCGCGAAATTACTCCGCACGAGAGCTGAGCACCCGGGAGGGGACAGGCGGCAAGGTGGCGTGCAGCATCTTGAGAACCTTCTGATAGACCTCCTCCACCGGCAGGTAGCGCAGGCACTCGTGCGTGGTACAGGCGATGGTCTTGCCCACGGTGAGCGAGCCGTAGCAGGGCGAGCAGGGTAGCTCGAGATAGACGTTCTCATGCAGCGGCCCCCACGGGCCGCCGATGTCCGGGTGCGTCGGCCCGAAAATTCCGACGCAGGTCTTGCCCAGGGCCGCCGCGAAATGCAGCGGCATCCCGTCCGTGGCGACGACTCCCAGGCTGGAGGCGATCACAGCAGCTAGATCCGCAAAATCGGTCTCCCCCGCCAGATTGACCCCGGCCCCGTCCGCCATGGCGAGGATCCGGTCGATCCCCTCGCACTCGGAGCGGTGCCCGATAAAGACGCAGGTGAGGCCGTCTGCGGCCAATCTGCGCGTCAGCCGCGCCCACTTTTCGGCGGGCCAGCGCTTGAACGCCAGCGTGGGGTCGCTGCCCACGGAAATGACGAGATAGGGGCCGTAGCGCGCGGTCAGGGAACCGGCCGGCCAGCGGGCCGACCGCTCCTCAATGCGGGGCAGGAACCGCGACACAGGGTTGCGTACCTCCCGGTGGCCCAGGCGGCGCAGCAGATCCAGGTTCAGGTCAATAAGGTGCTTATCGGGCCGAACCGGAATGCGATGGGTCAGACGGTTTTGAAAGCGTCCGCTCTCGAAACCGCAGCAGATGGCGGCCCCGGTCGCGCCGGCGATCAGGTTGCCGAAGGAGCCATGCGAGGCGAAAGATTGCAGCGTGATGTCGGCGCGCAGGAGGCGCATACGCCGCAGGCTCCGGCAGAGCGCGACCGGGGAGCGGCGTCCGGTCGGCGGCAGCGCGACTACCTCCTCCGCGACGCCCAGTTCTCGCGCGAATGCGGCGACGGCGGGGCGTTGACAGACAAAGGTGAAGCGAGCGTTCCTGTAGATACGGCGTGCCTCCCCCAGCAGGGGCAGGCTGAGAATGAGATCACCCAGAGCGGAAAGAGCGAGCACGACAATTCGTTCCGCGTGTGTCGGAGGCTGATCGGCAGCATCTGGTTCCACAGTTTTACTACCTCCGTTCCTCTATAGAATTGTCTTGCAGATTAACGCGCGGTTCTGGATCGGCCCTCACTCCCGGCCCCGCGCTTCTGGCGCTGGCGTTGTTCTACTTTTCCCGCGTTCTCCAAGCCGGGGATAGGGAATGAGGGCGAAACCAGTTCACAACAAAGGCGTTCGAGACGGCCTGCCAGCAGATCGTAATCGAAATGATCTGCGGCGATCTGCCTGGCCTGTTCCGTGCAGCGAAGCGGGCCGGGATCGGCCCGCAGTGCGCGCAGGTGCTGCGCGACACGGGCGGGGTGCTCCTCATCCCGAACGCCCCGGTAGGGCAGCAGGCAGCCCACGCCCGGCAGAACTCGGCTGGCCTCGCCGACATCGCTGGCGATCACGTATTTACCGCAGGCCAGATAGAGCGGCAGCTTGCCGGTGGTGCGCACCCGGCCCACTACGTCGTTAGATTGGGTGGAGAGGCAGGCGTCCATCGCCCCGATATACTCCGGCAGGCGGTGGAAGGGCTGCGCCCCGGCGAAGATGATCCGGTCGGCTACCCCCAGTTCCCTGGCCCGCGCCTCCAGAAGCGCGCGACCGTCGCCGTCGCCCACGAGCAGCGCCTTCACTGGAGCCTCTTTCAGCAGGCCCAGCGCCTCCACGGCGTCCCAGCCGTAGCACATGCGGTGCCGCGCCGACCAGGCCATCGTGCCGATCACGCCGACCACCAGGCTGCCCGCAAGCCCCAGCGCGGCCCGCAGCGCCCCGGCGTCCACGGGCGTGACGGCCTTCAGATCCACGCCGTCTGGGAGGAACGCGACCCGGCGCACGCCCTGCCCCTCCAGTAACTCCTTATGATAACTGCCCCGCACGACCACACAATCCGAGCGGCGCATGGCCAGCCGCTCGTTCCAGCGGATCAGCGCCAGTTGCCCGCGGGAATAGGTACCGCTCGACTTTGCCAGCTCATAGGCCGCGTCGCCCGTATCGGTCACCAGCCGGCACCCGGTCCAGGATTGGGCCAGGCAGCCCGCCAGCACGCCGGTATAGGCGGTATCCATCACATAGACAATGTCGGGGCGGAAGCGCAGGGCCGTACGCGCGAACGGCGGGATGCCCTTCCACTTCCGGGCCGGGCGGTAACAGGACTGTATTGTCCAATCGCGCGGCAGCCGCTCGATGAAGGCGTCGGCCCGGTGCGCGGCGGCGCTTCGCTCGCTCCCATTGATTAAGAAGAGGAGTTTCATGACTCGGCTTAGTTGACGCCTCCGGTAAGCCTGCCGTGCTTTTGGCGGCAGGCTAAACCCGGCCGCTGTGGGGCCTACGGCCATCCGCCCACCTGCGTGGGCGGGAAAAGCCGCCGCCAGGAAAGGACAGTCAAGGAGCCGGAGGCGCTAATTAGCGGGCGATCTCCTGATAGAGTTGCAGATGGGCCTCGGCGGTGCGCTCCCAGGTATGCCGCTCGGCCATCGCCCGCGCCGCCTGCCCCATGTCGGCCCGGCGCCTGGGATCTTCCAGGAGGCGCTGCAATGCCGACGCCAGGCCCTCCGCGTCGTTCGGATCGTCCAGGACGATCCCGCAATCGGATGTAATCAGTTCCGCGCCGCCCGCCGTGCGCGCCGTCAGGACCGGCAGCCCGGAGGCACTGGCCTCCAGCAGCACCAGCGAACAGGCCTCGTAGCGCGAGGGAAAGACAAAGAGATCGGCGGCGCGCATGATCTGGGGAATATCGCGCCGGAAACCTAAGAAATGTACGCGCCCTGCCAGCCCCAGGCATGCCGCCATCTCCGGGTAGGGGCTGCGCTCGACGGACCCCACTACGGCCAGGTGTGCGCAGGGCACGCGCGCCAGCGCCTTGAGCGTCGTATCCAGGTTCTTGCGGTTGAGTCGGATATCGCCGACAAACAGTGCCAGCGGAACGTCCTCCGGCAAGCCGAGCGCGCCCCGGTCGCCCGTCCCCGGATGAAACTCGCGCGTGTCCACGCCGTTGTGGATGACTCGAATGCGCTCTTGCGGCACGCCGATCTCGATAAGCTGTTGGCGGATCAGCCCTGAGGAGGCCACGACAATGTGCGCCTGCCGGTACGCCGCCCGCTCCCAGAGGGCGTTCAGGCAGGAGTGCAGCCATTGGTAGGCCCCGTACAGGTCGTGACGCTGCCGGATGATGTGCGCCGGAGAGCGCAGCCAGGAACGGTGTACGAACTGGCAGTTGCTGACGGTATGGGGCTGAGTGACGACAAACCCAAAGCCCTGCACGATGTCCAGCGCCCCAACCATCCGGCTGAGGGCGGCATTGGCCCGCCGCGTGAATTCCCAGCCTTTGAGCAGGTGCAGCCGCCGCAGTCGGGGCCGGACGGGAATCCAGGTCGCGCCCATTAACTTCAGATCCTCGACCACGTGGTCGGCCAGCAGCCAGACCTTTACGCCGCGCCGCAGGGCGTGCCGGGCGATCTCGTAGCCGACGCGGCTCTGCCCGTCGCCCGGCATCACGTTATGGGTAATCAGCGCCAGGTTCATTGCGCCTCCTCCGCTTGCGCCCGATCCAGCGCGCCAATGCAGAACCAGATGAGCAGGCAGGCCGCGTAGTGCCCGCCGTTGAGCCACTGGCCCAGGGAGGCCGCCAGAACGCCCAGGAGGCTCAGGGCCACCACGCTGCGGGCGCGGTGCCAGTAACGGAAGGCGTTGGTCAGGATCAGCCCACAGAGAGCCGCGTAGAGCAGCCCGCCCGCAAGCCCCAGCGAGAGAAACATATTGCTCAAGTCCACTTCGGTGCTGACGCTGCCCTCGCCGTACTTGCTGGCCGCCAGCGTCGTCGCGCCCAGCCCGCGCCCCAGCGGATTAGTGAAGCCTTCCATAAAGCCGATGCCGATCAGGTCGGTGTGGATGCCGACGGTGGATTTCTCCGAGTCGAAGGGGTTGAGCAGCCCCTGAGTCTGATGGGCGACCAGTTCCTGAGCCTGCCCGCCGCCATTGACCTTCTCCACCTGCTGAAGGCTCCAGATCAACCCCACCGCGCCGACGGCCAGCGCCAGGCAGCAGCGCGGCAGCCACGATGCGGCCCGCCGGCCCTGCACCGCTACGAGCAGGGCGCAGGTAAACAGCGTGAAGACAATCGGCCCGCGTATCCCGCTGTAGAGGATCGCCGCCGCCAGCAAAGGGATGGGCAGGAGCGCGGCGAAGCTGCGGGTGCGCAGCCAGTAGGCCCACAGAAGAACGATGCCGAGGCTCAGGAACGCATTGTATTCCGCCGCCGACGTGAAGAAGGAGAACACGCGCTTGGTGTCGCCGACGTTGAGCGCGCCGTAGAGCGGCCCGGCCAGTTGAATCCAGGTCTCCTCGCAGGGCGCGAACCCGAAAAAGTTCTGATACAGGCCGTAGAGGGCCGCCAGGATCGCGATGCCCACCGTCAGCCGCAGCAGCTTCGGCAGGAACTCTGCCGTGCCCAGGTCGCGCCCGACGTAGTACCAGAGCAGCGGCACGATGTAGAAGAGCGCGCCGGCCGCGCCCACCTCCAGGCCGCCCTGCATCGGGTTGAAGATTTGCAGCGCCATGATCAGGAGCAGCCAGGGCAGCAGCCGCGCCAGTCGGGTGTCGCGGGGTAGCTGCCGCGCAAACGCCTTGCCCCCGAAGATCAGGCCCGCCACCGCCGGGCAGACCAGCAGCAAGAGGTCGTTGCCGGACCAGCCCAGCACCGGGATCAGGTACCGGCGTATCCCTCCCAGGAAGGCCAGGTAGGCCAGCGCGCACAGCGGAAAGGCCCCGGTGGCGCGCATGGAGAACAGGGCCACAAAGGCGCTTGACGCCAGTAGCGCGCGCCGGCCTCCGTCCGACCGCATCGCCAACGGAGCGAGGGCCAGTACCGCCGCCACCGGCAGGAGGCGAACGAAGGGCGCCAGACTCTGCCCGAATCGGGGCCTGCCGGGCAGGGCAATCGGATAGTGCGCCGCCGCTGCGGGCCGGTTGTCACCGTAATCGCCTGTCATGCTGTTCTGCCACCTGCCGATGGACCTCGGCATCACTCAGGACCTTCCGCCTACAGCCGCGCGCCTTCTCTTGTGCTGTTCCGCCACCTGCCGGTAGACCTCGACCGTCTGCTCGACCATGCGCTCCACCCGGAAGCATTCGGAATAGCGGCCACCCTCGCGCCGCAGCGTTTCTGCCAGGGACGGGCTGCCCAGCAGCCGGATCGCAGCCTGCGCCAGCGCTGCACTATCGCCGGTCGGGACAAGCAGCCCCGTTTTGCCCTCGGCGATCAGCTCGCGGGGACCGTCGGCGCGGGCGGCGATCACCGGCGTTCCCAGGGCCAGCGCCTCCAGCAGCGTCAGCGGGCCGAACCCTTCGCTGGTGGCCGGATGAATGACGGCGGCGGCGTCCCGATAGAGGGCGACTAGATCGGCGTCGGGCACAAAGCCCACGAACCGCACGCGATCCGTCACGCCCAGCCGGGCGCACTGCGCCAATAGCTCCTGCCGATAGCTCTCCTGCTGCGGCCCGCTGGCTTTGCCGACGATGGCAAAGACCGCCTGTGGATACGCCTGGAGAATGGCGGGGACGGCCTCTATCAGGAAACGGTGCCCTTTGTGCGGCTGCAAGCGGGCCACCGTCACAAAGAGCGGCCCGTCCGGCAAGCCGTAACACGCGCGGATGTTCGGCTGCGGCGGGAAGGCGCGCAGGCGATCAGGCTCGACACAGGCGGGAGGGATGACGGAGCGCGGGTAGCGATGCAGCCGGGGATAGCCGCTTTCCACGCGGCTTAGCGTGAAGACAATGTAGCTGGTGGGCAGACGCTCGGCCAGGTGGTCGACCATATCCCGCCGGTAGGGGTAGTCGTAGATGTGCCAGACCTCAGGCACGTTGGCCCACCTTGCGGCCAGGCTGCCGTAGAGGTGGGCCGCGTGGTTGCAGTGGATCAGATCGATCTGGGCCTCGCGGGTGGTACGGGCCAGCCAGCGAGCGCCCCGCAGGACGGCCAGCGCGTTGCGGTAGCGGTGCGCTCGGAAGGCGCAGGTCTGCGTTCCCTGCCCGCGCGCCGCATCGGCCAGGGGGCCGGGCCGCAGGCAGGCGAAGACGGGCGTGACGTTCCATTGCGGCAGGTACTTGGCCAGGCTCAGAAACACCTGCTCTGCGCCGCCGTGCTGCCCGACAGGTGAGGTTAGAAGCACACGGAGAGGTTGCGTATTCATGATGACAGCCCGCGCGCGGACGCTGTAGCGTCGAGCGCATCCACAGGAACTACAGTATCGCGGGACTGTTCGCCTCCAGAGCGGCCAGCAGCCGGGAGGCGATGCGATCCCAGGCAAACTCGCGTTGATACAGCCGGGAAGCTTCCTGTCCCAGCCGGGCGCGCAGGGGCGCGTCCTCCAGCAGGCGCAGCACGTGCGCGTTGAACGCCTCGGGCGCATTGGCGTCCGAGAGCAGGAACGCCCGCCCATTCTCGGCCCGGAGGCAGTCGTCCGTGTTGATCCCCGCCGTGCCGACGGTGGCCAGGCCATGCTGCAGGCCGGCCATCAGCGTCGTGCGCCGCGTCGAGATGCCGTCCAAGAACGCGGCCAGGTAGACATCTACGGCGGACAGGCGCCGGGAGACCTCTGCGGGCGGCAGGGGGCCTTCGGCGCAGGCCGGGATCGGGCCGAGGGCGGTCCGCACCGCCTCCGCGTCCGTGCCAGCGTAGAGCACCAGGACCTCGCGCCCGGTCTGGCGGACGACCTCCGCCGCCTCGCGCGCCCGCGCCAGCATCCGGGAGATATGGGCGGTGCCGAACAGGCCCAGAACCGCCGTGCCTTCCCCGATGCCCAGCCGCGCCCGCGCCTGCGCGCGCGGGAGGCACACGCGCCCAATATTGGACCCGACCGGCAGGTGCAGCACCGGCTTATCGGGAAACCACTTCCGAAACTTGCGGGCCCAGGGATCGATGGAGAAAAAGAGCCGGTCGGCGCAGCGCCCTAGCATCCAGAACTGCCAGCGCTGCCAGGTGGTCATCACCGCCCACTTCCAATTGAGAACCGGCACGAAATGTTCATGCGCCATGATCGCCAGGCGCGTTTCGGGAAACCGGCGCTTCAGGGCGCGCAGCGCGTGCGGCAGATGAGGATTAAAGCCCCAGTGCCCATAGCAGAACGGATTATATTGCAGCAGCAGCCAATCCGGGCGATCCGCCGCCACCCTCGGCAGAATATGGACGAGGCTGCGCGGCTCGGCGGGCGAGAACGTCGGCGTAATCGTCACACCAGGGATAGGCGCATAAGGCCCTGCATCCGTCAGGATGGTGATTTTGGCCGACTTGGCCAGCTCACCGGCCAGGTTGGCCGTGTAGTCGCCGATGCCGTCTAGTCGCGGCGGCAAGGCGGGAAAGACGATGTGAATACGCAAGGTGTGGCTCTCAATTTCCCTCCGCTGCCGAGGTACAACATGCTGCCGGAAGCACCGCATAACCTTCCGCACGCCGTTTCGCCGCTTTGTGGGCGGAGCCGCCAGATTAGCTTTGTGCCAGGCGGCTTGGTAATCTTATTGCATAGATCGTGCCAAATGCGTGCCCGTATGCTTCCTTTGGAAAATTCTAGGTAGACACTCCCAGCCGTGTGGATCAATCTTACGCAGCCTGCTGCTGAGGAGATACGTCAACACCGTTGGGAGCGATTACCAAATTCTACGGATCATCGTTTTATGCGCGCAGGCAGGAATTCCGAAACGCAAGCGGAAATGGGGACGTAGTGTAATGTGGCGGCAAGGTGGATTTACCTGCCGGGCGTTTAGAGGAGAATGGGAGCCGTGAAAAACTTCTTAATGCTGATCCTGGCGTTCGTGATCGTCTGGATCGTGTGGCGTATCGTGATGGGCTTGCTTGCCGGCATTGTCGGCACGATCATCAGCATCGGCCTGATCTTGCTGTTCTGCTTCCTCGTCTATGTCGTCTACAAGACGTTAACACAGCGGGAACGCATCTAAGCGCGCTCGCTATATCTGCCGGTCCGTTAGCCTCTGCGCCCAAAGGCATAGGGGTTAATGGGCCGGCATACCCTCCTGGCAGACTCGCATGCGCTTCCTCGAGCTGGTTCCCTTCACGATGCGAGTTGAATTGCTGCGCCTCAAGTGTCTGCCTGCCTGGCTGATGCGGACTCCCTCCATCGCTGGCATGCGCCTGCCTCCGAAGAGTGACAAGCGCAGGGCCACCTTGCCCAAGAAGGGTAAGGAACCCTGCTATCGTGCGCGCTTTGCCACTGGAAAGCTGCCTACCTACATTCCTTATTCCCCGCTAAAAAGCACAGGCAGGCGGAAGTTAACTTCCGCCTGCCTGTGCGCACTAGGAGATAAGCGCCGATAGGCGGAGCAAGGCGGAATGAAGCCCGGAACCTTCATTCCGTGCTGCCTTGCTCAGCAGCACGGCCCTTATGGGGGTTGCGATTATCACGCTCTCCTCATACTAATACTACAGCAAGAACCGTGCCATTGGGTTCCCAATGGCACCGATTTCCCCGTATTTTTTTGGAAATACCCCCGAAGGGCCGCAAAAGTTCCTCACAACGCGGCCCATTCACGCAATCCACGCCGCGCAAAGCAGTCCCAGCGCCAGCACGCTGACCAGCAGCAGCAGGCCGGTCGGCATGAATTTGCCTCGGAAGCGCAGCGCAAAATTCACCGTCAGCAAGAGCGCAACGATCGCGCCGAGGGCAAACCCGGATCGGGGCTGCGTGCGCGAGAGGAAGTAGGCGACATAGATGAGGATGCCGCTGACCACGCCGCTGACCAGCGACATGACGCTCTGGGCGCGGGCATAGGCGAGAATGCCGCCCAGGATGAGCACCGCGCCGTAGATGAGCAGCGTCCATTGTCCGACTTCATGCATCTTGCGTCTCCCTCGACAAGAGGAGGAACATCTCATTTCCTCTTCTCGTCAGCTTTGGAGCAAGAAGGAGGTGAAGACCATGGCACAACCCGCCTATACCGCCCCGACCGGCGTTGCTCCCGTGTCCGCGCCCGTCGCGCGGACGGACAACCCGGCGTATCGGGCCTATCAGTTGCTGCATATCGGGTTTACGCTCGCGCCAATCATCGCCGGCCTGGACAAGTTCTTTCTGATCCTGGCGAACTGGGATAACTACCTGGCGCCCATCATTCCCCAGACATTGCATGTCCAGCCGCACATGTTCATGATGGCTGTGGGGATCATCGAGATCATCGCCGGCCTGATCGTCGCGATCAAGCCCCGCATCGGCGGCTATGTGGTCGCCGTCTGGCTGTGGGGCATTATCATCAACCTGTTCCTGGTGCCGGGCATCATCGGGCATCAGGGGCATACCTGGGGCCTGGATCTCGCCCTGCGTGACTTCGGCCTCTCGCTGGGGGCGCTTGCGCTGGCGTGGTTGGGCGCGATGTTTGATCGCCCTGCGGCTCCGGCTGCCTAGATCGGCCGCAGCAAAGCCCGCTCACCCCTTGGATGAGGGAGCACCGGCCGCAGGCGCTATCCGTGCCTGCGGCTCTTTTTGCGCCGTGTCCCTGGTTAATCCCAGGTTGCTAAACACCCGTGCGCTGTAAGTGGGCAGTTTGCCTGGATGGGGCATCTGCCAGGCGGCACCGGGCGCTTGTTCAGACGCTGGGCATGACCTCTAACTCGTTGGAGACGCCCAGGATGCCGGGCACGTGCGCGGCGACCTCGGTGGCCGCCTCCACGGCATCCACAGTTTCCTGCCGCCCGGTGAGGTAGGCGATACCGTTGTCCACGCGCACGAGGATCAGGCGCGCGTTGACGCGCGGATCGCTCTCCAGCGCGGCGCGGACGGCCTCTTCCGGGGGAGGCTGCTCCACCGGAGGCGCTCCCTCCGGAGTAGTCACGCGCGGGAAGTCTTCAGGAATAGTGACCGCCGACTCTCCGGGATGCAGCACCGTTAGCTCGTTGATGACCCGGCGCGCGCCGTGCTGTAGGGCAATTTCCTCAGCCTGTTGGCGCAGGTTATCGTAGGCCACGGTGCCCCGCAGCGTCACGACGCCCTCCTCCGAGTCGACGTTGACGTTGCCGAGGTTGAGCTTGAAGATCAGGTCCGACTTGATCTTGAAGGTCAGCGCGGCATTGTCCAGCAGGCTCATTCTCTCCTCCTTAAGGCCCCCGATACACCAGCTTAATCGCAAAGTAAAACAAAATGGCAAGCACAATAGCGATCACGCAGCCGATCATCGAGTTGCGAGTGGTCAGGCGCGCCCAGGACTCATGGCGCGGGTGCAGGTCCACGCCGGGAACGGGATCGGTCTCCTCCGGCTTGTTCTCTGGCATCGGGCTTGCTCCCTTCTTCCAGAAGTTTTGGTTTCTTTTACGCAGCCGGCGGGTTCTGGTTCACTCTTGCCTTGACGCGCTTGCCTGCGGACCACGGACCGCTAAGAAAGGAGGGTTCCGGTTCGCTATGTTCGCGATGGCGTTTTCGGATTTGCCTGGGGCCTCGGAGGGGCTGTTCAGGGAAAGAGCTCCGCCTCGGATTCGAGATAGCCGCGCAAGCGCGTGACGGCCTGCGCGTGAAGCTGGTAGGCGCGGGATTCCGAGACGGTCAGCGCCCCGCCGATCTCCTTAAAAGTTAGCCCCTCATGATAGTAGAGCGCGACGACGGTGCGCTCGCGATCCGGTAGGCGGTTGACCGCAGCGGCCAGAGCGCGCCTACGCTCCCGGAGAGCGAGGCTATCGAGCGGGCTGGGGGAGTCGGAGGGAAGTATGTCCGCCAGGCGCTGCTGATCGCTGCCGATGCGCAGGTCGTCCAGAGAGAGCAGGCTGGCGCGGCCAATGTTGGTCAGCAGCTTATCCAGCTTTTCGGTGCTGATGCCCAGCTCCTTGGCGACCTCCTCCTCGGTGGCCGGGCGGCCAAGCTGGGCCTCCAGACGCATATAAGCCTGTTTAAGCTGCTTTTGTTGATCGCGGACCAGGCGGGGAACCCAGTCATCGCCGCGCAGCATCTCCAGGATGGCGCCGCGTATAAGGGTGATGGCATAGGTCTCAAACTTGATGCCGCGCGAGGGATCAAACTGATCCACCGCTTTGACCAGGCCGACCACTCCGGCGCCTACCAGGTCGTCGCGCTCCACGCCCGAAGGCAGCGGGCCGAACAGACGGCCGGCGGTGATGGAGACGAGGTGGGCGTAGCGCTGGATAATCTGGGCGCGGGCAGCCTGGCTCTGGCACTGTTTGAACTGGCGCCAGAGTTCTGCGGTTGAGACTTCGCTCATTATGCTACCTCCGTGCATGAGTCGAAGTGGCCCGTCCATCCATGACGGGCGGAAGTGGGATCGTATAGGTCGCTTCCGGGCCAGTTTCCCTTAGGGAAACGCGCCAACAGCGTCTCTTCCTGAGACGAGAAGGCGGCGCGTGATTTCCAGGCCGAAACCATCCGGTGACAACCGATTCTCGGTTCGTTGGCCCGAAATCCTTATGGATAAACAAGGGGTTTTTGCGCAGACTGGCGGAAAAACAGGGAAGAAGGCGAGTTTTTCCGGGCGGCTGAAGCCGCAGCAACCAAGGCACAAAACCCGCCTGCGCGGGTTCTGCCCTCACCCCCTGCCCCCTACTGCCAGGGTCGGCCCTGCAATGGACTGCAAGGGACGCCGCTCAACGGACTGCCAGGGTCGGGGCTACAACGGTTCGCCCCACTGCCAGGGTCGGCAAGGTTACGGTCCTTGCCTCCGCCTTGCGACACCTTGCGACACGGCTCTGCCTTGCCACACCCCTCCGCCTGGCGACACCCCTCGCCTTGCGATCCACGCTGCGGGAGAGGGGAGGGTTTAGTCGCCGTAGGGCCACTTCGTGCCTTGGTTGCCGCGAATTGATTCGCCCGCAGCCAAAAACGTAAGGGACTCTGTGATAAGGAGGAACTTGCCGGGAGGAAGTCGAATTGCCGGACAAATGCGGGCCGTCCTGTTGCGCTCCCTCAGGGCGCGGCACCGGCCCCATATCCATCCGCGCTTCCCTTTACGATTCAGGAGTCTTCCCTATGAGAATGCGACTGCGTTTCCTGCTGTCGGCCATGATGTTCCTCCAGTACGCCGTCTGGGGAGCATGGACGCCGGTGCTGGCCAATACGCTGGGCGAGCGGCTCAACGCGACCGGGGTTGAGATTGGCGCCATCTACAGCGTGCTCTGGCTGGCCTGCATTATCACGCCGTTCATCGGCGGGCAATTGGTGGACCGTCTCATGCCCAGCCAGGTCTTCCTCGGCATCGCGGCGCTGGCCTGCACGGTCTCTGCGGCCATGATGTCGGTTCAGCATGACATCAGCCATATGATGATCTGGATGTGGGTCTGGTCTATCGCGTTTGCGCCCACGCTGGGCATCGCCAACTCGATTGTCTTCTACCACTTGAGCAAGGAGGGCACGAGCGAGATCGAGCAGGAGCGGGATTTTGCCGTCATCCGCACGGCGGGCACGGTCGGCTGGATCGTGGCCGGCTGGCTGCTGACCTGGTACCTGATGACGCGGCCCGAGCTGCCCAAGGGACACTGGCGCCCCTTTGAAGAGCTACAGATGACCGCTATCTTCGGCGCGCTGTGGACGGTACTGGCGTTTATACTACCGAATACGCCACCCTCCAAAGAGGCCAAAGATCCCTGGGCGTTCACCAAAGCCTTTAAGCTGTTTAAGACCGTGCCGGGCTTTGCGATCTTCATGCTGATCTCGTTTATCGTCTCTACCGAGTTCCAGTTCTTCTACCTGCTCTCCTCGCCGTTCCTGCACGCCATTGGCGTCAAGGACGCCTGGCTGCCCGCCGTCAAAAGCGTCAGCCAGGTCGCCGAGATCGTATCGCTGGGCGTGTTCCTGCCCATCTCGCTGAAATATCTGGGGATGCGCAAAACGCTGGTCATCGGCGTGTTTGCCTGGCCCCTGCGCTACTTCATCTTTGCGTTGGAGAAGCCGCTCTGGCTGGTCATCGTCTCGCTGATGTTCCACGGCATCGGCTTTGCCTTCGTGTTCGTAACCTCGTACATCTACATTGATCGGGTTTCTCCCAGGGACATCCGCGCCAGCGCGCAAAGCCTGCTAACCCTGATGACTCTGGGCTTCGGGAACTGGCTGGGAACGATGTTTAGCGGCTGGCTCAAGGATCGATTCACGCATTTCGTCCCCGATCCGGCTAACCCGGCGCACCTGATTCCGGGTGAGGTGAACTGGCCGATGGTCTTCCTGGTGCCCGGTGTACTGACGGTCCTCTGCGGCATCGCCTACTGGCTGACGTTCCGCGAGCCGCAGATAGAGACGTCCGCGATTGCCGAAGGCGAACTCGAAACGGTTGGCGCCTGAGTTTTCTGCTCCTCTTTGTTCTGCCTGTAACGTCACGCCAACGCCTCTCGTCTAATACGCGAACAATCCTCCCCGTTCAGCGGCCCCCGGTGTGTGGACGCACACACCGGGGAAGCCGTCTCTTCCATAGCGCCGGTTGGCAGGTTCCCGACCGCTTCCTTTTGGTTCCCGCCGTCGGCTGGATGGAAAGGAGCGTACAGCGATGCACAGTCGCCTCCTCAAAACGTTCGCGGCGATGGCGGTAGGCTTGGCCGCGCTCGTCGGCACGCGCCTCCCCACGCAGGCGCAGGGCATTCTCTACCCTCGCCCGGAGGGGCGCATACAGCCGTTTTATGTGAAAGACTTGCGCGTGAACACGGTCATTACGGACGCAGTGGCCGAAACGACCGTCGAGCAGACTTTCGTGAATTCCAGCAGCGTTGAACAGGAGGGCACGTACCTCTACCCGCTGCCCGAAGGCGCCTCGCCTACCTCGTTCTCCATGACCATCGGCGACCGGACGCTGGAGCCGCGCATTCTCACCAAAGAGGAGGCGCGCAGCGTCTATGAGAGCATTGTGCGCCGCCGACGCGACCCGGCCCTGCTGGAATACGTGGATCGCAACCTCGTCCGCATCAGCGTCTACCCTATCCCGCCGCAAGGCCAGCGCGTGATCCGGCTGCGCTACACGGAAATTCTCAAGCCGGAGGGCGGCCTGCGCAAATACGCCTACTCGCTCTCCACCTCCCGCTTCGGGGCGCGGCCTGTCGGCGTCGCCACCGTCAGTATTAAGCTGCGCACGAGCGCGCCGCTCAAGAACGTCTACTCGCCCACGCACGACCTCTCCATCCGCCGCCCGGACGACCGCACGGCGACGGCCATCTGGGAAGGCGCCAACGATGCCTCCGACCGCGACCTGCTCCTCTACTACAGCACCAGCGGCGACGATGTGGGCCTGTCGCTGCTGACCTACAAGCCGACGGAGCGTGACGGCTACTTTATGCTGCTGGCCGCGCCGCGCGTCACCGTCCCCAAAGACCGTATTCTGCCCAAGCAGGTCGTCTTTGTCCTGGATCGCACGGGCTCGATGGGGGGCGAGAAGATCAAACAGGCCCGCAAGTCGCTGCTCTTCTGCCTGAATAACCTGCACCCACAGGATCGCTTCGACGTCATCACCTTCAACGAGTCGCCCGACGTTCTGACGCGCCGCCTGGTGATGGCGACCGCGACCAACATCGCCAGAGCGCGCCGCTTCGTGGAGGACATCGAGGCCAGCGGCGGCACCAACATTGATGAGGCCCTACGCGCTGCCCTTACCCTGCTCCGGGACGATCCGGGCCATGAGAAGATGCTCGTCTTCCTCACGGACGGCCTGCCGACCGTCGGCGAGACCAACATCAATACCATCCTCTCGCACGTCAAGCAGTTGAACGAGCACAAGGATTTAGCGCAAATCTCTAGTTCCTATGTACGCCCCACAGCGCTGCAAGATGAGGACGAGCGGCGTCCCGCTAGCCTGGTTCCCTCTCGCCCCGCTGGAGCGCGCATCTTCTGCTTCGGCCTGGGCTACGACGTCAATGTGCCGTTCCTCGACCGCCTGGCCGAGATAGGGCGCGGCGATGCCGACTACGTCAAGCCGGAGGAGGATATCGAGGCCAAGGTCTCCTCCTTCTTCGCCAAAGTGACCTCGCCCATTCTCTCTAATCTGCGGCTGGCCTTCGACGGCGCGGACGTGTACGACATCTACCCGAAAACATTGCCCGACCTTTTCAAAGGCTCGCAACTGGTGATTACGGGGCGATTCCGGGGCGAAGGCGGCGGCACGGTACGCCTGGCGGGGCTGGCGAACGGCGAGCAGGAGACTTTCAAGCTGGGGACGAGTTTTAGCGCGGCGGACTGGCGGAACGCCTTCCTGCCGCGCATCTGGGCGGCGCGCAAGATCGGCTACCTCATAGACCAGGTACGCCTTGCGGATAATCCCGCCGGGCGCCAGGAGGTCATTGACGAGATCATTCGCCTCTCACGCGAGTATGGCATCATCACCGAGTACACCTCGTTCCTGGTGGATGAGCGGGAGCAGTACGCCCTCGGCCTGCGCGACCAGAGCGGCCACTTCCGGGGAGACCTCCTGCATCGGAACAGGCAGCTTTATGAGGAAGTAGGCCGCCGCGCCGCGCAGTTTGGGGCAGGAGGATTAGGCGCGACCAACCAGAGCCTGCGCGCCAAAGAGCTACAGCAATACGACAAAGCGGCCTCGCGCTACCAATCGGCCAACGGCAGCGTCTATAGCCTCAACGGCCCGGCGGGCGCGCAAGGCTATCCCGGCCAATCGGTGGGCGGAGCATTTAAGGCGGCTCCCGGCAACTATGCTTATGGCAGATTAGGGACAGGCCGAGGGGGCTTCGGTGGAGGCAGATCGGACAATGGAATAGACCGGTATGGCGGAGAGGCAGCCCAGGATGCCGTTACCGTCCAGGCCGTTGCCGATAAGACCTTCTACCGGCAGGCCAACAACGTCTGGCAAGATAACGCCTACGATGCCAAGAAGCAGCAACTCGTCAAAATCCGGGCGTTCAGCGACGCGCACTTCGCGCTGCTGCGTGCCGTGCCGCAACTGGCCAGCTACTCTTCGGTTGGCGACGAGGTGATCGTGCGTCTCGGCAGGAACGCCGTCCAGATCGGCAGCACCGGCAAAGAGAAACTCACGAGCGCCGAACTCAAAGACCTGACGGCAAAATAAACCAATACCTCAACCGGATGAACAGGATTTTGCAGGATTAAACAGGATTTCGGTAATCGCTCCCAACGGTGTGGACGTATCTCCTCAGCAGCAGGCTGCGTGAGATTGATCCACACGGCTGGGAGTGTCTACCCAGGATTTCTAAAACCCAACCAATCAACCGAATACCTCATCCTCTGTTCCTCTTGGTTGCAGGCTTTTGTCTTCATCCTGTAAATCCTGAGAAATCCTGTTCATCCGGTTGAAAGGTTTGAAGCGACGTGCAGCATCTCGCGGGCGTGCTGTAAGACCGTCTCCGTGACTTCGGCCCCGCCGATCATGCGGGCGACCTCCGCGATGCGCTGTTCCGGCGTCAGGGGCGTCACGGCGACGGAGGTGCGGTCGCCCCGGACGTGCTTTTCGATGTAGAAGTGGCGCTCCCCCCGGCTGGCAAGCTGGGCTAGGTGCGTGATGCAGAGCACCTGCGCGGCGTGCGAGAGTGTGGAAAGCTTCTCCGCGATGACGTTGGCCGTGCGTCCGCCGACCCCAATATCAATCTCGTCAAAAACCATCGTCGGCAGCGGTTCCTGCCGCGCCATCGCCGACTTGATCGCCAGCATCACGCGCGAAATTTCGCCGCCGGAGGCTACTTTCGCCAGGGGCCGCAGCGGTTCGCCGGGGTTGACCGCGATCAGGAACTCGACGCGATCCGCGCCTTTCGCCGTCGGCTCGCCGGGCTCGACCCGCACCTCAAACCGTGCCTTCTCCATCGCCAGATCATGCAGTTCCGACAGGGTGATCTTCTGGAACTCGGCGGCGGCCTCGCAGCGCTGTCGGCTCAGTCGGTCGCAGAGTTCGCGCAGCCGCTTTTCCGCCGCGGCGATCTCACCCTCCAGTTGCGCGCCCCGCTCCTCGCTGTGGGAGAGGGTTTCCAGCTTCGTGGCCGTTGTCTCCGCGTACTGTAAAATATCTTCGATGGTGTCGCCGTACTTGCGCTTGAGCGTGCGCAGCAGTTCCAGCCTGTCTTCGATCTGGGCCAACCGCTGCGGGTTGAACTCGATGGTGTCCTGGTAGCGCGTCAGGTCGCGTTCCGCCTCCGTGAGCTCGTAGGTAGCCGAGCGCACCGTCTCCAGGATGGGGCTGAGGGAATCGTCCAGCGTGGCGGCCTCTTCCAGCACGCGCACTGCGACCGACAGCGCCTCCAGCGCACCCGCGCCGCTGTCCCCGCCGCCGAGGGCCTCCGCCGCGCCCAGCGCCGCCTCCGCCAGCTTCTGCGCGTTGGCGATGCGCCTGTGATCGGCGGCCAACTCCTCATCCTCGCCCGGCTCCAGCTTGGCGTCTCTGATCTCCTTGACCTGGAACTCGTAGAGGTCTAGAAGATGCGCGCGCTCGCGGGCATCGGTCTCCAGGCTCTCCTTCTCGCGGCGCAGGTTTTGAAGCCGGTGATAGGCGTCGGCAACCTCGGCGCGCAGGGTCAGAATCGGCTTGCCGCCCCACTCGTCCAGGATGTCCAGATGGCGCGGGACCGCCAGCAGGGACTGATGCTCGTGCTGGCCGTGCAGGTCCACCAGCCAGTCCCCGATCTCCTTCAACTGCGCCACCGTCGCCGGACGGCCCATAATGCGGCACGACGACTTGCCGTTAGCCGCTACCTCGCGCGAGAGGAAAAGCTGGTCGTCCTCGACCTCAAAGCCCATCTCCTCCACGAGCCGCTGCAAGTCCGGCGAACCGGCGACGTCAAAGACGGCGTCAATGACGGCGCGCTCGGCTCCGCCGCGCACCATCTCCGCCCCGGCACGTCCGCCGAGAATCAGGTTGAGCGCGTCTATGATGATAGACTTGCCCGCGCCCGTCTCTCCGGTCAGCACATTGAAGCCGGGACCGAACTCCAGATTCAGCCGCTCGATGATGGCGAAGTTACGAATGGACAGGGATTGTAACATGAAGGCAGACCCACCCTTGAATTCCGTCGAATTCTGTCTGCGGCATTGTACCGCGCGTGAGGAGGCTTGTCAAGCAGACGGCAGCCCGCTTCCAACCGCTCTCACTCCCTGTCCCCCTGCTGCCTCGCGGAGGGTACGCACGGACTAAGAAAGATGAAACCGTTATGCAGCCGTTACCTTCTTGTTGCCCCGTTGTAATCTCGTCCTGTTATCCTAAAACAGAGCTCTAGAGGGATGGAATGCTCAAACCTTCGTCCCGCTAGCGGCTTCCATTACCTGAGTACCCCTATAGCAAGGAGAATAACCATGTCCACAGAAGAGAACAAGACACTGGTGCGCCGCTTCTTTGAGGAGTTCTGTAACGCACGTCAGTTAGACCTGGAGGAGCAACTATTCGCTGCGGAGCACACCTACCATGATCCCGCAAGCCCCTGGGTCAAATCAGGACCGGAGGGCATGAGACAACTGATCGGGACCTATCAGAGCGCCTTCCCGGACGCCCACTGGACGGTGGAGAGTCAGATCGCCGAAGGCAATACGGTTGCGACTCGCTGGAATGCTCGCGGCACACACCGGGCGGACCTGCGCGGGCTGGCTCCCACTGGCAAATCGGCGCATGTCACGGGAATCTGGATGCACCGTATCGAGGGCGGCAAGATCGCCGAGAGCTGGAACCAGTGGGATATGCTGGGTTTGCTGCAGCAATTGGGTGTGATTTCCATGCCGCGTTAGGGGTCAGCACGCTAGGGCCGATATACAGCCCCAACAGCGCCCGCCACCCTCCACGAGCACGGCAATGGCGATTTTGGGGTTTTCGACCGGGGGGTAGTGTCCCTCTACAGAGTTGATAAGGTCATCGGCGACGAAGTATCAACTCTCTATGGGTACACTACCGACCGGGGCAAAGCAGAGAAGATAAAGCGGTTGGCTTCTGTCGGGTCGGGAAACAACAAGACCGGCAAGCCTTTCGACGCTCCCGACTGTCATGACAACCCCATAGAGCGCAGAGCCATGATATACGGTAGACACTCCCAGCCGTGTGGATCAATCTCACGCAGCCTGCTGCTGAGGAGATACGTCCACACCGTTGGGAGGGATTACCTGATATACTATAGGCGGAGGAAAATGACCATGAGCGAGACCGCACTGACCAAATCCAAGCGCAAAACCGCCGCCGACTACGAAATTATTGCCTCGCAGATGCTTGCCGAGATAGACCGCCTTGAGGAGCAGATGAACAGAGACCGTGCCGAGAGTGAACGGTTGAAGGCCGAAACCCAGATTATCAAAGCGCACACCGACGCCACGCTCTCTCTCAGTTACAGGAGCAAATCAACCGGCTTTCAAAGGCGGTCTAGCGTGGATTGCCGCCCGCAAGCAAGCCGGAAGGCGAAGACGAGGCGTAGGAGTTGCCTGCGGCAGAATTCTCGCTTGCAGGCGATTAATCCACGCCGGGGCTGTGTCCTCCGATGGGCACGGCGGCGTTGTCGAGCTTAATGCCAAAATACCGGCCCAGAATGCGGCGGGCGATGGGCGCGGCGGTATCCGCGCCAAAACCGCCGCCTTCCACCAACACCGCAATGGCGATTTTGGGGTTCTCGACCGGAGCGAAGCAGACGAAGACGGAGTGGCTGACATCCTTGCCGTGGATGACGGCCTCAGCGGTACCGGTCTTGCCGGCGATAGAGAGGCCGGGAATGGCGCAGCGCCCGGCGGTGCCGCCTGGCTCCAGCGCCCGCCTCATGCCCTCGACAATAGCATCCCGATACGCTTTGCTCAGGCCCAGGGTGCCGCGTACCTGGCGTTTCAGGCGATGCACGACGACCGGCTTGCCGCTGGAGTAGTCAATGATTTCACGCACCAGTTGCGGGCGCAGGCGTGTGCCGCCGTTAGCAAGGGCCGCCGTGTAGACGGCCAATTGCAGTGGCGAGACGCCCACAAAGCCCTGCCCGATAGCCATATTCAGTGTGTCGCCAGGCCGCCAGGGGCCGTATCCGTACTTGCGCTTCCATCGATCCGTGGGCACGCGGCCCGGCGTATCCACCGGCAGGTCAATGCCGGTCTTGGAGCCGACGCCGAAGCGCCGCGCCCAGGCCGCCAGATTTTCCGCTCCCACCCGCATCCCGACGTGCCAGAAATAGACGTCGCACGACTCTCCGATAGCGTCATAGAAGCCGAGAGCGCCGTGCCCGGTGCGCCTATCGCAGTGGAACGCCCGGTTGCCCAGGTAGATGACGCCGGGGCAGTAATCCCGCGAGGTGGGAGTGATGGCGCCGGTCTCCAACCCGGCGGCGGCGGTGATGAGCTTGAATGTCGAGCCGCAGGGATATTTGCTGCCGGAGACGCGGTTGATCAGGGGATGGGAGGGGTCTTTGAGCAGCTTGTTGTAGTCCGTGCCGTACTTGTTGAGGTCGTAGGAGGGCACGCTGACGAAGGCCAGCACGGCCCCATCGCGCGGGTCCAGCGCCACTGCCGCGCCCGGATGCCCCTTGGCGAACGCCTCCTGGAGCGCGTCATAGGCCACCTGCTGTAGGTCGCGGTCCAGAGTCAGGCGCAGGGTGCGGCCCGGAAGCGGCTTGACCTCTTCGACCACGCGGCGCATCCGTCCCCGCGCGTCCACTTCGATCCGCTGTCCGCCCTCCTTGCCGCGCAGTTCCGCCTCGTAGGTGTACTCCAACCCCTCCTTGCCGATCAGGTCGCCGCCGCGATAGCCTTTTTTCCGCAGCGTCTCCAGCTCTTCGGCGTTGATGGGCCGGACGATGCCCAGAACGTGCGTGCAGAGCCGATTATCCGTGTAGTAGCGGATCGGGTCTTTGGTGATCAGGACGCCGGGCAGGTCCAGGCGCTGTTCCTCGACCTCTGAGAGCAGCTTGATATCCACATCGGTGGCGACCGGCACCGGGTCGAAGGGCGTAGTCTTGTTCAGTCTGATCTCGTCGGCCAGCTCGTCCTCGGTCTTATGCAGCAGCAGGGCCAGGCGCGGGAGAAGCTGCGGGTTCTTCTTCATCTCGTCGGGCAGGACGGAGACGACGAAGTGGGAGCGGTTGGTCGCCAGCACGCGGCCTTTGGCGTCCCGGATTTCGCCGCGCGGGGGCACGCGCCGGATCAGCCGGGTGCGCAGAGTCGCCGCCAGCCCCGCCAGTTCCGGCCCCTTGACGATCTGCAAATACCACAGCCGCGCGATAATGACGGCAAGCAGGACCAGGATGGCGGCGTAGAAGCACTTGAGGCGGCGCAGGTTGGGGATGTGATCCGGCAGGCCGATGGTCGGAGAACCCAGCCCGGGCTTGTCCTTATCTGTGATCATGGCTGCGGCCTCAGGATAACAGAGGCTCCGTATAGATTTCGGTGGTCTCCACGATGCGCTGGAACCAGGTGCCAGAGGCGTCTACCATCGGCAGCCACCAGGCGGAGGGACGATGGTTGGTGTGCGTCAGCCCTTCGATGGTCAGCAGGGCCGCGCGGATGAGGCGCATGCGGGCCATCTCCGCCTCGTTCTCGATCTCGGCCAGGCGGGCGCGGGCGGCGGCGGCCTCCGGGCAGCGCTCGATCTGGCGGCGGCGATCCTTGAGGGCACGCACCTCGGCGCAGAGGGCACGCTTCTCCTTCTGGAGGGCCTGGAACTCGCGCTCGAACGCGGCGCGCCGCTCCTGTTCGACGGGCGTCCACTCGCGGGTGGCGCGAAAGTGGTCGCCCTGCGCCCGCTGAACCGCCAGGCCGCGCGCTTTTAGCGCCTTCAAGCGCACATAGCGCGCGTTGACCTCCTCCTGAAGCTGGACAGCCTGCGCGCGCAGAGCCAGCAGGCGGCTTTTGGCGGCGTCGTAGGCGGCGCGGCGCTCCTCCCAGGGGGCGACCGGATCGCGCCGGTGCAGGAAGTCCAGCAGCGCACGCGGCGCCCGGATGCCGGCGCTCTGCTTACAGAGGGCGCGCTGCTCCTCCACTACCTGCCGCCAGGACGCGGCGAACTCCGGGGTCGTGATCGTCGCGCGCCCGAACGTCGTCGCCAGATGCTCGACCAGGCGCAAGCTCGACCGACTGACGGCAAGCGAATCCCAGGTATGGTAGCGCAGCCGCAGGATGGGCCGCATATCCAGGGGGATGCCGTGCCGGGCCAGGAGGTCGTTCATGCGGCGGGTGCGCCAGACGTACTGCGAGCCTTCCTCGTTGAAGACGAAGATGAACTCCTGGGCCAGCATGGAGATCAGGGTGACCGCCTTGCCGACGAGCGTGACCTGATCGCCCAGCTTGGCGTGCAGGATCTCGGCCATCTCCTGGAGGGAGGTGATCGGCTTCTTGAGGCCGATGGCGACCGGCTGGCGCGTCTCCACAAAGAGCACGCGCGGCGTCACGCGCAGCGTACCGCGTCCCTGCTCCGGCAGCACCACATCGAAAGGCAGCGCGCCCGCGCCGAACTTATCCAGCGTGTAGATCTCCGAGCCGGCGACGGCCTGGTTGTAGGCGGCGACGGCGAGATCGCGCGTGGCCGGGTCGAGAAACAGGTTGACGAAGCGGAAGCGGGGCAGGGAAGCCGTCTCGGGCGTCAGACGCAGCAGGTTGGCGGTGCAATCCACGCGGATATGGTCGGGAGCGTGGCCGAGCAGAAGCGTATAGAGGCGGGGCAGGAGGTACTGGTACAGGTCCGTGAGGTTCTTATCGGGATGGGAGGCGCGATACTCCTGACACCAGTCCAGGATGGTCTGGGTGACGGCACGCGCCTCCTCCTGACAGCAATCGGGCATGACCTGGGGAACGGCGTTGTCGAAGCCCCAGTGGAGCATCTCCTGGATGCCGTCCCAGACCTCCTTGAGCGGCAGGTAGTGGACGATCAGATCGCGTGAGCCGGTATAGACCAGGCCGCGCCAGCCCCAGGCTTCTGTCACCGCATCAATGAATTCCTGCCGATCCATCGGGCCGGACTCGGCGACGCGCTCAAAGGGGACGCCGCAGCGAACATAGTCGTGCCGGGTGGGAAAGGTCTCGCTGCCAAAGAGCGTCGAAATCTCCCCGGCAGCCGACCAGAGATCTTTGGTGGTGCCGTCGTTGTGGGGCAGGAGGACAAAGCGCCGCTGACCGCTCCGGCGCAGGTGAGTCTTGGCGAAATAGTCGGTATCGTGGACGCCCAGCACCATCTGGCCGCCCAGCCCGAAGACGTCGAGCAGGCGCCGCAGCGCCGCCTTGACAGGCTCATCCCAGAAGACGGTCTGGCCCAGCGCCAGAAACGGCGAGTCGGGATATTGGGCGCGCAGTTGGGCGAGCAGGTCGCGCGGGCTGCGATCCGGGCTTCCGGTTACGTTCATGCGGCGAAGGCTCCAGCGTTCAGCGTTGTCAGGCGCCAATGCGGCGTAGAGTGTTTACGCGCTACGAGGAATACAAGTTCCGTTGCAAATTTTGTTCCAGTTGCGGCGCGTCCGGCCAGTCAGGTTTGCGGCGCGGCAGAAAGAGATAGAGGTACCACATCACGCCGTTGAGGGCGGCGAAGCCGATCCGGAACCAGGCAGGCGTGCCCAGATGCGAGAACATCCCCTCAACGATGCCGGCAAAGATAAAGAGCGGGATGGTGCCCAGAACGAGCTTGATGGCGTCCAGGCCCGCCAGCTTGAGGGCGTCCCGGCGCGTGTAGGCGCCGGGAACGAGCAGGGCGACGCCGATGAGCAGGCCCGCTGCGCCGCAAATGAAGATAGCGGTCAGCTCCGCGATGCCGTGCGGCACGATGCCCGGCCAGAACGTGTTATGATGGTGTACCTGCGTCATCAGGGCGGCCATGGCGCCGAGCATTCCGCCGTTGTAAAACAGCAGAAAGGCGGTCGGCACCCCGGCGACTACGCCGGAGGCGAAGGCCAGCAGGCCGATCTGTAGGTTATGAGTCATCAGGAAGCCGGACATGGCGGCGGAAGCCCGCGCTTCTACCTTGCCGCTCTTCCAGACCTCCGCCGAGGATTTGAACTCCTCGGGAATGAACAGGCCGATCTTGTCCGGCTGGGTGAGGACCAGCCAGTAGGCGAAGACGACGCCGATAAGGGTTAGCGCCACGGCTGCCAGGAAGGAGCGGGCATGGCGTTGCAGCAGCGTGGGAAATTCGTAGCCGTAGAAATGCCGCAGGGAGCGGAGCGCGCTGCCGGAGGTTTCCGCCTCGTAGAGCAGCGCGTGCGCCCGCCCGACCAGCCCGTTGAGGTGCTGCACCAGGTCGCTGCTGGTGGCATGGGCGCGGGCGTAGGCCAAATCTGAGGAGACGCGGCGATACAGCGGCCCCAGCGCCAGCAACTCCTCGCGACTCAAGGCGCGGATGCCCTGCTTGCCGCCGGCTTTCTCTACCAGCGCCGCTAGTCGGTCCCACGTCGTTCGCTTTTTGGTGACAAAATCGCGCTCGTCCATGTGTCCATTATAGCACGGGCCGGACTTTCCCGGCAATTGCCCGATATGGCCCTCATCCCCGGCCCTTCTTGGCCTAACCCCGGCTTTAGCTTGCGGCGGCAAGGCGGTCGGGATTCAACCCCTGTAGTTCCGGCAGGATGAACAGGCCGTCCTTGCGCACCAGGACATCGTCGAAATAGATCTCTCCGCCGCCGTATTCCGGGCGCTGGATGCAGACCATGTCCCAGTGAATCTGCGAGCGGTTGCCGTTGTCGGCCTCCTCATACGCCTGGCCGGGCGTGAGGTGGAAGCTGCCGGCGATCTTTTCGTCGAAGAGGATATCCTTCATCGGCTTGAGGATATAAGGGTTGAAGGCGATGGACCACTCGCCGATGTAGCGCGCGCCCTCATCGGCGTCCAGGATCTGGTTGAGCCGGGCCGTCTCGCTGCCTGCCGTCGCCTCGATAATCTTGCCGTCCTTAAAAACCAACCGGATATTGTTAAAAATGGTTCCCCGATAGAGCGTCTCGCAGTTAAACTGGATGGCGCCGTTGACCGAATCGCGCACGGGGCAGGTAAAGATCTCGCCGTCGGGGATGTTGCGGTCGCCGACGCAGGGCACGGTCGGGATGTCCTTTTTGCTGAAGGTCAGGTCGGTGCCGGGGCCGGCGATGCGGACGCGGTCGGTCCTGTCCATCAGGGCATGCAGCGGCTCCATGGCCTTTGCCATCTGCGCGTAATCCACCCCGGCGCAGACGCGGAAATAGAAGTCCTCAAACGTTTCCGTGCTCATGCCCGCCGCCTGCGCCATGCTCGGATGCGGCCAGCGCAGCACCACCCAGCGCGTTTTGGGCACGCGCACCTGGGAATGCACGTAATGCCACCAGTGTTTTTCGTAGAGGGCCATCTTCTCCGGCGGCACGTCGCTTAGCTCGCTGATGTTGTGGCTGCCGCGCACGCCGATATAGCACTGCACCGCTTCCATGCGGGCGCGCTCGACCGCGCCGATGGCGCGCATCTGCTCCTCGGTGGCGGCCCGGTAGAGGGCGCGCAGCACCGGCATCTGGTAGGTACTGACCAGGGGCAGGCCGCCCGCCTGCACGATGGCCTCGATCAACTCGATCGTGAAATCCGGGGGAATATCAAAGGCTTCGACCAGGACTTTATCGCCGGGATGGACCTCGATAGAGTACTGAACGAGCAGCCGGGCCAGGTCGGTATAGCGCGGATCTTTCATAAGGTTCTCCTTATTCCAGCTTGAGATAGACCTTCACCTGATCGCCGCAAAGCCGGTTATATCCCTCCTTAGAGTTAACGGCCTGCGGGAGTAAGTGCGGCGGGCGCAGAGCGTTTGGGCTATTCGCCCTGCGGGAGGGGAAATCCTTGTCAAGGAGTCCGGCAGGAGCGGGCGCGAACATAAAAGTGATTTTGCCGTGCGAACTGTCTAATTGTTTGGAACCGGAGGGGAGGAGGCGCATGCAGGGCATCAGGGAATGGCAGGTGGTGAAGCGGGAGCGGGCGGGCACGGCGGAGGACGCGCTGCTTCAGGCCGGGCGTGCGGGCGATCCGGCGGCGCTGGAGACGCTGCTGGCGCCGCACGAACGGGCGCTCTATGCGCTGTGTTATGGCGTGCTGGGCCGCGCCGAGGACGCCGAGGATGCCGTCCAGGAGACCTTTCTGCGCGCGTTACGCGCCCTGCCCGGCTTTCGCGGCAGCGCGAGCGTGCGCACCTGGCTGTTGCGCATTGCCCTCCATATCTGTCTGGATTGGAAAGGGGCACGCCGCCCGGCCCAACCCTGGAGCGAAGCGCTGGCCGGTATGGCGGCAGAGGCGGCTTCGCCGGAGGCCCTTGTCGTGCGCTCGCTGCGCGCGCTGGAGGCGCTGCGGGCGCTGCTGCCGCGCCAGCGGGCGCTTTTGCTGCTGAAGGAAGTGGAAGGCTGGAGCGTGGCCGGAGATCGCCGCCGCCCTGGGCTGGAGCGTCAAGCGGGTGCAGAACGAACTCTATAAGGCGCGGCTTGCCCTGGCGGAGTGGCGGGAGCGGGAAGCTGAAGAAGGAGACGGGGAATGAACTGCCGACGCATGGAACGGCTGTTATCGAAGCAGCGCGATGGCCTGCTCTCCGCGCGGGAGGCGCGCATCGTCGCCGCGCACCTCGACGGCTGCCCGGCCTGCCGCCGGAGACAGGCGGCGTTTGGCGCTATCGCGTCGGATCTGCGCCCTCTGGCAGAGCTGGCTCCCTCCACGCCCCTAGCGCGCCGCGCCCTTGCTCGCTGGAGCGCAGAACAGCCGCCGCGACTTCCGAGGGTACATAGACGGCTCGCGATCCAAGCCGCTGCGCTGGCAATGGCCGCCGTCCTGCTGATAGCCCTCTGCCGTACCGGACGCATCCAACGCAAGAACGGAGCGGCCCCAGTCGGGGAACAAACCGGCAGCGAGGGCCGGGAACCCAGGATTATCTACGGATCCGGCAACCGTCCGGGAAGTAGCTGGAAACGCATTCTCTCCCCGACCGGCGAATCCTTTAATATCCACATTACCCGGCCCTGACACGCAAGATTGCTCACCCATAAAGATGAGAACTAAGGGGCTACCATCGTCGTCTTCAGCGTCTCTATGGCTGTCTCTTCCGTGTAAGCATAAAGATGAGAACTAAGGGGCTACCGTCGTCGTGGTGTGGGGCAGGTGGCCGAGCAGGCTATCGCGAATGTGGCCGACGCGCGGCTTGATTAGCTCCAGGTCGTTGAGGTGAAACAGGGGCGCCCAGGGCGCATCCTCAATGGCGATCTGTTCCGCCTGGTGGTAGAGGGCCATTCGCTTCTGCTGGTTCTGCTCCACATCGGCCTGATCGCAGAGCCGGTCGAATTCCGGGTTGCTGTAGCCGACGCCGTTTTCCGGGTGGTCGTCCTTGCCGTTGATCTTCTTGCTGGTGTGCAGCATCACGGAGAGGTAGTCCTGCGGGTCCAGATAGTCGGCGCTCCAGCGGATCAGGTAGAACGGCAGGGTCTTCTTGCTGCGCTCGTCCAGCAGCGCCGCCCACTCCATCGGACGAAGCTGGATGTCAAGGCCCAGGTTGTTCTTCAATTGGCTGGCGACAAGCTGGCAGGTATCCTGCGCCTGCTGCTCGTCCTGTCGGAACGAGAGGGTAAGCGGCGGGAAGCCCTTGCCGCCGGGATAGCCCGCCTTCGCCAGCAGATTCCGGGCCTGGGCCGGGTCGTAGGGAAGCAGCTTCGCGGTGGAGGCGTAGCCGGCAAAGCCCGGCGGGACAATGCCTACCGCTACCGGAGACTGGTCCTTGAGCGCGACCCGAACGATCTCGTTCCTGTCCACCGCCATCGCAAACGCCCGGCGCACGTCCCGCTTGCCGAAAGGCGAGTCGGGCGCGTCCTGGTTGAGGGCCAGGTACCAGGTGTTGGCGCGGGCGAACTTGTGCAGCTCGCCCGCTAGCTTCGGATCGCTGTTGATGCGGTCGAGGTCGCGCGGAGCGATGACCACGCGGTCCAACTGGTTCGCTTCATAGTTATTGAGGCGCGTCGTGCCATCGGTGAGGATAGGGCGCTGAATGAAATCCAGTTTCGGCCTGCCGCCGTGATAGTCGGGGTTGGCCGCGAGGATCACCTGATAGTTGTGCTGGTACTCGGCCAGCTTGAACGGCCCGGTGCCGATAGCCGAGGTCTCATCCACTTTCCCACCGCTCTTCTCGATGGCCTCCTTGCAGACGACGTAGCCGGTTGGATAGGTCAGCTTGTCCAGCCAGTAGGACTTGGGCGCGTCAATCGTGATTTGGAGCGTATAGGGGTCGAGTACCTTGACGCCGGAGACCTCCGTGACGCCGGGCTTGCCGGTGATGCGATCCATTGCACCGACGATGTCATTTAGGTAGCTGGAGGCGGTCTGCGAATGCGTCTCCGGGTCGCAGGCGCGCTCGATGCTGTACTTGAAGTCCGCCGCCGTCACCTCGCGCCCGTTGTGAAACCGGACGCCATGCTTGAGGTGGAAGGTATAGATCGTGCCGCCTTGACCGACCTCCCATTTCTCGGCCAGGTTGGGAACGACCTCGTTTTTTTCGTTCCACTGCACTAGGCCCTCATAGATCTGCTGGAGCATGTCTATGGTCATGCCGTCTTCGACGGTGGCGGGGTCGAGCGTGGTCGGCTCGCTGGTGAGCGGATCGCGGAAGGTATTGTCCGTAAGCTGGATACGGGAGCCGCCGATGGAGGCGCCGCTGGCTTTGCGCCCCATCGTGCAGCCAGACAGGCCGATCAGGAGCGCTAGGCAGCAGACTAGCGCCAGCGCAGCGTGCGCCTGCCTCCAGGCACGGCGGCGCAAGCGCAAATCCATACGAGCGACGCAGGCAGGGAAACGATCCCTTTTCACGGTTCGACGACTCCTTTCCAGCAAGAACGCGCCCATGCAGCAGATGATGAGCTACAAGAGGGGGTTAGACATCCGTGCTGGATTCTCCTCTTTGAGCCGTCCGCTGCGCCAGTACAGCAAAGGCGATCTCGCCGGTCTCCAGCATCTTTTGCAGGTAGGGACGGCAGAGACCGCATCCGCTCCCGCAGCCTAGCGCCTCCGTGATCTCGCCGACCGTCTGCCAGCCGTTCTTCGCGGCCAGCGCCTTGATTTCCGCGAAGGTATGGGGATAGCAGAGGCAGGCTCGGACAGGCTTGCTTTCGGACATGGCGGCCTCACTGGCGCGTAAACATGGCATCCGTCACCGCCGTCTGTTTGAGCGCCTTGATGTGCCCATCGGCAAAGACGCCGTCCGCAAGCCCCGGTTCCGTCACGGTCTGCGCCTGTGCGTCCACGATTCGGCGGCTATCTACGTGCCGAAAATCCATCGTCGGAAGGCCGTACCACTGGCTGGGCGGGTCAATGTAGGGCGTTTCAGTCATCTGCCCGTCGCCGCCGTACCAGGGAGCGTTATAGAATCCGGCATCGGCGAACATCAGCTTATCGGCAGGCGCAGAGAGCGAGGCCAGCGTCGCCGGGTTGCCGGGCATACCGGGCAGGTAGTTGTAAGAGGAATCGTAGCAGTTGTTGATGGCGCAGTCCGAGCCGATATATCCCCAGTTATAGCCGTAGCCGTTGCCGTCGCCAAACCGGTTTTTGCCCGTCCAACTGGGACATTTTTGAATCTGGCCGTTCTTCATGTAAGGGTAGAGCAGCCCGCCCGTCTTATCGTATTGTCCGGGTCCGGTCTTACGCCCGAACCAGTAGACGGAGTAGTCGTGGTACTGCGCGAGGGGAAAGGTCTCGTCGTAGTCCTGGATATAGAGCAGAGTAGCCAGTCCAAGCTGCCGTACATTCGACTGGCAGCTTGCCTGCCGCGCCTTCTCGCGGGCAGCGGCGAAAACCGGGAAGAGCATGGCGGCCAGAATCGCGATGAGCGCGATGACGACGAGCAACTCGATCAGCGTAAAGCCCTGGTGCGAGGTTGTCCTTGCAGAACGCATGGAAACGCTCCTTTCTGGATGAGAAATAGGGCTTCACGAGGGAGGGGGAGAGAAACGGAGGGCACAAAAAAACCATCCCTGGCAGGATGGTGTAATGTGCGGGGGCGCGTGCGCGAAAAGACCGAACACGCCTTCCGTGACCATCACACCCTTTCTCGCGAAGGGCAACCTGTGATGCATCGCAGGCGGGCATTCGGGCTTATCCCTGGAAAAGGGACACACCGCAGCGGGACTGCGCCGGATTCTCACCGGACTTCCCCCGTCTTTCAGCCGCGTCACGACACGCGGCCACTGCGACTATGAACGCTATACGATTGTGCCGCCATTATAGCACGGCACGCGCTTCCTGTCAAGCAAAAATAAGCGCAACGGGGCTCCTTCCTTTAGGACGTTTGCTCTTCTCTTTGGGCCTGCCTTGACTTTCGCGGCAGGCTAAACCCTGCCGCTGTGGGGCGCTTTGCGCCCGTCGCCCACCTACGTGGGCGAAACTCTCTGCCTGCGTAGGCAGCAGTACAGAGCGCCCGGAGGCGGAGGAATAGATGTCCGCAACTCTCTGCCTGCGTAGGCAGCAGGGCTGCCCCTAGAGAACGATGGTGACGCCCCTGGCGTTGTCAACGGGTATTCTGCCCGCGTCGGTGTCGCAGGGCGGAGGGCCGAATTATTGCAGGCCCGACCCTGGCAGTCAGCA
>DASRGZ010000107.1:0-30670 GCA_035650735.1 Chthonomonadaceae bacterium
ATAAAAACCCAACCCCCCAGCCCCTACCACCCTCACCCCCATCCCCCGCCCTTCTTGACCTAACCCCCCGGCCCCCTTCCCTACAAGGGAAGGGGTGACCCGGCTCGTGATGGTTCAGGCCCTCACCTCGAACAGACCTCACCCCCGGCCCCTCTCCTTCTAAAGGAAAGGGGAGAGGAGAAGCCAGGGTTTGCCTCTGCCTGCAAAGGTATCGCAAGGCGGAGGGGTGTGGCAAGGCAGAGCCGTGTCGCAAGGCGGAGGCAAGGGCCGTAACCTTGCCGACCCTGGCAGTGGCCCAACCATTGCAGGGCCGACCCTAGCAGTCAGCATGACCTCTGCCTGCGTAGGCAGGCAGAGGGCCATAGGCCCCATAGCGGCAGGGTTTAGCCTGCCGCTATAGGGGGGTTAGGAAAAGCCCTTACCGACCGCCCCGTCCCCGGTTGTATGGGCTGGCGCTTTGACTACCGGAACCGGAATTCCCGGAGGAGTCCCGACCACGACCTGAATAGGCCGGAGGCGCTTCCCGGCGAGGCATCTCCATGCGCGGAGGCGGCGCACGGTAGACATCCACGCGGCGCGAGGGACCCGGCATGCGCGGCGTGTAGGTGGGCATCCGGTCGTATTGACGCGGCGCCTCTGTCGAGCGTGACGGGCTGTAACGCGGCGTATAAGCGTTCGGAGACTCCCCACGCGGCGACTGGTTCCACGAAGGCGGGGAATAGGTTCGAACGCGCGGCTCGCGCGCCCCCGACAGCCGATCCGGACGTGAACGATCGTAAGCCAGCCCGGAACGATCCGGTACGTACGGGGCCTGCGACTGGAAGCGCGGACGCTCCCACGTGCGCCGGCTGCCGCCCCCGGTTTCCAGGCTGCGCCGCGCCTGTGCGGCTTCCTCCGCCGCGCTCGGCAGTTCTGGCCGTGTTCGCCTTCCACCCCAAACCATGCCGGGCCGCTCTGACGTGCGGCTTTCGAAAGGCTGCCGCGTGGAGGCCGGCGGATAGGAGCCTTCCGGCAGCCGACGATCCCGCAGGGAGCCACCGCCCAGGCCCAAACTCTGCCGTGCACGCCGCGCCGCCAACGCCGCTGCGGAGGGCAAGCGTTCCCTCTCCGCGCGCGGCAGATTCATATCCGTCGAACCGAGCGGTATCCGGCGCAGGCGGTTATCGCGCGCCACCGCTGAGGGCGTCTCTCGTCCCGACGGCGGGAAGCCCTCTCGCCGGCGCGCCCACGGGGAATCCTGGCCGGGCGTGGTCGGAATACGCCCGCGCATCAGGCCGGAAGGACGCCGCCCGGCGCTATCCGGCGTCTGCGCGCGCAGGCTTCCGGGGACGCGCACGCGCGAGGCGAACGGCCTGGGAAGCGTGCGCGGCGAGGCCACAACGGGCAAGGGCGCGCTGACCCGCGCAATGGCCGGTTTCAGCGGGGCGCGAAACACGGGCCGCATCAGCATCGTCTGCGGTGGCCTGCGGTCGTGGACAAAGGCGCGGGTCGGCGTCATCGCCAGCGGCGTCGGCCTCACCATCGGTGGCCCGGCCAGCGGCAAGCCGCGCTGCGGTGCGGTAAAGGCGCGTCCCCGCGCAAAGATGGAGACCGCGCTGCCCGCTACCGTCCGGTAGGCGCCGCGCCCGCCAAAAGCGCGGAATTCGGCCATCATCGCGCCGTCTCTGGCATTGAACGGAATCACCCGGGGATAACGATGCGTCGCCAGGTAGTTGGCGATGAGCGTCGTCTCGTTGTAGCGGGCGGGAGCGCAGTTGACATAGTGGGAATGCCACGGGCGCGGCGTCCAGTAGACGGCGCTGGCGGAATAGTAGGTTGGATAGTAGACGGCGGCCTGCGCAATCGAGAAGTAGAACGCCCAGCGGTTGCCACGAAAACCGAAGCTGACGAACGAGGTGGGATAGCGTACCTCTCTCGGCGCCAACGGCACCCAGGCCACTGCGCCGTTATATTCGCAGAAGTCCACCACCGCCGGGCTCCAGCACTGCGTGACCGGACCGGGCACCCACGCCCAGCCATAAGGGCGATAGATCCAGGTGCCGTAGTGGTAGGGCACCCATCCCCAGGGCTCGTCGGAGACCCAGGTCCAGCCAAACGGGCTTACCCACGTCCAGTGGCCGTAGCAGTAGGGCCGCCAGTGGGCGACCGTGACGCGCGGGCACCAGACATGGCCGTATTCCGCATCGTCGCGCCAAGCCCCGTAAGCGTCGAGATCATCGGCCACCAGGGCCATATTGGCAGGCAGATAGCGCTCTGTCGAACTCGCCTCCGCCTCTTCCAGACGGCGGTCAAGCTCCTCATTCCATTCGTCAAAGCGATCCGGGCGCGGCAGGTCGCGGGGCTCATAGGCCGAATTCTCATCCCGCAGGTCCAGGTAGTCGCCCCGGCGCAGGTCCACCTTGCCCTGGTTGCCCTCCACCGTCGCGCGTCCCTCCTGCACGGCTACTTCCACGCCATCACCCGCGCCGATGCGGATTTTGGCCGGCCCCACCGCCTTCACGGAGACCAGCGGCGTGTTGACCTGATAGATGGAGCGGTCGTGCTTGAGGCGCAGAGCGATCGGGCCGTCCTTGAGCGTGATTTCGGTGAACTCGCCTTCCGCGTCGCTATAGAGGGTCTGTAGAGTGACGAGCGCGCCGCTGCCCAGGCGCAGGCGGCTGCCGTCGTCGAACTGGATCTCGGCGCGGCCCCCTTCCGAGACCCAGAGCTCGGCACCCTGACGCAGGGGCAGGTTACGCGTCGCCGCCGACCACTCCGAATGCGAGTCGACGCGCCAGGTCACATCGCCCTGGACATAGGAGAAGCGCGCCATGCGTACCGGGCCGTCCTGCTGCGCCTGGTCTCCAATGCGGCTTGTAACGTCATTCTCCGCACGCGCAGGGGAGGGAAGGTTCGTATCCTCCTCGTCCTGTGCCCGCGCGGGCGGCCCCAGGATCAGGCAGACGCAGGCCAGGAACAGCGCCAGGGGAAAGAAGATTAGGAAGTGTCGTCGTACACCTTCCATTTGGGTCATTTAGGTCCTCCGCAAGTCCGGCGGGGATTAGGCGCTGAGGGGCAGCCGGCACTTGCAACAGCTCTGAATCCCCTATACGCAGATCGGCGGATTTCGTGACTGCGCGCATTTTTATAGCGTGCAATTCCCCGTGCCCTGTCCTACCATAGGGCCGCTTCCTGGCTTCCGAAGAGGGTAGCGCAGAGCCGTTCTTACAGCTTTATTCTGTTCTATACTACGAGATGAAAGAGGCAGATTCATTCCTCAGCGGCCCGGGGATGGGCCTGCTCGTAGACTTCCCGCATATGCTCAGGAGTGACGTGGGCATAGATCTGCGTGGTGACTAGGTGGGCATGACCGAGAAGCTCCTGCACGGCGCGCAGGTCGGCTCCGTTGGCAAGCAGATGTGTGGCAAAGGAGTGGCGCAGGGTATGCGGGGTCGTCTTGAGGCGTTCGGAGGCAAGCTGAAAATACTTATCGAAGGTACGGCGAATGCCCCGGTCGGAGAGGCGCCGGCCGAACTTGTTGAGAAAGACGGCGGGGTCGGGCGTGCCCTCGTTGCGGGCGGCCAGATCCGGGCGTCCGTAGCGCAGGTAGGCGCGCATTGCCTCCACCGCCGCACGGCCCATCATGGCGACGCGCTCTTTATCGCCCTTGCCGTGCCGGACGCGCAGCTCTTCCTCGTCCAGGTCCAGATCCTCCAGATTGAGGGCGTGGGCCTCTCCGGCCCGGATGCCGGAGGCGTAGAGCAACTCCATCAGCGCCCGGTCGCGCAGGCCGTCGGGCGAATTCAGGTCCGGGGCGCTCAGCAGGGCCTCGACTTCGGGCAGGCGCAGGAATTTGGGCAGCCGCTCGTCTTGCTTGATGGTTACCAGGCCGATGGTCGGGTCGGCAGCCAGATAGCCTTGCCGCAGGGCCCAGCGGCAGAAGGCGCGCAGCGACGCCAGTTTGCGGGCCAGCGAGGCGCGAGAATAGCCGCCCTGCTGCAAGTCGGCGAGGAAGGCACGCGCGTGCGTGCGCTCCACACGGTAGAGCGCGCCCGGCCCCAGTTCCGGATGCGTCTCCACAAAGCCGAGAAACTGCACGATGTCGGCCCGGTAGCTGCGCACGGTATGCGCCGCCGCGTTTTTAGCCAGCCTGAGAAATTGCAGAAAGCCGCGCAGGACATCGTTCAGGGCCGGACTCAGGTCAGGCTCCGTCGGCGGCCCCGGCGCGACCGCAGTCAGTTCCTCCTCCGCTTCCCATGCGAGCGCATCTTCCTGATCCACTCTGCCTACCTCCCTTTCGGCTTCGCTCTTCCGGTTTCCCCTTGCGCTATCCAAAACAAAATCACCTACCGCATCCGGGGCAACTTGCCGGCAGCGCGCTGGCCTTTTCCCTACTTTCCGTTGCGCTGGCGGCTCTGCAGATAGGCTTCCTCCGCCGCATCGTAGTCCGCCGCCGTGGGGCGGCGCGGTCCTGCGTCGGCCCGGCTGCTGGTAGGAGTAGCCACCGGCGCGGCAGCAGCGGCTCGGGCGCCAGGTGTCTTCAGGTCGCTGAGATTGACCAGTACGGTATAGCGCAGGCGAAAATCCCGTTCCTTCTCGCTCAGGCGGTTGCGCTCTGCTTCCGAGAGGCCATCCAGCCACTTGCGCTTCATCTGCTCCTGTGTATCGTGATGCCGCTGCGCAACCGGGTCCGCCAGGCTCTCCGTCTCGATCTCTACCGCGGCCTCTCCCGTCGGGTAGACCTTCTGAATCGTTCCGATCAGCCCGCGAAAATGCGGGTAAAACAGGCCGGATTTGGTATCCTCGGCGGTTGCCTCCCGGTCCATGATCTGTACGCGATCGCCTTCCTTGAACTTGGTTGCCATGCACCCTCCTTCGCATAATCCTGCTGCTCTCTGTATTCTCCCTGCATGGCAGCTTCTCCTGCCGGAAGAGCGCCTGTCTCAAGGGAGCGGGGAGACTTGCGTGACCGTCTGTGGTTTGGAAAGCCGGAGAGTCGGCTCGCCCCAGGAAGCCCAATCGGTTGTGGAGTTATCCCGCGGGCCGGCGTCGGCGATCAGACGCAGCCGCACGCGCTGCCCCGCAAACGGAGACAGGTCGGCGCGCAGCTCCCGCCACTGCCCCTGCACGCCCATCTGCTCGGCGAGAGGATGGCGCTGTCCCTGCGCGTCTATGACCTCGACGCGAAACAGCACGCCATCGCTCACGTCGCCGCCGTCCTTAATGCCGATAGACGCATGGAATTCGGACGGCTCGGCAGGCAGAGTCACCGGCGCCATTTCGGCCCAGGTATATCCTGTCTTGCCCAGATAGGGCGGGTGCATAAACAGACCGCTTTTGGAGACGCCGCCGACGGGCAGATCGTTGGCGGGGTAGCAGATGGCCCCGGAACCATCGGCCTCCGGTATCTCCGACTGCCCGCGCCGCGCAATGCCCCAGGCCGCGATCTGCGTGGACAGGTTGGCTAGGACGGGATCGGCCTGCACGCGGCGCAGCCGCCAGGTTGCGGCGGATTGCGGCAGGCTCTCCACGCGAATTTGCAGCTCTCCCTCTTTGCCGGCGGGCGCGGACGAGCGGAGTTCCGCCTGCAATGCCTGCGACGGCTGCTTTGGGTTTACTGTCAGCTGCGACGGGACGACCTGCCACCCTTCGGAGGCATGCAAAGAAACGGTGAGCGGCTGCGCGGAGAGGCCCGCCAGCTTCCAGCGCGGCAGCAGCGTCAGGCGCGTGGAACCGGCTCGCGTCTCCGTTTCCAACCGCCACTCCACCGGGCGGCAGACGCGCAGCAGCGCCTCGCGGGATTCGGTGCCGGATGTGGCGCGCAGCCGTATCCAGGTTCCGACCGGCGCATTGGCGGGGATGTACAGCGCGTTAGCGCGCACTTGGCCGCGGTCGGTCTCCCAGCGCGCTTCCGCTGTGCCCTTTACGGTCAGGAGCACGCGGCTGCCCGGAGCGGCCTCCGCAAAGGCGGGCGCAGCACTCCATGCGGGCCTGCCGGAGAACGCCAGTTCATACCGCACGCCGTCCGCCACCGGCTCGATCCAGGTCTCCGCGCCGCTGTCATGGACTTTCGCCGGGGCCAGCCGCTTGCCTGCCGCATCGTAGGCGGCGCATGCGGTGAGCACGCCGCGCCTGCCGTAAGGCCGCCGCACGACAAACGCGCCCTCGCCGGAGATATGGATAACCTGGAGACGATTATTCGGAAGCGGCGCGAGGGCAAGCGCGCCGTTGGAAGCGGCCTCCGGCGTCGCAAACCATTTCCCGCGCCCGTCCAGGTAGGTGTAGCTCGCGCTGCGCAGATAGTCCACCTTGCCGGAGTCAGAGAACGCCGAGTAGCTCAGCAGGGCTTCGGTGGGCTCGCCTGCGCCGCTCTGGTATGCCGCCCAGCCCGCGGGCGGCAGCGTGATCTCCTGCTTGCCCACGCGCACGCGCCATGCCTCGCGCGGGTGGTCGTTCAGCCACAGCTTCAGCCCGCCCGGATACTCCACGTAAAGCTGGCGGCGCGTGCGCGGTAAATCCCGCACGACGGCTTCCGAGACGCCGCAGAGCCGCGCGCCGTCCCAATAGGCGATCCGCTGCGGCGGTTTCAGCCCATAGCGCGCCTGAACCTGTTGCAGCATATAGTAGGAGCGGCAGGTACGTGCGATGCCATGTTCCTCCTCCACCAGCCAGCCGATATGCCCGTAGGCCAGCGTGTGCAGCAGGAACCGGTCTATGGCGTAGTCAATGTTTTCCGGCGCGCGCCAGTTCGGCATGGCGTCGCAGAAGAAACTCGTCCAGCTTACGCCGATATCGCACTCCTTGCTGTGTATCTGGTAGAGGTCAAAGACGGGCAATAGCGGCTCGGTCGCCAGAGGATGCCCGTTGTAGGCGTGGCCGTAGTTGCCGTCGGCCAGCCCGGCATAGAGCCACTGATAGGTTCCCTCGGAGAAGATAGGGCCGCCGTAGGTGCGCGAGTCGTTACGCAGCAGTTCCCCGTAGGCGTAGAAGGTCTGGGCGAGGGTTCCGGCCCCCGGCACGCGCGCATCGTAGTCGTTGTAGTTCCAGGGCGCGACCGCCGTATGCACGTCGGTGTAGGAACTATTCGAGTTGTACTTTGCCTTGATCTGCGGGGCCAGCAGCGCATCGAACTCCACCGCCCGGAGCGGCTTGAGCGCCCAGCAGCGCGGCCAGCCGCTGCGCCACTCCCCATCGGGGGCGCGCTGTACGGCGTCGGGATTCCAGTATTCATTGACCGGCGCATAGTCCGTATAGTTCGTGTATAGTCCGCTGAACCATCCGAGGCCGCGCTGATGCGCCACGTAGCGCCGCAGCGCCTCATCGCCGCCTTTCCTGGGCGCGGCGTGCAGGCGCAGGGTAAAGCTCTCCCCAGCGTCGCGCCAGGAGATCTCATGGTTGCACTGGATCAGCTTCTCGATGCCGTAGGCGCGCAGCATCTCGCTGCGCTTTTCCTGCTTCTGGTAGTCATCCGGCCCCCAGGACTCCTGCCAGAGCCGATCTGCGGCCTCGTGCGCGTGCAGCCCGACGGGATTGGGGACGGTCGGCAAGACCTCTTCCAACATGGGCGAGACGGTCAGGAACAGCCGCTCAAAGAGCGGGTTGCGCTTGCCATCCGTGCGGGGAAGGTAGCGCACGCCGCCGTTAATGCGCGCCGTCTCCTTTCCGGAACTCTCCGCGCCGTAGAATTCCGAGCCGTTGGAGCGGTACCAGTCCGGCCACAGGGAGGTGAAGACCGGACGGCGTCCCGCGTAGGAGAGCAGCACGCCAGGGTCGGTGCCGCCGTAGGTGAGGAACGGTATGCGCACCGTGCGCGGGCTCGTCAGGCCGGTCATTTGCCCGAACGAGAGTTCCGCCGCCTGCCCGCTTCGGTTGATGACGTCCACGACCAGGGACTTCTGCCAGAGTCGCAGCCGCAGCGTCGTGCCGTCCTCATACTCCGCCGTGAGGATGCCGTTCTCCCGATGCGCGCGCTTTAGCCGTGCCTCTGCGGGACCCTCTGCCCTGCGCACCCCGGCCCCCTGCATCAGCGCGCCGACCGGAGCGCCGTCCACTTCCGCGCGAAGGCCGCTCAGCCCCTTCGCCGGGTCAAAGCGATAGCGCAGGCGGCAGTCCTTCCCGTCATAGTCCAGCGTGAACGTGCCGTCCTGCGCTGCCGTGACGGCGGTATGGATCGGCCCGCCGAGATGCATCGGCAGGATCGTCTGCTCGCGGGTCGGGAAGGGCAGGCGGCCCGGCCCGGTGTTGGCTCCCGGCGACTGCCCTGCAAATAGCGTCAGGTTGCGCTGCGGGCGGGAGGCGAAATGCAGCGGAGGCAGCGGCTCGCGAAAGAAGCGCACGGAGTCGAAAAATAGCTCGCGCCACTCCGGCTGCCAGCCGCCGGCAACCTCCAGGCTCTCCAAAAACGCCGGGAAACGCAGCCCGGCGGGGAGCCTGCGGTGCAGCAGCCACCACTCCTTCCAGCGCACAATGTCTACGGGCACCTCCTGCGCTTTGCCCTCGCCGTCGCGCAGATGCAGCGTGAGGCGCACCTGCGGCGTGTCGGGCGGATTCTCCCAGTCCCAGCGGTTGCCGTAGACCCACATCTCTACCACGTCCGCGCCCTCCGGCAGGGCGACCGGCTGCGGCGGAAAGAGCAGAACGCGCGGCACGGTGGTGGGCTTGCCGTCCCCATGATAGCGCAGCTTGCCGACCGGGCGGCCCCAAACGTCCTGCGCGCGGCTGGGTTGCAGCGCGGCCTGCGCGCCTCCCGAAACCTCCATCCTCCATCCCGCCAGGTGCGCAAACGTCAGGGTCGGCGGCGCGGGTTCCTGGCGCCCGGCCCAGACCATCTCGTAGGGCCGCTGACCGGGCGTTTCGTTCGGGTCCAGAGTAGGAATAACCGATTGGCTCATCGCGGATCCCCCGGAGAGCAGCGCCAGCAGCAATATCAGGCTTGGCTTTTGTAAGACCCGTTCCATCGTATGCTTCTCCACAAGGCCGCCTTCTTCCGAGGGATAATATTCCCCTTAGCCAGTGCGCTTCCTCCTCATTACTGTTTAACCGATAGCTCTTTCTGTCGCCCTTGCCAGAAACGCTGCGTTCCTTTATAATGTATACAATATCTAGAAAGAAAGCATCTTTAAGGAAAGCACTGTTTGCATCGTAAGGAGTGTTCTGAGCATGTCACAGGTTTTAAGTCTGCGCCTCCCCGATGCCCTGGTCGAACGCCTGGATCGCTTCGCCCGTCGCCAGGGCAACCGGATGACGCGCACCAAAGCGGGACTGCTGCTGCTGGACGAGGCGCTGCGAGAGAACGAGTTTGCCAGCATTGAGTTCCGCGACTCGCCCGTAGGACGGCAGGCTTATATGAAGGATTCTGGATTGGCCGTCTGGGAAGTGATCCTGATCGCCCAGCACCATGAGATGGATGCCGAGAGGGTGGCCCACTACTTCCAGCGCCCCGTCGAATGGGTCAAGGCGGCCCTGAATTACTACGAAGCCTATCGGGAGGAGATAGACCAGATGATTGAGGACAACCGCCTTGGCTACGACGCGCTCAAGCGCCTGCTGCCCAACCTGCGCCTGGTCGAGATTCCGCGCGAGGTTCTCCGGGGTGAGCAGGAACTCTGATGCTGGTCTACCTGCTGGATGAGCATCTTTCGCCGGAGATCGCCGAGCAGGTGCGCGCCAAGCGCTCGGCCATTCGCATCGAAAGCCTGCGCCACTGGCGCGAAGGGCGGCTGCTGCGCCAGAACGATGAGACGGTGCTGACCGCCGCCAGGGAAGAAGGATTGACCCTGGTGACCTACGACCAGCGGACGATTGTGCCGCTGCTGGTGCGCTGGGGATTGCAGGAGGTCTCTCATGCAGGCGTGGTGTTCGTGGATGACCAGACGCCGGCCTCTAACGACATCGGCGGCCTGGTGCGGGCGCTGCTCGTCCATTGGGACCGGTACCACCAGGACGACTGGACCAACCGGGCCGATTATCTGCGCCCGGCTCAGTGAGCAAGCCTGACGGCCACAAGTGCGAAGCCCCTTCCGACTCCAGAACTCACGACGCTTTGCGGCTCGGATTTTTCGGGAAGCCATCGGCAGGGAGCCATAACTGTATGGACGGCGCATTTGCTATCGTGTGGGGTGAGGGCAGGAATCCCTGCCCTTCCGTCGAACTCAAGTAGAGAATCGGGTTGTTACCGGGTTGTTTTTCTAGAGTGTGCCTGACCATCTCACGCGAAACGGAGAACTGTGTTCCATGGCAAACCAACTTCCCGTCCCGCCGCCACCGGGCGCGATTGTCCTCTTTGACGGAACTAACCTGGATCAGTGGGTCCAGCGCCGCAGCCAGAAACCGGCTGCCTGGCCGATAGAAGAGGGCGCGATGATCACCTCCGGCGGCGACATCCTGACCCGTCAACTCTTCAAGGACTTCTACCTCCATCTGGAATTCAATGTGCCCGACTCGCCGCCCGAAGTCAGAGGGCAGGGCCGTGGTAACAGCGGCGTCTACCTCCAGGGCCGCTACGAAATCCAGGTGCTCGACTCATGGGGCATCCCCGATCCGGGCCGTGGCGACTGCGGCGCCCTGTACAACCATGCGGCCCCACTGAGGAATGCCTGCAAGCGCCCCAACGAGTGGCAGGCCTATGATGTGGTGTTCCGCGCGCCCCGCTTCAACGAGGCGGGGAGGCTGACCGAGAAGGCCCGCGTCACCGTGTTCCACAACGGGCAGGTCATCCAGAACAATGTGGAGCTAAACGGCCAGACTGGCGGCGCGCTCGATGAGCACTACGCCGAGCCGGGGCCGCTCCTGCTCCAGGATCACGGCAACCTGGTGCGCTTCCGCAACGTCTGGATAGTGCCGCTGCCCGCAGCAGGCGCAGACCACTACTGAGAGCCGATTAGGAAGGGGGGAATCGTCCTCTCAGAGAAAAGCCGGTTGTCGAGAGCCCCTTACGACCAAATTTAACTTGATTGCCGCGGCCCTAGGATGATAGCGCCGGAAGCCCCGTTGTCGGGAGGCCCCTTTACAACCGATTGAACTCGCGTTATAATGACTATTGAGGACCGAGCCGGCAATCGTCGGCTTGCTGCGTACCTGTTCCCCGCCGAGACGGCTCCCCTCCGTCCGATGGCATCTGCGTCGGTGCTGCGAAAGGGGACGTGGGCAGAACTCCGTAAATCCTGGCAGGCAACCTCTGCGCGCCCTCCAGGCGAGGAATGAACTCCGTGCGCTTGCGTGTTCTTCATAGGGTGCGATATAGCTACCCGGCCCCAGCAGCCGAAAGTCATTATGAGCTGCGCCTGATGCCGCTCAGCGATAGAAGCCAGAGCTGCCTGGATTTCCGGCTGAACGCCCTGCCGCCTGCCCGCATCACCGCCCAGGACCTACCGTCTGGCCGCGTTCATTCTGTCCACCTGAGCGGCCCGCACAGCGAAGCCATCCTCACCGCCGAAGCGCTGGTGGTGACCTACCGGCACGACCCGTTCGCCTCGCTGCAACTGGATAGGGATGACGGCGCCTTCTACACCAATGAGGGCCTGCGCCGGCGCTACGCCGAGTATCTCCAGCCGACCGAGCAGGTGCCCTTCTCCCCGGAGGCCGACCGCATCGCATCGGTAGCCCGTCGGCAGGCAGGTATCGGCACAGCCTCGTTCCTGATCGCGCTCACGCGCCTGCTGCACCGCGTCTTCACCTATCCGCCCGATGCCGCCGCTATCCATCCCGCCCTGCAGAACGTGCTCGCCAGTCCACAGGATGCCATCCGGGACTTCGCGCATCTGATGTTGGCGGTCTGTCGGCGGCAGGGCATTCCGGCACGTTACCTCAGCGGCTACTTCTATGTCGAAGAATCTGCGGCAGGCCATCCCGAGCCCGACGCAGTGAATGCGGCTCTCGCCGTGCAGAGAGGGAATGGGCGCGCGGCCATGCACTCCTGGGTAGAATGCCTGCTGCCGAACGAACGCTGGCATGGCTTCGATCCGGCCCTCAACCAGCTTGCCAACGACGCCTACATCAAAGTCCACTATGGGCGCGACTACAGCGATGTCGCGCCGCTGCGCGGCCTCTATCGCGGCCCACTCGCGCCTGTTGTGCATACCTCCATCCGCATCACCACCGAAAACTAATGGCCTGGCTTACCCGGCAGGCTAAACCCTGCCGCTTCAGGGTGAGGGCTATATTCACACCAGGGAAATCCCTAGTCCTAAGACTAGGGATTTCCGCATTTAAGACCGGGAGGGTGCCTGATGCGTACAAGAATCCCCCGTGGGATAATGAGATAGACATTCAATTTCAATTGCGCGGTTCATGGGCGAACTGCCAGAGCTTGATCCCTAAGGAGCGCCGTTGTTAATGCCACCGATTTCTATTTTGATCGCTGACGACGACGTCACAATCCGCCAATGTTTGCGCCGTATGGTAGAGGCCGACCCCCGATTCCAGGTGTGCTGGGAAGCGGATAACGGCCTGGAAGCCCTGGCGCTGGCGCAGCAGCATCGTCCGCAGGTTATCCTGTTAGATGCCCAGATGCCTCGCATGGATGGAATTGAGGCCACCCGCTGCTTGCGCCAGCACGATTATAAGACGCCTATCCTGGTGCTCAGCGTCTATGATCAGGCGCGCGCTCAAGCGCTGGCAGCAGGAGCGACCGAGGTTATCGCCAAGGATTGCAGTTGCGACGCAATACGGGCCGCCATTCACCGGCTCACTGCCAGCTGCAATGGAGGGACGGAGAACTGCAACGGACCTCAGTAGAGTGATCGCGTTTGTGGAGGTAGAGCATTCCCGTCTATAGCTTCCAGGGCGTAGAACGGGAAAAGAAGAAGAGGGGGAGAACAGAGCTATGATGAACGCCACCTTGACATCGCAGCAGGAGTTTGAAGCGCTCTTCCGGCGCAGCCAGCGCCGCGCTTATAACCTGGCCTACCGGCTCACCGGAAACGCCGCCGATGCCGAGGATGTGACGCAGGATGCTTACGTGCGCGCCTGGCATAACTTTGATACCTACGATGCCTCTCGCTCGTTCGAGGGATGGCTGTTTCGTATCATTACCAACCGCGTGATTGACCTGCGCCGCCGCCAGATGCGGGTGCCGATGTACTCGCTGGATGCGCCAGTACAGGCTGACGAGGATGGACAGCCGCTCTCCCATGAGTTTGCTGCGCCCGATAGCAACCCGGAAGAGATCCTCGTCGCCCCGATCATGGAGGAGCGCCTACAGCGAGCGCTTGCCGCCCTCCCCGCCGACTATCGCACTGCTATTCTGCTCTGCGACGTGGAGCAGCGCTCCTATCAGGAGATTGCCGACATCATGCAGTGCGCTATCGGCACGGTGCGTTCGCGCATCCATCGGGCACGCGTGATGCTGCGCAAGCATTTGGAGTCGGGAACGGTGCCCAGGCGCGTGCGTAAGCCAGCGACCCGCAGCACCGGAGTTCCGTCCGTTGCGTCCCAGGCGCCCGTCGCCTACCCGACGTCCGCGCTGCTGGCCGCCTGATAACAATGGCCTCTAGGGGCTTCCTTACTTAATAGCCGACGGGCCAGAAGCCCTCGTTAGAGAGCCTGTGGTTAGGTGTCCCGGCAGGGGGAGACGGGGTCACTAAACCACAAAGCGAGGGCTTCTGGCCCGTCTTAACATAAACCTGCCCACCTCTCAACCTTCTTAAGGAGAGGGTAGCCGGGCGTATGCTCAGGCGACCTTGCGCAGTCGGAGCGGAGGCGCAGCCATCGCCTCCGCCTCCAGCCGGAACTGGCGAACGAGATCCTGCAGGCGCGCAGCCATGTGATTCAATTCATCAGCGGCAGCGCCTACCTCCTCGATGCTCGCGGTCTGCTCCTCCACCGAGGCCGTGACGTTCTGGGCGCTGGCCGAGACTTCCTCCGCCGCCGCGCTCATCTCCTGCGCTCCCGCAGCCGTCTCCTCGCTGATAGAGGCCACCGTCGTAATTGCCGCCGAAACCTGATCGGCCTCGGCCGCCATTTCCAGTACGGATCGCTCATTCTCTTCCGCCGCCTGACGCACCGCCTCTACGGAAGCCAGCACCCCCTGCACGGAAGCCGCCATCTCCCCGGCAATGGCCGTGACGCCTTCCACTTCGGTCGCCACCGAATGCACTGAGTCGAGGATCTGGGCCAGCGCCGTGCCTGCCTGCTCGCTCTGAGAGACGCCTGCGGCCACCTCGCGGTTACTCTGCTCCATCGCCCGAACGGCCTCCTCCACGCCGGAGCGCACGCTGCCGATCAGGCCGGCGATCTCCTTGGTGGCTGCCGCCGAGCGCTCGGCCAGCTTGCGCACCTCATCGGCGACCACCGCAAAGCCCTTGCCGTGCTCTCCGGCGCGGGCCGCTTCGATGGCCGCGTTCAAGGCCAGCAGATTGGTCTGCTCGGCTATCTGGTCTATGGTTTCGACGATAGCTCCGATCTCCTGGCTCTTCTGGCCCAATTCCTGCACCTTCTCCGCAGAAGCCTGCACCTGCTCCCGGATCCGGCCCATGCTGGCTATCGTTTGCTCGACGGCTTTGCCGCCGGCCTGGGCAATCGTGGCGGATTGCTGCGCGCCGGAGGCCATTTGCTGGGTGGAGCGGGCGACCTCATCTACCGACCGGGCGGCCTGGCGCATACCGGTATCCGCCTGCTGGATCGCTCCCTGCTGCCGGTGGCTGCTCTCCTGCACCTGCCCGATGGTCGCCTGCAGCCGCTCCATGCTGTTGGCAGCCTCCGTGGCCGCGCGCGCCTGCTGCTCGCTGCCCTTGGCCATCTCCGTGCTGGTCATGGCCGACTGTCCGGCGGCGTTGGCCACGTCCTGGATGGTGCGGGCGATCTCGGTGGCGGCCTGGCCGCTTTGCTCGGCAGAGGCTGCCAGTTGAGAGCTGCTGGCCGCGACCGAAGCGGAGCTATCGGTGACCTGGCGAATCAGATTCCGTAAGTTGCCGATCATGGCGGCGAAGGCGCTGCCCAGCAGGTCTTTCGGCGATTTCGGTTCGACGTTCTGGGTTAGGTCGCCAGCGGCCATCGCTTCCGCGACGCCCGCCATCTGCTTCTGATAGGCGATCATGGCCCGAAAGCTCTCCGCCAGACGCCCGACCTCATCCCGGCTCGCATACGAAACTTCCTGATCGGCTTCGCCCAGGGCCAGCCGTTCGGCCACAGAGGTTATCTGCGCGAGCGGTGGGACGATAACACGGGTGAGGAGGCCGGCCATAACGAATCCACAAACCAGCGCCGCAACCAACAGAATGATCACGAAGGAGCGCGCGCTGCTGTAGGTTCCGGCACCCTCCTGGGCAAGACGCTCCCCATTCTTGATGTTCCAACCGAGCATCTTGTCGAGCGTCTCCTGAATCGGCTCAAACTGCTGAAGGGATTGCCCGTTCAGAAGAGCCGTTACCTTTTTGTCCTCATCCTGGCGGGAGAGGGAGATCATCTGCTCATGGGTGCCTAAATAGGCGTTCCAGAGCGTCTTCAGCCGGTCAAAATTCTCCCGATCTTCCGTCTGGGTGATCATCTTTTCGTAACCGTGAAGCTCGCGCGAGATCGTATCAAGTTCGCCCCGCGCCTTTGTTTCAACCTGATCCCATTTGGATTTGTTAGAGGCTAACGTATGGCGATATTCGTAGATGCGAAACTGGCGGATAGCGTTGCCGATCCGCCCGATGCTGCCCGTTCCAGGCAAGGGGTCTGTGGCGATCTGGTTGGCAACTTGATTCATCAGCGCCATCCGGGAAATGGCAACGGCCCCAACGGTTAGCGTCAGCAATAGGCAGATGCCGAAGCTGAAAGCTAATTTATGGGCCGTCTTCAAATTGGCAAACTGTTTCACGGGGTTTATCCTCCTCACTGATGGCCCCTGGGCGCTTCCTATTCTCTCTGCAATCCATGCCGATGCAGCACAGGCAGACTCATAAGCAGAGCAGGCAGCGTCTTCAGACCTCCCATTCTGAAGGGGATTATGGCTATTCCAGGCACAAATCTTAGGAAGTTTATGGGGGTCACAAGGAATTCGGTAATCGCTCCCAACGGTGTTGACGTATCTCCTCAGCAGCAGGCTGCGTGAGATTGATCCACACGGCTGGCAGTGTCTACCAAGAATTCAGAAAACAGAGTAAAGCGAGCCGGGACTGTCAGTATTTTTCGGGTTTAAGGGCGTTATAGGAGGAGCGATTGGCCGTCGTAGGAGAGCTCGACGTGGGAAGGAAGCTGGGCGTTGACAGCCTCGTGGTCAAAACGGTGGGAGAGATGGGTCAGCAGCGCACGGCGGGGCTTGAGTTCCTCAATGACATCCAGGGCTTGATAGAGGCCAAAGTGAGTGGGGTGCGGATCAAAGCGCACGGCGTCCAGCAGGAGCAGATCCAGGCCGTGAAGCTTAGCCATCGAATCCGGGGGAATATGGCTGACATCGGTGACGTAGGCGACGCTGCGGGCCGGAGAGTCGGCGGTGGCCGGGCGGTCGAAGCGATAGGCCAGCACCGGCAGCTTGCCGTGCAGCACGTAGAACGATTGGATATGCAGCCCGAACAGATCGAGGGCCGGAGGGATGGGGTGCAGCGTCAGGCGGGGCTTGCCGCCGCCCGCCTGCGTCTCTATGAAGACGTAGCGGTAGATGCGGCGAATGTCGTCGAGCGTGTCCTGATCGCCATAGATGGGGATCTCCTCGCCGGAGAGGTCGTTGAAGCGGCGCAGGTCGTCCAGGCCGAAAATGTGATCCGCGTGCGTATGCGTGAAGAGCACAGCGTCCACCCGGCGCACGTCATTGACAAGGGCTTGCAGGCGCAGTTCCGGCGTGGTATCCACCAGGATCGCATGGCCCGCGTTGCGGACCAGAATAGAGGGACGGGTTCGTTTATTTTTCGGATTCTCGGAGCGGCACACCGCGCAGTCGCACCCGATCATCGGGACGCCGTGCGAAGTGCCGCTCCCTAAAACGATAATTTCCATTAAAGCGTCAACTCGTTGGGACGGGCGCCGTTTCCGTCGGCGGCGTCCCAGATTCCTGTAGCGTGATCGTCTGCCCAGTCTCCGCCGACCGGTAGGCCGCTTCCACGACCTCCACCACCTGCGCGCCGTGCTCTCCCGGCGAGAAGAGCGCGCCGCGCCCCTGAATGGCATCCACAAAGTTGGTGATGGGGTTGGCGACGGGAAAAATATCGCCTTCCCGGAAGGTCTGCGTCTCCTGGTCCGTCATGACGATCTGAGTCTCAAAGTCATAGGTATTGACGGTGATCATGCCGTTGGTCGTGCCGAAGACGTTGCGGACGCGCCGCCGGGCGTATTTGCTATCGCCGATGGTATTGATGGCGGCCACCACGCCGTTGTCGAGCTCCAGGCTGACGCAGGCGCGCATGTCCGTCGGCGTAGTATCCATCAGGGCGCAGACGCGGCGAGCGCGCAGGCCCGTTACCCACAGGAGCTCAGAGACCAGATGCGAGCCGCCGTCAATGAAGTAGCCGCCGCCGGTAAGCTCCGGGTCGGCACGGAACAGGGTCGGCGGCACGACGCCGGGCAGGTCAGCGGGCAGCGGCGCGCGCCCGAAGACATATTCCGCCGAGCTGGTAAAGTAGAGGGAAGCGTTCTCTAATGAGCCCATCCGGGGATCGCGCAGGGCGCGGCGGATACGGTGGCAGTGCGCCCAGAACGGCGGGTTGAGCGCGACGGCCAGCTTACGATCTTTGGCGCGGGCCAGCGCGACCAGTTCCCACGCCTCCGCGCTGCGCACGGCCATCGGCTTTTCGACCAGGACATGCAGCCCCCGCTCCAGCGCGGCCTGGGCCTGCTCGTAGTGCAGGGCGTTGGGCGTGGCGATGAGGACAGCATCCAATTCCGCCTCATCGAGCATTCGCCGCCAGTCCTCATAGGCCCGTTCCGGTGGGACGCCAAAGCGCGCGGCCATCTTCGCGCGGGCTTCCGGGTCGCGGCGGCAGAGGGCGGCGATGGTCACGCGCGGGTTCTGCTGGGCATCGGGCAGGTGGCGTCGGGAGGCAAACCATCCGGCTCCGACGACTCCGATGCGGACGGCCTCTTGCGAGTCAGGATCGCGGGTTGCGCTGGCGCTCTGCGTTTCGTTGGCCACCTTTACTCCTCCTGGCTGGCCCGCCCCGCAGGGGCGCGCGGCCCGACGGCGCTCCCTCGGCGCCATGCTGCGGGCAATGCCACTACCGGATTATACGCGAGCCGGTCGTCAGAAGTCAAGACGTGGCCGGATGTTCAGGTATACTACGAAAAAACCTCAACAGGATTAACAGGATTTTGCAGGATGAACAGGATTTCTAAAACCCAACCAGCCAAGCTCCTATTCTTGCTGACTTCAAGGCTTCTGTCTCTCTAGCTCTAATCCTGTAAATCCCGAGTAATCCTGTTCATTCTGTTGAAAGGATTTTCTAGCGCAGTGGGTAGTTCTAAAAAGGAGGCAGGCAGTGCTGCTGGCGGTGGATGTAGGCAATACCAATATTGTGCTGGGCGCGTATCGAGGCAGAGGCAAGGCGGCGGAGCTGGTGGGCGATTTTCGTATCCGCACCGACCGGGACCGTACAACGGATGAGCATGGGATGCTGGTCAAGGAGTTGCTGGAGTATTGCGGATTGAGCCTGGGCGACATCCGCCACGTCGCCATCTCCAGCGTCGTGCCGACCATGAATGAGACGCTGGCCGACCTGTCGCGCCGCTATTTTCATGCCGAGCCTTTCTTCGTCGGGCCCCACATTGATACGGGCATCTGCATTCACTATCAGCCGGTCTCGGATGTGGGTGCTGACCGCATCTGCAACGCCGTCGGCGCGTTTGCCCGCTATGGCGGCCCGGCCATTGTGGTAGACTTCGGCACGGCCACGACCTTTGACGCCATCGCCGCCAATGGCGACTACCTCGGCGGCGCGATCATCCCCGGCATCGGCATCTCGATGGATGCGCTATTTCGGCAGGCGGCACGTCTCTACCGCGTGGAGCTGGTCGCTCCTCCCAGGGCCATCGGCACCAATACCGTCCACGCCATGCAGAGCGGCCTGGTTTTAGGCTACGCGGGACAGACCGACGCGATGGTGGATCGATTCCGAGAGGAGCTGGGGCCAGAGGCGCGGGTGATCGCGACGGGCGGCTTTGCGGAGCTCATTCACCGGGAGAGCCGCACCATTGAGGTCGTGGATCAACTGGTCACGCTGGAGGGCCTGCGCCTGTTGTTCGAGCGGCAGCCACTGGCCCCACGCTAAGTACCTAACCCCCCGGTCCGGCAGGCTAAACCCTGCCGATGTGGGGCCTACGGCCCGTCGCCCACCTACGTGGGCGAAACATTCTGCCTGCCTGCGCAGGTAGAGACAAGCCCTGGCTTCTCCTCTCCCCTCCCCTGTTGTTGGGGATCGCTAGGCGGAGGGCTGTCGCCAGGTGTGGCCAGACGGAGGCAAGGGCCGTACCCTTGCCGACCCTGGCAGTGGCCGAACCATTGCAGGCCCGACCCTTGCAGTCCATGGCAGCCCGCCTTTTTCAGACTGGAAGGGGAACGCGGCTCTCATCCCCGGCGACCCTTGCAGTCCATGGCAGCCCCGCCCCTTGCAGTAGGGGTTGGGGTGAGGGCTATTGGAGTGAAGTTAAAGCCGATCCTGCTGGGTCAAAACCGCCGTGATGGTCTGGGGCGTCCAGGTCGGGCCGTCGCAGCGGGGGCCCTCCGGCGTCCAGATCAGCTTGTCCATGCACATATGCCGCGTGGTCATGCCGGGGTCCCAGGCGTGGTAGAAGAGATAGGGCGTCTGGCGATCCGGTCCGATGAGAATTGAGATATGGCCCGGACCGCGCACATGATCGGGAACCGGCCCCAGCACGCGCGGCCCCGCGTCGTTGCCCGTGTCCTCATACGGCCCCAGCACGTTATCCGCCACGCAATAATCCACCCCATAGTGCTCCGTCTCCCAGCGGCCTCCGCTGTAGAAGCAGTAGTAACGGCCTTCGTGTTTGCGGACACAGGGTCCCTCCAGCGTATACCAGTCCCATCGGCGGCCATACATCTCCCGGTCTTTCTGGAAGAGCTGCCAGTCGTGGTGGGCGCGCATCACCGTTTGCGGCTCGCCGGCCAGCGTAGTCATATCCAACAGGCGATCCACGACCAGCGCCGTCCCGACCCGCGCGCCGCCCTCCGTATCCAGGAAGTCACGGGCATAGAAGAGATACCACTGGCCGTCCTCATCCTGGAAGGGGTGGGGATCAATGGCGAAAGGCAGATCCTGGGGCTGCCAGAGCGTCTGGCCGATGTCCGCATAGGGGCCCTGTGGGTGCGTGCTTGTGGCGACACGCAACTGGTGGTTTTTATCTTCAAACCCGACGGAGTAGTAGAGGTAGAAGGTGCCCTCGTGATAGGCGACTTCGGGGGCCCAGAAGGTATCGCCGAGGGAGGGATCGGGCGGCAGCAGCGCATGCCCGATTTCATGCCAGGTAACGAAGTCGTCGGAGCGCAGGAGAGGAAAGAGGCGCAGGTGCGTTAGGAAGTTAGAGGCGGCCTGGCCCATATCGTCCTCCTGGCCGCTCGCTTCCACAGCGCCTGTTCCGACGGCGTAATACTCGCCTGCATACTCCCAGGCGAACGGGTCGGCCAGATAGCCCGGATGCAGGGGGTTCGTATAGATCCGCTGGACGACGGTTTCCGGCTGGTTAGGAGAGGGCGTAGTATCCGACATCGTGGTTCCTTCCTCGGGCCTGTCCGCGGCGGGGCGGGCAGCGCGCCAACTGGTGTGGTCTCTTTCTGCCGGAGGATAGCATACGCCGCCGCGCGCTGTCAAGCAATCCTGGAATTTAACCCAGGCGAGGGCGTGAACCGAATTTCCTCTCTCCTCTGAGCGGGCAGACAGAGAGGCCAGGAGAGGAAAGGCAATGGTACTGGAATTTCACCCCAGGAGCGCCGTGACAACCCACCGGTAGGTAGCGCCCGAGGAAAGGCAATGGTACTGGAATTTCACCCCGAGAGAAAAGGGCGCTTCACACCTCCCGGCGCGCGCCCAGCGCCGAGGCGGCCAGCGAGAACAGGATGCCTACCCCCGAAAGCAACAGGACGAAGACGAGCGCGGTCCGGTCGTTGCCGGCGTTGACGGCGTCGTAGATGGCCAGGGGCATGGTGCGCGTCTCCCCGGGAATGTCTCCGGCCACCATCAAGGTCGTGCCAAAGTCGCCAAGCGCGCGGGCAAAGGCCAGCGCCGTTCCTGCGACCAGGCCGCGCCGCGCCAGGGGCAGCGTCACAAACCAGAACGCTTGCAGCTCGGAGGCGCCCATCGTGCGAGCGGCGGCGATCAGGTCTTCCTCCACGCCGGCAAAGGCGGCTTGCAGCGCGCGAATGAGCAGCGGCACACTGACCACGCTGGCGGCCAGCGCCGCACCCTGCCAGGTGAAGACGATATCCGTGCCGGTGAGAGCGTGGTAAAGCTGGCCGAGCGGGCTGCGCCGGCCCAGCAGTACCAGCAGGTAGTAGCCGAGGACGGTCGGGGGCAGCACCAGCGGCAGCAGAGCGATCCCCTCCCATACTGCCCGCCCCGGCAGGCGCCGCCGCGCCAGCGCGTACCCGATGGGCACGCCGCACAGCAGCGAGAGCAGCGTGGCACAGAGGGCCACGCGCAGGGAGAGAAAGAACGCCGACCAATCTATCATAATGGGAGGTAGCTCTTCATCTTCGGGCCGTCTGCTCGCCGGGGAGCAGGAAGCCGTACTTCTGCATAATCGGACGCCCCCGAGGTCCGTTGACGAAGGCGACGAAGCGGTGCGCGGCCTCAGGATGCGCCGAGGAGGCCAGCGCCGCCATGACCTGCCGCAGCGGACGGTGCGCCTGCGGAGGAATCAGCACATAATGCCCGCCGCTGCCGATGGCCAGCGACAGGGCGACGATGGCGGCGTCGGCATTGCCGCTGGCGGCGTACTGGAGTGCCTGCTGGACGTTCTCGCCATAAACGAAGCGCGGGCGCAGCGCCTCCCAGAGATGGGCCGATTGCAGCGCCTCGCGCGCCGCTTCGCCGTAGGGGGCGTGCTGCGGGTTGGCGATGGCGATCCGGGCGTAGATGGGCGCGGCCAGCGCGGCGACGGTGGCGGGACACGGCGGGCCGTCTTTGCGTGTCCAGAGGACGATGCGGCCCTGCGCGTAAAGCTGTTGGGTGCCGGGAATCAGGCGCCCCTGCTGCTCCAGCTCGGCAATATAGGCCTCGTTGGCGGCGGCGAAGACATCGAAGGGCGCTCCGCTTTCGATCTGGCGGGTCAGCAGGCCGGTCGAGCCGAACACCAGCTTCACCTGCTGCCCGGTTTCCTGCTGGTAGGCGGCGGCGATCTCGGTGAAGGCTCGGGTCAGGTCGGCGGCGGCGGCCACGCGCAGTTCCGGCGCGGCCTGGCGGTCTTTGCCGCAGCCGATCAGCGCGCCTGTCGCCAATACCAGAAGGCAAGCTGCCAGCGCTCTCGCGCATCTGTCTCTGCCCAATCGTCCCTCCTTCCGCTTACACGGCTTCGCGCGCCAGCAGCACCTCGGTCGCCTTGATGAGCGCGATGGCCCGCGTTCCAACCTGCAAGCCCAGCCGCTCGACAGAAGTACGGGTGATGACGCTCACGATCTCGTTGCCGCCTCCCAGGTCGAGAACGACTTCGGCCAGGACGCCGTCGCTGGAAATGGATTTCACCGTGCCGACCAGTCGGTTGCGCGCGCTGATGTCGAGCGCAGGCAGAGCGGCGCGCGTCTCCGCCGTTGCAGCGGGCGGTTCTCCCCGCGACGAGGGCAAGGAGGCGCTTTCGGGCGGCGAGACGGGGACGCCAACGGCGGCGCTATCCACGCCTGCGCCAACGATGCGGCGCAGCGCCTCTACCTGACTGGCCGTGTACCAGCGCCAGCCGCGCCAATCGCGCTCTGGCGGCTCGGTGCGCCCCTCCTTTTCCCAGGTATAGAGTGTCTTGGGCGTGACGCCCAGCAACTGCGCCACCTGCGAGCGCGTCAGTTTTGTACCCGCCATATGCCGCTCCAAACGCCGATCCTACTTGGGAAGTTATCCTGTATTACCTGGGTAAACTATAACACAGAGGCCAGCCTGGAGTCAACTAGGGGAAAGGACGCAGGATAGGGAAGCAAAAGCCCGGCAAAGCCGCAATAGTGGCCTTGCCGGGCTGCGAAGGGTCGGATTGCAAGGGCTAGGGGCCGCTGGGTCCGCTGTTGGGAACGGCAGGGCCGGGAGTTCCAGCCTTGCCTTGCTGCTGGCGCAGCTTTTCCAGCCGCGCTGAAAAGCCGATTTTAGCGTTCGGGTTCTCGATCACGGTCTCATGCGGGGCCAGACCGCGCATAAAGAGATAGACGACAATGCCTACCACCACAACAAGAGCGCCGATAAGGATGGCAGGATGGATTTCCTTGCGCATCAGCGTAATCCCTGTCCTTCGCACGTCGGCTGCGTGTCCGGCAGCGGCGCGCTGGGATCATAGTAGACACGCGCCCGATCGTAGTTGATGCACTGCCCGCTGCCAAAAATCTGATCCGGCGCGACCAGGGTGCTGGTCTTATACCACTTGGCGTGCCCGTCAAGGAAGCCGACGTTGGTGCCCTCGCGGTGCCGGCTCGAAAGCCCGAAGTTTACGTTAATGCCATTATACGGGTCGGCCCAATAGCCTCCGCCGCCGGTTCCCGGATCTTTGGGGACGCTGTCGGCGAACACGGCAAACTGCGCCGGGTAGGTAAAAGAGGACTCGGAGTGGAACCCGGTCACGCAGTAGGAGCTGAAGTAGTCCACGCCGTTGTTCAGGTCTACCACGCACTGCCAGTCGTCCCAGGGGGCCATCTCGCCGATCATGCCGATGGGTAGCTGCTTGCGATCCACGCGCCGCCAGTATAACCCCGTGAAGTTGAGGTTGTGATACGAATTCACCAGCGAATGCGCGGAGGAGGGGCAGAAGGCGATCTGGATGTTCTTGATGTAGGGCTGCAAATAGCCCAGCCAGATCAACTGCTCGGAGGGCGGCGGGCCGTCGCCGTCAGCGCTATCGCCCGGCCACTGGGCAATGCCGACTGCCGCGCCGTTGGTCAACTCGTTGTACTTTTCGTCGTAATCCTGAATGTACATCTTCTCGGCGGTCGTCAATTGCTTGACGTTGCTGAGACAGGAGATCTGACGCGCCGACTCCCGCGCCTGGGCGAAGACAGGGAAGAGGATGGCCGCCAGAATTGCGATAATGGCGATGACTACGAGCAGTTCGATGAGAGTAAAAGCACTCTGCTCACGTTGCATGGGGTTGCTCCTTTTGGGACGTGTCTGCTGCTCCGGCGGGAAGCGCCCTGGCAGCAGGGAGAGTAGAGCGGCGATAGGAAGCAGCCCATGGAATACATACCAATGATGGCGCAAACGCTTCCTGCTTCCCGCCGTCGAGATAGAATCTATTCTAGCAGAGAAAAGGATAGAAAAGCAAGATTAGAGTTCTGCGCCTTATTGTTCTGGACGATAACAGAGAAACCGTTGCCTCTGCTGCTTTTCTTTCTGCTGCGCAGGGACGCGCGTAACAATCGGAGGATAGCAAGAGAGGAGGAGTCGCGCCTCCTTCAGCAAGTGACGGTTTGAGCAAGGAGCAGGCAGAGGCAGGAAAAGCCTGGCCTATGTCGAAGTCCGAGATAGCATAGGAAGGCGGGTAGGAGAGCGCCTTGACCGGAGAGGCAGGGAAGATGCAGAAGAAACGACTGGTCTCCAAAACGGAATATGTGGGACACATGGGCAAACTGGTTTTTCCAGGCGGCCTCAGTATGGTCTGCCTGGCAGTGGGAATCCTCAGCGCCATTATGACCGTCTTTACATTCGTGTTTCTGCTGTACAAGGGAACAGCGTTCAGCCGTACTTACTGTATAGCGTTGCTTCTACAGTGCGGCATCATCTACGCGCTGCTCAGAGTGGGCTGGTCTGCCAAGCGGAAGGTGGAAAACGCCGAAACCGTCACTCCAATCACCCAGCACAGCGCCGAGCATCCCCTAAAGAGAGGTGGCTCATTGGGAAGAAGGTAGATTACAATGGATTTTCCCATGCGTCAGGTGCTACCATTCTTGGGGCTGATTGCCTGTTGGGGCCTCGGCGGTTTGTTGATGATCTGTGGCTTTGCCACCTACCTCATCAAGTATGGGGGGCGTGGTGTGATGAAAGAAATGAAGGCAGGGAGTTTACCCATCGCCACGTTCCTTGTTCGTTCTGGAACAGCCTTAGTAATGATCGGGTGTTTGCTCGGTCTTGTCGAGTGATGGGAGTTGAGCAGACATTGATCGGCGGAACACGGGGTTGATGAAGTTCTATTACTGGATAGCAGTTTGCCGAAGTCCCAATCTCGAAAGGTTGAGAAAAGTGCGTAACACGCTCAAAGGCCATGTTGGCTCGAGGAGCAGACGTCAACACCAAAGACGTAGATGGAGCCACCGCCCTAGAATACGCCGTTCGGGGAGGAAGTGGCAAATCCGTGCGGTTGTTGCTGGAGCGCCATGCCGATGTACATATGCCGACCTCTGAGGGAACCTCCATTCTCTCTGAGGCCATCGCCTTACGCCGTAATAACCTAGAGGAACCGGCTTATCGGCAAATCGTGGCCCTGTTGAAGAAGGCAGGCAAAGTAGGCAGCCAGCGAATCTGACGATCTTGATGCCGAAGGCGTCTACCTGGCCACACCAGAGAAACGGCCAAAACAATCTTGACGGGAAGCTCAGGGTATAGTATAATAACCCAAGTTGCTACCTAGGAACACGTTTGAGAGAGAATCGCTCTGGAAACCGGCTTTTGCATCACCGTTTGCCTTCTCGAAGAGGCAAGGTAGCAACTTGAGTTATAATACTGTGATGCCCCTAGCAGGGCATTTCTTCGGTAACAATACCATACTCTAACGTGCTTCGGAGAGGGTTATAGTCAGGGAAAACGGCTCTTTGAGGGGTTAGAGTACGGTATTGTAAGGTATGGCGACTGTAGCTCAGTTGGTTAGAGTGCCAGGTTGTGGCCCTGGAGGTCGTCGGTTCAAGTCCGATCAGTCGCCCTATTGATGTTTGCAGATACTCATTGGCGCTTGGAGACTCCACTCCAAGCGCTTTTTCTGTGCTTGAGTCAGGTGCAGGCTATTTCGCCCCGGCCTGTTTGAGCAGACGTATGGCTTCGGGACGCTCAAACAAACGTGCGAAATATAGAGGCGTCTCCCCATTGCGGTTAGGCAGAGAGACATCAGCGTGCGCCTGTAGCAGCGCCTGTAGCGTAGGATTGTAAACCTGATCGGCAAATTTACCCTTTCCGACGCGGATACAGTTTATCAGGGCCGTATTGCCGTAAGGGTCTTGCGCGTTCACCGCCGCGTGATGGCGCAGCAGTATCTGAGCCAACGTGGGGTTCTCCGCGTGCCAAAAGGTGGCTTGAAACAGAGCGGTAGGCGCATCGGCGGTGACGGAAGACCTGCCTTGCAGTTGGTTCATCAGCCGTTGCCATATCGATATCTTCCTGCCTGGATCGTCCCTGGTATTGGCATCCGCTCCCTGCTCCAACAGGGATGTCACAGAGTTTGTGTCATTCCGCTTGATAGCAGCAATGAGAGCCTGGTTCAGCCGCTCCTGCCGCACTTCTCGCCATGTAAGGCCAAGCGGAACAGCAATCAGGATAAGGAGGCCCGCGATCAAGAGCAGCCCGCCTCGCCGTTTTCGCTTCGTGTTCATGCTGTATGCTTAACCGTTTACCTATCAACTCCTGCTCCCGGTAGCGACACAGGCGACAGAGGTAGGAATCTGGTATTCTGGCAAGCAGAGAAACGGGCAGTAAGGGGAGAATGTTCGCCTTTCAATGGCCCGCAGGAATGAGGTTGGTCACCAGCAGGATCAGCGACAGGACGATCAGCACCACCGTCGTTGTCCAGGCGATAGCGTTATAGGTGCGGCTGTTGGTAAAGCCGTCCATGAGCCGCCTGCTATTGACCAGCAAGAGCATCAGCACCAGGATGATCGGCAGCAGGACGGCCCCCACGATGTTGGGCAGGATGATGAGCGCCGCCAGATGCGCGGGGAAGAACATCACCAGCAGCGCCGCCATAATGATCAGAAACGTGAACGTGCCGATGAACAGCGGGGCTTCCCGCGTCCGCCGCCCCAACCCCGACTCCCAGCCCAGGGCTTCGGTCACCGCATAGGCTGTCGAGAGCGGCACTGCAATGGCCCCGAAGCAGGAGGCATTGAACAGCCCGACCGCAAAGAGAACCGTAGCCAGAGAGCCCGCCAGGGGAGCCAGCGCCTTGGCGACCTGCCCGGCATCGTTCACTTGATGGATGCCCGCCGCGTATAACGTGGCTCCGCAGCAGACGATGATGAAGTAGGCGACGAAGTTGGTGAAGAACGCGCCGAACAGCACGTCCAGGCGGGTATGGGAATATTCGCTGGCCTTGATGCCCTTGTCCCGCACGGACGACTGGATGTAGAACTGGCCCCAGGGCGTGATGGTCGTGCCCACCACGTTGATGACCATAAACACGTAATCTTTCAGGGGCGAGACGGCCTTGAGATTGGGAACGAAGGTCTCCTTGAGCACCTGTCCCCAGTCGGGGCGGGCCAGGAACGCGGTCACGATGTAGAGCAGGTAGATGAGCGAGGCGCCCAGCAGGATGCGTTCCAGTCGCCGGTACGACCCCCGCGCCACCAGCAGCCACACCACCCCGGCGACCAGCGGCAGCACCCAGAAGCGGGCGGTCGGCCCCGCAAAGAGCTGCACGGCGGCAAGGATGCCCGCAAACTCGGAAACGGTGGTGGCGAAGTTAGCGACCAGGAGCGCGAGCATGGCGAACAGGGTGATCCGAACGCCATACTCCTCCCGGATCAGTTCCGCCAATCCTTTGCCGGTCACGGCCCCCATGCGGGCGCAGATTTCCTGCGCCACGCCCAGGGCGATAGTCGAGAGCACAAGCACCCAGAGCATGGCGTAGCGGTACTGCGCGCCCGCCAGCGCGTAGCCGTAGATGCCGGAGGCGTCATTGTCGGCGTTGGCGGCGATGAGGCCTGGTCCTAGAATGCTCAGGAAGGCGTAGAGGCGGCTGGATGCAAAGCGTCGTCGCAGAGATTGGCTGAGCATGGCGGCACCTCCCCGGTTGCGATGTGGACGCGCATCGAGCCAGGCGTATCTAAACGGATCACGCCGGTACGGTTGGCCTCATCGGGTCAGGAGGTCGTCGTGGAGATGGGAGTAATGCGAGGATACGAGCGCGCAGGATAGCCCTGCCACGCTCAAGCGAAGGAGCGGTTAGGGGCCATCCTGCCGCCGCAAGCCTGCGTCTTCTGCGCTGCCGCGACGACCGTGCATACTGGCACTACAATCGGTAGGCATTTCCTCAGTCCTGGCGCTCCACGAGAAACCCGCGCATCGGGTCGGCGCGGGCAACGGGAGCGAAACCGTGCCATTATACCGCACCCGTAAAGAAAAAAACAACCTGGCAGACAAGCCGGGAACCTATGTTTTTCCCTGACCGTCTCTCTGCTGAGAGCAAAGCCTCTACTTCTCAAATGCGAGGAATACGTGAGCAAACCTATTGACATAAAGACACCCTCGGATAAAACCTCAGTAACGGAACATGCGCCCCATGATGACCGGGAAGCCCCCACGCCGGAGGAAGTTATCCAAGACCAGCAAGACCTGGAAAAAGCCCGTGCGGACGGCGTGAAAAGCCGGGCTACGGAGCGCAAACCATTCTGGAAACATCTCGGCCCCGGCCTTATCACCGGAGCCGCCGACGATGACCCGTCTGGCATCGGCACCTACTCGGTTGCCGGCGCGCAGTTTGGTTATGCCCTCCTATGGCTAACGCCCGCGTGCATCCCCCTGATGATCGCGGTGCAGGAGATGTGCGGGCGGGTTGGCGTGGTGACGGGCAAAGGGCTGGCGGCGGTCATCAAGGAGCACTACCCTAAGTGGCTGCTTTACGGCGCGGTGTTCCTGCTGATTGCCGCCAACGTCTTTAACATCTATGCCGATCTCAACGTGATGGCGGCCTCGGCAAAGATGCTTTTTCATGGCCCGTTCTGGCTCTGGCTGTCGCTGCTGACGGCGGGCATCGTGACAGCCCAGATCCTGGTTCCTTACCGCGTCTACGTCCGGCTGCTCAAGTGGCTGTGCTTGGCGCTGGGGGCGTATGTGGTCACGGCCCTGCTGCCCTCCAACCATAACGACTGGGGCCGGATAGCCCATCACTTCTTTGTCCCTACGTGGAGGTGGAAGCCCGATTTCATCCTGACCATCGTGGGGTATCTGGGAACGACGATCTCGCCCTACCTGTTCTTCTGGCAGGCCGGAGAGCAGGTGGAGGAGGAGATCGCCGAGGGGAAGGCTGCCGAGCCTGGTAAGCGGCTGAAACGGGCGACCGAAGACGAGATGCGCAACCTGCGTGCGGACACCATCACCGGAATGGTGGTGTCCCAGGCGGTAACGTTCTTCATCATCCTCTGCGCGGCGAACCTGCACGCCAGAGGCATCACCGACATCAACACCGCCCAGGACGCGGCCCGCGCCCTCCTGCCGCTCGGACCGGCGGCCTACTGGCTCTTCACGCTGGGTATCCTGGGAACCGGGCTGTTGGCGATCCCGACGCTGGCGGGTTCGGCGGCCTACGCCGTGTCCGAGACGGCAGGCTGGCGCTACGGCCTGTATCGTCGGTACGCGCGGGCGCCCGGCTTCTATCTGACGATTGCCGCCATGATTATAGTCGGCTACTTGTTGAACTTCCTGCGCGCCTTCAGCCCCGTGAAAGCGCTCTTCTATTCCTCCGTCCTCAATGGGGCCGTAGCAGTTCCGTTGCTGGTGGTGCTGATGCTGATCTGCAACAACCCCAGGATCGTTGAGAGCCGGGGCAACGGGTGGGCCTCGAACCTCTTTGGCTGGCTGACGGTGGCGTTCATGGGCGCCTCGGTCGCCTTCCTGATCTGGGCGATGGCGACCGGACACGCCTCATAGAATGCCGCTCGGAAGTCAGGCGCGGCAGGAACCCCCGGCAGTACCCGACCCTAAAGGACCGGGCTGCGGACGGCAAGCCCCCTGATGAACCTTGACAACTAAATCCGGTAATCGCAGGGCGGCTAGGTCCTTAGGTGTATGGCCCTACGAACCAGGGATTACCCGATGAAAAGGTCAAGGTTCATCAGGGGGCTGCCATGAGGAGCAAGGGAGGTTGGATCAGGGGCTCTAAGCCGTTTCGATGATCTCGACGTTGGCGCGGGGAACGACGACGCTGCGGCCATCGGCCAGGCGGGCCTCCAGCACGCGCACCAGCGTCCCGGACTCGACCTGCACCAGTTCCGGCGGCAGCCCCGTCACCGTGCCGAGCTGGCCGAAATAGGGCTCCCGAATGATCCGAATGGGCGTGCCGAGCGTGAGCTGGCCGGCGTCCGCGCTCTCCTGCGCGGCGGAGGCGGCTTCCGGCGTATCGGACAGGGGGACGATGACCTCCGGGCGAATGACGCCGGCGCGGATCTGGGTGGCGCCGTTGATGGAGGCCATCTTGCCCTCCAGGGAGCGGAAGAGGGCGAAGGTGCGTTCGGCCATGGCGATGGTGCCGAAGCCTTCCGTGAGGATGAGGGTAAAGGGAATGGGCTCCTGGCCGGTGATGGCCACGCCAATATCAAAGCCGGGCTGGTGGAGCGCCTCGCTCAGGTAGTCCATCAGCTCTCGGTCGATCACGCCGCCGACCACGATGCCGGCCGCGCCGACCTCCGCAGCCCTGCGCAGAGCCGCGCCGGAGACGTTGGAGC